>PNKH01000017.1 GCA_013822345.1 Isosphaera sp.
CCGACAGTTCTTTGCCGGTGTGTGCCGTGTGGGCGGCGAGTTGGTCGTCCACACGACGGCCAACCCGCGCCGCGAGTTGGTAGCCGACGGACGGCGGCAGGTGGGCCGCGACCCACGCCTCGACGGCCTCCTTGGCCTCGCCCAAGCCGACCCCGGCGGACGCCCGGTAGGCCACGATCGCCGCGACCGTGCGCCACCCCCGGGCCAGTTCCGTCCACTGCTCGTCGGCATTCATCTGCTCACCCCTTCGCCACATTTACCCACTTCTGGCTCTTGGCGGAATCCAGGATCGCGTCCAGCACGGACTGCGTCTCCAGCGCGTCGCGGAACGTCGGCCCCTCCGGCTTCCCGGTCTCAAGACCCTTGATGAAGTCCGCCACCTGGTGCGTGAAGCTCGCGTCGTACCCGATCGACAGCCCCGGCACCCACCAGTTCCCCATGTACGGGTGGTCGCCGTCGGTCACGTGCACCGACTTCCACCCCCGCCCCCTCGCGTCCGGGTCCTTGTAGTCGAAGATCTGCAGCCGGTGCAGGTCGTGCAGGTCCCAGAACAGCGACATGTCCTCCCCGTTGATCTCGAACGTGTACAGCGCCTTGTGCCCACGCGCGTACCGCGTGCTCTCGAAGTTCGCCAGCGACCCGTTCTCGTAGCGGCCGATGAACGTGCAGGCGTCGTCGATCCCGACCTTCTCCACCTTCCCGGTCAGGTTGTGCATCCGCTCCTTCACGAACGTCTCGGTCATCGCGCACACGCTCTCCAGCCGGCCGTTCAGCCAGATCGAGGTGTCGATGCAGTGGGCCAAGAGGTCGCCGCTCACCCCGCTCCCGGCCGCCGCCACGTCCAGCCGCCACAGCCCCTGCCCGCCCTGCGGCAGCTCCGCCTTGATCGTCCAGTCCTGGAGGAACTTCGCCCGGTAGTGGAACACCTTCCCGAGCCGGCCCTCGTCGACGATCCGCTTCGCCAGCGTCACCGCCGGGATGCGGCGGTAGTTGTACCACACCATGTTCGGCACCCCGGCCTTCTCGACCGCCGCGACCATCTCCCGCCCCTCGGCCGCGTTCATGGCCAGCGGCTTCTCGCACAGGATCGCCTTCCCGTTCGCCGCCGCCGCCAGCGCGATCTCCTTGTGCAGGTTGTTCGGGGTGCAGATGTCGACGGCGTCGATGTCCGGCCGCTCGACCAGCTTCCGCCAGTCGGTCTCGACCGACTCGTACCCCCACTGGTCGGCGAACGCCCTGGCCTTGTCCGGGTCCCGGGCGCACGCCGCCTTCAGCACCACCTGGTGGTCGGACGGGAAGAACTGGCCGACCTGCCGGTACGCGTTCGAGTGCGCCCGGCCCATGAACCCGTACCCGATCATGCCGACCCGGAGCTGCTTCTTGGCCATGGAGGTGACCCGTGAGGGGAGGTTGCTCCGGACACGATACCGGGGGCGAACGGCCCCGGCCACGACCCGCTACAATGACCCCGCCCCGCCCCCGCCCCGACCCCCGGTGCCGCCCCCGCGATGACCGCCACCCGCCTCGCCGCGGCCGCCCTGCTGCTCGCCGCCCTCCCGGCGGCCGCCGCGGCCCAGCCGGAGAACGACACCTGCCCGGTCATCCCGGGGGAGAAGGCCCTGCCCGAGTTCCGGGCCGAGTACGGAGGGCGGGCGGTCTACTTCTGCTGCGCCGCCTGCGTCCGCGAGTTCCAGGCCAACCCCGGGGCGTACCTGAAGGACTTGCCCCAGCCCCCGGCCGGCCGCCCGGCGCCGGGCGACGGCGACCGGACCGGGTCGTGGTGGGCCGGGGCGGTGCTCGCCGTCGCCGGGTTCTGCGACCGCCACCCGGTCGCGGTCGTCGGGGCGGTCGCCGCCCTCCTCCTGACCGCCACCGCCGCCGCGTTCCACCACCGCCTCACCCGCCGCCGCACCCCGGGTCGGGTCGCCCGGGCGCTCGGGCTGGTGGCCCGGCCGAGCACCTTCCTGCTGCTGGTCGCGGCGGCGGCGGGAGCCGACCTGTGGGCGGCGAAGGACCGGGCGGAGGCGGAGGTCGCCCGACTGCAAGCCGCCCCGGCCGCGGCGGCGGCGGACCCCGGGGCGGCCGGGTATCGGCACCTGGAGAAGGTGCTCCACTACGCGTGGCCGCACGGGCTCCACGCCCTGCCGCGCGGCACCTCGAACACGTGGTATCGGGGGAACGACGAGCGGTCCGACGCCCTGTTCAACGGCGGGAACTACCGGACCGCCACCTACCACCTGTCGCTCCGGGCGGCCGACGGGCGGGAGGTGGCGGCCGGGGACGCGGCCGGGGACCAGGCCCTGGCGGTCCGGTTCCGGATCGTCCGGGCCCCGAACACGTCCCCGCAGCTGTTCGCCAAGGGGCAGATGTCGAAGGTGTTCTTCTCCCGCCCGGACCCGGCCCAGGGGACGGCCCGGCTGACCACCGTCCGCCCGGACTGGGAGTGGACGGTCGACCTCCCGGTCGGGTCGGCCCCGGGGAATGGGGTGCAGGAACTCCGCGGGCTGTGGCTCCTGTTCCAGGGGGAGGCGGGCGACCCGCCGCCGCTGGACGGGGCCGTCTGCCACCACTACGTCCAGTACGTCCTCCACTTCCGGGACGGCCGGCTCGACGACCGGTCGGTGGTGTGGATGATGTCGGTGTTCCCGAGCCCGAAGCTGCTCGGGGCGGACGCCGACCCGGAGTGGTTCAGCGACCGGCCGATCCCGGAGATCCCGGACGGGAAGGCGGCCACCGACCCGAAGCTGGTCGGGGTCGACCCGCCGGCCGGGGGGAAGAAATAGGGCGGGTTTCAGGACCGTGTCGCGGGTCGGGGGTGCGGATGCCGGGCCGCCACGGAGGGCGGCCCCTACCGAAGGGGACCCGGTAGGGGCCGCCCTCCGTGGCGGCCCGGCGACGCTGTTCCAACCCGCGACACCTACCCGAGAGGCGCTCCGGGGCCAAGTCTACTTCTTGTCCGGCGCCCCGCCGAAGTGCTCGACCACCTCCTTGGCCACGTTCGCCAGCAGCAGCTCGGCGGCGTTGTCCTTCGCCCAGCGCTTGTCCTCGTTCTGGGTGGTCAGGACGCACAGGGCGACCGGGCCGGCCTTCGTGTACGCGATCCCGGCTTCCGTGCGGGCATCACTGACCGCCCCGGTCTTGTGGGCGAGCGCCACCCCCGCCGGCAGAAACCGGGCGAACATCTCCTTGTCGTCGCACGCCCTCAGGTGCCGCAGCATCTCCTTGCACGCGTCCGCCGACACCACCTTCCCCGCCTCGATCAGCTCCAGCAGCTGCACCGTCTCCCGGGCGGTGGTCGAGCCGAGGCCGTACGTCTTCGACCGCTCCGGGTCGACCGTCGTCTTCGACCCCTTGAACACCTGGGCGTTGACCCGCGTCTCGGCCATCCCGAGCGTCTTCATCCGCTCGTTCGTGGACGGGATGGCGATCTGGTCGAGGACCAGGTTCGTGGCCGTGTTGTCGGAGAAGACGATCATCAGCCGGACGGCGTCCTTCAGCGGGAACGTCGCCCCGTCGGAGAAGTGCGGGGTGAGGATGCCGCTGCCGGGGACCTTGTCGTCCTTCTTGAGGGTCAGGGTGGTGTCGAACTTGACCTTCCCCTCCTCGGCCTGCCAGAACGCCTCGACCATGACCGGGAGCTTGATCAGGCTGGCGGTCGGCATCACCTCGTCGGCGGCCAGGTAGAACTCCTCGCCGGTCTTGAGGTTCTTGACCGCGACCGCCACCTTCCCCTTGTGGGCCTTGGCGAGCGGGGCGATCCGGGCCTCGAGGGTCGGGGCCGGGGCGAGGAGGAGCACGGCGAGCGCGAGCATAAGCGTCCCCGAAGCACGAGGCACCGGCAGGTGCGCCGGTGCCGAAGACGGAACGGTTAGCGACGCTTCGCAGAAGCGTCACCGACTCACGCGGCGGCGGCCGCGAACGCGGTGAACAGCCGGGCCATCCCGGGGCTGGTGTCCGTCAACTCCTCGGGGTGCCACTGGACGGCGACCAGGAACTGGTCCCCGGTCCCCTCGACCGCCTCGACGATCCCGTCCGGGGCGTGGGCGGTGGCGGCCAGGGACGGGGCGAGGTCCTTGACCGCCTGGTGGTGCATGCTGTTCACCGGCACCACCGCCTCGCCGAGGATCCTGCCGAGCCGCGACCCGGGCTTCACCGCCACGTCGTGGGCGAGATACTTCCGGCTCGGCTGGGCGGGGGTCGGGAAGTAGTCGTGCTTCAGCGCGGCCGGCACCTGGGCGGCGACGTCCTGGTACAGCGTCCCGCCGCAGGCGACGTTCAGGATCTGGAGCCCGCGGCAGACGGCGAGGACCGGCAGCCCGCGGTCGAGGGCGTGCTTGAGCAGGGCGATCTCGACCGCGTCGCGGTCGGCGTCGGTGGTGCCGCACAGCGGGGTCTTCGGCTCGCCGTACCGGGCCGGGTCGACGTCCACCCCGCCGGTGATGAACACGGCGTCGAGGCGGTCGAAGATGGCGGCGAGGGTGTCGGGGTCGTGGGGGACGAGCGGGATGAGCCACGGGACGCCGCCGACCTTGCGGAGCTCCTCGACGTAGCTGTGGCCCATGAGCCAGCACGCCTGCCGCTCGCCGGGGACGGCGGGGAGGGTCTGGGTGGCGATCCCGATGACGGGGCGGCGGGGCATGCGGCGGGTTCTCCCGGCACGACGGCTCGGCGGGGCGCGCACCGGCCCCGGGTGGAGAGGTGCAACTACGATACCACGCCGGCCGGGCGGGTGTCCACCGTGATGCCGGGTCGGGTGTTGCGTCGGCCGCCGGGACCGCGTACGCTGACCCTTGACTTCCCGGCCTCGTCCAGCTCGCTGCCTTGCAGCAGGGTGATGTTGCGTCACCCGAGAGCTTGCCCGACGACGCCGCGCGGGGACGGCTGTTCCAGCACCGCGGTCGCGAAGCTTCCTCATGGCTGAGGAGCGGGCTGGGACAACCTCGCGGGCCGCGGTTCCGCTCCTCAGCCATGAGGAAGCTTCGCGGCGGTGCCGTGAGCCGTCCGCGCCACAGGTCTCGAAGTGGGCGGGGCCGGGAAGTCTCTTCCGGCGAGCCGGGAGCGTGAGCGACCGGAGGACGTTCCTCCGGTCGCTCACGCTCCCGGCTCGCCGGCGCTAGTGGCTCACCTTGTCCGCCGCCGGCAGCACCGCGTGGAAGTCGCGGGCGATCCGCTCGGTGTAATCGGTCAGCAGTTGCTCGATCCGCTCCGGGGTGTCGGCGGCGAGGACGAACCCGACGTGGTGCTCCTTGTCGAGCCGGTCCACGACCTCCGGGTCGGCGAACCCGCTCGTGTCCGGGTGCTGCTGCCGGGCGAGCGAGATCACCACCCCGCCGTACCGCTGCTTGAGTGGCGGGAGGCGGTAGTCGGCGGTCCCGCGGGCGGCCTCCAGCCTGGCCCACTCGGCCCACAGGTTCACCCCGGTCGCGTGCTCCACCATCTCCGCGGTGTTCGCCCCGCCGACCCGGGCGCTGGTCTCGATGAAGTAGAACCGGCCGTCCGCGTGGGCCCGCATGAACTCGGTGTGCGACGCCCCCCACCCGAGGCCGAACCCGGCGAGCAGGTCGGCGTTGACCCGCCGCAGCTCGGCGACCTCCGGCCGGTCGCGCGGGACGGTGCGGGTGGCGTAGATGCCGCCGCCCTGGTACACGTCCAGCAGCGGCTTGCGGTACGCGTTCGCCTCGGCGAACACCACCTCCCCGTCGGCGGACAGCGAGTCGACGTGGTACAGGTCGCCGGGGACCATCTGCTCGACCAGGTGGAACGACCGGTCGTCGCCGAGCTCGTGGACCCGCCGCCACACGTCGTCCGGGGTGTGGGCCTTGCGGATCCCGGCCGCCGACGCCTCGCTCCGCGGCTTCACCAGCCACGGGCCGGGCACCCGGGCCAGGAACTCGGACAACTCGGCGTCGTTGAAGAGCGGGGCGAACTCGGGCTGGAGGACGCCGAGTTCGCGGGCCGCGACCCGCATCGCCAGCTTGTCCCGGAACAGCCGGGCGTCCGAGTCGCCGGGGCCGGTGTCGGTCATCCGGAGGTGCTCGCGGAGGCCGGCGGCGACCTCCACGTCGAAGTCGTCGAGGGCGACGACCCGGTCGACCCGGCGGGACCGGGTCAGGTACGAGACGGCGTTCACCAGCCCGCGGCGGTCGTGGAAGTTGTCGACCGCGAGCACGTCGGCGCAGGCGTGCCGGGCCCACGGCTCGCGGAGGGCCTGCTCGATCGTCAGCAGGTACACCGCGTGCCCGTCCGCGTGCAACTGCTCGAGGAACCGGTTCCCCTTGAAGTAGCTCGCCAGGCAGAGGAAGTTCATGATCGAGAGTGATGAGTGATGAGTGATGAGTGATGAGTATACAGCCGGCCGGACCGGACTCATCACTCATTACTCACCACTCATCACTTTTTGGAACAGCACCGCCCGGCGGCCGCGGGCGAACACCCGCCACTCGTCCGGGCGGGACAGCAGGTACCGCTCGACCGGCGGCGCCTCCTTCGGGTGTGTCATCACCAGCGCCCAGTCGAACCGGTACCGGGCGTGCCACCCCTCGAACACCGGCCCGAGCTCGCCCGGCGGCCGGCCGATCGCGTCGGCGTAGTCCTCGATCCACCGGTCCCCGTACAGCTCGCACCGGTCGTCCATGAACACCTTCAGCCGCGGGGCGTGGTAGATCAGGTAGCCGCCGAGGTTCGCGTCGTTGAACACCCGGGCGCCGGGCCGGTCGACGAACGTGGCGACGTACGGGGTGAGGTCGGTCGGGACGAAGTCCGGGTCGAGCCGGGCCCACCCGTGGCCGACGACCGGGACCGGGACGCGGGTCGCCTGGAGCCCGAGCGCCAGCAGGACGGCGGCCGCCGGCACGGCGGCCCACCGCACCCCGGGCCGCGGCGGCGGGTCGTCGCGGGCCAGCGACCCGTCGCCGTACCGGACCAGCAGCCGGTGCCAGACGGTGTGCCGCCACAGGTCGGCGGCGGCGACCGCGGCCGTGACCGCGAACAGCGGCCCCTGCCGGATGCCCTTGAAGCTCAGCGCGAGCCACACGAGCGGGATCAGCCAGGTGACGCGGAGCTTCGGGAGGGCGCCGGCGAGGAGCACGAGGTACGCCGCCCCGGACGCGACCACCGCGAGGCCGACCGGGGTGGCCGGGTCGAGCGGCATGTGCTCGTGGATCACCCGCGGGAGCACCTCCGAGGCGACGATCCGCCGCCAGATGCGGAGCATCTCCAGCCCGTGCGGGTTGACGAACGGCGTCAGCAGGCAGGCGACGACGATGCCGCCGAGGAGGAATGCGGTCCGCCAGTCGCGGATCGGCGAACCGCGACCGTCAGGGAGCGGGTGTCCGTCGCGTCGCCCGCCGACACCCGCTCCCTGACGGTCGCGGTTCGCCAGGAAGAGGACGCCCCACCCGGCGACGGCGAGGCCGAGGGTCATCGTTCCGCCGAGCACCCCGCCGTGCAGGTTCGTCCACAGCACGAACAGCGGGACGAGGCCGAGGAGCCGCCAGGCGGAGCGCCGGCCGGCCTCGTAGTCGACGACGCACATCATCGTCCACCCGAGGAGGGCGACGGTGAACATGTGCGGGCGGACGAAGTAGTGGAACGCCCCGACGAACAGGGCCCCGCCGACGACGAGGGCGGCGAGGACCGGCCCCATCCCGCCCTCGACGCACCGGCGGAAGATCAGGGTGTAGAGGGCGGCGAGGCCGGCGGCGAAGGCGAGGAGGAGGGTGTCGAGTCCGCCGGCGCGGTGGGCGAGGGCCATGAGCACCTCCGCCCCCCACTGCTGCGGCACCCACCGGACGCCCTCGAACGTGTAGCTGAACGGGTCGGTCTGCGGCATCCCGGTGGTCAGGATGATCTCGCCGACGGTGACGTGCCAGAGCGACCCGGGGTCGTAGAACCCGCGCTCCCGGAAGGCGACGAGGAGCAGCAGCCAGGCGGCGAGGAAGAACGCCGTCTCGGCGCGGAACGGGCGGGACACGGCGGGCTCTCCGGCGGCCGGGCGACGGCTGCCGGAAGCGTAGAACGGGATTCGGGCGGGTCAGCGGGTCAGGACGAGGGGGTGCTCCTGCGGCTCCCGGGTGACGGCGACGGTCAGCTCGGACCGGGCCGGGTCGGCGTACCGGGCCGGGAGTTCGACGTACTTCCCTCCGGCCTTCGCCCGCCCCGCCTCGTCCACCTCGGGCGCGGTGACCACCAGCACCTTGCACGGGCCGAGCGGGGGGGCCTCGACCGCGTACCTCCCGTCGACGACCTCGCCGTTCCTCGCCCGGCCGTCGGCCCCGACCAGGGTGACGGCCCCCGACCGGAGCGGCCGGCCGTCGAAGGTGACGGTCCCGGACACGGTCCCCCCCCACTCCTCCGCGGTCCCGCACCCGGCCGCGGCGACCAGGGCGGCGGCGAGAACCAGTCTCGGGGTCATGTCGCCCTCCGGGGCCGGGGGTCACCAGTCGGCGGCGAGGATGTCCCCGGCGGCCGGGGTGAGGCTAGACCACCAGGTGCTGCCGGTCACCGACGGGGACACCAGCCGGGCCGACCCGTCGGCCAGGGCGACCTGGATGCCGCCCCCGCCCCACGGCCCCTGGGCCAGGGCCGGGTTGCAGGCGGCCAGCTCCGGCTTGGGCTGGAACCTCGCCCCGGGGCCGACCGCCGCCGCCCCGCTCCGCCCGGTGTTCGCGAACGACGGGTGGGAGACGCCGATGCTCCGCTCCCCCCACGCGTGCCGCCCGGACCCGCACGTCATGTAGCTCTCGGCGAACATCACCGTGCTCGAGCTGCCGTCCAGGACCTCCCGCAGCTTCCGGTAGTACTGGGCGTTCACCAGCCCGCCGGTCGCGTTCGTCTGGGCGAAGAACTGGGCGCTGGCCGGGTAGCTGGTGCCGGCGTAGAAGTTCGTCGCGCTGAAGCTCAGGGCGATCCCGTTCATGGTGTTCCCCGGGTCCCCGGGGTTGACGTACACCTTCAGCACCACCCGGTGCGGCCCCTGGTTCGATTGGTTCTCCCGCCCCGCCCGCCAGAACCCCCGGTCCCACACCTCCTGCTGCTCGATGCCCGGCAGGAGGTGGTAGTGGACCGCCCCGGACCCGGTCCCCTCCCCGCCCCGGGTGAAGTCCAGGCCGAGCAGCGGCGGGAAGTTCCCGAACCGGTCGTGGTACCCCTGGGCCGCCAGGGCGAGTTGCTTCAGGTTGTTCTGGCTCTGGGTCCGGGCGGACGCCTCCCGGACCTTCTGGACGGCCGGCAGCAGCAGCCCGACCAGGACGGCGATGATGGCGACCACCACCAGCAGCTCGATCAGCGTGAACCCGCCCCGGCCGGGGCGCTCGACCCGTGACATGACACGACTCCTGGATGAAATGGAATCCGGAACCCGGCCCGTCACCTCCGCAGCCCGACCACCCGGCCGTCGAGCTTCCACTCCGCCCGCGCCGGCACCCCCAGGTGGGCGAGGGCGGTGGCGGCCACGTCGACGTTGAACGTCTTCCCGGGGATCGGCCCCTTCTGCACCGACGGCCCGTGCAGGATCAGGAACCCGGTCCGGATCTCCGGCTCGTCGTCCCCCGGGGCGTGCCCGCGCCCCTTCCCGCCGTGGTCCGTGCAGACCACCACCAGCCAGTCCTCGGCGGGGAACGTCTTCCGCCCGCGGACCGCGTCCAGCAGCGGGCCGACGTGGGCGTCCACCGCCTCGATCGCGTTCGTGTACTTCGGCGACCGCGGGTGGAACCCGTACCCGTGCCCGGCGCTGTCCGGGTTGCCGAAGTAGGCGAACACCGCGTCCGGGTCGGCGTCGGCCAGGGCCTTCCGGGCGGCCGCCCCGACCACCCGGTCCCCGGTCTCGTACCCGAGCTTGTCCCCGTCGCACACCAGCCGGCACCCGTCCAGCCCGGCGAACACGTGGTCCCGGAACGGGACCCAGGTGACGAACGCCTCGACCCGGGCGGCCGGCCGGGCCTCCTTCAGCCGGGCGAGGAAGGTCGGGTGCTCGCGGAGGCGGTGCTTTCTGAACGCGTTGTCGACCACCCCGTGCCGGTCGGCCCACACCCCGGTCAGGGCGGAACTCCAGCCCGGCCCGGTGGCCGTGACCGCCCCGGTCTTGCGGTCCCCGAGCACGTCGCACTCCGGCGAGTACGCCCCGTCCGCGATCAGCCCCTTCAGGGCCTTCGCCTGGGAGAACTCGAGGGCGTCCGGGCGGCACCCGTCGATCCCGATCAGGAGCACCTTCTTGGCCTTGTCGGCCGCCCCGGCCGGGGCGGCCGCGGCCAGGGCGAGCGCGGCGAGGGCGAGGCGGGTCACGGCTGCTTCCTCGGGCGGGGGGAGGTGTGCCGCCACCCTACACCCCGGGCCGCCACGCCCGCAAGTGGTCACGACAGTTTTTCCTAAATCTTCAAAAAACAGAACGCATGTGCAGTACAGCGTGCGCAGGCCAGGTTCCCGGTTGCCTCCGGCCCCGCCGCCCGCGACACTGGCCCCACGCCCCTCCCCGCCGGTGACCCATGTCCCGACTCGCACCCCTCGCCGTCCTCCTCCTCGCCGCCCCCGCCCCCGCCGCGGACGAGGTGCCGCCGGACAAACAGTACCTCGAGTTCGTCCGCAAGCAGGCCGCGGAGCTGCGGAAGAACGACAAGCCGCCCGCCACCGCCGACGAGTGGGCGAAGCAGGCGGCTGAACTCCGCAGGAACCTGTTCCGGGCGTGGGGCGGCGAGGCGTGCTTCCTCCCGAAGCCGTGCCCGCTCGACCCCCAACAACACGGCGACCCGCTCAAGCGCGACGGGTACACGGTCGAGAAGGTCACCTTCCAGACCCGGCCCGGCGTCCGCATGACCGCCAACCTGTACGTCCCGGACGCGGCGCGGAAGAAGCCGGCCCCGGCGATCCTGCAGGTCCACGGGCACTGGCGCGGGGCGAAGCAGGACCCGGTGGTGCAGGCGCGCTGCATCGGGGCGGCGAAGCTCGGCTTCGTCGTCCTGTGCGTCGACGCCTTCGGGGCCGGCGAGCGCGGCGTCGGCACGGCCCTCGGCGAGTACCACGGGGACATGACCGCCGCCACGCTGCTGCCCGTCGGGCTGCCGCTGTCCGGGCTGCAGGTGTACGAGAACACGCGGGCGGTCGATTACCTCGAAACCCGGCCGGAGGTGGACAAGACCCGGATCGGGATCACCGGGGCGAGCGGCGGGGGGAACCAGACGATGTACGCCGGGGCGTGGGACGAGCGGTTCAAGTGCGTCGTGCCGGTGTGCTCGGTCGGCACCTACCAGGCGTACCTCCAAGTGGCGTGCTGCATGTGCGAGGTGGTGCCGGGGGCGCTGGCGTTCACCGAGGAGTGGGCGGTGCTCGGGCTGGTCGCCCCGCGGCCGCTGATGGTGGTCAACGCGACGAAGGACGGCGTCCAGTTCTCGGTCGGCGAGGCGAAGAAGTCGCTGGCGCTGACCGGGCCGGTGTACAAGTTGCTCGGCAAGCCGGACCACCTGCGGCACGCCATCTTCGAGGGGCCGCACGACTACAGCAAGGCGATGCGGGAGGCGATGTACGGGTTCATGACGCTCCACCTGAAGGGCGAGGGGACCGGCGACCCGATCCCGGAGCCGAAGTTCGACACCGAGAAGCCGGAAGACCTGCGGTGCTACCCCGGCGACACGCGGCCGAAGGACTTCATGACGATCCCGAAGTTCGCGGCGGCCGAGGGGAAGCGGGCGTCTCGCGTCGAACCTGTCCCGGCCGGGCCGGCGATGTGGTCGCTCCGCGCGTCCACCGCGATCGATCGACTCCGCGCGACCCTCCGGGTGCCGGAGCAGGACCCGGCGTGGCCCCGGGCGACGGCTGTACCGACCCCGGGTGGGCGAACCATCACCTTCACCCCGGAACCCGGGGTCACCCTGACCGCTCAGGTGGAACCTGGGAAGGGACCCGGACCGTTGGTCATCGTGTTGAAACTGGACGGTGCGGAAGCCACACGGAAAGGTGAGGTGTACGCCGGGCTGAAGAAGACAGCGGCGACCGTGGTCACCTTCGACCTCCGGGCGACTGGTCGGCTCGCGGTCAGTGGAGAGCGGGTCGGTCGGGCTCCCGACCACAACTCGGCGGAATGGGGGCTGTGGCTCGGGCGACCGCTGTTGGGGCAGTGGGCGTTCGACGTGATCCGCCTCCTCGACGCCCTCGGGGAGGTCGAGCCGGTCGTACCGAAGGATGTCATTCTGGTCGGCGAGGGGCCCGCGGGTGTGGTCGCGCTCGTGGCCACCGGGCTGGACACGTTCCGCATCAAGGGCGTGGCGGCGGTGAACACGCTGGCCAGTTTCGCGTCCGACTCTTCGTACACCGGACAGCGCCTCGGCATCATCGCTCCCGGTTTCCTCCGCGAGGTGGGAGACGTCGGGACTCTTGCGGCTCAGTGCCTCCACCACCGGGTGGTCATCGCCGGCAGCGTCTCAGCGGCGGGCAAGAGCCTCAGCGCCGACGAGTTGGCCGCCGCCACCCGATTCGCTGGCGATGTCGCGAAGTTCCGTGGGAAGGACACGCCGCTGGTCGTCACTACAAGCCCGGCGGACGTGGTCAAGGCACTGGGGCTGACGCCGGCGGAAGGGAAGGAGGACGAGCCGATCTTCGAGCCGGGGGCGAAGCTCACGACCCTCGCCGGCGACGGCGCCGCCGGCGAAGGACCTGCGTGGGACCCGAAGCTCGGCGTCCTGACCAGCGGCGCGAAGGGGATCCACCAACTCACGCCCGACGGCACCACGAAGGTGTTCCGCGAGAAGGCCGGCACCAACGGGCTGCTGTTCGACCGCGCCGGCCACCTGGTCTGCTGCGAACCGGTAGCCCGCGTCGTCAGCCGCATCGACCGCGACGGCAAGCGGACCGTCCTCACCGACGCGTTCGGCGGCAAGAAGTACAACCAGCCCAACGACCTCACCATCGACTCCAAGGACCGCGTTTACTTCTCCGACCCGCGCTACGGCCCGCGCACCGACATGCAGCAGGTGGACGAAAAGGGGAACACCATCGAGGGCGTCTACCGCATCGACACCGACGGGAAGGTTCACCGCGTCATCGGCCGGGAGGTGGAGCGGGCGAACGGCGTGTTGGTGTCCGCCGACGACAAGTTCCTGTTCGTCGCCGACAACAACAACGACCAGGCCGGCGGGGCGCGGAAGCTGTACCGCTTCGACCTCAAGGCCGACGGCTCCGTCGACCCGAAGAGCCGGAAGTTGCTGTACGACTGGGGCAAGGGCCGCGGACCGGACGGCGTGAAGCAGGACGCGAAGGGCCGCTTGTACGTGGCGGGCGGGCTGAACAAGCCGAACCCGCCGGCCGAGCCGGACGGGACGGTGAAGGGCGGGGTCTACGTGATCGACCCCGAGACCGGGAAGTTGCTCGCGTTCGTCGGCGTCCCGACCGACGAGGTGACGAACTGCGCGTTCGGCGGCGTCGACCTGAAGACGCTGTACGTCACCGGCGGCGGGACGCTGTACAGCATCCGCACCACGACGCCGGGCCGGGTGGTGTGGCCGAAGTAGGGTGGGCCGAGCCGGCGCCTCGCCGGCGAGTCCCACCTCCCCGCGCCCGGTGGGACTCGCCGGCTCGGCCCACCCTACCGGTCACACGAACTTGGTCACCCCCGGGACGGCGGCCGGGGCCTCCGGCAGCTTCGCGTCCCAGTCCCACTTCGGCGGGGTCAGGTCCTCCTTCGAGTTCATCGCCATCTGCCAGGTCACCTGCTGCCCGGTGTACGCCGCCATCCGGCCCATGATCGCGAGGAGCGAGCTCTTCGCCATGTACTCGCCGTTGTTCACCGGCTTCCCGGCCCGGATGCTGGCGAACAGCTCGTCGTGCTCCTGCTGGTACAGATTCGGGTTCGGCCCGTCGAAGGTCCAGTCCTTGTCCGCCTTGATCCACATCCCGCCGGCCTTCTCCGACAGGAGCGACCGGCCCTTGCTCCCGAGCGCAACGGCGCTCATGTCGGCCTTCGTCCCCGGGTGCTGCCGGGTGTTGCTCACCAGCCGGGCGCCGTTCTCGTACTCGTAGACCACCGAGAAGTGGTCGTAGACGTTCCCGTACTCCGTCCCGGCCAGCACCCCGCGGCCGCCCATCCCCATCGCCCGCACCGGGTACTTGTCCCCCACCACCCAGGCGCACACGTCGAGGAAGTGGACGTGCTGCTCGACGTTGAAGTCGCCCGACAGCCAGGTGAAGTTGTACCAGTTCCGCATCTGGTACGTCATGTCCGACCAGTCCGGCTGCCGCGGCTTCGCCCACCGCCCGCCGCGGTAGTCGTTCGCGAACACCGTCACCACGTCGCCGATCGCCCCGCCGTGGATCCGCCGGACGCACTCGCGGAAGCTGGCGTCGTACCGCAGGCACAGCCCGGACACGACCGACAGGTTCTTTTTCTTGGCGGCCTCGCACGACTCCAGCACCGACCGCACCCCGGGGGCGTCGACGGCGCACGGCTTCTCGGCGAAGACGTGCCTCCCGGCCTCGACCGCCGCCTTCAGGTGGAGCGGGCGGAACTGCGGCGGGGTGGTGAGCAAGACCACGTCGGCCCGCCCGATCACCTCCTTGTAGGCGTCGAACCCGACGAACCGGGCGTCCGGCTTGACATCCACCTTGTCGGCGACGGCCTTCTTGGCGAGGAGGTTCTTGAGGCTGGCCTCCAGCCGGTCGGGGAAGGCGTCGGCCATCGCGACGAGCTTGACGTTCTTGTCTGCCTGGAGCGCGTTGACGGCGGCCCCGGTGCCGCGGTCGCCGCACCCGATCAGCCCGACCCGGATGAGGTCGCCGCCGGCGGCGAACGCGCCCGGGGCGGTGGCGGCGGCGGCCGCGGACGCGGCGAGGAACTGGCGGCGGGTGGTCACGCGGTCTCCCGGTTAGCGACGCGTCGAAGACGCGTCCGCAATCCTACCCCGGTGGCCGGGGATTCGCCAGATGCCGCCGCACGTCCACGGCGGGTTCGACCCCGCCCTCCCCGGTGAGGGCCGCGGCGAGTTGGTCGGCGAAGAACGGGGCCAGCATCGCCCCCTTCGACCCCAGCCCGTTGAAGTACGCGAGTTGTGGGCAATCGGGGTGGCGGCCGAGAACGGGGAACCCGGCGTCGACGACCGGGCGGACCGCGGCGTCGTGCCCGACCACCTCGAACGGCAGCCGCAGGAACGCCCGCAGGCGGTCCTCGATCTCGGCCCGCCCGGCGGCCGTCGGCTCGGCGTCGAGCGGGTCCCAGGTGTACGTCGCCCCGCAGCGGAAGAGGTCGCCGCCGGCCGGGGCGAGCCACACCCCGCGGTGAACGACGCGGCCCTCGGATAGGCCCGGGACGCAGACGGTCAGGACTTCGCCCTTCGCCGCGTGGAACCGGACGCCGCCGAACCACGGGTCGGCCCCGGTGGCGAACCCGCGGCAGAACACCAGGCCGCCGGCCTCGACCCCGAGCCGCGGCAGTCGCACCCCGTCCGGTGTCAGCGCGATGTCACTCGACGGGGCTACGTCGGCAGCGAGGTACGCGGCGTGCCGGCGGAAGTGGTCGCGGGAGGCGGCGAGGTAGCGGGGCACGTCGAGGCGGGCGGCGTCCATCCCGAACCCGCCGTGCGGGGCCGCGAACGCCGGCGGAATGTCGGCCGCCGGCCGGACGAGGTCGCCCAGCGCGCCGGCGCGGCGGCCGAACGCGTCGCGCTCCGCCGGGTCCGCGAACAGCCGCAGGGCCGGCCGCCGGTGGAAGAACGCAGCGTCCGTCTCCGCCTCGACCGCCTGGTAGAACGCGACGGCCGCGGGGAAGAGTTCGTCCCACCGCCACGACCGTGCGAGCCGCTTCCCGGTGACGGGGGTGACGAGGCCGGCCGCGACCCGCGACGCCGACGGGCCGGCCTCGCGCTCGAGCACCAGCACCGACCGCCCGCGGCGGCGGAGCTGCCAGGCCAGGGTCGTGCCGGCCAACCCCTGTCCGACCACGACGACATCGACTCGGGTCATTTCTTCGCCGGCAGCTCCTCGATCGTGACGCTCTTGTAGTACACCTTGGCCTTCGCCCCGCCGTGGACCTGCAGGCCGATCACGCCGGTGCGGTCGATCGCGTCGTCCGCCTCCGTGTAGTCAACGGTCAGGGTGCCGTTGAGCCACAGCCGGACCCGCGGCCCCTCGCAGCGGATGGTGTACTCGTTCCAGTCGCCGTGCTTCACCGCCTTCTCCAGCACCTTCGGGTCGGGTTTGGCGAGCACCTTTTTCCGCCGGCTCTCGTCGTACAGGGCGCCCCAGTAGTCCTGGCCCATGTCGGCCTGGTACCCGATCACCTCGTGGTGCTTCGGGATCCGCTTCGTGCGGAACTGGACCCCGGCGTTCATCTTGTCCTTGTCCCCGGTCAGCTTGAACACCACCTTCAGCTCGAAGTCGCCGTAGGTCTTGGTGGTGCACAGGAACTCGTTCCGCGGGACGACGGCGTCGAGCGACCCGCCGACGATGACGCCGTCCTCGATCCGCCACGTCTTGTCGGTGTCGCCCTCCCACCCGGCGAACGTCTTGCCGTCGAAGAGCGGGACCGGCTTCGGGTCGGCGGCGAGGGCCGGGGCGGCGAGGAGGAACGCGAGCACGGAAGGGGCGCGGGACACGGGTGCCTCACTGGGGTGGGAGGATGTCGGGCTCGACCTGGTAGCCGTCGGCGAGGGCGTTGGTGGTGTTGAACAGCCCGACCACGGCCAGCACCTCGCCCAGCGTCTCGATGTCCAAGCCGAGCTTCCGCAGGGCGGCGGTGTGCGAGTTCACGCAGTACGCGCAGCCGTTGGTGGCGCTGACCGCCAGGGCGATCACCTCGCGGGTGAGCGGGTCGAGCTTCGACGCCCGCCCGGCCGCCTCCGGGTGCATGACCGCCTTCAGCCGCGACCACACCAGCTCCAGGTGGTCCGGGTTGGTGGCGAGCACCCGCCACAGGTTCGGGACGAAGTCGATCCCCTTCGTCGCCTTGATGTCGGCGTAGACGGCGGCGACCTTCCCGGTCGCGGCCTCCTCGGGCACCGGGGCGACGGTGGCGGTCCGGCCGGCGGGCATGGCGGGCTCCTCGGGGCGGGGTTATGGTACGCACCCCGGCCAGCCCGCCCAAGCTGGCCCCGCGCCCCAGACTAACAACCCGAGATTCGGAGGGTTTCATCGCCGTCGTGCCGATACACTCGGGGAGCGGGTCACGGCCGGCCCGCACCCCGGTCACCCGGGTCCACCACTCACCCGGATGCCGACGTTGCAAACCGTACCCCTCGCCGCGGTCCCGGCCGCCCCCGCCCGGCCGGCCTGGCGCCGCGCCACCCGCATCGCCGTGTCGCTGTCCCCGCTGCTCGCCGTCCACCTCGCCCTGCTCGCGGCCCCGTGGGTCGAGTTCACCTGGTGGTCGGTGCTGGCGGTGTTCGCCGTCACCCGGGTCTCCGGGCTGGGGGTGACGGTCGGGCTGCACCGGTACTTCTCGCACCACGCGTTCAAGACGACGCGGTGGTTCCAGTTCGTACTCGGGGTGATGGGCTGCACGGCCCTGCAGAAGGGTCCGCTGTGGTGGGCGGCGCACCACCGGCTGCACCACCGCCACTCGGACCGGGAGCACGACCCGCACTCGCCGGTGCTCGGCGGGTTCCTGCACGGCCACATGGGGTGGCTGTTCTCGCAGGACCTGATGCACCCGGACCCGGCCCTGACCCGCGACCTGGCGAAGTACCCGGAGCTGGTGTGGCTGGACCGGCTGTGGATGGTGCCGGGGCTGCTCCTGGCGGCGGCGTGCTACGCGGCGCTGGGGGTGGAGGGGCTGGTGTACGGGTACTGCCTGGGAGTGGTGCTGATCTTCCAGATCACGTTCGCGGTGAACTCGGTCGGCCACCTGTGGGGCCCGCGGCGGTTCGAGACGGGGGAGGGGAGCCGGAACAACCCGGTGCTGGGGTACCTGGCGATGGGGGACGGGTGGCACAACAACCACCACCGGGCGCCGAGCTCGGCCCGGCACGGGTTCGCGTGGTACGAGCTGGACACGAGCTACCGGTTCATCTGCCTGCTGCGGATGGTCGGGCTGGCGTGGGGGGTGAAGCAGCCGCCGGCGTCGGTCCTGGGCGGCGGGGTCGAGCCGCCGGCCGCGACGGTCCCGGTCCCCGGTCACTCGGGGTAGTCGGCCCACCAGTCCCCGAACACCGTCCCAGGCGGCCGCGGTAGGCGTACTTCTCCACCTCCAACATCCACACGTCCGCCCTACCGCGGCCGCCTGGCGTGGCCCTCCCGGCGGTCACCTGGAGGTGAACAGACTGAACAGCCACCAGGCCGCGATGGCGGCCACGACGCCGGCGTAGGCGGCGATGAACAGTGCGAGTCGCAGGCCCCTGCCGCGGACCCGCCCGGCCGGTCGCCCTTGGGACCGCCGCTCCAGCTCGGCCCGCCGCCGCTCCTCCTGCTCGGCGGTCCTGTGGGCGTCCCACGCGGCCCGCTCGGCCTCGACCACCTCCTCCACGGCGGCCCGGTCCAGGGGCCAGAACTCGGAGTCCCGGAGGTGAACGAGGAGCTGCTCCCGGTCGGCCGGGGTGATGTCGCCGTTCCGCTCGGCGACCCAGACGCGGGGTTGGCCGGACGCCTTCCACCGGACGAGGTTATCGCCCCTGACGCGAGCCGACTGGGCCTGCTCGCGCTCACTGCGGATGCGCTCGATGCGTTCTCGCTCGAGACGTTCGTTATCGGCTTGACGACACCACTCAGTTTCCAGTTTCGTGGCGCCCCGAGTCCCCTCGGGGAGTGTCGACGCGGGGCCGTCCCCGCTCTGGTCCGTCAGTGTCAGGGCGACGGGCCAGGACGGCACGAGCACTCCCGCCAGCACATCCCCGTCGGCTGGCCGCTCGTCGGGTTCATCATCCCAACACCGCCCGAGTAACCGCACGTCACCCTCACTCACCCCCAGCTTGGCAAGGGCCTGCTTCCAGCCTTCGCCACCGGGACGTTCCAGGGTCAAGTCTCCGCGGAGGAGTTGGTACCACAACACGCCCAGCGCGTACACGTCGTCGCGCCGGTCGGCCGGGCGGAACTTCTTCTGCTGCGGGGAGGCGTACAGGGCGGTGTAGGCGCGGATGGTCGCCGTCCCCGAGTTCGCCGGGGTCGGCAGCCCGCCCAACTCCGCGGGCACGATCTTGCTGATGCCGAAGTCCCCGATCACCAGCGATCCGTCGAGGCGCAGCAGCACGTTGCTCGGCTTCAGGTCGCGGTGGACGACGCCGAGGTGGTGGAAGTGTCCGGCGGTCGCGGCGAGGGTGCGGATCACGTCCCGCACACGGCCCACCCGCTCCCGGTCCGGCAGCCCCTTCCACCGCTCCGGCAGCGCCGACAGGTCGCCGCCGGCGACGTACTCGAACTGCAGCCACGGCGGGTCCTGCTCCGGCTCCGCCGCGAGCAGCTTCACCACCCCGTCGGTCGGGGCCTTGCCGTGGATCTCCGCCAGCGCCGCCGCCTCCGCCCGGGTGAACCGCTTCCGGGCCGTCGGGTCGAGGAAGAACTTGAACGCGGCCACCCCGGAGTACGGGTTCTCGGCCTTCCACACCTCCCCGAACCCGCCCGACCCCAGCGGCTCGACCAACTTCCACGACGGCAGGCCCGGGACGGAGTCGCCGACCGTGAACCGCGGCGGCTTCTGCGGCAGGAACGCCGCCAACTGCTGCGGGTCGTCCACCCCGACGGTCGCCGGTACGGTCGTCGCCGACGGGTCGCCGAGCGCCCGGGCCGCCTGCCGGGCCGACGCCTGCACCTGCGACAGGTACGCCTCCACCTGCCCGTGCACGCCGGCCGACACCTTCAGCCGCAGTTCGCCCATCGCGTCGGCGAGCTCCTCTCGGAACCGGCCGAACCCGAGCCGCAGGAGGTCTTCGAGTTCCGCCCGGAGTTGCTCCTTCTCGCGGTGCTTGCCGTAGGCGTCGAGGAGCTGCCCGGCGACGCCGGACGGGTCGAACTTCGCTGCCGCGTTCCCGACCACGAGGCCGAGCCGGACGAGCAGGTTGCGCACGGCCATCGGGCGGCTCCGACGGGGCGGGCGGGTCGCGTTGCCGGGTGATTCGTCGGCGGGGCGGCGACATTCGGCGGAAAAACAGAAAACCCCGCCGGGTGCGACCGGCGGGGTGCGCATCATGCTTCAGCCCGAAGGGCTGGGACAGCGTAGCCCGGGGCAACGCCCCGGGTCGGCGGCACCGACCACCGCCCAGCCTGAAGGGCTGGGACACGCCTTGTCGCAGCCCTTCAGGCTGCACACCCCACCGTCACCTGAACCCGGGGCGTTGCCCCGGGCTACGCTGTCCCAGCCCTTCGGGCTGAAGACCAGGCACACCGGTCCGCAGCCACGGGACGACCACGCTGGTATCGACGAGGATCACGGCCGGTGGTCGTTGGCGTGCTTCAGGTCGTACTCCCGCTGCTCACGCCAGGCGTCGAAGTCGTAGTCTTCGAGTTCCAGCAGCGCCTTCTGAACCGCGTCCCAATCGACCGGCCCCCGGCGGGCGGCCGGGGGCGCCGGGCGGGTGAGTTCGGCGACCTTCTGTTCCAGCGCCTCGACCCGGGCGGCCAGGGCTTCCAGCGTCAGTTCCGGCATGGCGGCGGCTCCGCGGGCGGGGTCACGTCCCCGCCGATTGTACCGCGAACGACAGCCGGTCGCGGCTCCGGTCGTAGTCGGCCGTCACCGCGCTGCCGTCCCGCACCTCGCCCTTCAGCATCATCCGGGCCAGCGGCGTCTCCACCTCCTTCTGCAGCGTCCGCTTCAGCGGCCGCGCCCCGTACGCCGGGTCGTACCCCAGCCCCACCAGGTGTTTCTTCGCCGCGTCCGTCAGCGACAGCCCGATCTTCCGCTCCGCCAGCCGCGCCCGCAGCCCGCCCAGCATGATCTCCACGATCTGCGCCAGGTCCGCCTCGGTCAGCGCGTGGAACACCACCGTCTCGTCCACCCGGTTCAGGAACTCCGGCCGGAAGTGCTTCCGCAGCTCGTCCAGCACCGCCGCCTTCATCCGGTCGTACACCTCCCCGATCCGCGTGTCCTTGAACTGCAGGATCCGCTGGCTCCCGATGTTCGAGGTCATCACCACGATCGTGTTCTTGAAGTCCACCGTCCGCCCCTGCCCGTCGGTCAGCCGGCCGTCGTCCAGCACCTGCAGCAAGACGTTGAACACGTCCGGGTGCGCCTTCTCGATCTCGTCGAACAGGATCACGCAGTACGGCCGGCGGCGGACCGCCTCGGTGAGCTGCCCGCCCTCGTCGTACCCGACGTACCCCGGCGGGGCGCCGACGAGCCGCGAGACGGTGTGCTTCTCCTGGTACTCGCTCATGTCGATCCGCACCATCGCCCGCTCGTCGTCGAACAGGAACTCGGCCAGCGCCCGGGCCAACTCGGTCTTCCCGACCCCGGTCGGGCCGAGGAAGATGAACGACCCGATCGGCCGCTTCGGATCCTTCAGCCCGGACCTGGCGCGGATTACCGCCTCGGCCACCGCCGTCACCGCCTCGTCCTGCCCGACGACGCGCTTGTGCAGCTCGTCCCCGAGGTGCAGGAGCTTCTCCTTCTCGCCCTCCAGCAGCTTCGTGACCGGCACCCCGGTCCACCGGCTGACGACCGCCGCGATCTCCTCCTCGCCGACCTCCTCCTTCAGCAGCTTGTTGTCCTTCGCGCGGTCGCCGTCCGCCTCCGCCGCAGCCAGCTTCTTCTCCAACTCCGGCAGTTTGCCGTACTTCAGCTCGGCGGCCCGGTTCAGGTCGTACGCCCGCTCTGCCCGCTCGATGTCGATCTTCGCCTGCTCGATCTCGGTGCGGACGGCCTGCACCTGCTGGACGGCCTGCTTCTCGGCCTGCCACCGGGCCTTGAGCGCGTCCGCCTCGGCCTTCAGGTCGCCAAGCTCCTTCTCCAGCTTCTCCAGCCGGTCCCGCGACGCCCGGTCGGTCTCCTTCTTCAGCGCCTCCCGCTCGATCTCCAGCTGCATCACCCGCCGCGACACCTCGTCCAGTTCGGTCGGCATGCTGTCGATCTCGGTCCGCACCTTCGCCGCCGCCTCGTCCACGAGGTCGATCGCCTTGTCCGGCAGGAACCGGTCCGAGATGTACCGGTTCGACAGGACGGCGGCGGACACCAGCGCCGCGTCCTTGATGCGGACCCCGTGGTGCGTCTCGTACCGCTCCTTCAGCCCGCGGAGGATGCTGACCGTGTCCTCGACCGACGGCTGGTCGACGAACACCGGCTGGAAGCGGCGCTCCAGGGCCGCGTCCTTCTCGACGTGCTTGCGGTACTCGTCCAGGGTGGTCGCCCCGATGCAGTGCAACTCCCCGCGGGCCAGCATCGGCTTCAGCAGGTTGCCGGCGTCCATCGCCCCTTCCGCCTTGCCGGCCCCGACGATGGTGTGCATCTCGTCGATGAACAGGACGATCCCGCCGTTCGAGTCGGCGACCTCCTTGAGCACCGCCTTCAGCCGCTCCTCGAACTCCCCGCGGTACTTCGCCCCGGCGATCAGGGCGCCCATGTCCAGGGCGACGATCTTCTTGTCCTTCAGCCCCTCCGGCACGTCCCCGCGGACGATCCGCTGGGCCAGGCCCTCCACCACCGCCGTCTTCCCGACGCCCGGCTCGCCGATCAGCACCGGGTTGTTCTTCGTCCGCCGGCTCAGCACCTGGACGACGCGGCGGATCTCCTCGTCCCGGCCGATGACCGGGTCGAGCTTCCCCTTCTGGGCGAGTTGCGTCAGGTCGCGGCCGTACTTCTCCAGCGACTGGTACGTCTCCTCCGGGTTCTGCGTCGTGACCCGCTGGGTGCCGCGGACCTCCTTCAGGGCGGACAGCAGCCGCTCACGGGTGACGCCGAACTCCTTCAGGATCTTCCCCGCGGCCCCGGCGTCGTCGGTGGCGGCGAGCAGCAGGTGCTCGACCGAGACGTACTCGTCCTTCAGCTTCTTCGCCTCGGCCTCGGCGGCGGCGATCAGCTTGATGAACCGCGTCGTCGGCCGCTGGTCGGCGTCCCCGGTGACGCGCGGGAGCCGGTCCAACTCGCGCTGGAGCTTGATGGTGACCGCGTCCGTCGACAGCCCGGCCTTCTGGAGGATCGCCGGGGCGAGTCCCTTCTCCTGGTCGAGCAGCGCCATCAGGACGTGCTCGGCGTCGATCTGCTGGTGGTTGAGCCGGGCGGCGAGCTTCTGCGAGTCGGCGACCGCCTGCCGGGCCTTCTCGGTGAACTGGTTCAGGTCCATGACGGGTTCCTCCGTGTGGTGCGGCGACCGCGCGGGGCGGGCGTTCCGCCGTTAGAGGGTGTCCGGGGCAGAACGGTTCGTCTGCGCCGGCGTCCGGGGTGGTATACTCTCCGCACCATCGGTCACTGAGGGCGCCCCATGGCCACGAACCGCAGCCGCCGGCCGCGCGACGAGGACGACGAGGACGAGGACGACCGGCCCCGCCGCCGGCGCCGGGACGAGGACGGCGAGGACGAGGGCGAGCGGCCGCGCGGCCGCCGCCGGGACGACGAGGACGAGGACCGGCCGCGGCGCCGGCGGCGCGACGAGGACGAGGAGGACGACCGGCCCCGGCGGCGGCCGAAGCGGAAGAGCCGCGGCGGGCCCAGCACCGGGCTGATCCTCGGGCTGGTGTTCGGCGGGCTGGCGGTCGTCGGGGTGATCGTGGCGGTGGTGCTGCTCGTCGGGCGGCTCGGCGGCGCGAACATTTCCTACGCCAAGTTCAAGGCGATCGGGGCGGGGGCGACGATCGAGAGCCTGGAGAAGGACTTCGGGAAGGCGAAGAAGCTGGAGAAGTCGGAGTGGGCGTCGGTCCGGTACACGGACGACCCCGACGCGGCCGTCGGGGGGTTCCGGCGGGGCGAACCCGTGGTGCGGGACGCGACCCTGGCGAGTGTCGCCCAGGCCTACGGGATCGACGACTGGTACCACTGGCACGGCGGGTCGGAGGACATCTACGTCGGCACCGGGACCGACCACACCGGCCGCCGCGGCCCGCTCATCAAAGTGTACACCAACTCGAACGCGACGCGGGAGAACGCCCGGGCCGGGGGCGACTTCAACAAGATGGTCCCGAGCTACCTGGTGGAGGCGGTGAGGTGAGCGGCCGGGGACCGGCCGACACCGCACTCCTCCAGAACCCGTTCGTCGAGGCGCCCGATGGCCACGAACCGCACCCGCCGGCGCGACGAGGAAGAGGACGAGGACGACCGGCCGCGCCGCCGGCGCCGGGCCGAGGACGACGAGGACGACCGCCCGCGCGGCCGGCGCCGGCGGGACGACGAGGCCGAGGACCGGCCGCGGCGGAGGCGGCGGGACGCCGATGACGAGGAGGACGCTCGACCCCGCCGTCGGCCGAAGCGGAAGGGCCGCGGGGGGCCGGGCGCCGGGTTGATCGTCGGCCTGGTGCTCGGCGGGCTGGCGGTGGTCGGGGGGGTGGTGCTGCTGGTGTTGGTCGGCGGGTCGGGCATTTCGTACGCGAAGTTCAAGGAGATCAGCTCGGCCGACACGATCCCGAGCCTGGAGAAGCGGCTCGGGAAGGCGAAGAAGCTGGAGAAGTCGGCGTGGGCGACGACCCGGTTCGGGGACGGCGGGCCGGACGGCGGGGGCCGGCCGGACTGGACCGGCGGCGGGAACTTGGCGGCCCTCTCCCAGGCCTACCTGATCGACAACTGGTACCACTGGCACAGCGGGTCGGAGGACGTCTACGTCGGCACCGACCGCCACGGTCTGAGCTGGAAGGTGTACAACAACACGGACGCGGCGAACGCGAACGCCCGGGCCGGCGGCGACCCGAACAAGTTGGTGCCGGCCTACGAACTCAAGCCGGTGACGCCGTGGCCGGACTGACCGGCGGTCACCCGTCTGACTTCCCGACCCCGTTGCCTGAAAGAGTGAACGGGCGGGGTCGCATTTCCAGCATTCTTGTGGCCCCCGTTCCGCTGAAGGGGTAATTTTACACCGGCGTCGCAGAGGTCAACCCGTTCATGCGGCCGCACGGTCGGCCGGGAGTAGGCTCGTGACTCGCCCCTGGAAGTCCCTGTTCGCCGCGGCGGTGTGCCTGGCCCTCAGCCAGGGCGGGACGGCGTCCGCCGCCCTGATCACCCTGAACTTCGACACGCGCCTGGACAACGGCGCACCGATCCCCGTCAACACTCTGGTGAACGCCGCCTACCCGGGCGTCGGGGCCACGTTCTCGGCCAACGCGACCATCGTAGCGGGCGGCCCTGGGGGGATCCCGACCCTGCCGAACTTCGCGGCTGGCCTGCCGCTGTTCAGTGGGGTCATCACGGTCACGTTCGACACCCCGACGGACTTCGTCTCGGCACAGAACGTCACCGCCTCCGGGTTCACCCTGACCGCCTTCCGGGCGGACGACTCGGTGGTCGGGGTGTCGGTCGCCCCGTTCAATTCGACCCCGACCGGGGGTCCGTTCTTCACCGCGATGGTCACGGACCCGACGGCCAGCATCGCGCGGGTGACCTTCACCCCGGTCGGCGGCCAGTACGGCTTCGACAACTTCACCTTCAACCAGACCGCGGTCGTCCCCGAGCCGTCCAGCATGGTGTTGTTGGGCCTCGGGGCGGCCGGCCTGGTCGGCTACGCCCGGAAGCGGCGGACCACGCCGGCGGCGTGACCCGGCCCGCGGCCAGAGACGCGCGAAGCCCCGGGGTTGTCGCCCCGGGGCTTCCGCTTTTCGTGGCGCGTTCGCCCTCACCCACCCAACTCCTTCAACTCGGCCGCGAGGTTCGCCTTGGCCCGCGCCTCGCCCTCCTCGAACACCACCTGGTGCGCGAACAGCCGCGGCCGGGCCAGGAACCGCTCCAGCACCGCCCGCCGCCCGGCCCGGTAGTCGGCGTCCGGCAGGAACGCGTACTCCCGCCGGATGTCCGCCGCGTACCGCCGGTACCGGTCCTCCGCCGCCCCCAGGATCGCCAGGTCGGCGTCCAGCAGGGCGGCCGTGTCCCGGTCCCCGGGCGGCTCGGCCGTACTCAGGTGGGCCGTCGCCCGAACGAGCCGGACCACCCGCACGAGCACCGACGCCGGCACCCCGACCGGGCCGAGCAGGTCGACCGCCAGCTCCCCGCTCCGGGCCTCGTTGTCCCGCGCCCGCGGGTCGTACACCGCGTCGTGGAACCACGCGGCCAGCTGCAGCGCCGGCGGGTCGGCCACCCCCGGGGCCAGCCGCCCGAGCACCCGGAACACGTCCGTCAGGTGCTCCAGGTTGTGGTAGTACCGGTCCGGGGCCGAGTACGCGGCGGCCAGCACGTCGAACGCCGGGTACGCGTCGGCCGCGGACACATTGTACCGCTCCAGCAGCCGGACCCAGTCCTTCTGCATCGACTCCAGGCGCTCCGGTGAAATCATGAATCGCTCGCGGGGGTCGGTCGGGTTGGCGGTCCGGGGCGGACCCAACTATCGGTCACAAATCCGGGTCTTGCGCGCGGGGGCGCGGGAAATGTCCGGCGGCGGGCCTTCCTCGTAGCACAAGCGTCCTCGCTTGTGCCCAGCTCGGTGCGGCACAAGCGAGGACGCTTGTGCTACGGCAAAGCACACCCGCGGACGGTCATGCCCCGGGAAGACGGGCGACACCCGGCGACGTGAGCACTTGCCCCCCGGGTCCCGCGGCGGGTACAGTTTACTCCAGCGGCCGCCGGGCGTCCGGCCGCCCCGCGGCGGAGCGCGCATGTCCCAAGCCACCCCCCACGCCGTCGGCCGGGCCGCCGGCCCCGACCCGTCCGCCCGGGGGCGGCGGGTGCGGGCGGCCCGCGGGGCGTGCTGGGTCATCGCCGCCGGGCTGGCCGGGGCCGGCGCGGTCATCCTCCTCGACTTCGCCCTCGGGCTCCCGCCGTGGGCCCGGGCCGTCGGCCTCGCCGGGTGGGTGACCGCGGTCGGGGTGCTGGTCTGGCGGCTCGTCCTCCGCCCGCTGTCCGACGGCGGGCCGGCCCCGCCGGCCGGCCGCGACGCCCCCGGGAACGCCCGGGCCGCCGCCGCCGCCAGCCTCGCGCTGCTCGCCTGCCTGGCCGCCGGGGCGCTGCTCCCGGGGGCCGTCGGCCACTTCCGCCGGGTCGCCCTCCCGTGGCAGAAGGCCGCCCCCGCCCCGTACCGGGTGGTCGTCACCTCCGGGGAGCCGGTCGCCCGCCGCCACGGCCCGGTCACCCTCACCGCCTACGCCGAGTCCGGCGACCCGAACGCCCCCGCCGCCCGCGCCACCCTCGTCGTCCGCGACGGCCCCGGCGCCCCCGAGCGGCGCCTCAAGATGACCGCCGCCGCCGGCGGGACGTTCCACGCCACCCCGGCCGCCGTCCCGGCCGACTTCGAGTACCGGATCGAGATCGGCGGGGCGACGAGCGACTGGTTCCCGGTCGCCGTCCTCGACCCGGTCGAGCTCGCCGCCGGCACCGCCACCGAGGTCCTGGCCCCGGGGTACGCCCCGGCCGCCCCGAAGGTCACCCGCCCCGGGTTCGTCCCGCCCGACGGGATCCGGCACGGGACGGCCGAGTTCCGGTTCCGGTTCACCCGCCCGGCCGCCGACGCCTACCTGGAGTTCCGCCCGGACGCCGGCGGGCCGCCCGAACTGACCCGCGTCCCGCTCGCCGCCGACCGGCTGTCCGGGGCGGCCGCCGTCCGGCTGCAGCGGGACGGGGCGCTGAAGCTCGTCGCCGTCGCGGACCGGGACGGGAAGAAGCTGCGGACGGAGGCGGCCGTCCCGCTCCGGGTGCGGGCGGACGCCCCGCCACGGTTCGAGCTGGTCTCCGGGGTGTCGCCGCGGCCGGTGGCGGTCCGCCCCGGGGTGCCGCTGCGGATCGGGTTCGCCGCCGCCGACGACCTCGGGGTTGGGTCGGCAGTGCTCGAGTGGGCCTCGGGCGACCTCCGGCCGGCCCAGGAGGAGGTCGAGTTGATCGGGGCCGGCACCCCCCGGGCGACCGGCCGGGTCACCTTCGACCCGTCGTCCAAGGTCCGGGTCGGGGAGACGGTCCGGGTCCGCCTCCGCGTCCTCGACACCCGCAAGCTCGCCGACGCCGCCCAGGGCCCGCAGGACGCGACCTACCCGGAGGCCGGGTGGGCGACCGTCCGGGTCGACCCCGACGCCCCGCCCCCGGAGGCCCAGGAGGTGACCGGCCGGCGGGACGCGGTGCGGGACGCCCTGACCGCGGTCGGCGGGGAGTTGGTGAACGTGGCCGACGGGGTCGGGCAGGTTCGGGACGAGTCCGACGGGAGGCCGGACCTGGAGGAGAAGCACGTCTCGCTCCTGAACAACGCCCGGGACGGCCTCGGGAAGGCGAACGAGTGGCTGGGCGGGGCGGTCCGCGAGGCCGGGCTGAACCCGGAACTCCGGCCGGTCGCCGCCGGGCTGCGCGGCGCCGAGGGGTATCTGAAGGCGGCCGACGAGGCGATCCGGCGGGCCGCCCCCGCCCCGGCCGCCGCCCGGGCGGTCGAGCTGGCGGTGGCGGCCAAGCTGCTGTCCGACGCGGCCGACCGGATCGGGGACATGGCCGCCCGGAACGACCGCGTCGCCCGGGACCGGCTCGACGCGTGGTCGCTGGCCGCCCTGGCGTCCGACCTCGCCGCCGCCGACCCGGCCCGGAAGGCGGAGTTCCCCGACCGGCTCCGGGCGCTGGTCGCCGAGAGCGAGCCCCTGCGGACCGCGGCCGGCGCGGACGCCCGGCTCGAGTTCGACCGGCTGGCGGCGGCCGCGTCGGACGTGGCCGGGGCGGTCCGGCTGTTGAACGAGGCGGCGGGTCAGCTCCGGGCGGCGGCGCGGGCCGGGCTGACGGAGGCGGTGACGACCGGCGGGGCGGTCCTGGCCGCCGACGCGGCCGTCCTGCTCGCCCGGGTCGAGACGGCGGCCCGGCTGGCCGGCGTCACCCTCCCGCCCCCGGGCGGGTTCCGGCGGGCGGCGGAGCTGATCGCGGCCGGGGACACGTTCGCCGCCCTGACCGAGCTGGAGGGCCTGGCCCAGAGCCTGGACGCGGCCGCGGCGGCGTTCGGGAAGTGGGCCGCCGGCCGGGCCGACCCGAAGGTCGCGGCCCGGCACCTCGCCCTGTGGCAGGCCGACATCCTGACCCGGTTCCGCAAAGAGACGGGGGGGAACGCGGCCCGGTTCGCCACCCTCCCGGCGGAGGCGCGGGACGCCGTCCGGGCCGAGGCGGCGGCCGTCCGGGAGGCGGTCGCCGGGCTTCGGTTACCGCCCGGGACGGACACGGTCCGCGCCCGGGTGCTCGACCACGTCACCGCGACCGGTCGATATCTCGCCGCCGGCGGGCCGAGCGCCGACGCGGCGATGCAGGCGTCGGCCGACGCCCTGAACCGCCTCGCCGAGACGCTGTCGCCGGTCCCGGACCGGCTGGCGAAGACCCGGGCCGGGTTCGACGCGCTGGTCCGGGAGCAGGAGTCGATCCGGGCGGGGACCGAGCAGGCGTTCCGCGGCGGCGGCGGCCTGGCCCTCGATCAGAAGTTGGTGGTGCTCGCGGACCGGCAGCGGAAGCAGGCGACGGCGGTCGCCGACCTCGACCTGCCGGGCCTGGACGCCCGCCGGGTCAGGCTCGGTGCGGCCCTGCTCGCCGCGGCCGCCGACCTCCGGGACGGGCTCCCCCAGGACGCGGCCGCGGCGCAGGCGTGGGCCCGGCGGGAGTTCGACCGGCTGCGCGGGCTCCTGTTCGACAACGCCACCCCGCCGGACGACAAGGCGGAGGAGTTGGCCCGGCGGATGGAGGCGGTGGTGGCCGCGGTCGCGGCGCTCGGCCCGGCCGCGGCGCCGGACCAGTTCAAGCTGAACGAGTTGGAGGTGAAGGAGGTCGCCCGCCAACTCGGCCAGGTGCCGCGGCCGGCCGAGGCCGCCGGCCTCCTCGCCGACGCCGTGGAGGCGGTGCAGGCGGCCGAGGCGGCGCTGCGGAACGGGGCCGGGCCGGGGTTGTCGGCGAAGCTCCGGGCCGCGGCCGCGGCGCTCGGCACCCTCGCCACCCGCCTGTCCGGGGCCGAGTCCGACCTGGACCGCCTCCGCCGGCTGGCCGCGAACCGCCGGGCGGCGGCGCTGGCCGCCCCGAGGCAGGTGAACCGGCCGGTCGACCCGGACGCGGCCCGGCGGCTCGGGTGGGAGGCGGAGGAACTCGCCCTGACCCGGGTCGGGCCGTCCGGTCAGGTCCACAAGAAGCGGGTGGCCGAGCAGTACGCCCGGCTCCGCGACAACCCGGCTCCCGACCGCCAGGCCGGGGCGCACGCGGCGCTGGCCGAGGCGCTCGAGGAGCTGGCCGCGCTGACCGCCGACCTGCCGCACCTCGCCGCCGGGCTCGACACCCGCCCGCCGGCGCCCGACCCACCGGCCGCGGCCGACGCGTACCTCCCGTCGCGCCGGCTGGCGGACGACCTGGGCGACCTCGCCGGCCGGCTCCGGGCGGCCCGCGGCCCGCTCCGCGACCTCCCCGGGGAGGTTCGGCGGGTGACCCGCCCGGCGGCGGTCAACCCGGTCGGCCCGGTCGAGGCGCGGCAGCGGCTGCTCGCGGCCGAGGCGGCGCGGCTGGCCGACTCCCTCGCCCCGCACGCGGCCGCCCTGCCGGCCGACCCGGCGCAGGCCGCCGCGGCAGCCGCCCTCGCCGCCGACCTCCTCCGCGACGGGGCCGTGTCGCCGGCGGCCGACGCCGCCGACCACGCCGCCGGGTTGCTGCTGGTGCTGGCGGCGGACCGGCGGGCGCGGGCGGCTGCGGACCTGGCCGCCCGGCAGGCGGCGGCGGCGCGGGAGGCGGGTCGGCTGCGGCACGCCTACGCCGGGGCGGCGGCGCAGCAGCAGGCGCGGTCGGGCGAACTGGAGCGGCGGGCGGCCGGGCTGGCGGCGGCGCTGGAGGCGGCGGCGCGGGACGCCGGGCGGGACGGGCCGGACGGGAAGACGTTGGGCGAGGCGGCGGCGGAGGTGCGGGCGGGGGTGAAGCTGTTGGCCGAGGCCGGCCGGGCGGCGGCCGACGGGGACGCGGACGCGGCGGCCGGGCTACGGTCCGACGCCGAGACCCGGTTCCGGGAGGCGGCGGCGAAGGCGGCCGGGGCCGGGCCGGACTTCACCACCCTCCCGGACCTCGACCCGGACACGGCCGCGACCGGGGCGGCGCTGCGGCGGGCGGGGCGGGCGCTGGCCCGGGCCGCCGGGGAGCGGGACGCGGCCGCGGTGGCGAAGTTGTTGCGGGAGGCCGGGGAGGAGTGCGGCCGGGCCGCCGGGGTGATCCGCACCCGCCTCGCCCCGCCATGAACGTCCACGACCAGGCGAGCCGGTTCGCGGCGCGGCTCGACCCGCCGGGGTTCTTCGGGCGGCTGCTCGGGCTGCCGGCCGGGGTGTTCGTGTTCCGCGGGTGGCTCGACACCCGCTCGGTCCCGTTCCCCGGCGGGACGGGCCGGACCGGGGACACGGTCGCCAGGGTAGACGACCCGGCCGGGGGCGGTTCGGGCCCCCGGCGGCGGTCGGGGCGGTGGCGGACCGGGACCGGCTGGAGCGGATGGCCGAGCGGATCCTCGACGCGGCCGGATGGGACGACCTCCTCGCCACCCCCTGAACCCGGCCGGCCGGCAGCGTGTCGGGTGTTCGCCCGTCACCCCCCGCCGGAGCCCGCCGTGATCCGACCGACCACGCCCGACGACACCGCCGCGATCCTCGCCCTCGCCGTCGCCACCGGGCTCGCCCCGCCGGACGCCACCGACGAACTGCGCGACGTGCTCGCGAGCCACTTCGCCGGCACCCTCGGCCGCGACCACACCTGGGTGACGGACGACGACGGCGGGCCGGTCGGGGTGGCGTACTTCGCGCCGGAACGGCTGACCGAGGGGACGTGGAACCTGTACATGATCGCCGTCCGGCCCGACCTCCAGGGGCGGGGCCGCGGCGCGGCCCTCCTCCGCCACGCCGAGGAGACGCTGGCGGCGCGGGGCGAGCGGCTGCTGCTGGTCGACACGTCGGGGCTGCCGGAGTTCGAGCGGACCCGGGCGTTCTACCGGAAGTGCGGGTACGACGAGGAGGCCCGGGTCCGCGAGTTCTGGAAGGCCGGCGACGACAAGGTGGTGTTCCGCAAGGCGCTGGCCGCCCCGGGGCGGTGACCCGGGCCGCGTCAGTCCTTCTTCTTCCCGGCGGTGCACGGCTTCGCCATCACCGCCACGATCAGCACCTTCCCGTCCTTCGTCCGGTGCGGGGTCACCACCGGGAAGAACTTGTCGCACACGCACCCGTAGGTCACGTTCTCCAGCCCCGGCGGCTTGATCGTCAGGCTCACCCGCCCGTCCGCGTCCTTCGCCCGGGCCACCGTCACCTTCAGCTCCTGCTTCTCCACCAGCGCGAACGTGTGCGACCCCCCGACCGCCACCGACTTCGCCTCGGTCGCGTGGATCACGAACCCGGTCAGCTTGTCGTCCCGCTTCTGCACCTGCCGCGCCAGGTCGACCAGCTTCGGGTCCACCTTGGCGTCCGCGTCGGTCGCCAGGACGACCACCACCGTCACCCGGACCGGGTCGTCGGTCGGGCACAGCACCAGCAGGATCGGGGCCAGCGCGCCGGACATGGGTCACCTGGGCTTGGCGGCGAAGATCATCGGGGCGTCCCCGGGGGCGGCGGTCAGCTTCGGCCCGCCGGCCGGCCACGCCGGGCTCGGGTCCGCGTCCTCCACCTCCAGCTCCTCGGCCGCGACCAGCGCCAGCGCCCCGTCCAGCGGGTGCCGGCCGACCGGCAGCCACCCGGCCCGGGTGTCCGGGACGCGGTCCAGGGTCACGTCGTCGTCCCCGGCCATCGGCAGCACGGCGAACCCGGTGAGCGGGTCCTCGGACGGCGCCGGTACCGGGGCGGGCACGACTGCGATGTCCCGGGCCTCCGGCGGCGCGACCGGGGCCAGCGCCAGCCACGCCGCGGACGCGGCCACCGCCGCCGCGGCCAGGCCGCCGGCCACCCACCCGACCGCCCGGCCCCGGTATCGAATCGGACCGTCCAGCCGATCCCCGATCCCGCCGCGGACCGCCGCCCACGCCGCCGGCGGCGGCTCCGGCGGCTCGGCCGACTCCCACAGCGGGCCGTTCGCCGGCGAGAACGCGCGCTGGGCGTCCAGCTCGGCGCGGGCCTCCGGGTGGTCGGCCAGCCACCGCTCGACCGCGGCCCGGGTGTCGGCGTCCAGTTCGCCGTCGGCGTAGGCCGCCAGCAACTCGGGCGGGAAGTCGTCGGGGGGAAGGTCGGGCGTGGGCATGACTGGCGAACCTCGTACCGCCCGCGTCACGGGCGGACCTGGTCGGCGAGCAGCGTCTTGAGCCGCTGCCGGGCGTAGAACAGCCGGCTCATCACCGTCCCGATCGAGATGCCGAGGGCCTCGGCCGCCTCCCGGTACGACAGCCCGCCGTCGACGTGTAGGACGAACGTCTGCCGCTGCGGGCCGGGGAGCTGGGCCAGGGCGGCGTCGATCTTCCCCCGCAGGTCGGCCCGGGTCAACCCCGCGTCCGGCGGCGGCAACTCGCCCGGCCCGTACCGGTCCGGCGGGTCGCCGGGCGGGGCCTGCGGCACCCGCGCCCCGCGCCGCCGGTGCCGCCCGACGTCCAGGGCGGCGTTGCACACCACCCGCAACAGCCACGTCTTGAACGAGCTCCGGCCGCGGAACCGGTCCAGGCTCGTCAGCACCTTGACGAACGCGTCCTGGACCGCGTCGAGGGCGTCGGCCTCCCGCCCGAGGAGCCGGTACGCGACCCGGTACGCCACCCCGCGGTGGCGGCGGAACAGGTCGTCCAGCGCCGCCCGGTCCCCGGCCGCGAACCGCTCCAGCAGGGCGGCGTCGGTCGGGGCGGGGGCCGCGGGCTTCGGTTCGGCCGAGACGGCGGGCATGGGGTGGGTTACACTCCGTACTTCGGCGGCCGTCTCCGTCCGACGGCGGGGCGCCCGGCGCCCCGTATTCTAACCCCCCGGGTGGGTAGACGCACCGGCCCCCGCGCGAATTCGACCCCGATCCCCCGACACGGGCCCGCCCATGATCACCGTCCTCCACTGGGACGCGGCCGCCCGCACCTGCTGCGGCCGGTCGCACGACGAGTTGCCGCCGACCGCCGCCGCCGCCGACGACGACGACGTGTGGTGGGTCGACCTGTCCGACCCCACCCCGGCCGAGGAGGAGAAGGTGTTCCGCACCTTCCTCCCGGTCCACTCCCTCACCTTCGGCGACATCACCAAGGAGCGGCGGACGCCGAGCGAGGGGACGCACCTGCCGAAGGTGGAGGAGTTCCCGGACTACCTGTTCGCGGTCGTCAACCCGCTCCCGCCGGGGCTGGCGGAGTCGCTCGGGCCGGCGAAGAAGGGGGCCCCGCGGCCGAGCCTGAGGGAGCTGCGGGAGCGGCGGAAGCACCGCCCGCAGCTCAGCGCGGTGATGACCCGGAACGTGCTCGTCACCCACCACTACCGGCCGCTGGCGTGCGTGGACGCGGCCCGCGGGTTCGCCGAGCGGCACGCGGACGCCGCCCGCCGCGGCCCGGACTTCCTGTTCCACCACGTCCTGGACGCGATGGTCGACGAGTACTCCCCGGTGGTGGACGCGGTCGGCGCCCGCCTCGACGCCCTGGAGACGCGAGTCTTCCGCGACCCGTCCCCGCAGCTGCTGGCCCGGCTGCTGCGGCTGAAGCGGGTGGTGACCGGGCTGCGGAAGACGCTGATCCTGGAGCGGGAGGTGCTGGCCCGGCTGACCCGCGGGGAGTTCGACCTCGTCGACGAGCGGGAGATCGTCTACTACCGGAACGTGTACGACCACCTGGTGCGGTACACGGAACTGGTGGAGGCGGCCCGGGAGATGGTGAGCGACCTGATGGAGTCGCACCTGTCGGCCGTGTCGACCCGGCTGAACCAGGTGATGAAGGTGCTCACCATGATCTCGACGGTGGTGCTGCCGATGACGCTGGTGGCCGGGGTGTACGGGATGAACTTCGAGGAGAACGTCTCGCCGTCCTTCAAGTCCGACTGGGGGTTCCCGTTCGCCCTCGGGATGATGGCCCTGCTCGGGGTCGGGTCGGTGGCGTACTTCCGCGCGCGGCGGTGGCTGTGAGGGGATCCGGGGCGGTCGCGGTAGGTCGGGAGGGCGAGGCTCCTGCCGAGCCATGCGGCCCCGGCTCGGCAGGAGCCTCGCCCTCCCGACCTACCGCGACCGCCCCAGAGGCGGTGAGCGTGTACCGCCCGAACCGGAGCACCGATGACCCTGCTGTGCTTCGCCGCCGTCGGTCTCGCCGTGCTGGTCTGCGCCGCGTGGCTGCGCGAGCGGTCGTTCCGCGAGCGGTTCCCGCCGATCTCGGACGCCGAGTTCCTCGCCCGCTGCCGCCCGGGCGTGGACCCCGTGGTCGCGCTGAGGGTGCGGCGGATCGTCGCCGCCCACTTCGCCGTCGAGTACGAGCGCGTCTACCCGTCGACCTGTTTCGTCGAAGACATCGGTGCGGACTGACGGCCCCAAGAGACCTCGTGCCATGACCAAGCCGATCGCCCTCCTCGCCGCGCTGGCGCTCACCACCCCCGCCCCGGCCGCCGACCTGACGGTCGCGGCCGTCGCCGACCCGAAGGGCGACGGCCCGGACGGGAAGGGGAACACCGCCGACGACACCTGGCAGTTCTGGTTCGAGCTGGCCGACAAGCCGGGCCACTTCCACCCGCTCGATACCCACAGCACGGCCGTCCCGAAGAAGGGCGTCCCGAAGAAGATCACCGGCCCGGTCGCGGCCCTGCTCCCGAACCCGGACGACACCGCCGGGTGGGTGTTCCACCGCGACTGGGACGGCCGGTTCGAGGGCGTCTGGGGCGACGCCAAGGGGAAGCAGGTGATCGCCTCCCCGTACGTCGAGAAGACGTTCCACGGGGCGGTCGCCGTCACCTACCGGGTCCCGGTCGACGGCCGGTACGACGTGTCCGGCGGGCTGACCGACCTGCAGGTGGCCCCGGAGGTCGCGAAGCACGACGGGGTCGAATGGCTGCTGGAGCTGGCCGACGACGCGAGGCCGGGGAAGAAGCTCACCTCCGGCGGCCCGATCGGGGACGGGAACGGCCGGCCGGACTGCGGCACGTTCGAGGCGAAGGGGGTCGAGGCGAAGAAGGGGCAGTTGGTGCGCCTGGCGATCCGCCCGCGGGCGTGGTGGGGCACCGACCTGACCCGCATCGACGCCTTCCGGGTGGTGCCGGCCGCCAAGTAGGCCCGCCGCCTTGTCGGTCGCCCCGACGGGGGTTAGGTTAACCGCTGCGGTTTCATCGGGCCGACGGAGGCAGACAGATGGCGAAGGCACGCGGCGGCCGGGCACCGTCCCGGATGGACCGGCGGCGGGAGGCGGAGGCGGCCGAGGCCCGGGAGCGGGAGGGCGCGGCCGGGGACGCGGGCGAGGAGGAGGCCGAGGAGGCCGACGCCGACGCGGAGGCGGACGCCGAGGGCGACGACGACGGCGACGGCGCCAAGAAGAAGAAGCCGGCCAAGAAGAAGGCGGCGAAGAAGCCGGCCGCCCCGAAGGCGAAGAAGCCGGCGACGAAGCGGACCCGGGCGGCCAAGGAGGTCCGGCGGAAGGCGGTGTGGCGGGTGTTCGACAACGCCAGCAAGGTGGTCGACGAGTTCCCGTTCAACCAGAAGGCCGAGGCCGAGGCCCTGTTGGCCCGGAAGATCCAGGAGAAGGAGGGGAAGGCCACCTTCTACCTGAACCTCGTCAAGGTCGAGATGGAGGCCTAGAGGCCCCGTCCCCGTTGAGCCGCGACGCGGGGTCTGCGGAGCGGAGCGCGGCACCTGGCCCGCGCTCCGCTCCGCAGACCCCGCGTCGCGGCTCAACGTGTTCGCCCGCCCCCCGGTCACGGGTTGTTCACCACCGTCGCCTTCTGCCGCAGCAGGTCCTGCACCTGCTCCAGCCGCCAGCTGATGAACAGCACGTTCGGCAGCCGGATCGTCTCGGACGACGCCCCGGCCGTCTTCACCACCAGGTCGCCGGAGAAGAACCCGAGCAGCCAGTGGCGGAAGATGTCGTCCCGCTGCTTCTCGAACGCCAGCCCGGTGGTGTCGAAGTTCCGGATCGACGCCCCGATGTGCTCGCACACCTGGATCTGCCCCGGGGTGACCCGCATGTACGTCCGCTGGTCGAAGATGAACACCGAGATGGCCCACAGGACGAACACCGCGGTGGCGATGAACAGGTACCCGGCCATGTTGATGTAGATGTGCAGCCCGCGGACCGCGCTCAGGAGCGACTCCCACCCGCGCGGGACGATGCTGATGATCAGCACCAGGATCAGGATCAGCAAGAGCACCAGGAACGACCACAGCCCGCGGAGCGGGACGTTGGTGACGATCACGGTCAGCAGCAGGACGACGCAGAACAGCGGCCCGAGCCACGCCTTCTGGGACACCCGGGTCGGGAACGTCGCCCCGGCGTTCGGGTTGGCCGTCGCCTCCCGGGCGGCCTCGAGGGTGTCCGACCGGGGCGGCGGCGCCCCCGCCCCCCGCTCCCGGTTGGCCCGGTCCACCGCCTCGGCCTCGGTCTCCGAGGCGTTCACCGTGTAGGTGACCAGCCCCTTGCCGCTCCCGGTCACCTGCACCTTGGTGTCGGCCGGGACGATCGCCAGCCGGCTGTCCTCGAAGTAGGTGATCAGGGCGAACAGGAACCCGAGGGCCCAGATCGGCCACCAGTAGAACAGCATCGAGTGGCTGATCAGGGTGATCTCCCGCCGGGCCGGGGGGCCGGGCGGGGCGGTCGCGGGCTGGGCGGTCGGTGCGGGGGTCATCGGTGGTCCGCTCGGGGTACGGGGGATCGGGCCGGCCGGTCGCCGGGCCGCGGTTACCGGGTAGTTCGTCGGCCCGGTCCGGTTCTTTGACGGCGGCGCGGGACTCAGGCTAGGGCGGGCGTCCCACCGTGTCAAGCGCCAACCTCCACCGGCGGGCCGGGGTGCGGGTGCGGGTCGCACCGGGTGGCCGACTCGCGGGCGGTCGGGGCGGCGGCTAGAATGACCCCGCCCCCGACCCCGGAGACGAGCCGTGACCGCCCCCGCCGTCCTGCTCCTCGCCCTCACCGCGGTGCACCCCGCCTCGGCCCGCCCCGACCCGCCGGTCGCGTTCGACCGGAAGGACGGCCGGCTCCTCCTCACGGCCAACGGCAAACCAGTCGCCACCTACGCCTGGGAGGACCGGGCGGTCCGCCGCCCGTACTTCACCGACCTGCACGCCCCGAACGGGGTGCGGGTCACCCGCACCCACCCGCCGGTCGCCGGGAAGGACGCCGTCGACCACCCGGACATGCACCCCGGGCTGTGGCTCGCGTTCGGCGACCTCGGCGGGGCCGACTTCTGGCGGAACAAGGGGACGGTCCGGCACGTCGGGTTCGTCGACCCGCCGGCGGCCGGGAAGGACGGGGTGACGTTCGCGGTCCGGAACCGCTACCTGGCGGGCGACCGGACGGTCTGCGAGGAGGTGTGCCGGGTCGCGGTCGGGGTGCGGCCGGAGGGGTACCTGATCGACTGGGCGTCGGAGTTCACCGGCCCGGCCGACTTCCACTTCGGTGACCAGGAGGAGATGGGCCTGGGGGTGCGGGTGGCGACCCCGCTGGCGGTGAAGGGCGGCGGGCGGATCGGGAACAGCGACGGCGGGAGGGACGAGAAGGGGGTGTGGGGGAAGGCGGCGGACTGGTGCGACTACCGCGGGGCGGTCGGCGGCGACGGGGCCGGGGTCGCCCTGATACCGGCCCCGGGGAACTTCCGCCGGTCGTGGTTCCACGCCCGCGACTACGGGGTGCTGGTCGCCAACCCGTTCGGCCGGCGGGCGTTCACCAAGGGGGAGGAGAGCCGGGTGGAGGTGAAGGCGGGGGAGACGTTCCGGCTCCGGTTCGCCGTCCTCGTCCACGCCGGGGACGCCGACATCGGGGCGGTGTTCGCGGGGTGGGCGAAGGCGGTCGGGGGCAAGCCGCGGTGACCGCGCGGACGCCTCGCCGCTGTCCCCGACCGGGGCACTATGCCAGGCCGCCGGTCGTGTCTCGGTGTGGGAGGGCGAGGCTCCGGCCGAGCCGGGGCCGAGGCTCGGCCGGAGCCTCGCCCTCCCACACCGAGACACGACCCGTCCGAGGACCGGCCGGCGCTGTTCCGCCGGCCGCTCGCCAGGGGGCTGGCGATGCCGGCCGCGGCCGCGGTCACCTGCGGCCCGGTGTCGGCCGCAGCGGGCTGAACCGACTACCGGTCCTTCGGGCGGAACACCTCCCGCGCCTCGGGCCGCCCCTCCGCCAGCCGGTCCGCGTCCTCCTTCAGCAGGTAGCCCCGCCGCCGCAGGTCGTCGCACGCCGCGACCAGCTGCTTGCGGTACGCCTCGTAGCTGCCGTACCGCTCCGCGACCGACTCGCGCGGGTCGCCGGACGCCAGCCGGTCGGCGCGGGCCGCCGGGAGGGGGATGTACGACCCCATCAGCAGCGCCAACATCCCCTCGGCCCCGGCGTCCCGGCGGCGGAGGTTCCAGCCGGTGTACGTCGCGAGCGGGACCGCCACCTCGGGCAGGAGCAGCGTCCCCAGCTCGTTCCCGTCCGGCCCGCACTTCGGCACCAGCACCGTGTACGCCCCGCCGACCCGCGGCGGCTCGACCGTGATCACCCCCTTCGTCGCGAAGTCGGGGCCCAAGTCGAGGGCCGCCGGCGCCTGGATCACCTCCGGGTAGCGCACCCCGGGGATCGCCGGGAACCCGGCCTTCCGGAACGGGACCAGCGTCCCCGCGTCGATCCGGGGGTAGACGCTCGGCGGCGGGGCGGTACCGTCGCGCGCCCAGGCGTCGAGCGCGTCCAGCAGCGCCCGCAGGAACGGGCGGTAGTCGGCCGGGTTGAGCAGGTTGTCGGCGACCCCGCGGCCCGGCGGGCGGGCGGCCGGGCCGTGCTGCGTCCCGCCGAACGTGTAGACGCGCACGGCCTCCGGGACGTCGGCGTCCTTCGCCCCGAGCGGGTCGGTGTGGACGAGCGACCCGCTCCGGTGCCAGTACTCGCCGGCCCCCTGCGTGTGCATCACCTTCGGCAGCAGCTTCGGGTCCTCGGCCGCGGTGCGGCGGAGGACGCCGTCGGTCTTTTTTGTGAACGGGTCGGTCGCGTCGCCGTAGGCGAACGGGAAGCGGTCGACCGGGTAGAGGTGCTCCTCGTGCTGGCCGTTGAACCGGGTCGGCTGGGCGAACCGGTGGTTGAACGACCCCAGCCCGCCGCCGGCGACGTGCGGGACGAGGCCGTCGAACACCTTCCGGCCGGCCTCGTCGGCGTTGAACCCGAGGTACAGGTACTCGCGGAGGAACCGCCCGCTCTGCGACACCCCGAAGGCGTGCGCCCGGGCGACCGCCGGCTTGCCCGCGGCGGTGCGGAGCGGGTTCGCGGCGGTGGCGTCGTGCCGCAGGAAGGAGACGAGGTCGCGGACCGCGGCGAACCCCAGCCCCTGCACGACCGGCCCCTCGCACTCGCACACCAGCTCGTACAGGTAGCCCGGCCGGAACCCGCCGGCGAGCTTCAGCCGCACCTGCCCGAGCACGCCCGGGACGCCGCCCTTCGCCGCCGGGACCGGGACGCGCTCCAGCGACCACTGCCCGCGCGGGATCGGCACCCGCGGGTCGCCCTCCCGCATCCGCCAGGTCAGCACGCCGTCCCGCTCCCCCTTCTCGGTCGGCGGGTAACTGCCGTGGCCGTCGCGCCGCGCCAGCGGCAGCACGTCGGCCGGCTCGTCCGTAGACACCTCGTACCGCACGACGCCGCGGATCGGTCTGCCGCCGTCGGTCGCCACCGGCAGGCGGAGCAGAAGCCGGTCGTTCCCGGGGAGGAGTTCCCCGCTCCACCCGCACCAGACGACGGCGTACCCGCGGCGGAACAGGAACCCGTTGCCGGCGGACGCCTCGTCGGTCGGGCGGTTGTCGCCGGGGGCGTCGTTGAAGAACCGGAGTGCGAGCTTGTTGCCGCGGTTGTGGACGTCGAACAGCACCGCCCCGTTCCCCTTCGCCGGGTCCTTCGGGGCGAGGACGTATACGTCCGACTCGAACTCGACCTTGCCGGCGGCGTTCCGCGGCGCGAGCGCGAGGTCCACGATGCCGAGGTTGCGGGCGTGGGCCGGGTCGACCGTGTACCGGCCGACCCCGACGATCACCTCGTACGGGCCGACCTCGCCGAACGCCTTCCCGCCGGCGTAGGGCTCGCGGCGGAGGATTTCGAGCTTGACCAGCTCGGCCCGCGCCGCGGGCGGCGGCGGGCACGCCGCGGCGAGGGCCGCGAGGGCGAATGCGATTCGTCGGTTCATGGTGGCGCTCGCGGCGATCACTTCGGGGGGTGTTACGGGCCCGCACCTTGTGAAGGTCATGCTCGGGTGGCACAGGTCGGGAGACCTGTGCCACCAGGCCAACAGCGCGGGGTCGTCGATGAAGCCTGGCCCGGGGTGATGGTCGGTCCGGCAGGAGACACACCTCGTGTGCCTCCGACCTTACCTCACCCGGAACTGGTCGGCCGCCTTCGCCCGCTCGTAGGCGGCGCGGACCGGCGCGTAGGTCGCCCCCACGGCATCCTTCCCGGCCGGCTTGCCCGCCGCGTCGGCCGGGGCGACGACCGTCAGCGGCCGCGGGGCGACGGCGGCGGCGAGGTCCGGCAGGTCGTACACCGCCAGCGCCCCCGGCACCGCGTTCGCCAACTGGTTGTCGCTCACCGGGGTGCGGGCGACCAGGTCCCACGACAGCACGCCGGCCTCGACCGTGACGGCCTGGATCCGGTCGTCGAGGGCCGCCGCGTGCAGCACCACCGGGGCCGCCGCCCCGACCCCGACCACCTCGACCCCCTCCCCGCCGACCGCCCCCACCACCGACCGCAGGTCGGACACCCGCTGGCCGAGCAGCGGGCGGTTCAGGTGCATCGCGAGGAAGAGTTCCTTGTACTCGACCCCGAACGGGTTCGGCCGCCCGGCCGCGGCCACGCCGGGTGCCGTCTCGCCGTAGCCCCGCAGGTCGACCGCGACCACCCGCCGCCCGGCCTTCGCCAGCGCCGCGGCCGCCTCCGCCGCCGCGGCCTTGCCGCGGTCGTGGACGTACACGACCGGTCGCGCGTCCGCGCCGGGCTTCGCCGGCTGGTAGACGTGCCCCGGGAGCGGGACGCCGTCCGCGGGCGCGTACGTGACGGCGTGGACCGTGTACCCGTCGCGCGCCGCGGCCGCATGCCCGACGACCTTGGCCGGGGCCGGGTCGCCCTTCACCCCGGTCAGCCGGGCCACCTCGGCCCGCAGCTCCTCCGGCTTGAGTGCCTTCGCGGCGCGCTTCTTCGCCAGGTCGGCGGCCAGCGCCGCGTTCAGGTCGAACACCGACCTCCCCTTCAGGTCCTCGAGCACCTGCCCGGTGCGGGTGCACCACAGGTCGCGGTCCTTTTCGATCGGGAAGTCGCCCTCGGTCACCGGGTCGGTCACGTTCCGCAGCCAGCGGTTGAAGAACCGCACCACCGCCTCCCGGTGCGACCGCGGGTAGCCGTGCCCGCTGTCCGACTCCATCAGGTCGACCCGCTCCGGGAATCCCATCATCCCGTACACCCGCTTCGCCTCCCGGAACGTCGCCCACGTCCCCTGGATGTCGAAGAAGTCGCGGGTGGCGGCGCAGATCAGGGTCGGCTTCGGGGCGCGGAGGAAGACGTAATCGGCGTGGTCGAGGCCGAACGCCACCTGCCCGGGGATGTTCTGCTCGCCGTCCTGCGGGCCGATCGTGGCGAACAGCCGCTCCAGGCTGGTGAGGTAGCACGACGGGGCGGCGGCCGCGATGCGGTCGTCCAGGGCCATCAGGTACGACGTCAGGGTGCCGCCGCCGGAGCAGCCGGTGCACCCGATCCGCTTCGCGTCCACCTCCGGCCGGGACGCCAGGTAGTCGATCGACCGGATCCCGTCCCAGACGCGGTAGCTCGCGGTGCAGCGGCCGCCGGGGAGCGCCCCGACGCCGGTCATGGTGTGCTCGGACGTGCTCCCTTTCATCGCCGGCTGACCGAGCTTGTCGAGCAGCTGCACCCGCTCGCCCTGGCCGATCGGGTCGTACACGAGGGCGACGAACCCGTTCCTGACCAGAAGGACTGCCCCGCGCTGCATGTACTCGGCGGCCTTCCCGTTCTGGCTGTGGCCGATCGGCATGACCACGCCCGGGAACGGGCCGGGGCCGTCCGGGACGTACAGGTTGGCGGTGACGTGGTGCTCCGGCCGGCTCTGGTAAACGACCTTCTCGACGCGGTAGCCCTCGCGCTTCAGGACGCCGACCACCTGCGGCTCCAGCGGCGTCTTCTCCGGGAAGCCGCCCAGGGCCGCGACGAACTCCTTCCGCAGCCGCTCCTGCCGGGCGGCGATGTCGGCCGGGGTCTTGAGCTTCTCGACCTCGGCCTTGCGGGCGTCGAAGTGCTTCTGGCACTCGGCGAGGAGGAAGCCGTGGAGGAGTTTCCGCGGCGGCGTCTCGCCGGCCTTCGGTCGAAGGACGGTGAGGTCGTCCGCGGCGTTCGGCGGGTCGGCCGCGACGGTCGGGATGGCCGCGAGCGCGGCGAGGGCCGCAGCGGCGAGGGGGAGGTGCATCGCGAACTCCGGGAGGGGTGCGGGGCCGGCGTCGGGTCTTCTTATCCGGCGGCACGGGCGGGTTGCCGAACGGCTTCTTGCCCGCATCGTGCCCCGGCCGCCCCGCCGCCCCAAGGTTCCAACCGGGCGGCGTGCAAGAAGTGCCGGTAAATCCTACCGCCCCGCCTCCGCTCCCGGAAGCAATTACACCGTCAGTCGCTCCCGCCCAGGTCCACCCACAGGGCGGCCAGGTCCTGGGCGTCGGCGTCCCGCTGGGCCGGGGAAGGGCGGTCGCCGCCCGCGTCGGCCAGCAGGGAGGTCTCCGGCAGATCGCTTTGCATGGTTCGGCCCTCGCGAGTCGGGGTTGCCGGCGTGCCCGGCCGCCCCGGTTCAGCAGCGGCCATGCCGCGCCGGGTGCGGTTCTGCGGGCCGGGAACTTGAGCGAATCCGGACGGTTTCCGGCGGATGCCCGGGGCGGCAAACCCTATCCCTTGCAGAACACGGAGCCCCGTCATGCTGCCACTCGACCTCATCTGCCAGGCCCAGCACCGGCTGCGGGGCCGCGTCCACCGCACCCCGCTGGTCCGCTCGGCCGCCCTGACCGAACGGCTCGGGGTGCCGGTCTGGCTGAAGCTCGAACTCCTGCAGAAGACCGGCTCGTTCAAGCCCCGCGGGGCGTTCAACAAGATGCTCGCGCTGACCCCGGAGGAGCGGGGCCGTGGGGTGGTCGCGGTCAGCGGCGGGAACCACGCCCAGGGGGTGGCCTACGCCGCCCGGGAACTCGGAATCGCCGCCACGGTCGTGATGCCGGAGGGGACGCCGCGCAACTACCTGGACGCCACCCGCGGGTACGGGGCCGAGGTCGCGCTCGCACCGGACATCGGCGCCGCCTTCGCGGAGGCGGACCGCCTCCGGGCCGAGGGCCGGGTCCTCGTCCACCCGTTCGACGACCCGCTCCTCGCCGCCGGCCAGGGGACGATCGGGCTGGAGATCCTGGAGGACCTGCCGGGCGCGACGCACGTCTACGTCAGCATCGGCGGGGGCGGGCTGATCACCGGCGTCGCGTCCGCGCTGCGGGCGGTCAACCCGGAGGTGACCGTCGTCGGGGTCGAGACCCACGGGGCCGACGCGATGGCCCGGAGCCTGGCCGCCGGGCACCTGGTGGAGCTGCCGTCGATCACCTCGATCGCCCGGACGCTCGGGGCGCCGAAGGTGTCGGACTTCACCCTGGCCCACGCCCGGGAGTTGGTCCGCGAGGTGGTGGTGGTGGACGACGCGGAGGCGGTGGCCGCCCTCGTCTTCATCCTGGAGCGGACGAAGTACCTGGCCGAGCCGGCGGCGGCGTGCTGCCTGGCCGCGGCCGAGCGGCACCGCGGGCGGTTCCGGCCGGCGGACCGGGTCGTCCTGCTGCTGTGCGGCGGGAACGTCTCCCTGGAGGACGTGTGCGCCTTCCGGGCCCGGTTCCCCGGCTGAGTAGCAGGCACACTCCGTGTGCCGTCTGCTGATTCGGCGGACGGCACACGGAGTGTGCCTGCTACGTCTTCAGCCCGGCCACCATCTCGAGCAGGCGGGCCAGGATCTTCTCCGACGCCTGCTTCTCCAGCCGGTTCGTCCCGAGCCACGTCTCGTACCCGCCCAGGTCGTGGTGCTCGGGCGTCGGCAGGTATCCGTAGTACCCGTTGTTCAGCGACACGACCCAGGACGGCTTGAACGGGCTCTTCGCCTTGAACGCCAGCCCGGTCTCGACGAACACCTCGCATGGGACCCCGCCGATCGCCACGTCGCCGACCCGGACCGCCTGCAGCGGCAGCGGGATCTTGTCCGGCCAGTCGTTGAGCCGCAGCGTCCGCTCGGCGTAGATCCGCTCCAGCGACGCGGGGGCGTCCGGCTTCGGCTTCTCGGCGAGGACCACCTTCGCCCGGGCGAGCTGGTCGGGCGTCGGGTGGCGGACGCCGACCTCCAGCTCGTCCAACTTCGCGGCCAGCGGCGCCGCGTCCTTCCACGCGATCGTCCGGTACGCCTTGTGCGCCGCCTCGGCGACGCGGTCGGCCACCTCGCGCATCTTCTGGTACGGCTCGGACCGCTCGCCCTTCTTGGTGAAGTCGATGTTGTTGATGTTCCCGCTGGTGCCGTTGGCCAGCATGGCGACGAACGGCGGGTCCTGCCGGTCGGCCCCGAGCAGCTGCTGGAGGCGGTCGCAGAACAGGGCGAAGTAGTCGGCCGAGATGTCGGCCCCGCGGACCCCGCCGACGTAGTGCAGGGAGTAGCTGGCGTACACGGCGACGGGGCGGCCGTCCGGCCGGCGGACGGCGAGTACGCTCACCTCGGGGTCGGTCGGGCCGGCCGGCTTGACCAGGTCGGGGCTGCCCCGCGGCGGGTTCATCTTGACCTGGTCGGTCGCCTCCCCGAACGGGTTGACCGGCACAGTCCCGGGCTTCATGAACCAGCGGCGGTTGAACACCTCCCGTGGCTCGCTCCCGACGGCCCAGCCGACCCGCGCCGGGCCGAGGTTCTTGACCGCCCGCCGCACCCCGTCGGCGACCCGCCGGGCGACGAACCGCTGGTACTCGTCGAGGTCGCCGGGCTTGGCGGCGAGGCGGTCCTTGCCGAGCGCGCTGGTGGCCGAGTGGGTGTGGGTGCAGGACGCGAACAGGTGGGAGCCCGGCAGCCCGGTCTCGGCGGTCACCAGCCGGCGGGCCTCGTCGAACACCGCCCGGTGGGCCCCGAGCAGGTCGCACACGACCAGGGCGACGCGGGCGGTGCCGTCGTCGAGGACCAGGCAGCGGGCGTGCAGCTCGTCGTGGACGTGGTCGGAGGGGAACGGGCGGAACCCGCCGACGATGTCCCCGCCGAGGGGCGGGGTGATGTTGCTGGTCGCCGCCCCGGCGCGGAACCCGGCGCCGCCCTTCGGCCCGTCGGGGGCCTGCGCCGCGGCCGGGTCCGCGCCCCCGAGCACGAGGCCCGGCGCGGCGGGGAGCAGCGCGGCGCGGCGGAGGGCGTCCCTGCGGGTCGGCTGTCCGAACATGACCGCCTCACGAACTGTTTTTGGGGTGGGTGGGGACCGGGTCGCCGGGCGTCAGAGCCGTTCCGAAAGGTTGTGGGAGGGCGAGGCTCCCGCCGAGCCGGAGGTCGGCGGCCCGGCGAAGGTCGGCGGTTCGGCGGGAGCCTCGCCCTCCCACTCCGCCCCCCGGAACGGGTTCTCAGCCCAGTGGCGTGAGGGTGATCTTCTTGAACAGGACCTCCGACCCCTCGGACTGGAACTGGAGCTTTCCCTTCGTGACCCCCAGGTCGGTCGCCTTGCTCAGCACGACCCCGTTCAGCTTGACGGCCATCGTGTCGGCCTTCATGGTCACCACCAGGGTGTTCCACTCCCCGACTTTCTTCTCGACGTCGTCCTTGCCGCGGAACCCGATGACGTTCTCCCAGCCCGAGTCCCGGCCGAACCAGAGGAGCCGGTCGCCCGGGTTGAACTCGCGGGCGGTCCCCCCGTCCTTCCAGTAGAAGCCGGTCTTCTTGCCCCACGGCCGCTCCTCCGCCCGGGCCTTGAACCGGTACTTCTTGTTCGGCCCGGTGATCGAGATGTCGCCGGTCCCGCCCTCGATCATGTTGCACTGGACGCCCTCCAGCCAGCACTTGGCCACCGCCCCGTCGTCGCCGGTGGCGTGCAGGATCAGCCCGCAGTCGCGGGCGTTCTTCTCCCGCGGCGGCCAGACCTTGCCGCCCCACGCGTACACCACCTCGACCTCGTAGTTCGAGTACTCGGCGCGGGTGGTCAGCCCGCCCCAGTCCTGCCCGGAGATGCGGAGGACGCCGTCCTTGACGGTGAAGGTGCCGTTCGGGTCCTTGTCCTTGCCGTGGTCGCGCAGGAACGTGTACCACATGCCCGTGTCCTTGCCGTCGAACAGGGCGACCGGGTCCGCGGCACGGGCCGCGGGAAGGGTCGCGGAGCCGAGGAGCACGAGGCCGAGGGCGCGCGTCATGGGGGTCTCCGGGGTGGTAGGCGGGCGAGCGGGGAAGGTCAGGGACAGGATAGCGGGACTCGGCCCGGTGTGGGGACGTTGTTCCGGGAGGGCGAGGCTCCGGCCGAGCCGCGTCGCTCCGGCTCGGCCGGAGCCTCGCCCTCCCGCGCCGGCCGCGAGCGGCGGCGCTACTCCTTCCGCGGGGTGAGGCCGTCGAGGTAGCGCCAGTCCTTGAGAAACCGGATCAGGTCGGCCAGCTCCTGCGCGGTCATGTTCTTCTCCAGCCCGTCCGGCATCAGCGACAGGCCGGACGACCGCACCTCCGCCACGTCCGCCCGGAGGACCGCGTCGGTCTGCCCGTTCTCCCGGGCCAGGGTGATCCCGGCCGCCGACTCGGACGCGATCAGCCCGGTCAGCACCTTCTCGTCCTTCGTCCGGACGGTGTAGGCGATGTAGTTGCCGTCGACCGCGGCGTTCGGGTTGAGGATGTCCGTCAGCAGCATCTCCGGCGTCTTGGTGCGGGTGTCGCTGATGTCCGGGCCGACCCGGGTGCCGACCCCGCCGACCGCGTGGCACGCCGCGCACGCCTTGCGGAACACCTCCCGCCCGCGGGCCGCGTCGGCCGCCAGCGCCAGCGCCGGGCGGTACTTCTCCAGCACCTCCTTCCGGTCCGCCGGGAGGCTGTCCTTGAGCAGCTTCGCGGCCCGGGCGGACAGTTTCGCGTCCTTCGACGCCATCAGCCGGCGCGCCCGGGCTGGGTCCACGTCGGCCGGCTTCACCTTCCCCGCCTCCACCGCGTCGAGCAGCGCCGCCGCCCACTCCGGCCGGCGGAGCAGTGCCTCCAACACCTCGCCGCGGACGGCCGGGGTGTACGCCCGCCAGCCCTTCAGCAACAGTTCGGGAACCTCCGGGCGCGGGTGGGCCGCCAGCGCGCGGACCGCCCCGAGCCGGAGCGCGGGGGCGGTGTCGCCGCCTTCGAGTAAGCCCGTCAGCGCCGGGCCGGCGGAGTCCCACGGCGTGTGGGCGAGCAGACGGACGGCGGCGGCCCGGTCGTCCTCGGCCGCCTTCGGGTCGCCCGCCGCGGCGGTCGCCGTCGCCAGCATCTCACCGGCGAGCCTGGCGGCGGCCTCACCCGGGAGCGCGGCGAGGAACGCCGGGAACGCCGTGCCGCGGCGGGCGACGCCCTCGGCCAGGCCGGTCAGGGCGGCGGTGCGGAACGCGGCCGTGGCCGACTTGCCGGCCGCCGCGAGGACGTCCGTGACCCGGGCGGGGTCGCGCCCCGAGCCGACGAGGTCGCACAGCTCCCGCACCAGTTGCGCCCGGTGAACGTCCGGCCGGCGGGTGAAGTCGGCGTCGGCGAGCAGGGCGGCGACCAGCTTCGCCGCCCGTGGCCCGGCCGACGCGGCGACCGCGATTCGGGTCCACTTGTCGGCCGCGTCCCGGGCGGCGATCGCCGCGAGGGCGGGGAGGACCGCGTCGTCGTCCCACGCCCCGAGCGACAGCGCCGCCTGGAACCGGACTCGGGCGTCGGCGTCCGGCTTGAGCAGGGCCGCGGGAACCGGCCGGCCGGCGGCGCGGGTCGCCTCCAGCAGCCGGACCGCGTGCTCCCGGACGCCGGCGTGTTCGTCCCCTGCCATCCGGTCGATGAGGTCGGCCGGCACCTGGCCCTTCGCCGCCAGCAGCCACGCGGCGAGGATTCGGCCGTCCGGGGATGTCGTCTTCGCGGCGAACGCCTCGATCGCCGCAGCCGCCGCGGGGTCCTTCGCGGTGAGCAGCAGCCGCTGGGCGGTCGTGCGGTGCCAGCCGCTCGCGTGGGCCAGGTGTCCGGCGAGTTCCTTCACCCCGGCCTTGTCGAGCCGCGGCCGCGGGCCCGGCTTGTGCCCCTCCGGGACGACCCGCCAGATCCGCCCGCGGTCGCTGCCGAGCATCAGGTCCGGCCGCGCCTTCAGCTCGGCCGGCATGAACTCGGGGTGCTCGATCACCGCCCGGTACATGTCCACGACCACGAGCCCGCCGTCCGGGTCGTTGGTCGCGAACACCGGGCGGAACCACTCGTCCGGGCTGGCGAGGAACTCGACGCCCTCCTTCCACGGCCGCGACCGGAACGTCGCCCCGTCCGCCTCCAGCGCCTCGCAGTGGACGAGGTTCCCGGTCGGCTCGCAGGTGAACGCCGCGTCCCGGAACGGGGCCGGGAGCAATCCGCCCTTGTCGATGAACACCCCACATGCGGCCGTGAACCGCCCGGCGTGCAGGTTCGAGGTCGTCCAGTTCCGGCTGAGCGGGTAGACCTTGGTGCCGCTGGAGAGCGGACCGTCGGCCGCGCCGGCGGTGTCGTGGAGCAGCGGCGGGACGGCGAGGAGCGGGTTCCGACTCCCCGGGTCGGCCGGGAAGACGACGTGCCGCAGGTGGTTCCGGTTGTCGCACACGAACCGGCGGCCCCACCGGTCGAACGTGTTGCCGAACTGCCCCATGCCGGGGACCGCCTCGGCCCGGTCGGCCACCGGGTCGAACCGGAAGTCCTTCCCGCCGATCGGGACCGCCGGGGCGTCCGGCTTGCCGGCCCGCCGCACCTCGCCGCCGCGCAGCCCGTTGGCGACGTACACCCAGCCGTCCGGGCCGAGGGCCGGGTGGCTGACCCGGAGCTGCGGGTTGCCGGCCGCGAACCCCTCGTACAGCACCTCGCGCGTGTCGGCGACCCCGTCGCCGTCGGAGTCCCGGAGGAAGAGGATGTGCGGGGCGGCGGTGACGATCGCCCCGCCGGCCCACGGGAGGACGCCGTTGGCGAACAGGAGGCCGTCGGCGAACACGCGGGCGGTCTCGTACCGCCCGTCGCCGTCGCGGTCCTCCAACACCTTGACCCGGCCCGCGGGCTTCTGGCCGGGGGCGGGGCCGTTCGGGTAGTCGCGCATCTCGACCACCCACAGCCGCCCGGCCTCGTCGAACGCGCAGGCGACCGGGCTCTCGACCTGCGGCTCGGCGGCGACCAGGTCGACCCGCAGCCCGGGGGCGAGCCGGAACGTCTGCCGCTCCGGCTCCGGGGCGAGCGGCGACTTCGGGGCGGGGGCGGGCTTCGCGTCGTCGCCGGGGCCGTGGGTCGCCATCCCGAGCAGAACGAGGAGGGCGAGGAGGGGGGTCGTGCGGGTCGCCATCGGGACCTCGGCGGACGGCGGGCGGACGCGGGCTATTGTCCGCGCCGGGCCGGGCGGGGCAACGGGTCCGGCCGCGGCCCGTTGCGGGCCGGCGGGCGGGGCGGTAGTCTGACCCGGCGACGGCGAACGGCCCCGCTCACCCCACCCGGAGGTTCCGACGATGGCCCGCATCACCCGCAGGGACTTCGCCAAGACGGCCGGCGTGGCGACCGCCACGGCCCTCGGCGCCGGCCGGGTGGTCGGGGCGAACGACCGCGTCCGCGTCGGGTTCGTCGGCGTCGGCAACCGCGGCGACCAGGTGCTCGCCGCGTTCCTCGAGCACAAGGACTGCGAGGTCGCGGCGGTGTGCGACATCTACCAGCCCTACGTCGAGTTCGCGGCGAAGCGGGTCGGCGGGAACCCGGAGCGGTTCAAGGACTACCGGGACCTGGTCGCGAAGAAGGACCTCGACGCGGTGGTGATCGCCACCCCGGACCACTGGCACGCGCTGATGTGCGTGGAGGCGTGCGCCGCGGGGAAGGACGTGTACGTCGAGAAGCCGCTGTCGCTGTGCGTGGCCGAGGGCCGGGCGATGGTGGAGGCCGCCCGGAAGCACAACCGCGTCGTCCAGTGCGGCATCCAGCGGACGTCCAGCGCGATGTGCCGGGAGGCGGCGGAGGTGGTCCGGTCCGGGGCGATCGGCAAGGTCACCGTCGTCCGGGCGTTCCACGTCCAGAACGAGTGGCCGAAGGGGATCGGCAGCCCGCCGGACGGGGAGCAGCCGCCGGAGGGGTTCGACTGGGACAAGTGGGTCGGCCCGGCCCCGCTGCGGAAGTACAACAGGAACCGCTCGTTCTACCGGTTCCGCTGGTTCTACGACTACTCCGGCGGGCAGCTCACCAACTTCGGCGTCCACTACCTGGCGCAGATCCACGCGTCGCTCGGCGTCGACGCCCCGCTGTCGGTCGTCGCGCTCGGCGGGAAGTTCGCCACCCAGGACAACCGCGAGGTGCCGGACACGCTGGAGGTGGTGTGGCACTACCCGAACGACACGCTGGTCACGTTCTCGCAGTTCAACGCGACCGGGGCGCCGCCGGCGGCCAGGCCGTGCGAGATCGAGTTCCGCGGGACGAAGGGGACGATGTACTTCCGCACCGGCGGGTACGAGGTGGTGCCGGAGGTGGTGACCCCGAACGAGTTCCCGGCCCGCACCCCGCTCGACCGGACCGTGGAGAAGGGCTGGCGGGCCGGGGCGAAGGCGGAGGTCGAGGCGAAGCAGGTGGCCGGCAAGATCCTGGACGCGGACCACGCCCGCAACTTCCTGGACTGCGTGAAGAGCCGCAAGCCGCCGACGTGCGACGTGGAGTTCGGCCACCGGTGCACCAGCGCGGCGCTGGTCGCGAACGTGGCGCACCGGTCGAAGCTGTACCTGGAGTGGGACGCGAAGGCGGAGCGGTTCACCAACCACGCCGGGGCGAACCAGGCGCTGACGTACACGTACCGCAAGCCGTACACGATGCCGGGCTGACCCGCGACCAGGTGTCAACGAACAACCCCCGGCCGCGGCCGGGGGTTGGGTGGAGTATGCCCGACAGGAGTTGAACCTGTAACCTTCGGCTCCGGAGGCGGAAGGCCCGACTCCACAACCCAAGATTCAGCCACACCTTCCTACCGCAGCCCTGTGCCGGGAGCAGCACCGGGAGCAGCAATCGCCGCCGACCCGGACCTGTCCGCACTCGTCGCCGCGTGGCCCGCACTCCCCGACCCGATCAAGGCCGCCGTCCGGGCGCTGATCCGGAGCGCCACCGGGTCGGCGTGAACGCCCGGTTACGCTCCGCTACACCCACCCGAGGTCAATCACCATGAGCAGCCGTCGAATGCCGTCCGCGCGGGCCCGGTCACACGCGGACGGGCTGACCCTCCCGCAGCAGAGCGCTGCCGACCTGCTGGCCGCCGGGAAGACCGATACCGAGGCGGCCGCGGCGCTCGGGCTGAGCCGGGTCACGGTCACCCGGTGGCGGCTGTACGATGTGGCCTTCGCTGCGGCCCTGGCGGAGCGGCGGGCCCACGTCTGGGGGTCGGCCGCGGACCGGCTCCGGGCCCTGATCCCGGCCGCCCTCGACGTTTTGGCCGACGACCTGAGCGCGGCGACCGGGGCGGAGCGGCGGGAGGTGGCCCTGGCGGTGCTGAAGCTGGCCGGCCCGCTCCCGGTCCCGCCGGCCGGGTCGACCGACTCGGAGGACTACGTCCGGGCGGCCGTCCACCGGGAGCGGGACCGGATGCAGCAGAACCTGGATGCGGTGCGGTTCGGCCCGATGGGGCTGCCGGAGTACGCCGACCACCTGGAGCGGGTGCGGGACGACCTGGCCCGGCGGGCGGCCGCGGCCGAGGAGGCGTCGCCCCCGGGCGGCGGGTCGGGCGGGGGGTAGCCCCCGGACCATCCGGCCCGCGGTCCGCCCCGGCCCCGAGGTCGGCCGCGCGCCGTGCCACGGTGTTGATTTCTCCGACGTACCTGGGGTGGGCCGAGAACGGTCCGGGAACCCGGCTCGGGCGCCGGGCCGCCGTTCCGGTCGGCCGCGCCCCGTGAGAAAGGGTGAGCCGATGTGTCCCCGCCCGACGCCCCGGAAGCCGGAGCGGATCTCCGCCAAGCAGCAGGCGTTCGTCGGCGCGTACCTGCGGACCCGGAACGCGACCCGGGCCGCGGTCGCCGCCGGGTACCCGGAGCGGTCCGCCCACACCCGCGGGAGCGAGCTCCTGGACGGGAAGACGTACCTGGTGGCGGCCGAGGTGCGGCGGCGGCTCGACGCGTTGGACAAGCGGGCGATGCTGGACGCTGACGCGGTGCTGTGGTACCTCCACGCGGCGATGCTGTTCTGCCCGGCCGACTACTGCCTTCCCGGCGACGGCGGGGGGCGGTGGCGGGCTGCGGCCGAGGACGTCCGGGCCTGGCCCCCGGAGGTCAAAGCCCTGGTCGAGGAGATGGAGGTTCGGCCGGACGGGTCGGTCCGGGTGCGGTTCGTGTCGAAGGCGGCGGCGATGGCTCTGGCGGCGAAGTACCAGTTGGGCGGGAAGGCCCGGGTCGTGGTGCAGCAGATCGACTGGTCGGGGCTGCTGCGGGGCGGGCCGCCCGACCCGGACCCGGTCGAGGAGCGGATCCGGGCCATCGAGGCTCTCCCCGACCCCGACCCGGCGGACGGCCCGGACGAACCCGCCCGGCACGGCAGCCCCGACTGAGCCGGGCCCGGCGGAATCCGCGAAGGTTCGCCCCCGGTCGCGCGTACTCCTGGGAGGGACCCCGGGCGTGTGGTACCCTGGGGCGGTTCCGCCTCCGGCACCCCGCGTGGTCCCGGTCCCCGGGTTCGGGCATGGATGAGTTACTCCGCCGCTTGCGGTCCCTCCCCGGCAACCCCGGGACGTGGGGCTACCTCCTCTGCCCGCGGCAGCGCGTCCTGGACGGAGGCGGACGCGAGTTCCGGGACGCCCCGGCGGAGGCCGTGGAGCGGCTCGGTGGGGAGGCCGTCGAGGCGTGGGGCCTGCTGACCGGGGCCGAGTCGAAGGACGACCTCGGGTGGTGCTGCGCGGCGGCCGCCAACCGGCCGTTCGCCCACGCCGAGGCGGGCCCGCTCCGCCGCCGGGCCCTCGACCACTTCGCGGCGGCGATGGTGCTCGGCTGGCTCCGGCACGCCGCCGACCCGAACAGCCTCGCCGCCCTGGAGGCGTGGCTCGCCCACTTCGCCCACCCGGGCGAGTTCCTCCCGCCCCTGCGGCACCACCTCGGCCGGCTCCCCCCGGGTGACCTGGCGGCGCGGGTCCAGGCGGCCGCCCGCCTCCTCCCGCCGGCGGCCGCCACCCGGCTCCGCCTCGCCGCCCGCCACCAACTCCGGCTCCCGCTCACCACGCCGAACCCACCCCGGCCGGTGCGGGTCCACTTCCCGACCTACGACGACTTCACCCACGACGGCGCGGTCTACGCCCTCGACCTGGAACTCCTGCCGGACGGCGACCCGGGTCTGTTCCCGGACCCGGCGTGCCTCGACCTGCCGACGGCGGGCGAGTTCCGCGCGGTCGTCGAGGCGGCCCACGGGCTGCACACCTTCCCCGGCCCGGTGGTGTGGGGCGTCCGGCGGCTGACCGACCCGACGGGCACCACCCAGACGGTCCGCGGGGAGTCGCACTCGGCCGCCGCCTGCGTCGCGTTCCGGGCGCTGGCCGCGAGCCGGGAGGTGGACCCGGGCTGTGTGCTCTCGGCCCAGTTCCCCTGGACGGTTGGCGACAGGGCCCCCGAGTGGGGGCGGCCGTCGTCCGCGCTCCGGGGTGTCGGGGGGCTGCGCGACAAGTACGAGGCGGTGTGCGCCCTCAACAAACCGCGGTTCGGCCGGTTCCTCCACAACGACCCGGCGTTCGCCCCGGCCCACCGGCCGGTACCCATCGACTGCCCGGCGACGCTGGAGGACGCCTACCAGATCGCGACCGGGCTGATCGGCGAGGTCCGCCGGTACTACGCCGCCTGCGCCGCCTTCCTCGACCGCGACCGGGCCGTCTACCTCGGCGCCCGGCGGCTGTCCGACCTGTACATCGAGCCGGACGTGCTCCGGGACGTGGTCCGGCTGGAGCGGGAGCCGGCCGGCCGCGACCCGGAGGAGGGGCCGCCCGCCCCCGACGCCGGGCCGGACAAGGGGAAGCCGCGGGCCGGGGGCGACGCCTTGCCGGAGAAGGGGAGGCCGCGGGGCGAGAGCGGCACCGAGGAGAAGGTGAAGCTGCAGGCCGACAGCGACGCCGAGGAGAAGTTCCGGGACAAGTTGGTGGAGCGGCGGGAGCGGGTGGCCTGGAAGGCCGTGTGGCCGGGCGCCCGCCGGGCGGTGATCGTCGGCGACCCGGGCGAGGGGAAGTCGGTGCTGGCGAAGCACCTGCTGCTGGAACTCGCCGGACAGGGGGTCGCCGAACTCGACGCCGGCGGGAAGGCGGTCGGGGAACTCGCCACCCCGGTGTTCGTCCGCCTGGCCGACCTGGCCGAGTCCGCGGACCCGGACGACGCGATCCGGGCCGCCGTGCAGCGGGTGGCCCCGCCCGGGCAGCCGTTCTCGGACGCGCTCGTCACGCACGTCCTCGAGACCGTCAAGAAGTCCGGCGTCCTCATCCTGGACGGGTTCGACGAGGTACCCAGTTCGGGGCACCAGCGGCGGTTGGATCACCTCCGGGCGGTGGCGGCATGGCCGTGCCGGGTGGTGCTGACGAGCCGGCCGTACGGGTACCAGCGGGGCGGGGTGCCGTTCCCGGAGGTGCAGGAGTTCGAACTGGCCCCGCTCGCCGACGGGCCGCGGGCGGCGTTCGTCGCCGCGTGGTTTCGCACCTCGGCCCGGCCGGACTGGCAGGCCCGGGTGCAGGAACTGGCGGCCGGGGCCGGCCTGCAGCAGATGTCCCGGAACGCGTTCCTGCTCACGCTCCTGTGCGCCGAGGCGGAGGTCCGGGACCTGCCGGCGAGCGCCCGGCGGCCGACCCTGTACCGCTGGATCGTCCTCGACCTGCTCCGCGGGGCGTGGCGGCAGGACCCGCCGCCGATCGACGAGAACGACGCGACCCTGGACGTCCAGCTCCGCGTCCTCCGTCGGGCCTGCTGGCACCTGCTCGGGCCGTCCCCGGCCCGGTACGCGTTCGCCCGGGACGAGTGGTTCGACGCCCTGGAGCAGGCCGGCTACAGCACCGAGCGGGCCGGGGCGCTGCTCAACGAGTGGCAGGCCCGCGGGGTGCTCCTGCCGCTGCTCGTCCAGCGGCACGGCGAGACGTCCCGCGGGTGGGCGTTCGCCCACCGGTCGATCCTGGAGTTCCTGGCGGCCGAGCACGTGGCCCGGCTGCCCGACCCGGTGGCCGCGATCAACCGCTACCTGTGGACGCCACCGCCGGACGGCCCGGAGACCTGGGAGCCGGACGCCCAGGAGTTCCTGCCGTTCCTGGCCGGGTGCATGACCGACCCGTCGTCGCTGCTCTCCCGGATGCTGGAACTCGACGCCCAGTTGCCGGACGCGCTGTACGTGATGGCCCGGCTCGCCGGGCGGTGCCTGACCGACATCGACGCCGACCGGCTGCGCCCTCCGGGGCTGCTCGACCAGGTGCTGGACCGGGCGGAGGGGGTGTACTGGGGTCTCGGCCGGACGCCAACGCTGGCCCGTGCGCTGGCCCACCCGGCCGGGGTGCGGCGGCTCGAGCAGCGGCTAGCGGCTGATGGGTTAGCTGGGTTTCACGACGGTCACATTCTGATCAAGCAACTCGCTCCCGCATCTGGGACGCCGGGAGTTCTGGCCGCCCTCTTGGCCGCACTCCGGGGCGAAGACGAGGAGGTCCGGAGTGAAGCAGTCGGTGCCCTGGGCGGGGTGACGTGGGCCGGCCCGGGGGCGGTCGCCGCCCTCGTCGCCGGCCTCCGGGACGAAGACGAGGAGGTCCGTTACGGTGCGGCCGTAGCACTGAGGTCGCTCGGGCCGTGGGCCGGCCCAGGGGTGGCCGCCGCCCTCCTTGACACCCTTCGGGACCGGGACAACAACAAGGAACTCATCCGATCGGCGGCGAGGGCCCTGGGGTCGCTCGGGGCGGGTGCCGCACTCGTCACCGCCCTCGGTGACGAAGCCGTGTGGGTTCGCTCGGCCGCGGCCGAGGCTCTGGGCCGGATGGGGGCGGGGGCCGGCCCGGCGGGAGCGGCCGCGCTCGCTGCCGCCCTCCGAGACCCGGTCGTGCAGATCCGGGCAGAAGCGGCCACTGCCCTGGGGTCGTTCGGGACGGCGGTCGGCCCGGAGGCGGCCGCACTCCTTGACGCCCTCCGAGACCCGGCCAAATGGGTCCGCTCGGCCGCGGCCCGGGCGCTAGGCCGGCTGGAAGCCGCCGCCGGCCCGGGGGCGGGAGATGCCCTTCTCGCCGCGCTCCGAGACGCTGAAGGTGAGGTCCGTTACTACGCGGCCAAGGCGCTGGGCGGACTGGGGGCAGCCGTCGGTCCGGAGGTGGAGGCCGCCCTCGTCGCCGCCCTCCGGGACGAGAACGAAACGGTCCGCGTTGGCGCGGCCAAGGCGCTGGGACGGCTTGGGGCGGCGGCGGCCCTCGTCGCCGCCCTCCGGTACGAGGATAGGACGGTCCGCTCGGCCGCGGCCGAGGCCCTGAGGTCACTCGGTCCGGCGGCCGGCCCGGCGGGGGCGGCGGCCCTCGTCGTCGCCCTCCGGGACCGAGATTGGGGCGTCCGGATGTGGGCGGCCGAGGCCCTGGGTTCGTTCGGTCCGGCGGCCGGCCCGGCCGGGGCGGCCCTCGTCGCCGCCCTTCGGGACGAGAACGAATCGGTCCGCGCGGCCGCCGCCAAAACCCTTGGATCACTCGGGCCAGCCGCCGGCCCGGCGAAGGCGGCTCTTGTCGTCGCCCTCCGGGACCAAGGCTGGAAGGTCCGCCAAGCCGCAGTCGGGGCACTGGTGTCACTCGGGGCGGCCGGCCCGGAGTTGCTCGACGACCTTGTCGCCGCCCTCCGGGACACACACCGCCTTGTCCGCTCCACCGCGGCCCACGCCTTGGGGGTAACCGCCGGCCCGGCGGGGACGGCAGCTCTCGTCGCGGCCCTTCAGGAAAAGGACGGGGCGGTCCGCGCGTCCGCAGCCGACGGCTTGTGGTGGGTCGGGCTGGGGGTTGGCCCCGCGGGGGCGGCGGCCCTCGTTGCCGCCCTCCAAGACCAGGATGGGGCGGTCCGCGAGGCCGCGGCCCGGGCCCTCGGCTCGGTGGGTCCGGAGGCTGGCACCGGGGTGGACGGCGCCCTCCTCGCCGCCATCCGGGACCCCGGCAAGGAAGTTCGTCTGGCCGCGGCTCAAGCGCTGGGAAAAAGGGGGGTGACCAGCCCGGGGGCGGTAGCCTCCCTCCGAGTCGCACTCTCGGACGGGCACGGCGAGGTATGCGTGGCCGCGGCGAAAGCACTCGAGCGGCTTCTCAACCACCGCAATCGTGTTCCATGAGGTCCGTCCTGCTGCAATCAGGCCGGAGAGGTTGGCACACCCACACCCGGCGAGGTCAGACCATCGTCGCCGTCCCCGCGAGCGCGACAGACACGACAGTCCCGGTCGGCCGGCATCATCGGTCGCAACAAGCCGGGCAGCCCGTCCCCGGACAAGTCGCCCTGCAGCCAGACGCTGTCCGCCGACCGCCGCCGGGTCAGGAACTGCTCCACCAGCGTGAACCCCAACCCCACCGCCCAGGTGTTCAGCGACCGCAGCGACCCGAGCCGGGGGGCGACCGCCCCCGACCCGTCACCCCCGCCCACGCAGCCCGCGCACCGGCCCGGCAGCAGCCACCGCACGTCCACCCCCGCCTGACGCCCGCCCGGCCCCCGCACCACCCCGGTCCCGAGGTCGAGGACCGGCTTCAGGTACAGGGCCGCCACCCGGGCCGTCGCCACCCGCGCCGCCGGGTTGTCCGGGCAGCTCACCACCACGTCCGCCGCCTTCAGCGCGAACAGGGCGTCGAGCGACTCCACCGGGGCCGCGACCGCCGACACCCGGCCGGCCGGCGACCCCCGCCGCAGCCGCTCCGCCACGGCCTCCGCCTTCCCCCGCCCGACGCTCCCGTCCAGGCCCCCGGCCATCTCCCCGAGGTTGTGCGGCTCCACCACGTCCGGGTCGATCAGGGCCAGCCCGGCCACCCCGTACCCGGCCACGTGGTCCGCCACCAGGGACCCGGTCCGCCCGCACCCGACGACCGCGAACCGGAGCGCCCGCAGCCGGGCGAACGCGGCCTCCCCGAGCGCCCCGATGGTGCGGGAGAACCGCTCCCGGGTCGGGCCGTCCGGCCCGCCGGCCGGCCCCGGCCGCAGGTCCAGCCGCGGCAGCCCGGGGGCGACCACCCGGACGGCCGCGAGCGGCCACGTCTGCCCGTGCAGCCGGACCAGCCCGGCGAGGTGGCCGGCCGCGGCCCCGACCCCGACCCCGAGCACCACCCGGGCGTCGGCGGCCGCGGCCCGCACCGCCTCGCCCAGCACCTCCGGGTGGGCGGCGCGGACGGCCACCAGCCCCGGGCGGTCGGCGGGTTCGGCCTCCGACCGGCCGACCAGCCACTCCCACCGGTCGGCCAGCCGGGACAGCCCGCACGGCGCCCGCACCCGGTCGGCCCCGGCCGCGAGCCGGCGGACCAGGTCGGCGAACGGGGCCGAGGCGAGGACGAGTTCGTGCGTATCCATGACGGGGGGCGGGGGGGGAGGTGGCCGGGGGCGGGCGGCCGCCCCCGGCGGGGCGGTCAGTCGTACTGGTACGCGGTGCGGCGGACCGGCTGCGGGGCCGGGGCCGGCGCCTCGGCCGCCGGCGGGGCGGCCGCGGCGGTCACCAGGTCGGCGAACTCCTTGGCGTACCGCGCGGGCGGGACGGCGGGTCGCGGCTCCGGTCGCGGCTTCGGGTTGGGCTTCGGCAGGACGAGCGTGTCCACGGTCGGTACTCCCGGTGGGTTGTGAGCGGGGGGATGCCCCCGACCGGGGTTACGCGGCGGGCGGGGATTTTCTTCGGCCGCCGGCGGCGGGTATGATGACCGGACGAACGCCAACCCCGGGGGACGGGCATGGACCCGACGGACGAGCGGTTGCTGCACGACTTCTACGCCTGCGACGCGGCGGCGCTCGAGCGGCTGGCCGCCCGGCACGACCCGCTCCTGGCCCGGGTCGCCCACCTGATCCTGGTCGCCCGGACCGGGTCGCAGGTTCAGGCGCTCGGCGAGTGGGACATCGACGACCGGCTGAGCAACGTCTGGGCGCACGTGCTGATGACCAAGATGACCGGCCTGGCCGTCTGGCCGCACCAGCGGCTGACCGCCCTCGCCTGGCTGCTCCACCTGCTCGCCCTGGAGATGGACCGGCACCTCGGGTTCCGCCCGCCGTTCTGAGAAAAGCGCGAAGGGATTCCCGGCCCGGCGCGTACTCCGTCCGAGGCCCCACTCCGGGAGGACCACCGATGTGCACGCCGTCCGGCCCCCCGCCCACCCCCGACTGGCTGGTGGAGCTGATCCGCCAGCACCTCGACCGGCTGTACGCCTTCTGCCGCCGGCTGGTCTGGGACGAGCACCGGGCGGAGGACCTGGCGGGCGACGTGATCGTGCTCGTCCTCCGGAAGTGGTCGAACTACGACCGCGGCCGCCCGTTCTGGCCGTGGCTCTGGCGGCTGGCCGTCCGGCGCTGGCAGACCGAGTGCCGGCGGCATCGGGTCGGCGAGCAGCCGTTTCTGGAGGATGCCGACTCGGACCGCGAGGGCCGCGAGCCGGACGCGCTGGACGACCTCGTCCGGCGCGAGGACCGGGACCGGGTGCGGGCGGCGGTGGACGCCCTCCCCGACCACCTCCGGGGGGTGGTACTGTTGAGGTACGCCGACGGGCTGGACTGCCCGGACATCGCGGACGCGCTCGGCGTGCCGGTGGGCACCGTGTACCGCCGGCTGTACGACGCGAAGCAGCGGCTGGCCGGGGACCTCGGCCAACTGTCGGGCGGCTGACCGCCCGGGAATCGAGACCGGTTCGCACCCCAACCCGAGGCCGCCATGAACCCCGACCCGAAGCCGCCGCTCGCCGACCTGTACCCGCTGCCCGACGGTGTGAAGATCCGCACCCGGAAGTTCGGGGCGAGCCCGGGCACCCCGCTGAAAGACCTCCCACCGGACGGCCCCCAGGCCGACTCCGGCCCCCCCCGCCGAGAGTTCGTGTTGTCGGGCGAGTACAAGGACCTCGGCATCACCGTCCGCGTGCAGGAGGTTCCGGGGAGCGGCCGCCTCGTCGCCGACGTGTTCAGCACCGACCCGACCCACCTGAACACCGCGGCCGTGTCCGTGGCCCTCGTCGGGACCGACGAGGACCGGATGATCCGGAAGACGATCCCGCTCGACGTGCCTGAGCAGGCCGGCGGGTACCGGTGCAGCGGGTCGGCCGACTTCGGCCCGCTTCCCGACGTCCGCGCCGAACTCGGCACCAAGCTCGGGCTAGTCGTGTTCCTGGTCGTCTGACGCCCGGCCCGGAGGCCGTCCGTGAAGAGGTTGCGCGCCCGGCTCGGGGGCACGTTCGACCGCTGGGACTCCCGCGCTTGGCCCGACCTGCTCCGGGCCGGGCCGAAGGATCCGAACGCCCTGGAGGCGGACTGCCGGGACTTCGTCGGCTGCCCGTCGGCCGAGGTGGAAGAGTTCCAGCGGCAGGCCGAGTTGGCGTGGGCGGCGTTCGGCGGCGCCGACGCCTCGGTGGTGATGGGCGCGTGCTGCGGGGACGGGCACGGCCGCGCGCCCGAGTTCCGCGGCGCGGACCCCGCCCGGCTGCTCCGCAACGCCCGCCGGTTCTTCGCCGCCGGCATGGCCGCCGGCCACCTCCGCCACCCGCGCACCGGCGCCGACTTGGACGCCCTCGGCGCCTGGGTGGCACGGTTCGCGGGCATCCCCGTCGGGTCGGTCCGCGGCGACCTTGGCCGGCTCGGGGACGGGGCGATCGACCTGGACCGACTACTCCGGCTCCTGCCGCGGGCGGAGTGCCTCCCACTCCGGCTCCACCTCGACCACTTCCTCGGCGTCAACCGGCCCGACCCCGCCGTGACCGTCCGGTTCCCCACCTACGACGGCGGCACGAAGCAGGGGGCCGTCCGCGCCCTCGACCTGTGGCACGTCCCCGACTCCCCCGCGCTGATCGAGCACCCCGGCGGCTCCGCCGTCCCGCTCGCGCCGAACCTGCTGGCGGTGATCGGACGGGCCCACGCCCGCTGTCGGTTCGACGGGGTGGTGGTGTGGTCGCTGCGGACGGAGTACGAGGACCCGGAGCTGACGCCCCCGCAGTCGGGGCGCGTCCGCACCGTCGGGGGCGAGTCGCACACCCTGGCCGCGTGCGTCGGGTTCCGGGCGCTGGCGGAGGAGAGGCGGGTCGACGTCGGGTGCTTGATGTCGGCCCAGTTCGACCCGGGGGCGTGGGCGGACGCGAACCCGGCGCTGCGGCCCGTCGGGGCGGAGCCGCAGAAGGCCGAGGCGGCGTGCCGGTTCGGCCACCTCGACCGGTTCCTGATCGCCGCCGACTCGAAGTTCGAGGACGGCCGGCCGGAGAGCCATTCGGCCGGCGGCCGCAGCATCGCGCTCGTCCGCCCGCGGACCCTCGACGAGGCGTACGACGACGCCACAGGGCTGACCGCCGGCCTGGAGGCGTACCTGGTGCACGCGGCCGGGCTGCTCGACGCCGTCACCCCGCGGTACTTCGGCCGCCGCCGCAAGCTGTCCGACCTCTACATCGAGCCGGAGGTGTTCAAGGACGAGGTGGAACTGAAGCGGGACGAGACGCGCCCCGGCCGGGAGGACGACGCCGACCGGCCGGCCGGGAAGCCGCCGTTCGAGGTGGCGGACGCGACGGCCGAGTTGATCCGGTACTACCGGGAGCAGCTGAAGAACACCCGCCACCGGTGGGCGGACGAGTGGCCGAGGGTGCGGCACGCGGTGGTGGTCGGGTACCCCGGGGACGGCAAGTCGGTCCTCGCCCGCAGGCTGGTCCACGACGTGGCCGGGCAGGGCCTCGCCGACCTGCGGGACGGGGCCACGCCGACCGCCCGGGTGCGGCTCCCGGTGTTCGTCCGCCTGGAGGAGGTCGGGCGGAAGAAGTCGCTCGCGGCGGCGGCACTCGATGCCCTCCCGGCCGGCACCCCGGACGTGGTGAAGGACGAGATTAAGAAAGTCCTCACCCCCGATCCGGACGCGAAGGACACGCCCGACAAAGTCCCCACCGGCGACCGGGCGTGGGTGGTGCTGGACGGGCTGGACGAGGTGACCGAGACCGACCTGCCCGCCGTCCAGAACCTGATCAAGGACCTGATGGGGCGGGAGTGCCACGTCCTGGTGACGAGCCGGCCGTACCGCTACCGGAAGGGCGACTTCAACCTCCCGACGATCACCGAGTTCAAGCTCGCCCCGCTCGACGACCGGCAGCAGGCGACGTTCCGCAAGGAGTGGTTCGAGCGGGCAGCGAACCCGGACCGCCGGGCGGCGGTCGAGGCGCTGGCCCGGGGCAACCCGTCGGTCGCCGAGATGGGGCGGAACGCCCTGCTGCTGAGCCTGGTCTGCGCCGTGTCCGAGGAGAAGGACCTCGACCCGCAGAACACCCGCCGGCCGGACGTGTACGAGGCGATCGTCGACCAACTGTACCGCGCGGTGTGGAAGGAGACGCCGACCGAGCAGGAGGATCTGGCGACGCAGATCAGCGTCCTCCAGCACGTCTCATGGCAGTTGTTCCGGAAGAACCCGGCCGGCTGGTCGTTCCACGCGACGAAGGAGTGGGTGCCGGCGATCGAGAAGGCACGGCGCGGGAAGCTGGACATGACGGTGGCGACGTTCCGGCGCGGGTTGCGGGCCTCCGGGCTGGTGGTGGACACGGGGAACGGCACGGAGGCGTTCCTGCACCGTACGTTCCTGGAGTACTTGGCGGCGGCCCACGTCGCCACCCTGGACGACCCGGCAGCCGAGTTCGGACCGTTCCTGTGGCAGCCGGACGCGGAGACGGGTCGGCTGCGGTGGGAGCCGGCGGCGGAGGAGTTCCTGACCTTCGTGGCCGGGTGCCTGGACGACCCGGCCCCGGTCCTGGAGCGGATCCGCGCCGAAGCCGACCGGCACCCGGACGCGCTCCGCGTCATGGACCGGCTCGCCAGCCGGTGCCTGGTGGACGTGGACCACAAGCGGCTCGCCCGGCCGCTGGTCGAAGACCTGCTCGACCGGGCGGAGCGGGCGTACCGCGAACTCGGCCGGACGCCGACGCTGGCGAGGGCCCTGGCCCACCCGGCCGGGGTGCGGCGGCTTGAGCGGCGGCTCGCAGACAGCGGCTTGGCCGGGCTTAAAGACAGTCGCGGTCTGATCACCCAACTCGGACCCCTGGCCGCGACACCCGTGGTAGTGGACGCCTTCCTCGCCCTCCTCCCGCACGGGATGGATTGGGACGACAGTATGGCCACGGTCTGGGCGCTGGAAGGGCTCGGGAGGGCAGCCGGTTCGAGGGTAGTCGACGCCGTCCTCGCCGCCCTCCGGGATCGGGCAGGGGGAGGCCGGTGGGCCGCGGCAGTGACGCTCGTCCGGCTGGAAGGAGCGGCCGGACCGGGGGCTGTGGATGCCCTCATCGCCGTCCGCAGGGACCATGACTGGTCTGTCCGCTGGGCCGCGGCCTGGGGGTTGGGCCGGCTCGGGGTAGCCGACCCGCGGACGGAGGACGCCCTCCGCGCCGCTGTCCGGGACGAGGTGGGCGAGGTTCGCCAGGCGGCGGCGGAGGCGCTTGGGAAGCTGGGGGCGTCGGCCGGCCCGGGGCTGCTCGACGCCCTCCTGGCCGTCGTCCTCCGGGACCCGGACCGGAAAGTCCGGGGGGCGGCGGCGGAGGCGCTTGGGAAGCTGGGGGCGTCGGCCGGCCCGGGGCTGCTCGACGCCCTCCTGGCCGCCCTCCGGGACGCGGACCGGGAGGTCCGGTGGGCGGCGGCGGACGCCCTGGACGCCCTGGACGCCCTGGGGGCGTCAGCCGGCCCGGGGGTGCTCGACGCCCTCACCGCCGCCCTCCGCGGCAGGGATAGATACATCCGCAGTGCCGCGGCGGACTTGCTGGGCCGGCTTGGGGCGGCCGACCCCCTCCTGACCGCCCTGCTGGATGGAGACTACGATGTCCGCCAAACAGCGGCGCTCGCGCTGACCTGGCTGGGGGCGGCCAGCCCGGGGGTCGTGGACGCCCTCCTGACCGCCCTCCAAGACAAGGATACGTGGTGCCGCAGTGCCGCGGCGACGGCGCTGGGCTTGTTGGGCGCCGGCCCGGGAGTGCTCGATGCTCTCCTCGCCGCCCTAGGGGATGAGGACCGGCAAGTCCGGGGGGCGGCGGCGGAGGCGCTTGGGAAGCTGGGGGCGTCGGCCGGCCCGGGGCTGCTCGACGCCCTCCTGGCCGTCGTCCTCCGGGACCCGGACCGGCAAGTCCGGGGGGCGGCGGCGGAGGCGCTTGGGAAGCTGGGGGCGTCGGCCGGCCCGGGGCTGCTCGACGCCCTCCTGGCCGCTCTCGGCGGCGGGGACGAGTGGGTTCGCCGGGCCGCAGCGGAGGGGCTGGGCCGGCTGAAGGCGACCACGCACCCTGGGGCAGTCCCCGCCCTCCTGGCCGCCATCCAGGATGAGGATGTGTTTGTCCGCCAGGCTGCGGCGAAGGCGCTGGAGGAGTTGGGTGCGGCGGCCGGTGCGGGTGCGGCGGCCGCCCTGATTACCGCCCTCCGGGACGAGTACGGGCGTGTCGCTCGGGCCGCGGCCGAGGCCCTGGAGCAGCTTCTGACGCTCCGCTTCCACGTTCCTCCCTCCCCTTCCTGAATCTGATCGGTCGGAGCCACCGGCCACCGTACCCGCCCGTCGTCCGCCCGCCGTGGGCACCTCCCCACGCGACCCGATCGGTGACGCGGACACAATTGGGACCACCCCGTCCCGAAAAACGCAGCTCTCTCCGCGTACCTCCTCCGGCAGGGCACCCCGGACGTCCCGGCCGCCCCGCCACGAGGTGTCGGTCATGTCCCACGAACCGCCCCCGTCCGGTCTGTCCCTGGTCGAGGTCGTCCTCGCCGCTGTCAGCGTCGTCATGCTCCTCCTGGCGATCGGCGGCGCCGTCGCCCTGACCGTCAAGTAGCCGCGACCGCCCGCCGTTCCGGCCGAACGGCACGGTAAAGTCCGGCCGGCACGCGTACTCCCCTGCGTCTGAACCCGAACCGCCCCACCCCCGCGACCGCCCGGCCCGCCGGGCGCGTCGGCGGGCCCGTACGCCCCCACCGCCACCGCCCGGAGACAACCCCATGCTCACCGCCCTCGGCCTCGGCCTGCTCGTGCTGCTCGCCGTGGTCGCCCTGCCGCACCCGCGCGTCCGCCAGGCCGTCCTGGGGTTCGCCGCTCGGGCCGGGCAGGCTGCCGTCCTCGCCGCCGTCGCCGCCTGCGGCACCCTGTTCGTCCGCCCGGACGCCGCCCCCCCGGCCGTCGCCCCGTACGCCGACCGCCTCGCCGCCGAGGTCCGCCGCCTCCTCCCCGACCCTGCCGCCGACTGGCCCGGGGTTCCCTGGCTCGTCGTCGCCGCGGCCGTCGTCGCCCTCGCCCTCCCCGTCATCTCGGTCCTCGAGTTCGCCGCCCGGGTGATGGGCCAGACGGCCGTCATCCAGTCCCTCCGCAAGGAGCTCCGCCGGGCCGCCGACGCCCTCGACCGCCGCCTCGCCGGCCTGTCCGACGCCCCCCCGCCGGCGGACGTGACCTCCGAGGTCGCGGCCGCGGCCGACGCCATGCGGGCGGTCGCCGGCGGGCCGCGGAAGGACCGCCCGGCCGCCCCCCGGCTCGTCCGCGACCTCCTCTGACCCGACCCCCCCACCCCCCACACGGAGACCGCAATGAACAACGGACCCCGCGCCGAGAACCGCCTCCGCGAGTGGATCTTCGGCACCACCCGCGCCCCGCACGCCCCGCCGGACAAGCTCGACGACCTGGCCGAGGTGCGGCTCGAGCTGATCGGCCGCGAGCACTCCGGGAAGACGGCCCTGAGGGTGTGCTACTGCAAGGGGCCGCTGGCCGGCCCCCAGCTTTCCGGGCTGGAGCTGGCGGCGGCCGACCCGCGGGTGATGACCCGGCGGATGGTGGAGGCCCTGGAGACGTACCGGGACCTGAACCGGGGCGGGCTGCCGTCCACCATCGACCCGGAGGAGAGCGACTTCACCCTGTACCTGGCCGACGAGGTGCGGGCGGTGCTCCGGCTCCGGGAGGTGGTCGGGCAGATCCTCACCCACACCACCCCGGACAGCGACGAGAAGCAGCAGGAGCAGTACCGGCAGTACGTCGGCCACCTGACCCGGGCGGACGCCCTCCAGGTAGTGGTCGGGTGCCCGGCGTCCGACGGCCCGGCCGACCTGGACCGGTTCGAGGCCGACCTGATGGTCACCGCCGGGTACCTGCGGGAGGCGCTGAAGGTGCGGGCCGCCCCCACCCCGGTCGCGGTCCAGCTCCTGCTGGCGAAGGTGGACGTCCCGTTCGCCGGCGCGGCCGAGGCCCGCGACGCCCTGCCTGACGACCGCCTTCGGGCGATGCTCGGGCGGCTGGTGCGGATCGTCGAGGGGTCGGCGAAGGTCGGGATGGCGGCGGTGTTCCCGGTGTCGGCGTTCGGGTTCGGGACCGCCGTCCCGGCCGCCGACCCGCCGGCCGCGCCCCCGGCCGGCCGCCCGACCGGGGGGTTCAGCCTGGTGAGCGAGGGGGAGGCCGAGTACCTGCTCCGGCCCGGGGTGAGCCCGGTCCCGTTCAACCTGACGGCGGCGGTGTGGTGGGCGCTGATGGCCGGACTCCTGCTGAAGCCGGCCGACGGGCGAGGGCCGCGGCTGGCCGACACGGCCCGGCTGATGGCCGCCGACCTGGAGGCGATGGGCGCCTGGTTCGTCCCGCTGAAGGCGGACGCCCGGACGTGACGGCTGTTTACCGGGCCGGCGGGGGTCGCCGGCCCGTTCCCTTGACCCCGCGACGGAGGACGGTGCGATGGCCGAGCTGGCGCTGACGTTCGAGCAGGAGCCGGGGCAGACGACCCCGCGGCTGCGGCCGCGGGCCGGGTCCGCGGTGCCGTGGGCGGAGGGCGAACTGCGGGAGCTGGAGGCCGACTTGATCCGGCGGTATCCGGACATGATCAAGGGGAAGGTGGAGACGGTGGCGTTCCGGGACCGGGTGCTGCGGGTGACGGTGAGGGCCGACGGGCGGACGCGGATGCCCGGGGTGGTGCTGACCGACGCGGCGGCCCCGGCGCCCACCCCGGCGGCCGGGCCGGGGTGGCTGGACGGGCTGCTGCAGGATGTCGACCGGCTGCGGGCCGAGGCGGGGTCCCCGGGCCTCGACCCGCGGGAGCGGACCGCCCTCGGGTGCGCGGTGGACGAGCTCCGGGGGCTGGCCGGGCAGGTCGGCCCGGGGTGCGTGGCCGGGGTCCTGCTGGCCGGGTACCTGACCCAGGCCGAGCACACGGTGAAGGCGGCCGACCCGGACGGGGCGGCGGTGTACGCGGTGGCCCTGCGGGGGCTGGAGAAGGTGCTGGCCCGGCTCGGGGCGGACGACGGGCGGATCCCCGGGCGGGCGGGTCGGGGGGCGGCCGACGCCGCGGCCCCGCGGGGCGCCGTCAGCCGGCTGCTCCGACGGCTCCTCGGGCTGTCCGGCGGGGCGAACGGGTCCGGGGCGTGAGGGCGGGCTGACACCCGGCGGCCGGGCCGACCGGCAGGGGTCGCGGCCGGCCACCCCATCCGGGCGGCTCTCGCGGGCGGTAGTAGCTACTACCGCCCGCGGTCGTTGGGAGACGATCGAGGACATCCCGGGTGTCCGACGTGAGGGAGCGGACACCCGCGGACTCGTGCGTCCGTCACGTCCGCCGCGGCGGTGCCTGTCGTGTAGGACCGCGGGCCGACACCCACGCCGTCCGTTCGACCGGGTTATTCGGATTAGTCCGGCCCGACCCGCCCGGCCGGCGGTGCGGTCGCGGCGTCGGGGCGGGGGCCGACCTTTCCCCTCGGCGGAAGCGCGCCCAGAATGGGGCGTTCGGTGAGGCGGGCGTCATGACCCCGCCGGGGCCGGCCCGGCCGGGCGGGACACGTTCCCCCGCCCGGCCGGCCTCCCCACCACCCCTCCGAGGAACGCACCATGCCCGGGACGCCCGTCCCGGGCCGGGTCCATGTGGCCCGGCCCCGCCTACCACTTCCCGCCCCGCCCACACCCGCCCGGGCACGGGAGGCCCGGGGATGAACCTCGACGACCTCAGAGCCGCGGCCCGCAGGGCCCAGCGGCAGGTGGATCTGGTCCAAACGATGGTGGACCCGGCGATCGCGGCGGTCGGGCCCCACCTCCGGGCCGCCGCAGCGACGGTCGCCGCCGTCGCGTCTGGGGGCCGGCCGCCGACACCCGGGGCGGACCCACAACCCGTACCCGGCGTCGGGCCGGCGCCGGCCGCAACCGCCCGGGGCTCCGACGGGCGGGAGGCCGGCGCCTCGTCCGCGGGGGACGGCGGCGCGGAACGGGCGGCGGGGCCGGCCGCCGGGCCGTCGCCCCGGGCGGGCGCCGACCGCCCCCCGGGTCCCGCCCCCCGCCTCGACCCCGTGGAACTGTCCGCCCTCCGCCACCTGGTCGCGCGTCTGGAGGCCGGGTCCGAGTTCGTCCCCGATGCCGACCTGTACGACCTGCTGAACGACGCCGGCGTCCCGGACCCGGTCGGGGCGGTCACCCGGGTGCGGGACGTCCTGTGTCACGTCGGGGCCGCCGAGCCGTGGGAGCACCGGTACGCCAGCTCCGGCCACACGGAAGGTCCGCCGCACGCACTCGGGCCGTGGCCGCCGCCGGGGGCGGACGCCGCCCGGTGCGACCGGGGGCTTGGTCTGCGGGTCACCGGCGGGGCGGTTCTGATCCTCCGGCGCCTCGACGCCCCGACCAACCGGCCCGAACCCGTGGCCGCGCCCGACCCGTCACTCGCCGCCCTGTCGCCCGCCGAGGTCGCCGCCGTCCTCACCCCGGTCGAGCGGTCCGCCGTCCAGGCCCTGGCCGCCCGGCGGACGGCCGGGGAGACGTTCGTCGAGGTGGCGGGAGGCCGGGACCTGGTCGAGGTCGTCGTCCCCGGGACGCCGTGGGCGGGGGGCGCTGAGGCGACGCGGGGGCTGGAGGGGTACGGCCTGGTCACCGCGTGGGAGCGCCGGCTCAGCCCGGTCGGGTTCCTGGCGGACGTGGAGGGGCCGCGGGGGTCGCTCGGGAACCACGAGTGGCCGGTCCGGTACGGGTGGCGGCTCCTGCCGCGCCTGGCCCTCGTCGCCCTCCACTTCCGGGAGTTCCCGCCTGTGCCGCCCGCCGACGTTGTGCTGGACCCCGGCACGCTGGCCGCGGCGCGGGGGATGCTGGCCAACCTCGATGTCCTGGCCGCGAACACGACCGTCCGCGGGTGGGCGGTGGACTGGGCCGCCGGTCTGACCGGACAGTCCCCCGCCACGCCGGCCGAGCAAACCGGGATCGGCGTGGACCCCCCGGCCGCGGAGACGGACCGACCGGCCGCAAGTGCACCGGGTTGGGCCGAGTTGGGGGATGCCAAGCGGGCGATCCTGACGGCGCTGGGACAATACGCCGAACGGCGGGACGGGAAGGCGATCGCGGCCAAGGCCGGGTACACCTACGGGTCGATCCGGCACCACTTCGGCGATCTTCAACGGTGGAACTACGTCGACCGGGACAGTGACGGGTACGCACTTACCCCCGCCGGGGCCGCCTTGGTCCCCCGTGAGTCGGTGTGAGCGCTCACACCCGGCTCACACCGACTCACACCGCCGTAGTGTCTACTTGGGCGTCCGACCTACGGAGGCCCGCATGGTACCGGAACCCCCGCCGCACCGACCGCCCCTCGGCATTCCCGACCCCGACACCATCCGCGCGGAGATCGAGGCGACCGACGAGCGGGCGCGGCTCCTCCGCCGCCTGCTCCGGCTCGCGCTCCGGCTCCACGTCCACCTCGCGACCGCCGACCGCATCGCGGCCCCGGCCGCGGGAAAGGGGGCCGGCCGTGCCTGACGCGACCCCCGTCCCACCTGCTCGCAAGCGCCGCCGGCTCCCGCCCGGGCTGCTCCGGCGGGAGGCGGCCGCCCGGTACTGCGGGGTCGGCCCCTCGACTTGGGACCGCCTGACCGCCGCCGGCCGGACGCCCAAACCGATCCGGCTCGGCGGGTCGGTCGGGTGGAGCCGGCGGGAGCTGGGCGCCTGGATCGACCGCGGGTGCCCGCCCCGGGCCGAGTGGGCGCCGGTCTGGGCGGCCCTGCTCGCGGCCCGGCCGGCCCCCCGGTCGGAGATCGGGGGTGCGCCGTGAGCACCGCCACCCCCGCCGTCCGGGCTGGCCGCCGGAAAGTGGGCCATGGCTCACTTTCGCCATCGGAGATCATTCTGGTCCCGCTCGCGTCCGTCCGGCCATCCCCCGAGAACGACGCTCTGTACGGGGCCGTCCACCCGGACGCCCCGGGGTTCCGGGAGTTCGCCCGCGGGATCGGGGAGACGGTCCGCCTCCACGGGGTGCGGGCCGTCGACCCGATCGTCCTGACCGCCGACAACGTCGTCGTGTCCGGGCACCGCCGCCGGCTGGCGTTCCAGGTCCTGGGGGTCGACCCGGTACCCGCCCGGTACCTGCCGGTCTCGTCCGCCGACCCCGGGCACACCGCCCTCCTGGCCCGATACAACCGGCAGCGGGACAAGACCCCGGCCGAGCGGGTCCGGGAGCAACTCGCCCTGGCCGACCCGGCGGCCGCCCACGCCGCCCTGCTCGCCGACCGGGCCGAGCGGTCCCGGGTGGAGGTCGAACCGATCGCCCTCGGGGACGCGGTGAGGCGGAAGCGGCTGTCGGGTGCCAAGGCGCCGATGCTGGCCGGCATCCGGAGGGTGGTGGACGACCTCCGCGACTACTGGCCGCTCACCGACCGGCGGGTCCACTACGCCCTGCTGAACGACCCGCCGCTGATCCACGCCTCCAAGCCCGACTCGACCTACCGGAACGACGACAGGGGGTACGACGCGACCAAGGACGTGCTCACCCGGGGGCGGCTGGCCGGGCTGATCCCGTTCGAGGCGGTCGGGGACGAGACCCGCCCGGTGGCCGTCTGGGACGCGCACCCGAACGTCACCCCGTTCGTGGCCCGCCAGCTCGACCGGTTCCTGAAGGGGTACGCCCGGGACCTGATGACCGGGCAGCCGAACCACGTCGAGATCGTGGGCGAGAAGATGACCATCGAGGGGTCCATCCGGCCGGTGGCGGCCGAGTTCAGGATCCCGTACACGATCGGCCGCGGGTACAGTTCCCTCCCCCCGCGGAAGAAGATGTTCGACCGGTACCGGGCGAGCGGGAAGGACCGTCTGGTGGTCCTGTTCCTGGCCGACCACGACCCCGAGGGGATGGACATCCCCGGGGTGTTCGCCCGCTCGATGCGGGACGACTTCGGGGTGGCGAGCATCCACCCGGTCCGGGTCGGGCTGAACCCGGAGCAGGTCCGGGGGCTGGGCCTCCCGCCGAACACCGCCGCGAAGGTCAAGTCGTCCCGGTTCAAGGCCTACTCACGGGCCCACGGGGCGGCGGCCTATGAGCTTGAAGCGGTCCACCCGGAGACCCTCCGGCTGTGGGTCCGGAACGCGATCCGGTCGGTCATCGACCTCGGGGCGTTCGACGCCCAGCGGGCGGCCGAGGCCCGCGACGCGGCCGAGCTGTCCGTCTACCGGGCGGAGGCGGTCGCCCACCTGCGGCAGATCGTGCCGGGAGGTGCCGGGTGACCGCCCCGCCTCCTCACACGTGCGCTGCGGCATGGCACGCCCGAGCGGGCGAGTTGGCCGACTGGGCGCTGGGCCGTCTGTTCGTCCGCACCGACCGGTTCGGCGGCTACTACCGGACGGCGGGCGAGACCAAGAAGTCGGCCCGGCCGAACAAGGGGTGTCGCGAGCCCTTCTCCCGAGACCTCTTGCTACGGCACATCCGGGCGGCTGGCACCGGCGATGTGGTCGGGGCGTACGCCCTGACCCCGGGCGACGCCGGGACCGGGCGGTGGGTCGCGGTGGACATCGACGCCCACGGCCCCGGGGACGACCCGGCCCGGAACGAGCGGTACGCCCTCCACCTGTACGGGAAACTGGCCGCCCTCGGGTTCCGCGTCGTTCTGGTGACGTGGGGCACCGGCGGGTACCACATCTGGGTGCTGTTCGACCGGGACGTCCCCGGACCGCTGTTGCACGCCTTCGGGTGCTGGCTGGTGATGGATTCTGCGGAATTCGGGTTCCCGAAGCGGCCGGAGACGTTTCCCAAACAACCGGCGGTGTCGGACGGGAAGTTCGGGAACTGGCTCCGGGTACCGGGCCGGCACCACACCCGGGACGTCTTCGCGTCGGCCTTCGACGGCTCGGAGTGGGTCGAGGGTGAGGCCGCGGTCGCCCACCTCCTGAGCCTGACCGGCGACCCCCCGGAGCGGATCCCGGCGGGCGCGGCCCCTGCCCCGAAGAAGGCCGCGGCCCGGCGGGCGCGGGCGGCGGGGAAGAAGGGCACCGACTCCCGACCGGCCGCGGGACCGGACGTGTTCGCGGCGTACAACGCGGCCGTCGCGCTGGACGAGGTGGCGGGCTGGCACGAGGAGGCCGGGCACCGGGTGGTCCGGCGGGAACCGGATCGGGTCGAGTTCGTACGGGCCGGGAAGGACGGGGCCGGGTCGAGCTTCAACGTCCGGGTTCTGGGCGGCGTCCCCGTCACGTACAACTTCAGCACCAACTCCGGACTACCGAGCGGGCGGGGTCTCAGCCCGTCGCAGGTCCGGTGCTGGTACGCGACGGGCGGGTGCGACACGGCGGCGATGGCCGGGTTCGCGGCGACCCTCCGGGCGGAACTCGGGTCGCCGGCGGACCCGCCGCGGGTGTCCGTCCGGTGGGCCGAGACGCCGGCGGGCAACCCCGTCCCCGACCCGCCACAGACCGCGGACGCGCCGGCGGCCGATGCGGCGGCCCCCGACCCTGGGGGTAAGGTCAAACCGCCGCAAGTGTCGAAATTCGACACTTGCGGCGGTGAGAATGACGGGCCGGCCGCCGGGTTTCCGCCGGACCCGCTGGCCGGGGAAAAGTTCAGGGACACCGACCTGGCGAACGCCACCCGGTTCGCGGCCGACCACGGCGGCGACGTGCGGTGGGTCGCCGACATGCGCAAGTGGTTCGTGTTCGACGGCCGCCGGTGGGCCGAGGACGCGAGCGGGGCGGTGGTGGCCGGGCGCGCCCAGCGGACCGTCCGGGGGATGGCCGCGGAGGCGGCGGACCGGATGGCCGCGGCCGCCCGGCTGGCCCGGGACGCCGGGTGCGAAGCCCAGGAGGCGGCCGCCGAGAAGGCAACGGCTGCGGCCGGCCGTGACTTCCATTGGGCCAAGAAGAGCCAGGACGTGCGGCGGGTCGCGGCGATGATCGAGATGGCCCGCCCCGGCCTCCTGATCCCGGTCGGGGCGGACGCCTTCGACACCCGCCCCGACCTGCTGAACGTGCCGAACGGGACGGTCGACCTCCGCACGGGCGAGCTACGTCCGCACGACCGGGCCGACTTCCTCACCAAGCTCTGCCCGACCCCGTTCGACCCGTCCGCCGACTCCCCGGGCTACAAGGCGTTCCTCGCCGCGGTGCTCCCGGACGAGGGGGCGGCCGGCTACGCGCGGGAACTGTCCGGGTACTTGCTGACCGGCGAGGTGACCGACCAGGCGGTGTACCTGTTCCACGGCGGGGGGTCGAACGGCAAGGGGGTGCTGCTCGACCTGTGGACCGAGGTGTTGGGCGACCGGGAGTACGCGGCCACCGCCCCCGCCGAGTTGGTCGCCGACCAGGGCGAAAGCCGGCACCCGACCGAGCGGACCGTGCTCCGCGGGGCCCGGCTGGCGGCGTGTCAAGAGTCCGAGGAGGTGGAGGCCCTGAACGCCAAGCGGGTGAAGCAGTTGACCGGCGGGAGCCGGGTCACCGCCCGCGGCATGCGGGAGAACTTCTACTCCTTCCCGCCGAGCCACAAGTTGATCCTGGCGACGAACCACTTGCCGCGGGTGAAGGTCAACGACCATGCGACCTGGCGGCGGATGCGGGTGGTCCGGTTCCCCGTCACCTTCTGGTCGGACGCGGACCGGAAGGCGAACCCCGGTCGACCGTACCCGGATTCCCTCCGGGCCGACCCGGGGCTGCCCGACCGGCTCCGCGCCGAAGCCCCGGGGGTGCTGGCGGACATGGTCGCCCACGCGGTTGAGTTCTACGCGAACGACCGGCGGCTCGTTCCGCCGGCGAGCGTCGGGCGGGCGGTGGCGAAGTACCGGAAGGACGAGGACGTGGTCGGCCGCTTCCTGCGCAACGGGGTGGCCGGGGACCCCGCCGGACGGGTCCGGGCGGTCGACTTCTACACCGCGTTCGCCCGCTGGTACCGGTCCGAGATCGACCCCGAAGGGAAGGACTGTCCGGGCAGCAAGACGTTCTACCAGCGGGCCGCGGAGCAGTTCGGCGACCCGAACACGTTGTCCGGGCGGATGGTCTACCGGGTGAAGTTCGAGGCCAGGAAAACAAGGTGTCGGGCGACCGCCTGTGGTGACCTTGGTGACCTTGGTGCGTCAAAACTGGGTTAAGCCCCTTAGGAGACCCTCCTAGAGGGTTGAACCCGGAATCCGCACACCAAGGTCACCAAGGTCACCACCCCGGGACAATCAGACTGTGTTACGGGTCCTTCCCGCGGGACATCAAGGACCTGACCACCCGGGGAACGAGCGGGAGTGGCGACACAGTTAGTTTCCCCACCGGACGCCCCCGGTCGTCCGACCAGCCTGGCGCGCGACCCGGCGGCCCGGTACACTTGGACCGCGTTTACCGGCGTCCGACCCGAGAAGCGGGTGGCCAATGCCGGTCCGTCTCAGAAAGGCACCGATCATGGCCACCCTGTTCAAGCCGGTCCGCCCGTACCCGCTGCCCCCCGCCGCCGAGGTCACCGACCGGGACGGCCGGCCGCACGCCCGCGTCCGGGAGAAGGGCCGTGCCGTCCTGTACCCCTTGTCCGAGGCCGGGACGCACTACCTCAAGCCGGCCGCGAAGTGGGCGGCCGACGTGCGGCTCGCGGACGGGACCCGGAAGCGGGTCCGGTTCAGCCCGAACCGGGACGCGGCCGCACTCATGCTGGCCGACCTGCTGAAGCGGATCGAGAACGAGAAGGCGGGCGTGACCGACCGGTTCTCCGACCACCGGAAGCGGCCACTGTCCGAGTTGCTCACCGGTTACGAGCAGCACGTGCTGGACAAAGGTGCGACCGCCAAGGAGGCGCGTCAGGCTGCCCGGCGGTGCGAGATCCTGTTCGCGGCGGTCGGGTTCGTGCTCCTCGCCGACCTGGACGCCGCGGCGGCGGAGCGCTGGCTGGCGGAGCGGCGGGGGCGGCCGAAGAGGTCCGGGGGGTTCGGGCCGGCGACGAGCAACCACTACCGGAAGTCCTTGGTGGCGTTCGGCAACTGGCTCGTCAAGGCCCGTCGGCTCTCGGAGAACCCGTTCCGCCACCTTCCGAAGGTGAACGCCCAGGTGGACGTCAGGCACCGGCGCCGGCCCCTGTCCGCCGACGAGTACGCCCGCGTCCTGGGGGCGGCGCGGGAGGGGAAGGTGTACCGGAAACTGCCCGGGCCGGACCGGCGGATGCTCTACCTGGTCGGCGGGGCGACCGGCCTGCGCTCCGGGGAGTTGGCGAGTCTGACGCCGGAGTCGTTCGTGCTCGGTGTGGACCCGCCCGTCGTCGTGGTCGACGCGGCCTACTCGAAGCACCGGAGGCGGGACGAGGTGCCGCTCCACCCCGAACTGGTCGGGGAGTTGCGTGCCTGGCTGGCCGGGAAGCGGGCCTGGGGGCGCGTGTGGCCCGGGAAGTGGGCGCGGCACACCGAGGCCGTCGACATGATCCGACGGGACCTCCAGGTCGCACGGGCCGCGTGGGTGGCCGAGGCCCAGACCCCCGCGGACCGGGCGGCCCGGGAGGCGTCGGACTTCCTCGCCTACCGCGACGCCCAGGGGCGGGTGGCCGACTTCCACGCCCTGCGTCACACGTTCATCACGGAGTTGGTCAAGGCCGGGGTGTCCCCGAAGGACGCGAAGGAGCTGGCCCGGCACAGCACGATCACCCTGACGATGGACCGGTACGCCCACGTCGGCATCCGCGACACGGCGGCCGCGGTCGCCCGCCTGACCCTGCCGACCGGGGCCGGCTCAGCGCCGACACGGGCGGGTCGGGAGGCACCCGGGCCGGACGGCGGAGCAGCAACGGGAGCAGCAGCAGGCGGAGACGGGCGGGCGAAAACGGGGACGGATGGGGAAGGGTGTCCAGTAGCGGGGGTCGCAAGTGAAATGAAGAAACCCCTGATTTCGGCAGGGGTTGAGGACGACCGGGGACAGTTGGGAAGAATATGCCCGACAGGAGTTGAACCTGTAACCTTCGGCTCCGGAGGCCGACGCGAAAGTCGGCTCCCCGACAGGCACCGGAATGCAAAATCGCCTTCTTTTTCAGCGTCTTTGCCCGTGTCTCACGGACTTCGTGCGAACGGTCAGGACTCCAGTATTATAACCCGTTTCAGTCCCTTTTCAACCGATTCGCGGACAGATCGCGGACAAGGAGACGTTTGTCTAGAAGTGGTTCTGCAGGTCCAACATCAGCGCGACGCGCGGTTCATGAGGCGTTCCCTCGATCGTTACCGATTTTCCTGGAAACAAGAAACCGGGCCATCAAGATAATACCTACCCCCCGCGCTCCCGACTCGCGACTTCGGCTCACGGACCTCACTCGATGCGTACTCCCTCCGGCTGCTCGATCCGGCGGCCGCTCGCGCCGGCCCTCTGGGCGGTGCTGGTGCTCGCGCCCGGCGCACCGCCCGCACGCGCCGCTGACGGTCCGGCGGCGTTCGCGGTGCCGAAGGAGGTGCGGGCCGTCCTCGCCGCCCACTGCGCCGACTGTCACTCCGAGGGCGGCAAGGGCGGCGTCGATGTCACCGCACTCGACGAACTGAAACCGGGCGACCGTCTGGAGACGCTCAACAAGATTCAGGACCAACTCTTCTACAAGATGATGCCGCCGCCCAAGAGCGAACAGCCGGGCGAGAAGGACGCGCGGGTGCTGGCCGAGTGGGTGCGGGCCGAGCTGCGGCGGCACAAGGCATCCCGGCTTGACGACCGCCTGCCGTACCCGGACGCCGGCAACTACGTCGATCACGCCGCCCTGTTCGACGGGTCGAACACGGACAAGCCTTTCACCCCCGTCCGCCGCTGGCTGGTCAGCCCGCAGATCTTCGAGGAGCGCGTGCTCGACGGGTTCCAACTGGAGGGCCGCGAGCGGGACCAGTTGCGGCGCTCCGGCTTCTACGGCGTCACCAACCCGTTCCTCCTGCCCGACCACGCGGGCGTGCGGTACTACGACCTCACCCCGCTCGACGGCGGCCACTTGCTGGTGATGCTCAACAACGCCGAGTGGATCGCCACCAAGCAACTCCAACCCGCGAGGGTGAAGGTCGGCGACCCGAAGGCCGCGCCCGCGGACCCGAAGGACAAGTGGGCACCGAAAACGACGTCCGCCGCGTTCGAGGCGATTGTCGCCAAGAAGGCCGCGCCGACCGACGACGAACTGCGGGCCGCGGTGCGGACGCAATTCGGTCTCGTGCTGCGGCGCGAGCCGACCGCAGCCGAACTCGCGCAGTACCTCGAGCTCGGTCGGGAGGTGGTCAAAATCGCGAGGAACGCGGAAGGACTGCGGCAGGTGCTCAAGGCGGTGCTGCTCGAATCGGAGTTCGTGTACCGGTTGGAGTTCGGTGCGGGGAAGCCGGACGAACACGGCCGCGTGCCGCTCGCGCCGCGCGAGGCGGCGTACGCCCTCGCCTACGCGCTGGGCGACCGCGGACCGGACGCGCGACTGCTCAAGGCCGCCGAGAGCGGCAAGCTGAACACGAAGGCCGACTACGAGCGGGAGGTGCTTCGCCTGTTGGCCGACAAGACGTACTTCGCCGCGCCGGTGGACAAGTCGTTGGGCTTCTTCGCCCCGACGACTGCCCCGCACCCGCGGCTGATCCGCTTCTTCCGCGAGTTCTTCGGCTACTCGACCGCGTACAAGGTCTTCAAGGACACACCCCGCGCCGGGAACGTGTACACCAACGCCGACCGCGGCAGCACCGGCACCGCGGGGATGCTCGTCGACGAAGCGGACCGGCTCCTCGCCGACGTCCTCGCCGCCGACAAGGCCGTGTTCGAGACGATGCTCACCACCGACCGGTACTACGTATTCCACCCGCTGGACAACGACAAGGGCAAGAAGCTGATCGACAACTGGCGGGCCGCCTACGAGGCCCTCAAGGACACCGACTGGAAGAAGGACCCCGAGGCGGTGGCGAAGGAGCACGACGCGGTCATCCGGAAGTACCTCGACCCGAAGGGGCTGCCCGGCAAGCACAAGGTCAACCACGACAACAGCGTGCTCCGGTTCATGACCTACTTCGAGGCCACCTTCGGCAAGGGTCTGACGCCGTTCACCAGCACGCCCTGGCAGTTCGGCAACCGGTTCCGCTACGCCGAGATCTACAACCTCGGGGCGATGCCCGGTCACGGCGGCAAGTACGAACCCGGCCAGTCGTTCGACTACCACCCGGTGCAGCCGTTCGCGGTGCCCGACCGCAAGGGCATCCTGACGCACCCGGCGTGGCTGGTCGCGTTCTCCGCCAACGCCGCGAGCGACCCGATCCGCCGCGGGCGGTGGATCCGTGAAAAGCTGTTGGCGGGCGTGGTGCCCGACGTACCCATCACCGTGGACGCCAAGGTACCGGACGACCCGCACGGGACCCTCCGCGAGCGCGTGACCGCGGCCACGAAGGCAGCGGCGTGCGCCAAGTGCCACGGCCGCATGAACGACCTCGGCTACCCGCTCGAGCAGTTCGACGACTTCGGCCGCTTCCGAAAGGTGGAGGTGCTCGAACACCCCGACAACCTGCTCAAGGCGGGTAACGGCAAGTCCACGTTCGACGTGTACAAGACGAAACCGATCGACGCGAGTGGGGTTCTCACCGGGACGGGCGACCCGAAGCTGGACGGTCCGGTGACCGATGCCTTCGACCTGATCGACCGGCTGGCGAAGTCCGACCGTGTGCGGCAGTCGATCATTCGCCACGCCTTCCGCTTCTTCCTGGGCCGCAACGAACTGCCCTCCGACTCGCAGACGCTCATTGACGCCGACCGCGCCTACCTCAACAGTGGCGGCAGCTTCAAGGCGGTCGTCGTCTCGCTGCTGACATCCGACTCGTTCGTCTACCGCAAACAACCGGGGAGCCGATAATGACCACCCGCCGAGACTTCATGGCGACCGCGGCCCTCGGCGCGGCTTCGCTCGCGCTGGCCCCGCGAGTGCTTCGCGCCGCGCCCGCCGGCGCGAAACCGCCCATGCGGTTCATCTTCCTGCACAAGGGGAACGGGCTGTTCCCGTCGGTCATGGTGCCGCCGTCGCTGAGCAAGGACGAGGCCGCGACGGAGGCCAAGAAGGGCGCGCTGAACCTGGACCTCGCCAGGCACGAACTGCCCGCGTGGATGAAGCCGCTGGCCGCGCACCAGGCGGACCTGACCATCCTTCAGGGGCTGTCCGGGAAGATGTGCACCACCGGGCACCACACCTGGTGCTCGTCGCTCGGCGTGTTCAAGGCGAACGAGCGGGTCAGTTCCATCAAGTGGGCGACCGTCGATTTTGAGTTGGCGAAGCTGTTCCCGTCGCCGATGGAGCACGTCGAGTTCGCCTGCTTCCCGCTCGGCGGGGGGAACGCGCGGGGCACGCTGAACGGGATCGCCACCGGGTTCTCCGCCCGCGGCCCGCAGCAGCCGAACTACGCGTTCGGCTCGCCCAAGGTGGCGGCTCAGGAGCTGTTCAAGTCGGTCTCGACGGACAAGGGCGTTCAGGCGCAGACACAGCTCGCGCGCAGCGGTCTGGAGTTCGCGGCCCGGCGCGAGGCCGACAAGGTGCCGAGTTACGCCGACTCGCTCGAAGCGATCCGCGAACTGGACCGCAAGGTGAACGCGATGGCCGACGCCATCCGCCCGCACGTTCCCAAGCTGGACGCGAAATACCTGGCCGACGAGATGGCGACCGTGGATCGCCAGTGGGGGCACGTCGAGGTGCTGCTGGCCGCCCTCGTCTCGGGACTCACGAACGTCGTCGCGTTCACCGTGGACGAGTTGGGGCACGAGTACACCGGGCTGGCGGGGCTGGAGACCGAGAAGGTGAACCTGCACGACATCGGGCACGGCAAGGGGGTGGGCAAGCTGACCGCCGACGAAGTGCGGTTCGCCGTCCGTCGGCAGCACATGACGCTCATCGACACCATCGCGAGTCGCCTGAAGAAGGTGCCCGAGGGGGACGGCACGGTGTTCGACAGCACGATGGTTTTCTACTTCCCGGACAACGGCGAGGCGCACCACTCGCACGGCACGGAGTACCCGTTCGTGGTGCTCTCGGGCAAGAACGCGAAGTTGAACATCCGCGGGCGGTACATCCGGCTGCCGAACTACGGCGACCCCGGCCACAAGACGCTCGGCAACTGGTACACCACGCTGCTGAACGCCCACGGCAACCCGGTCAAGCACTACGGCGACCCCGACCCCGGCCTGGCCCGGTTCGGCCTCGACCAGACCGGGGCCATCAAACAGTTCCTCGGCTGAATCCGTCCCACCGTCCAGTTGCGGAGCCCCTCATGCCTCTCCGAATTGCGGCCACTGTCGTCGCGGCGCTCTCTTTGGCGTGTCCTGCCCCTGCCGCCGACAAGCCGCTCAAGGTGTTCATCCTGGCCGGCCAGTCGAACATGCAGGGGCACGCCAACGTCGCCACCTTCGACAGCCTGGCCGACGACCCGAAGACGGCCCCGCTGCTGAAGGACATGCGGGACAAGGACGGCAAGCCGAAGGTGTGCGACAAAGTCTGGATCACCTCCGTCGGCTGCCAGGGGAACGCCTACGACGACCTGCGCGAGCAGACCGGTAAACTGACCGTCGGCTTCGGCGCGTTCGGCACGGAGGGCCGGCGGATCGGCCCGGAATACCTGCTCGGGATCACGATGGAGAAGCGGCTGAACGAGCCGGTGCTGATCATCAAGACCTCGTGGGGCGGCCGCAGCCTGCACACCGACTTCCGCCCGCCGAGCGGCGGGGCGTTCGAGTGGAGCGAGGCCGAGTTGGCCCGGCGGAAGGCGCGCGGCGACGACATCGAGAAGCTGAAGGCCGACAAGGTTAAGGCGACTGGCGTGTACTACCGCGAGACGATCGCCCATGTGAAGAAGGTGCTCGGCGACATCAAGCGGGTGGTGCCGGACTACGACCCGAAGCAGGGGTACGAGCTGGCCGGGTTCGTCTGGTTCCAGGGGTTCAACGACTACGTCGACGGCGGCGTGTACCCGGACCGAATAAAGCCCGGCGGGTATGACCTGTACGCCGACCTGCTCGGCCACCTCATCCGCGACGTGCGGAAGGACCTGTCCGCCCCGAAGCTGCCGTTCGTCGTCGGGGTGATGGGCATCGACGGCCTGGAGAAGGGCAAGAAGCCGCCGATGGCGAACTTCCGCGAGGCCCAGCGGAAGCCGGGCACGCTGGCCGAGTTCAAGGGGAACGTGTTCACCGTCGAGACGGCCTCGTTCTGGGACGACGAGCTGGACGCCCTGAAAGAGCGGATGGACCGGCTGAACGGGAGGCTGGACGCGGAGTTCAAGAAGGACCCGAAGCTGACCCGCGAGGCGAAGGAGGAGGCCCGCAAGAAGGCGGCCGCGGCGGAGTTCAAGGAGGACGAGCTGAAGCGGTTGAAGGCGGGCGTGTCGAACGGCGGCTACCACTACCTCGGGGCGGCGAAGATTCTCGCCCCCATCGGCAAGGCGTTCGCCGAGGCGCTGCTGCCCGCCGAGCCGAACCCGTAGAAGCGTGCCAACCGAGTCGGGCCGTTCGGTTCACCCGACTCCTTCCCCACCCATGCGAGCCACCCCGTGCGCTTGATAGGCTTTTGGGTCGCCCTGGTCGTGCTCGTCTGGGGCGGCCCACTCGCCGCCGCCGACAAGCCGCTGAACCTGCTCCTCGTCACCGCGGACGACATGAACGCGGACTCCGGCGGGTGGAACGGCAACGCGCTCGGCGCGACGCCGAACCTAGACGCGTTCGCGATGGGCGCGCACCGGTTCGTCAACAGTCACGTCACGGTGCCGATCTGCCAGCCGTGCCGGTCGGCGCTTCTGACCGGCCGCGTCCCGCACCGCAACGGCGCGCTCGGGTTCAACCCGATCCGCCGGGATGTCCCGACCCTCGTCGAGATCCTCCGGGAAGCCGGGTACTACACGGCGGTCATCGCCAAGGCCGTTCACATGGCGCCCGCCGAGAAGTTCCCGTGGCACGCGGTCGGGGATCAGGCGCTCGGCAAGCAGCCGGCGAAGTTCGCCGAGAAGTTCCGCGAGATGCTCGCCGCCGCCGCCAAAGAAAAGAAGCCGTTCTTCATCAACGCCAACATCTGCGACCCGCACCGGCCGTTCGTGCCCGCGAAGGCGGGTGCCGACGAACTCGCCGGGGCGAAGGTTTACAAGCCCGCCGAAGTGACGGTACCGGCGTTCCTCGAAGACCTCCCGCGGGTGCGGGAGGAGGTCGCGCAGTACTACACGTCCGTAAGCCGGTTCGACGTCGCGTTCGGCCTCGTGCTGAAGGAACTGACCGCCGCGGGCCGCGACGCGGACACCGTGGTGGTGTTCATGTCGGACCACGGCATGTCGTTCCCGTTCTCGAAGGCGACCGTCTACTACAACGGCACCTGGTCGCCGGTGCTGATTCGGTACCCGGGCCAGAAGGACCCGAAGGCGCACGCCGAGTTCGTCAACAGCGTGGACGTCATGCCGTCGGTGCTGGAACTGCTCGGCGTGAAGCAGCCCGCGGGCATGGACGGGCGGTCGTGGGTGCCGCTGTTGAACGGTGAGGCGCAGGCCGACCGCGATTTCGTCGTCACCCACGTGAACACCGTCAGCAGCGGCAAGTCGTTCGCCCAGCGGTGCGTCCGCACGAAGGACCGCGCGCTGATGTTCCACGCGTGGGTCGGCGGCCCGGACAAGTTCCGCGTCGAGGCGATGAGCGGGCTGAGCTTCGCCGCGATGAACGCCTCGGACGACCCGAAGATCCAGGCCCGGGTGAAGCAGTTGGTGGAGGGCGAGCCGCTCATGCTCTTCGACACCGCGGCCGACCCGACCGAGCGCAAGAACCTCGTTCGCGACCCGAAGTACGCCAACGACGTCGCGGAGTTGAGCAAGAAGCTGCTCGCCCACATGAAGCGGACCGGCGACCCGCAGACGAAGGCGTTCGAGGCCGCGCTCGCGCCGAAGTAATCGCGCCACCGTCACCGCTTGCCCCCTGGGCGGCAGTTCCAGGGGCCGCGATTTTTCCCAGACAGAGGATCCGATCATGCGTCCCAGGGTTAGACTCCTCGGCTGCGCGGTCGCGGCCCTCCTCGTGTTGCTCGCGGCCGCTAATGGCGGATGGGCCGCAGACCCCAAGCCCAATTTCGTGTTCGTCTACTCCGACGACCACCGCTGGGACGCGATGGGCGTGGTGCAGAAGGAACAGGGCAAGGCGGCCCGGTTTCCGTGGTTCAAGTCCCCCAACCTGGACCGGCTCGGGACCGGGGGCGTGCGGTTCCGCAACGCCTTCGTCACCCTGTCGCTGTGCGCCCCGAGCCGGGCGGCGTTCCTGACCGGGCGGTACAACCACGCGAACGGCATCACCAACAACAGCAAGCCGTTCCCGGCGGACGCCGTCACCCACGCGACGCTGTTGCGCGAGGCCGGGTACAAGACCGCGTACGTCGGCAAGTGGCACATGGGCAACCAGAAGGGGCCGCGGCCGGGGTTCGACTACTCGGCCAGTTTCATCGGCCAAGGGCAGTACAACGACTGCCCGTTCGAGATCGACGGCAAGCCCACCCCGACCAAGGGTTGGGTCGATGCCGTCAGCACCGATTACGCCATCGGTTGGATGAAGCAGAACCGCGACAAGCCGTTCTCGCTGGTCCTCGGGCTGAAGAGCCCGCACGGCCCGCGCGGCGGGAACGCCCTGCCGGAGCACCTGCGGAAGCTGTACGCCAACGAAACCACCCGCCCGACCCCGAACTGCGGGGTGCCGGCCGTGTTCCACCAGAAGGACCCGAAGACCGACCAGTTCCCGCTCGGCCTCGCCGACAACGCCGCCCACCTGGACTACCTGCGGCACGTCGCGGGCGTGGACGAGCAGGTCGGCCGGCTGCTCGACGCGCTCGACGAGTTGAAACTGTCCGACGACACGGTCGTCGTGTATGCGAGTGATAACGGCTACTTCCTCGGCGAGCACAACTCCGGGGACAAGCGGGCGCTGTACGACGAGTCGCTTCGCATCCCGTTCCTGGTCCGCTACCCGCGGCTGTTCGGGAAAGGGAAGACGGTAGACGAGATGGTGCTGAACATCGACCTCGCCCCGACCCTCCTCGACCTGGCCGGGGTGCCCATTCCCAAAGAGATGCAAGGGGCAAGTTGGAAGGAGCTGGCCGCGGGCCGCAAGCCGGCGAACTGGCGCACCTCGTTCTTCGCCGAGTACTACAAGGAACTCGGGAACGTCCCCACCTGCTACGCCATCCGCACCACCGCCCACAAACTCGTCAAGTACCCCGGCCGCCCGGAGTGGACGGAGGTGTTCGACCTCACCGCCGACCCCTACGAGGTCAAGAACCTCGCCTCCGACGCGAAGCTGACCGCGAAGCTGGAAGGCGAGTTGGCCGCGCTCGTCAAGGACGTGGGGTACACGGAACCAAAAGCCGCCGACCCGCCAAAGAAACAGGCCGCAGCCCTGCCGGTCATCGACACTCACGTCCACCTGTGGGACATCGAGCGGCGGGACGGCCTCGGGTGGATCGCCGCCGACAACAAGGTGCTGAACCGGTCGTTCCTGCCGAAGGACCACCGGCCGCTCGCCGCCGCGAACGGGGTGGGTGCGGTCGTCGTCGTCCAGGCCGGGCAGAGCCTCGCGGACAACCAGTGGAACCTAGACGTCACGGCCAAGGACAAGGACCTGTACCGCGGGGTCGTCGGGAACCTGTCCAAGGTGATCGGCACCGACGAGTTCGTCCCCCTGTTCGAGAAGTTGTGCAAGGACGAGCGCTACGTCGGCTACCGCCTCTCGGGCCGGTACCAGAAGACTCTGACCGACGACTTCTTCCGCCACCTCGAACTGACGGCGAAGGCCGGCCGGAGTGTCGATCTGCTGCTGAACGAGAAGGAGTACTCGCTCGCCGACGCGGCCGAAATCGCCCGCCGGGTGCCGAAACCGAAAATCATCCTCGACCACTTCGGCAACGTCGAGTTGACCGACCGCGCGCTCGAATCCGAATGGATGAAGAAGTTCAAGGAGGTGGCGAAGCACCCGAACGCGTACTGCAAAGTGTCCGCGTTGTACGGCCGGGTGAAGCAGCAGCCCGCGCCCAAATCGCTCGACTTCTACAAGCCCATCCTCGACCTGGTGTTCGAGGCCTTTGGCGAGGATCGCATCGTGTTCGGCAGCGACTGGCCGGTGTCCGAGGCGACCGCCGATTACGCGGCGGTGCTCGGCCTTGTGAAGGGGTATTTTGCCGACAAGGTCCAGACCGTCACGAACAAGGTGTTCTGCCGGAATGCGGCGAGGTTCTACGGCATTGCGGAGCCGAAAGGCAAGGAATAACGTCGTCTTCGTCATTCTGAGCCTGGATCACGAAAATCCGACTTATCGCTCCGCCGGCCGCGACTTCCGGCTGACCGACGTCAACGGGAAGCTGGCGATGGAGATTCGTTCGTGAATCGACACACGGCCATCCGTCAGCAACACCAAGGGAGCCAACTCGTGAAACGCCTCTTCCACCTTGCCATCCCGCTATTGCTGGTGTTGCATTGCGCGTCGCGGGTCGCCGCCGCGGAGGCGGATGTGGTCGTCTACGGCTCCACCCCGGGCGGCTTCTGCGCCGCCATCGCCGCGGCCCGCGAGGGTGCGTCCGTTATCCTCCTCGAACCGACCGACCACCTCGGGGCGATGTCCACCGGCGGCCTCAGCCATTGCGACTCCAATCAGATGGTGCGCAACACGCTCATGGGGCTGTTCCACGAATGGCACACCCGCGTGGTGAAGGACTATACCGACCGCG
>PNKH01000018.1 GCA_013822345.1 Isosphaera sp.
CACACGCCCGAGTATCCTCCTCCCACAGCCCGCAACTGCGTAACTCCTAACCGGGTTGCGTTGGTCGCCATCTGTGGCCGGGGTCTGTGACCCCGGTGCTCTCCGCGGAGCGTCGCAGCGGGGCCACAGACCCCAACCACGAATGGGGGAGCCGGCTCCGCCGGCCGCTCCCAGGAGGGATCAACGCAACCCGATAATGAACCAGCGGTACCATGTGCCTTCTTCGCAATCCGGTTTGCGGACCAGAGCGCCTGATGTCCGACATCATCGGCGCCACCGCCCACGCGGCATGAGACGCCGTCGGGCTGGGCGAGGGACGGGAGCGAGCGGGCGAAGAGGTTGCCCAGGTGCTGCCCGCGACGTGAACCTCGGCCGGGCGTGGCGGACGCCCGCCACCGTCAGGCCGGCGCAGGCGATGTACGACGAGCGGGCGTTCGACCGCCTGCCGATCCTCCCGGCCGCGCCGCAGGACGCCGGGTGCGACGGCGACGACGTGCCGGGCCACCGCCGCGGGCCGGGGCCGCACGTCCGCGGGTGCTGGGTCGTGGACCTGGTGCTCGGGAAGTAGGGTGGGCCGAAGCCGGCGCTTCGCCGGCGAGTCCCACCGGACGTAGGCGGTGGTGGGACTCGGCCGTCAGAGCCCGGCCTCGGCCCACCCTACTACAACACCCGTCAGCGCAGCAGCTCCGCCACCCGGGCCTTCAGCCGACCGAGGTTCGCCTCGAACGCGGCGTCCGCCTCGGCCGGCGGCAGACGCTCGTTCCGCAAGCCGTCGTACACACCGCGGACCACCCCGTCCCGGTCCACCACGCTCAGCCGCGGCGTGTGCAGGAACTCGTCGCCGGGCTGCACGCCCGGCCCGGTGTTGTGCCCGACCGCCTGCTTGAACCGGTCCCGGTGAAGGGCGTGGATCGTCTCCTCGTCCCCGGTCAGGAACCACCACCGGTCCGGGTCCGCCCCGCGGGTGTTGGCGTAGGTGTTCAGCGCCGCCAGGTCGTCCCGCTTCGGGTCGACGGTGAACGTCACGAACTTCACCCGCGGCTCGCCCTTGAACTCGGCCTGCAGCCGGGCCACGGTCGCGGCGACCGCCGGGCACGGGCCGGTGCAGCGGGTGAACACGAACGACGCCACCCACACCGACCCCTTCAGGTCCTTCTCGGTCACCGCCTTCCCGCTCCGCTCGGTGAGCGAGAAGGCGCCGACGGGGTAGTCGAGCAGCGGGTCCGGCGGGTCGGGGCGGGCGCCGGCGCCGCAGCCGGCGAGAAGCGCCACGATCGGCAGTAGCAGGAGCGGACGCATCACTTCCCCAGAAGGGCGTCGATCAGCAGCAGGGCGAACGCGCCGGGCAGGTACAGCAGCGACGCCCGCAGCACCCGCTTGGCCTGGCGGTCGGTCCGCTCCCGGGCGAACCCGACCGCCTTCCGCGTGAACATCGCCCCGAGCAGCGTCGCCCCGACCACGAACACCCACCCGGCCAGCCCGGTCGGCAACGCCAGGAACGCGACCGGGATCAGCGCCGCGGCGGTCAGCACCATCGCGGCGGCGGTCCGGCCGCCGGCCGGGTCGCCGCCGGGGAGCATCCTCAGCCCGGCCCGGGCGTAGTCGGCCCGGTACATCCACGCGATCGCCAGGAAGTGCGGCAGTTGCCACACGAACAGGATCAGAAACAGCACCGCCGCCCCGCCGGCCCCGTCCCACCCGCGGGCGGCGCACCACCCGATCACCGGCGGCAGCGCCCCCGGCACCGCCCCGACCACCGTGTTCCACGCCGTCACCGTCTTCAGCGGGGTGTACACGAGGACGTACGACACCAGCGTGACCGCGGCGACGACCGTGGCCGGGACCGACACCGCCGCCAGCAGGTACGCCAGCCCGACCCCGCTCAGCACCGCACCGAACACCGCCACCTGTTCCGGCGTCATCCGGCCGGCGGGGAGCGGGCGGGTCGCGGTCCGCCGCATCCGGGCGTCGGTCCGCCGCTCGATCAGTTGGTTCAGGGCGCTGCCGCCGGCGGCGACCAGGCCGGCCCCGAGCAGCGTGTGGAACAGGACCGCCGCCGACCCCGCCCCGCCGGCCGCCATCAGGTATCCGCCGGCGACGGTGACCAGCGCCATCACCGCGATCCGCGGCTTGGTCAGCTCCAGGCCGTCGGCGAGCCGCGACCGGGCGGCCGCCCGCGCCGGGGCGGGCGCCGACGCCCGCACCAGCGGGTCGAGGGCGTGGGTCTCGGCCGCGAGCGTCGCCTTCATCATGTCGCGCCCCCCCGGACCGCGGCCAACTCGCGGCCGGCCCGTTCCCCGTGATCCGACCACCCGCCCGCGTCCCGCGCCTCCGCCCCGACCCGCTGCCCGAGCCGCACCGCCAGCCCCACGGCCGTCGCCAGCAGGGCACTCCCGACCAGCGCGTGCAGCGTCCGAATCGTCGCGTTCGTCCGAGTGACCGGCACCAGTTCGGGGAGCGTGTACGCCCCGAACTTCTCCATCCACGCCTCCACCCCGAGGACCAGCTGCAGGGCCAGCAGCCCGCCGAGCAGCCACCCGCCGCGCCGCACCCGGGACCGGGCCGCCCCGTCCGCCGGGACCGCGGCCATCACCCACACCGCCACCCCGGTAGCGGCGAACGCGAACAGGAGGTGGAGCCGCTGGGCGAGCGGGTTCGGGTCGTGCCGGACGATCGCGCCCCACACCACCTGCACGAACAGCAGCGCCGCGAGTAGGACCGCCCCGCGCGCCACCCGCCGCGCCGGCCGGGCGGGGGAGGGCGGGGGCGCGGTCAGCACGGCGACGGTCACGAGCAGCCCGAACACCACCTGCGCGAACACCCCGTGGACCGCCGCCAGGTCCGTCCCGACCAGCTCGTTCAGCTTCACCCGGAACCCGCCGAGCAGCCCCTGGACCATCACCGCGACCAGGGCCGTCACCCCGAGCAGACGCACCACGGCCCCGCGGGCCCCGGCGGCGACCCCCAGCCCGGCGGCCGCGAAGGCGACGGCCAGCCCGGCCGCGGTCACCAGGGTCGCCGCCGCCGGCCACGCCATCTCGGCCGTCGGCCGGCCCCGCTGGGAACCCATCTCGGCGTGGAACAGGAGGAACCCGCCGAGGAGGACCACCAGGCCGGCCAGCCCGACCCCCCGCGCCCGCGACGCCGGCTGCGCCCGCCACAGGCCCAGCCCCAGGACGGCGACGACGAGGCCGATCGCCCACGCCAGGATCCGGTGCCCGTGCTCGATCAGGTACCCGAAGTCGAGCCGGTAGTTCGAGAACAGATACCACGGCTCGGTCGGCCAGACCGGGTCGGCCATCCCGGCCCGGAAGCTGGTCACCATCTGGCCGAGGGCCAGGAGCGCGAAGGTGGCGGCGACGGCGAGCACGGCCCAGGCGTGCAGCCAGCGGGGGACCGGGCGCTCGGGGTCGGTGGGGTCGGTCATCGGCGGGTCGGCGGGACGGTCGGACCGGGTCATGTTACGGGTTCGGGTGCACGGCGGCCCGCACGTCCGGCGGGAGTTCGGCGGGGAAGGGGAGCGACTTCACGAACCGGACCAGGTCCCACACCTGCCGGGCGTCCAGCTCCGGCCGGGCCGGCATCCCGACCGCCGGGATGCCGCCGCGGATGCGGGCGAACACGTCCTCCGGCCGCGACCCGCCCTTGAGCAGGTTCGCGAGCAGGTTCGCCGGCTTAACCGCCGTCCCCCACGCGTCGTAACGCGGCGCGGCCTTCGCCCCGAACCCGTCGTGGCACGACACGCACGAGTTGTCGGCCTTCGCGGTGAACAGCGCGTACCCGCGGCGGACGGCGTCGGCGTGGGCCGGGCTGCCGGGGTCGCCGTCGTCCGGTTGCGGATCGACGCCGGCGGGCGGCGGTGCGTCCGCCGCGTCCTGCCACTCCTTCAGCACCGCCTTCAGCCGCCCGGCCGCGAACGCCGGCGGGTCCACGTTCACGTTCAGCTCCGCCGCCGCGGCCAGTGTCTCGAACTCGACCTGGCCGCGGGCCGACAGGTAGACGACGTACCGGGCTAGCAGCTCGCGCTCGCCCTCGGGAAGCAGCCCGAACGGCGGCATCGTCGTACCCTTCAGCCCGTCGGCGAGGGTGCGGAGGAGGTCGGCGTGCCGCGGCTTCGGGGTGCCGGTCGTCGTGAACTTGAACACCCCGCGGCGGTAGTCCCGGGGGTACGGGGTCGACCCGTACCCGGACGGCCCGCGGCCGTCGCCGGCCAGGTTGTGGCACTGGAGGCAGTGCCGGCGGAACAGCTTCCCGCCCTCGGCGAGCTTGCCCGCCGACAGCCCGAGCCGCCCGGCCGCGTCCGGCTCGGTAGCGATCGTCGGGGCGGACGGGGTGCCGAACACGTCCTTCAGGTGCTTGTCCAGGGCGGTGCGGGTCGCGGCGGGGACGACCCCGGGGTCGACCGTGGTGCCGCCGGCGGCGTCGAGGGCGGCGAGTTCGGCGTCGAGCTTGCCGGGCTCGTTCGGCCCGGGCGGCGGGGCGGTGGGCGTCTTTCGAACGAGCCGGTCGGCCCGGGCGGGGAAGGCCAGGGTCGACGGGTAGTCGGGCGGCCCGCCGCACCCGGCGACGACCACCCCCCCGACGACCACCGCGGCGAGCGCGGCCGCGACCGCCGTCCCGGCCGCCCGGCGCCACCACCGGCCCCGCGGTCCCGCCGCGGCCGGCATGTCGGGCGGCCCGTCGCGGGGGGTCATCCGGTCACCACCCGGTGCCGGGTCATGTAGTCCGACATGAACAGCACGAAGAGGATCAGCGTCCAGAACACGGACGCCAGGGCGGTCAGGGTGACGACCCGGTCGCCCTGCCGGAGGTGCATGAAGTAGTACGCCACCACCCCGGCCTGGACCGTGGCGATCGCGAGTTGCACGAACAGGGCGTACCTCCCCAGCACCCCGGAGCTCGACACGAAGAAGGTGGTCGCGAACAGGAGCAGCACGACCAGGTACACCGCGAACAGCCCGCCGGGCGTGTCGGCGTCCTTGGTCACGTCGTATGAGGTGCCGTGTGCGGGCGGGTGGCTGTGCGGGTCGGCCATCGTCGTCTCCGGTTGGTCGCGGTCCGGCGTCCGGTCCCGCAAGGGTGCCCGGGCGACTCCGTGGGTGGTCGCCCCTCACCCGGCCGCTCGCGGACTCGCGGCCGACCTCTCCCCGGCGGGGAGAGGTGGGGGCAGGTGCGGCCCCTCCCCACGCACCCGACCCGGGAACCTGTCGAGGCGGCCAACCGCCCCCACCTCGCCCCGCCGGGGAGAGGTCGCCGCCGCGCCCCGCGGCGGCGGGTGAGGGGTGCCACCTGCCGAGACCCCCCGCCGCCGGGCGGGTCAATGACCGTAATGCACCGCGCCGCGGGCCAGGTACAGGAGCGGCATCAGGAACAGCCAGATCGCGTCCACCAGGTGCCAGTACAGGCTGGCGCACTCCACCGTCGAGTAGTTCTCCGGCGGGATCGCCCCGATGTACGTCTGCCCCACCAGCCACAGGATCACGCCCAGCCCGACCAGGATGTGGATCCCGTGGATCCCGGTCATCACGTAGTAGAAGCAGAGGAACAGCCGCACCTTCCCGGCGTCCAGCCCGTGCTTGGCGGTGTCCGCCGCGATCTCCCCGCCGAACGACGCCCCCGGGACGATGTGCTCGTGCAGGTCCTCGGCGTACTCGAACCCCTTGATCACCATGAACGCCGCGCCGAGCGCGAACGTCAGCAAGAGGTTCCGGTACAGCCCGGCCCGGTCCCCGAGCTTGGCCGCCCGGATCGCCAGCGTCATCGTCAGGCTGCTGGTGATCAGCAGCACCGTGTTGATCCCGGCGAACGTCTTGTTCAGGTGCGAGCTCGCCAGCTCGAACTCGGCCGGATACCACAGCCGGTAGCAGGTGTACGCCCCGAACACGCCGCCGAAGAACAACACCTCGGTGGCCAGGAACATCCACATCCCCAGCCGCTCGGACGCGTGCTGCTGCCCGAGGTCGTTGAAGTGGTGCTTCAGCACCGGGGAGTGGGCGTGGGTGCTAGCCGACAACTTCGGTCTCCTTCTGCATGGGGCCGGCCGGCCCGGTCACCCCGGCCCTCCCGGCCGGGCCTTCCGCCCCACCCGGCCCGGGCGGCTCCGGCAGCCCGCGGCCCAACTGGTCGATCCCCAGGGCGTACTCGTACGGCCCGCACACCACCACCGGCATCCGCTCCTCGTCGAAGTTGAACACCGGCGGCGGGCTCGGGCTCGCCCACTCCAGCCCGGTCGCGCTCCACGGGTTGGCCCCCGCCTTCTCCCCGTAGAAGAGCGACAGCGGCAGGTACAACGCCGGGATCAGGTACCCCAGCCCGAGGATGCTCGCCCCGGCCGTCGACAGCACGTGGTAGATCTGGAACTCCGGCGGGTAGTTCGGATACCGCCGCGGGATCCCGTGGTAGCCGATGTAGAACTGCGGCACGAACGTCAGGAAGAACCCGACGATGATGATCGCCGCCGACACCCGGCTCCACCAGTCCGAGTACATTCGCCCGGTCATCTTCGGCCACCAGAAGTGGAGGCCGGCCATGTACCCGAGCACCATCCCGCCGACCATCACGAAGTGGAAGTGGGCGACCACGAAGTACGTGTCGTGCAGGTGGATGTCCGTCCCCAGCGTCGCCAGGAACAGCCCGGTCACCCCGCCGACCGTGAACAAGATGATGAACCCGATCACGAACAGCATCGGCGCCTGGAACGTGATCGACCCCCGGTACAAGGTCGCCGTCCAGTTGAACACCTTGATCGCCGACGGCACCGCCACCAGCATCGACAGGAAGCTGAACAGCAGGGCCGAGTAGTAGCTGATCCCGGCGACGAACATGTGGTGGGCCCACAACAGGAACCCGACCACCGCGATCCCCATGCTCGACCAGGCGACCGCGTGATACCCGAAGATGTTCTTCCGGCTGAAGCAGGTGATGACCTCGCTCACCACCCCGAACCCGGGCAGGATCATGATGTACACGGCCGGGTGGCTGTAGAACCAGAACAGGTGCTGGAACAGCACCGGGTCGCCGCCGATCGCCGGGTCGAAGATCCCCTCCCCGGTCACCCGCTCGACCCCGAGCAGGATCAGGGTGATCGCCACCACCGGGGTGCCGAGCAGCTGGATCAGGCTGGTCGCGTACAGCGACCAGACGAACAGCGGCAGCCGGCCCCACGTCATCCCGGGGGCCCGCATCTTGTGGACCGTGACCAGGATGTTCAGCCCGGTCATGATCGACGAGAACCCGGACACGAACACCCCGACCACCCCGGGGACCACGCTCGACTGACTCCCCCGGGTGCTGTACGGCGGGTACAGCGTCCACCCGGTGTCGATCCCGCCGTTCAGGATCGCCCACGCCCCGAACACGAGGCCGACCAGGAACACGTACCAACTCGCCAGGTTCAGCTTCGGGAACGCCAGGTCCTTCGCCCCGATCATCATCGGGATCAGGAAGTTCCCGAGGACCGCCGGCACCGCCGGGATCAGGAAGAAGAACAGCATCAGGACGCCGTGGGCGGTGAACGCCCGGTTGTACGCGTCCTCGCTCAGGATGCCGCTGTTGTACGTGACGAGGTTCAGCCGCACGAGCCCGGCGGCCACCCCGCCGAGGACGAACACGGCCGAGATCGTCAGCAGGTACAGGATGCCGATCCGCTTGTGGTCGACGGTGGACAGCCACGACCACAGGCTGGTGCCGTTCTCCAGGTAGTTCGGAGAGGCCGGCGGCGGCTCCGGCGGCGGCGGGGTCAGCCCCGGGACGCCCTGGACTCGGGGGTTCGCGGTGGGGGTCATTTCTTCTCCGGCGACGACGGCGGGGCCTGCGGGGAGCGCTCGGCCGGGGCCCCGACCGGGGCCGGCATCCGGTCCGTCCGGTCCGGGGTCGTCCCCCGCCGCAGGCTCTTGATGTATCGGACCACCTTCTCCAGGTCGTCCTCGGCCAACTGGCCCTCGTAGGACGGCATGACCGGCTCCCAGCCCTCGACCACCTTGGCCCGCGGCTTCAGGATCGACTGCCGGATGTAGTCCTCGTCGGCGATCTCGGCCCCGCCGCCCTTCAGCGGCACCCGGCTCCCGTACAGCCCCTCCAGGACCGGGGCCCGGGCCTCGGCGTTGGCCGAGTGGCACTTGATGCACTGCAGCTTCAGGAACAGGTTCCGCCCCTCCTGGGCGTCCGACCCGTCCACCGGGTGCTCCGTCCCCTGGGCGGTGCTCAGCCCGGCCAGCCACCGGTCGAACTCGTCCTGCGGCACCACCGCCACCTTCCCGACCATCAGCGAGTGCCACGTCCCGCAGTACTGGTCGCAGAAGATGTGGTACTCCCCGACCTTCGTCGGCTCGTACCAGGCCGTCGTGTACCGGCCCGGCAGGGCGTCCATCTTCGACCGGAACGCCGGGATCCCGAAGTCGTGGATCACGTCCTCGGAGGTCAGGGTGATCCGGACCGGCCGGCGGCTGTCCTTGGTGCTCACCGGCAGGACCAGCTTGCCGATCTTCTCCCGCTCCTGCGGGAGCATGTTCCGCGGGTTCCCGCCGATGATCACCCGCTGCCCGTTCGGGTACTGGGCCTTCCACATCCACTGCTTGCCGAAGACGAAGACCTCCATCGCGTCCTCGGGCGGCCGCATCGCCCGGCTGTACACCACCGCCCCGACCGCGAAGAACGAGAAGAAGATCACCGTCGGGATCAGGGTCCAGGCCAGCTCCAGCCGGACCGACCCGAGGATCCGCGGGGTCGAGCCGGTCCCCTCCGCCCCGCGGCGGTGGGCGACGCAGAAGTACAGCAGGGCCCCGAACACCGCCAGCGACCCGACGGTGACGGCGGCGGTGATGTACCAGAACGCGTACTCGAAGTCGACCGCGTGGGTGGACGCGGCGACGGGGACGGCGGGCGGCAGGTCGTTCATGGGGTCCCCCCGGTCGGCGGGCTGGTCTGGGCGGCGAGCCCGGCCGCGGCGGCCGCCCGCCGCTCCCGGCGGAGGGCGACGAATACCCCGGTCCCGAGCGCCAGCAGGGTCAGGACGGCGGCCGCCTGCATCGCCCGGCGGATGTTCAGCGAGTACCCCTGGCCGTCGAACCGGTAGCAGGTCAGGGTGATCTGGTCGGCCAGCGACCCGATCTTCCCGTCCGACGCCTCGACCAGCGCCAGCCGGAGCGTCTGGTACGTTGGGGCCTTCACCGGCCGGCCGGCCGGGTCGAGCGGGCGGTTGGGGTCCGGGTCGTCGTCGTCGTACCCGATCCCGAGGAAGTACCGCGACACCTTCCCCTCCGGGGTCAGGATGACGATCCCGCTCGGGTGGTTGTACTCCTTGAACGCCTTGTCGAACTCGTACCGATACCCGACCGAGGCGAGCAGCTCGCCGATCGCCTCCTTCTTCCCGGTCAGGAACCGCCACCCGGCGTCCGCCCCGGGTCGGCCGTACTCCGCCACGTAGGCCGCCTTCTTCTTCGCCCCGAGGTCGGCGTGCTCCTTCGGGTCCATGCTCACCGTCACCACGTTGAACGTGGCCCCGACGTCGAACCCGGCCGGGAACGCCCGCATCCCGTCGAGCAGCCCGTTCAGCACCTTGGTGCAGAGCATCGGGCAGCGGAAGTAGACCGGGACCAGGATCGTCACCCTCCCGCCCATCGCCTGGCGGAGGGTGACCGGCTGCTCCGACTCGTCCCGGAACACCAGGTCGAGGTTCAGTTGGGTGCCGCGCTTCGACTGGTCGATCCCGACGTTCAGGTCGGCCGGCATGTCGGTCATGGCCGACCCGCCGGCCGGGAGTCCGGTCGGGTTGGCACCGGCCGGCCCGGCCAGGCAGGCGAGGGCGACGACGGCGGCGAGCAAGCGGGTCGTCACTTCTTGCCCTCCTCCTTCTTGGGCGGGACCGGGCCGTCCTTCTTCTCCTCCTTCTTCGGATCGTCCTTCTTCGGCGGGGGCGGGCCCTTCGGGGCCGCGCCGGCCGGCAGTTGCGGGACGATCACCACCGCGTCGTGCGCCCCGCGGCCGGCGTTCGCGGCCAGCGGGGTGGTCGCCCACGTCGGCGGGGGCGACTGCCCGTCCTTCGCCGCCGCCGGGAACCACTTCGGGTCCGCCGCCGCCATCACCCGGTCGATCGGGACGCGGCCGTCCCCGGTGCGGTACAGCTCCGGGGTGCGGGCCGGGTCGGCGTGGATGTCCTCCGGGTGGAGGTACGCCGGGTTGGTCCCCGGCACCTCCGGGCGGGTGATCGCCCGGGCGTCCCCGTCCCGGACGCGGAGGCCGTCGTTCCGCGGCCGGTCCACCTCGCTGCCGTGCTGGATCCGCTGCATCCGCTCCGCCAGCGGGGCCCGGTTCCGCTCGGCCGCCTGCGGGTTGGCGGTCGGGTTGGCCGGCCCGCTGGTGAAGTACGCGAACAGGGCGGTGGTGGTGCCGAAGGCGATCACGAACACCGCCACCACGATCACCGGGACGCTCACCACGCTCCGGGTGTCGTACCCGTCCGGCTCGTACCCGGCCTTCAGCGCCTCGGCGGTCGGCCCGCCGATCCCGTCGTGGTCGTCCGGCTTCGACCCGTCGGCGATCCCCTCCGTCCCGCCGACGTGCGGGATCTCGCGGGGCTGGCTCGGGCCCGGGCCGTACGGCGGGTCAGTGGTGGCCATGGTCGTGCCCCTCCGGCAGGAGGTACGTCTCGTCCGTCGGCAGGATCGGACGCTGCCGCAGTTGGTGGAAGAAGAACAGCCCCCACACCCCGCCGACCGCCAGGATCGCCCCGACGTCCATCAGCCAGGGCGGGACCGACCCGGAGAACGGCGCGAACGGGGCCAGCCACCACACCACGTCGATCGCGCAGATCACCAGCAAATAGGTCGCCACCCCACGGAGCCGGTTCGGCTTCGACTTGATGTCCCGGAACAGGAGCAGCAGGAACGGTACGGCGAAGTGGAACACGCACAGCGCCGCCGACACGTACCACCACCCGCCGGCCGACCGCTTCAGGTAGAACGGGATCTCCTCCGGCAGGTTCCCGATCCAGATCAGCATGTACTGGGAGAACGAGGTGTACGACCAGAACATGGTGAACGCCAGGAGCAGCGTCCCCATGTCGAGCAGGAACTTCTGCCGGACCACGGTGCTGACCGGCGGCTTCCACACGACCAGCAGGAACAGGGCCAGGCACAGGGCGTAGCAGGTGAGGAACTGGTTCACCGCGAAGATCACGGGGAACATGGTCGAGGACCACGCCGGCTCGACCGACATCACCCACTGGGTCGACCCGACGGTGATGGTCAGCGCGAAGACGATCAGCCCGGGGCCGCCGAGCTTGTTCAGCTTGTCCAGGTACCGGTCGACGGTCGCCCGGTCGCCCTGGGCCTGCCGGGCCCACCCGTTCAGCACCGTGATCATCGTCCCCCAGATGGCGAACAGGACGACCCCGACCCCGACGAACGCCTTCGGCGAGAGGAACGACAGCGTCCCCCGCTCGCGGGCCTCCCGCTCGTGGTGGACCGCCTTCTCGACCATCACCCGGCTGCCGGCCAGCGCCTGCCCGTGCTTGTCCGCGGCGGCCACCCCGGCGTTCGGGTTGGCGTCGGCCGGGGCGGTGTGGACGGCGTACGGGTCGGTCCACCAGTACGGGGAGAAGTCCTTGCTGAAGGTGGACGCGGCGAGCGGGACGAACAGCAGGGCGAGGAGCACCCACGTCCGGCTGGCGGCCTCCAGGAACCGGCGCAGCAGCCGGGCCCAGGAGGTCTTGGCCAGGTAGCCGATGAGGAGCAGGGCCATCGCCCCGATCGGCAGGCTGAGCCAGTACGTGTACCCGGTCAGGTAGGCGGACGCGAACCGCTGCTTGGCCGCGTGCGCCTCGGCCTCGTCGTGGGCCGCCGACAGGTTCGCCAGCCCGACCCCGAGGTACAGGGCGGCGCCGGCGGCGGCGGCGACGAGGGCGGCGAACCGCGGCCCGGACCAGTCGATCCGGTTCGGGTCCGGGGGCGGGCCGTCGGGCCCGCCGGCCGGCGGGGGGGCGGTCGGGTCGGTGCTCACGGCTTCCCTCCCGCCGCCGCGGCGGCGGGCTCGTGTTGGCTGTACTGGAGGGCCCGGACGTAGGCGACGATCCGCCACCGGTCGGCCGGGCCGATCTGGGCCGAGTAGTTCGGCATCCCGCCGTACCCCTTGGCGATCACCTCGTAGATGTACCCGACCGGCACCTCCCGCATCGGGACCGAGATCCCCCACAGGGCGTACCCGCGGGAGTACCCGAGCGGCGACGCCGGGGCGTTCCGCTTGCTCTCGTCCAGCTCCTTGTCGCCGACCCGGGCGGTGTGGAACGAGGTCGGCAGCAGGTACCCGCGCTCCCAGATCTTCCCCTGCCCGTTGCCGAGCGGGCCGTGGCAGACGGCGCAGTAGATGGTGTACCGGTCCCGCCCGCGGTCGAGGTCGTCCGGGGTGACCGGGAACGGGTACGTCTCGGCGAACACCTTCGGGTTCCCGGCGACCCGCTGGTCGAACCGGGGGACGCCGAACGTGGCGTCGCGGTTCTCGACCGGGGTCGGGGCGGCCAGGTCGACGACCGGGTTCGCCCGCCGGGCGTAGATCCGGCCCCACTCCTCGCGGGTCAGCCCGGTGGCCAGCGGGTCGGACTCCAGGTGCTGGGCCCGGTGGATCACCCCGCGCTCCAGCGGCCGGGCCGACCGCCCGTCGGCGAAGAACTCGCTCGGCTCGTACGGCCGGTAGTACGGCTGGTCGGCCATCTGCTGCCGGCAGCCGGTGGCGGCGGCCAGGCCGAGGGCGACGGCGGCCAGTGTGCGTCGTCGGTCACTCATCGAGCACCTCCTCGACCGACGCCGGGTTGAGGCCGTTCAGGAAGGCGCGGGTGGCGGCCGGGTCGTAGTTCGGGTCGTCGGCCTCGATGCAGACGAAGAACCGGTCCCGGGTCGCCCGGTCGAACGCCTTGGAGTTGAACAGCGGGTGGTGGTACCGCGGCAGCCCGCAGATGGCGATCAGGGCGAACAGCCCGGTCAGGGCGGTGGTCAGGACCATCATCTCGAACGTGATCGGGACGAACGACGGCCAGCTCAGGTACGGCCGCCCGCCGACGTTCAGCGAGTACCCGTAGGCGTTCAGGTAGTACTGCATGAAGAACCCGGCGCAGGCCCCGGTCAGCCCGCCCAGGAACATCACCGGCCCCATCTCCGACTTCGGGAAGTTCAGGGCGTCGGCCGCCTCCCCGACGGGGTAGGGGCTGTACGCGTCCAGCCGGGTGTACCCGGCCTCCCGGGCCTTGTACGTGGCGGCCACCATCGCGTCGGCCGTCTCGAACTCGGCGAGCAGGCCGTACGGCCGCGGGCCGGCCGGGGCGTCGGGGGTGCTCATGGGGCGTTCTCCATGATCGAGTGCCCGCCGCCGCCGCCCTGCTTCTTCGGCAGGAGTTCGCGCATCTCGGTGATCGAGATCATCGGCAGGTAGCGGATGAACAGGAAGAACAGGGTGAGGAACAGGCCCATGGACCCGATCATGGTCGCGTAGTCCCACACCGTCGGGGCGTACCGGCCCCAGCTGCTCGGCACGTAGTCGCGGCTCAGGGTGATCACGATCACGTACCGCTCGAACCACATCCCGATCAGCACCGAGATGCAGATCAGCTCGAGCCAGAACGCGCTGCGGCGGATCCGCTTCGACCACAGGAAGGTGAGCGGGAACACGCAGTTGGTGAAGATCAGGATCCAGTACGACCAGGCGTAGGGCCCGAACATCCGCTGGAGGGTCGTCCCCCACTCGTAGAGCGAGTGCCCGTACCACGCCATCCAGAACTCGCTCACGTACCCGTAGGTGACGAGGAACCCGGTCGCCAGCATCACCTTCGCCATCACGTCGATGTGGTGGTCGGTGAGGATGTGCTCGAGCTTGTACCACCGGCGGATCGGGATCGCCAGCGCCACCACCATCGCGAACCCGGAGTAGATCGCCCCGGCCACGAAGAACGGCGGGAAGATCGTCGCGTGCCACAGCGGCACGATCGACACCGCGAAGTCGAACGACACGACGGTGTGGACCGACAGCACCAGCGGCGTCGAGATGCCGCCGAGGATCAGGTACACCTTCTCGTACCGCCGCCAGTGGATCGCCGACCCGCGCCACCCGAGGGCCAGGATGCCGTAGAAGATCCGCTGCCACCGCTTCTGGGCCGCGTCCCGCAGGGCCGCGAGGTCCGGCACCAGGCCGAGATACCAGAACACCAGCGAGACGGTGAAGTACGTGGTGACCGCGAACACGTCCCAGGTGAGCGGGCTGCGGAACTGCGGCCACATCCCGGCGACGTTCGGGAACGGGTACAGCCAGTAGAAGAAGTACGGCCGGCCCATGTGCAGGAGCGGGAACAGCCCGGCGCACATGACGGCGAAGATCGTCATCGCCTCCGAGAAGCGGTTGATCGAGGTCCGCCACTTCTGGTGCATCAGCAGGAGGATCGCGGAGATCAGGGTGCCGGCGTGGCCGATCCCGATCCACCACACGAAGTTGATGATCGCGAAGCCCCAGGCGACGGGCATGTCGATGCCCCAGATCCCGACGCCCATGTACAGCAGCCAGATCACGGCGACGCCGAGGATCTGGAGCATCGCGAACCCGGCCAGGAACCCGATCCACCACCCGCGCGGGTGCTTCCCGGCCAGGACGACCCCGCCGATCGCGTCGCCGATCGAGACGAGCGTGTGCTTGTTCTCGACCAGCGGGATCATCTCCGGCTCGAGCGGCCGGTCGTCCGCGTGGGTCGTCGGGAGGTCCGCGGTCGCCACGTCAGGCCCCCTTCGGCATGGCGGGGTTCGGGTTCCGGACGACCGCCAGGTGGGTCAGCCGGGGCATCGTGTTCAGCTCGGCCAGCAGGCCGTAGTTGTGCGGCTCGCGCTTCCACTCCGCGACCGCGCTCTCCGGGTCGCCGATGTCCCCGAAGACGATCGCCCCGGACGGGCAGGCCGACTGGCAGGCGGTCAGCACCTCGCCGTCCCGGACCCGGCGGAACTCCCGCTCGGCCACGATCTCGGCCCCGCGGAGCCGCTGGACGCAGAACGTACACTTCTCCATCACCCCGCGGCTGCGGACCGTCACGTCCGGGTTCCGGCCGAGGTTCAGGGTGCTGAACGAGAAGTCCTGGTACTGGAGGAAGTTGAACCGGCGGACCTTGTACGGGCAGTTGTTCGAGCAGTACCGGGTGCCGACGCACCGGTTGTACACCATGTCGTTGAGGCCGTCGTAGGAGTGGACCGTCGCCCCGACCGGGCAGACGACCTCGCACGGCGCCTTCTCGCAGTGGACGCACGCCAGCGGCTGGAACAGCGTCTTCAGGGACGCCGCGTCGTCCGGGCTCCCCTCGTAGTACCGGTCGACCCGGATCCAGTGCATCGCCCGGCCCTTGGTCACCTGGTCCTTGCCGACCACCGGGATGTTGTTCTCCCCCTGGCAGGCGACGACGCACGCCGAGCACCCGGTGCAGGCGCTCAGGTCGATCGCCATGCCCCACCGCCGGGCCTGGCCGTTCTTGACCAGCTTGTCCCACCCCGGGACGAGGGCCTCGTTGTCCTTGTACATGGTCAGCGGGTGGAGCCGACCGTCGTGCCCCTCGTGCCCGTCGTGCTTGCCGTTCTTCTCGTGCTTCCCGTTCTTCTCGTCCTTGCCGTGGGAGTGGCCGTGGCTGTGGCCGCCCTTCGGGCCGGGGACGTTCTCGTTGATCAGGTCGGTCTCGCCGGCCGCCGTCGGCGGGATCTTGGCGAACGACGGGTTGTTCTTGTACAGGGCGATGTCGCCGTACCGGACCGGCTTGCGGTCCCACTCGTGCCCGGTCACCACGTCCTTCTGCCGCATCGACCACTGGCCCTGGGTGCAGGCCAGGAAGTAGGTGTCCTTGGTCGACGTGGCGGCCAGGCCGGCGGCGAACCACGGGGCGTCGGAGGTCCGCAGGGCGTAGGCGTTGAACCCGCGGACCGGGTCCCCGGCGGCGTTCGGCTCGGCCGGGGTGGTGCTCACGTTCCCGGCCCGCGGCCGGCCGTACCCGAGGTGGACGGTCACCACCCCGTCCGGGTGGCCGGGTAGGACCCACGCCGGGGCCCGCACCGCCCGCCCGTTGAGCTTCAGCTCCAGGACCGTCACCTCGGCCCGGCCGTGCTCCCCGCCGGTCCACCGGAACGTCTTGTCGACCGACAGCCTGGCGGCCGTCTTCGGGCTGACGAACGCGGCGTTGTCCCAGGTCAGCTTGGTGACCGGCTTCGGCACCTCCTGGAGCCAGCCGTTGTTCGCGTACCGGCCGTCGTACAGGGTCGGGTCGGGGCGGAAGGCGATCTCGTAGGCGTCGCCGGACGCCGGGGCGGCGGGGGCCGGGAGCCCTTCGGCCCAGTTCGGGGCGAGGTCCGGGGCCTTGCCGGAGACGGGGCGGGTGCCGTCGACGAACCCGGACCGCACCGCCTGCTGCCAGAACACCTCGAACGTCTCCGGGGCGGTGAACCCGGGGAACGTCTTCCTCACCTCGTCGGTCTTCTCCCAGTACGCCCGGACGATGTCGTGCCCCTCGCGCGGCCGGCGGGCGACCGGGCCGCCGGGCGGGGCGGTGTCGGCTGCCCCGAGGACGGCGGACAGGAACTCGATCGCCGACACGCCCTGGAACAGCGGGGCGATGAGCGGCTGCTGGACGGTGGCGGTGCCGTCGTGCCCGCGGACATCGCCCCACGCCTCCAGGTAGTGGGCCTCGTTCAGGTGCCAGTGGCAGAGCACCCCGGTCTCGTCGACGTGGGTGCCGAGGTGGAGGGTGAACGGGACCCGCTTGACCGCGTCGGCGAACAGCACGTCGGCCGGGGCGGTGTACGCCGGGTTCGACCCGAACACGAGGAGCAGGTCGACCTGGCCGGCGGCCATCTCCTCGGTCAGCTTCTTCAGGTCGACGACCTTGTCGTCCGGCCGGGCGGCGACAGGGGCGGAGTAGAAGACCGTCTGCCCGGCGTTCCCCAGGGCGGCGTTGACCGCGGCGACGAGGGCGTGGACCGAGGCCGGCTGGTGGTCGCCGGCGACCACCACCGACTTGCCCTTGTGCTCGGCGAGGTCGTCGGCGAGCGGGGCGAGCCACGGGTGGTTGTCGAACTCCGCCCCGCCGGCCGGGGCGCCGGCGACGCCGAGCTTCCGGGCCAGCGCCCGGGCGAACGCCTCGACCTGGCTGCTCGGCAGGGCGAGCCGGTGCTCGGCGACCGACCCGGTCGGGGTCGGCATCCCCTCGACGACGTAGAGACGGTTCAGCCGGTCGGCGGTGACGTACTTGGCCTTATCGTCTGCGTCGAGGTGCTTGATGAAGTCCTCAGTGCGGAGCCGACGACGGGTGGCGAAGTCGCGGCTGTACCGGGTGGAGCCCGGCCCGCAGGTGAGGAAGTCGGCGTCGAGGGACAGGACCACGTCGGCCTTGGCGAAGTCGTAGGTGACGGTCCGCGGCGAGCCGAACGCCTTGCGGGTCCCCTCGCGGACCCCGTCACCGGCGGCCGGCTCGTGCTGCGCCCACCGGGCCTGCGGGAACGCGGCGAGCAGCTCGCCGAGGAGGGCGGCGAGCGTCGGCGAGGTGACCGTCCCGGTCAGGAAGCGGAGCCGGACGTTCGCCTTCGGCCGGCCCTGGGAGTCGAACAGGAGCTTGCGGACGGCGGCGACGGCCTCCTCGACCGGGGCCGGCTGGCCGCGGTGGGTGACCTGGCGGGACCGGTCCGGGTCGTACAGGTCGAGGACGGACGCGAGGGCGAGGAGGCCGGCCCCGCCGCGGCTCGACGGGTGGTCCGGGTTCCCCTCGACCTTGACCGGCCGGCCCTCGTGGCTGCGGACGAGGACGCCCTCGCCGTACCCGCCGACCGGGCAGGCCGAGGCGAAGAACAGCGGGACCCCGGGCTGGACCTGGTCGGGCTGGACGGTGTACGGCAGGATCTGCCGCTGGGCGGCCGGGCGGAGGTTGCACCCGGCCCCGGTGGACAGGGCGATCGACGCCCCCATCAGCCCGAGGAACCGGCGGCGGCTGACCGGGTCGGCGAACTCGGCCGCGTCCTCCGGGAACTCGTTGGCGACGGCGGCGAGGAACTCGGGGCTGCCGAGGTACTCGTCCATCCCCTGCCACTGGGCGGGCGGGGTGTGGGCGGTCGCGGCGTCCGTGGTGTCGAACTTCATCGCAACCTCAGGTCGCACGTGGGGCACGCACCGTCTGCCGACTCCCGACCCGGCACGCCGCGCGTGCCCTCCGGCCCGCTACCGGTGGCACATCGAGCAGTTCGTCAGGACCACGGCGTTGCGGACCCGGTACTCCTCCTTGAGGAGGGCGCCCATTTCCGCCTGGGTGTCCGGCCGCTCGGTGCCGAGGAGCGGGTTGTCGGTCACCCGGCCCTTGTCGTCGACCAGCCGCCCGCGGTTCGGCAGGTCGTCGCGGGTGAACCGCTTCCGGTTCCCGTCCGGCCCCTTCTGGTCGGGGGTGTAGGTCATGCTGGTGACCTCGGTCCGCGGGCGGAGGTGCTTCTCCGGCTCGCGGTGGCACGCCAGGCACCACTCCATCAGCAGGGTCTGGGTCTGGACGGTCAGGTTCATCTGGTCCATCCGGCCGTGGCAGGAGACGCACCCGACCCCCTTGGCGACGTGGATGGAGTGGTTGAAGTAGGCGTAGTGGGGGACGTTGTGGACCCGCTCCCACGGGATCGCGGTCCCCTCCTTGTAGCTCTTCCGGACCGGGTCGAGCATGTCCGCCCCCTGCCAGATCTGCTGGTGGCAGTTCATGCACGTCTTGGTCGGCGGGACGTTGGCGAAGTGGGAGTACTCGACGGTGGTGTGGCAGTACCGGCAGTCGATCCCGAGCTGGCCGGAGTGGTGGGCGTGGCTGAACGCGACCGGCTGCGGCCGGATCTCCCCGATCCCGGTTGCGTACCCGGACCGGTAGAACGCGGCCAGCCCGACCCCGGTGCTCCCGGCGATCACCGGCAGCCCGAGGATGACGGCCCGGGCGATCGGGTTCATGGCCTTCGGGAAGATCTGCGGCATGGCGGCCACCTCGGCTCGGGCAGACGGACCACCGACCCTCGACCCACTCGACCCCGCGTCAGAACCAGGTGAGCGTGTCCCACTGGATGTACCGGAGCACGTGGTTCAGCGTGAACGTGATCCCGACGCTGGTCCCGCAGATCAGCACCCCGGTGAGGGCGAAGTTCTCGCCCCGCGGGCCGCGGACCCCCCGGGCCAGGGTGAACAGCCCGAGGGACAGGCCGACGACGGCGAGGATCGTGCTGAACGGGTTCCACCAGAACACGACCATGCTGAAGAACCCCATCCCGATCGACGCCGCGGCCATCCCCCCGATCACCGGGGCGACGACCGGCCGCTCGCCCGGGGTGCGGGCGACGCTCGCCGTGCCGTGCGGGGTCGCGTGATCCGGGTGCGCCATGCCCAACCCTCCGGCCGGCGGGGTGCGGGGTCGGCGGGCGGCGACACGCACCCCGCCGGGGGACGCAACCGGCCGCCCCTCGTCGCCTCTCGCCCGCTGGTTGTCAGTCGTTCCTGCGAGTGGCGGGGGCCGTCCGACAGGTGCGGGGACGGGCTTCGTCCGACTGTAACCGCCGACTTTTCCGTGCGATAACGGGTGCCCGCCGACTTTGCCGCCCACTTCACAAGGACGAAATGTACCCACCGACGCGGCGGCGGCAAGAAGAAAAAACGGCCGAACCCGAAGACATCAACGCCCGGGGAGTTGTGACCGTCTCGATGGACGCGCGCGTAGACCAGGTGCGGGCCGGATCGGGTATCCTGACCGCGTCACCAGGGGGAGGCCGACCGATGCCGTTCGACCCGGACGCCCGCCTCGCCGGGTGGCGGAAGAGCCTGCTCGACACGAGCAAGCGGAACCGGCTGATCCGGTTCGCCGTCGGCCGCGGCGGCGGGCTGCACCTGCTCCACCCGACCGCGGCCGAGCTGTGGGCGAGCCTGGTCCGCGACGGGGCGGCGCTGACCTTCCCGCGGAAGCGCGACCTCCTCGGACTGCCGCCGGAGGTGCCCGACCCGGACACCCTGGCGTCCGACGCCGAGGACATCCCCGACCTCGACCGCGAGCTGACCGACCTCTGCCGGCGGTCGCCGCACCTCCGGCCCGACCACCTCCTGACCGACGTCGGCGACCGCCCGCTCGCCGCCCGCCTCGCCCGCCTGGCACTGACCGCCCGCGAGGCCGAGACCGACCACGGGGTGACCACGCTGTTCGCGGCGTTCGGCTTCCTCCGCTGGTCGGAGTCGGCGGACGACGAGGAGTCGCTGGCGCCGCTGCTGCTCGTCCCGGTCCGGCTGGGGCGCGAGACGGTCGAGTCGCCGTTCACCCTACGGGCCGAGGACGACGACATCTTGCCGAACCACTCGCTCGCCGAGTTGCTCGCGTCGCAGTTCCGGGTGAGGCTGCCGGCCGCCGCCGACTGCCCGCTCGACCCGGACGACCCCGAGTGCCTGACCCGGTACCTGGCGGCGGTCCGCGAGCGGGTGGGCCCGTTCCCGCGGTGGGCGGTGACGGACGCGGCGGCGGTCGGGGTGTTCCACTTCCAGAAGCTGGCGATGTGGGAGGACCTGGGCCGGAACGCGGCCCGGGTGACCGCCCACCCGCTCGTCCGGGCGGTCGCCGGTGACACCGCGGTGTCACTCGCCGCCCCGGCGGGGCTGCCGGCGGCCGCCGACCTGGACCGGGAGGTGGTGCCGGCCGCGGCGGTCCACATCCTCGACGCCGACAGCAGCCAGCACGAGGCGATCGAGGCGGTGGCCCGCGGGGCGCACCTGGTGATGGACGGCCCGCCGGGAACGGGGAAGAGCCAGACGATCGCGAACATGATCGCGGGGGCGCTGGCGGCCGGGAAGACGGTGCTGTTCGTGAGCGAGAAGACGGCCGCCCTGGAGGTGGTGAAGCGGCGGCTCGACGCCCGCGGCGTCGGCGTCTTCTGCCTGGAGTTGCACAGCCACAAGGCCCGGAAAAAAGAGGTGGTGGAGCAACTGCGGGAGAGCCTGGAACTGAAGCCCGAGGGGGTGCCGGACGCGGCCGCGGCGCTGTCCGAACTCGCCCACGTGCGGGCGAGGCTGAACGGGTACGTCGCCGAACTCCACGCCGCGCGGCCGCCGCTCGGGTGGAGCGCGTTCCGGGTCCACGGCGAACTCGCCCGCCTGGTCGGGGTGCCGGGTCGGTCGCGGCTCGATATCCCGGACGTGCACGCCAAGGACGCCGAGTACCTGCGCCGCGGGACGGAGATCCTGGCCGGGCTGGCGGATTGCCGGTCGGTGATCGAGGAGCCCGGCGGCCACCCGTGGCGCGGGTGCAAAGTGACGGCATACTCGCACGCCGCGGCCGACGAAGCCCGGTTCCACCTGACCCGCCTCGCCGCCGCGGTCCCGGCCGCGGAAGCCGCCGGCCGGGCGCTCGCGGCGACCGGCGTTGTCGCAGGAGCGCTGACCGCCCGGACGTGGCCGCTGGCCGAGGCGAACGCCCGGGCCGTGGTGGACGCGCCGCTGTTCCCGCCGGAGTGGTTCGCCGACGACCCGCGCCGGGCCGCGACCGGGGCGGTCGAGCGGCACCGGCTGCTCGCCGAGATCGCCGACCTCACCGCCAAATTGCCCGAGTTCGACGCCGCCGCGGTCGAGCGGTTCGACGCCACCGCACCGGATCGTGAGCGCCTCCGCACTACACCGCCGACGGCGTGCGACCGCCTCGCCGCGCTCGGCCGCGCCGACGCCGCCCTCCGCGAACTCGTCACCGCGACCGGCAACCTGGCGATGTCTGCGGCGGGGTTGGGTCGGCTGCTCGGGATTGGCGTTCCCGCGACCGATCAGTGCCCGAAGGTGGCGGCCGCGGCCGGGTGGTTCGGGCGACCGGGGCCGGTGCCCGGGTCGTGGTGGAACCCGGGTCGGCGTGCGGAACTGTCGGCTGCGGCGACCCGGGCGCGCGACGACGAGACGGCGGCTCAGGCCGGTCGGATCGATCTGGTGAAGCGGTGGTCGCCGGCCGCGCTCGCGCCGGAGGCGACACGCCTGGTGCGGGACGCGGCGCACGCCGGGCGGTCGTTCCTGACGCGGCTGCTCCCGCGGTGGCGGTCGCTCCGGCAGCAGGTCGCGGCGTGGCACGTCGGCCAGCTCCCCGCCGGCGCGGCGTTCCGCACCGAACTCGCGGCGCTCGCCGAGTACCACCGTAAGGCGGACGCGGTCCGGCAGGTGGCCGCCGCGTATTCCGGCGAGTGGTTCGACGTGGGCGGCGCCGTGGACTGGACAGCGACCGTCGAAGGGTTGAACGCCGCAGGCGTTCTGGCCGCCGCGGGGGCGCGCGACGGGTCGTTCGACCGCACCGCGGTGGCGGCGGCCGCGGCGGATTTGACCCGCGCCGACGCGGCGTTCCGCGACCGGTGGGCCGCGGCCGCGCGCGAGGTGGTGCTCCCCTCCGAAGTCGGCGTCCGGCCGGCCGACCTCGCCGCGCGACTGGAGGAGGAGCGGGCGGCGGTCGGGCGCGAGTCGGCCGCGCTCGGGGTGCTGGTGTCGCTCCTGAAGCCCGGTGCAGACGTGCCGGCCGCGAACATCCGCGAGCGCGGCGAGACGTTGTCGAAGCTCGCCGCGGCGCGTCGACGGCTGTCGGCGTGTCGGGTGCCGTCGAGGTCTGCGGAGCAGACCGACGACGCACCGGCGGCGGGTGGTGCGTCGTCGGTCTGCTCCGCAGACCTCGACGGCACCCGACAAGGCCCGCCCTTGGACGAGCCGACCGCCCGCGCCCACGCCGACCTCGCGGCGCAGCTCCTCCCGCTGCTCGATCGGATGCCGGTGTCGCCGGCCCTCGCCGCGACGCTCAGTGAGTCCGCCGCCCGCGACCGGCTGCGAACCGCCCTCGCGGCGAGCCACACCGCCCGGCCGGACTTCGAAAAGGCGTGGGGCCGCGTCACCGCCGACCTGTTCGACCCCGACGCGCCGGCTTCGACCAACCTCGTCCTCCGCGACACCCCGCTCTCCGACCTTGCGGCGTGGGCGACGGCCCGTGCCGCCGACGCGGACCGCCTCGCCGAGTGGGCAAGGTTCGCGCAGGTCAAGGCTGATGCCACCGCCTTCGGCCTCGCCCCGATCTTGGACGAGGTGTCGGCCGGGGAGTTTCCGCCGGCCGCGGCCGCCGACGCCTTCCGGGCCCGCTTCCTCCGGCTGTGGCTCGACGCCGTCCACCAGGAATCACCCGTCCTCGCCGGGTTCGCGACCGAGTCCCACGAGCGGCTCATCGCCCGGTTCGCACAACTCGACCGGCTGAGCATCACCGCGACCCCGCAGCGGGTGCGCGGGCGACTGCTCGCCGACCCGATCCGCCCGCGCGTCCGCGACGACGCCCCGGACGGGTCGGAACTCGGCATCCTCCAGCGCGAGGTGAACAAGAAGCGGCGGCACCTGCCGCTCCGCGACCTGTTCCGGCAGATCCCGACCGTCCTCCGGCGGCTGAAGCCGTGCCTGATGACGAGCCCGCTCGCCGTCAGCACCTACCTCGACGCCCCGGACCTCATCTTCGACCTCGTCATCTTCGACGAGGCGTCGCAGGTCCGGCCGCACGACGCGGTCTGTGCGATCTACCGCGGCCGGCAACTGGTCGTCGGCGGCGACCCGAAGCAGCTGCCGCCGACCGACTTCTTCGCCCGCGCCGCCGGCGACGACGAGGAGGAACCGGCCGGCACCGCCGGGTTCGAGAGCCTCCTCGACGTGTGCCTCGCGCTTGGCTTGCCGCGGGCCCGGCTCCGGTGGCACTACCGCAGCCGCCGCGAGGGGCTGATCGCGTTCTCGAACCGGCACTTCTACGACGGCCGGCTCGTCACTTTCCCGAGCGCCGACGAGGCGACCGCCCGCGCCGTGACCTTCGTCCGGGTCGCGGACGGGCGGTTCCTCGACGGGGTGAACCCGGTCGAGGCAGGGCGCGTCGCCGACCTGGTCATGGAGCACGCCCGGACGCAGTCGGACCGGAGCCTCGGGGTGATCGCGTTCAGCCAGCGGCAGCAGGACCGGATCCTCGCCGAGATCGAGGTGCGGCGCCGCGAGTCGCCCGACACCGAAGGGTTCTTCGACGACGGCCGGCCGGACCCGTTCTTCGTGAAAAACCTGGAGAACGTGCAGGGCGACGAGCGGGACGTGATCCTGCTCGGGGTCGGGTACGGGCCGGACGAGAGCGGGACGGTGGCGATGCGGTTCGGGCCGCTGAACCGCGCCGGCGGCGAGCGGCGGCTGAACGTCGCGGTCACCCGCGCCCGGTGGGCGATGACCGTCGTCTCGTCGATGACCGCGGCCGACATCGACCTGTCGCGGACCGGGTCGGAGGGGGCGAAGTTGCTGAAGGCGTTCCTCGACTACGCCGAGCGCGGGCCGGTCGCGCTGGCCGAATCGGGGGGCGAACCCGCCCGCGGCGGGTCGCCGTTCGAGGACGAGGTGGGCGACGAGTTGGCGCGGCGCGGGTTGACCGTCCACCGGCGGGTCGGGTGCGGCGGCTACCGGATCGACTTGGCCGTCAGCGACCCGGGGCAGGGGGGGCGGTACCTGCTCGGGGTCGAGTGCGACGGCGAGACGTACCGGTCCGCGGCGACGGCGCGGGACCGCGACCGGCTACGGCGCGAGGTGCTGGAAGGGCTCGGGTGGCGGCTCGTCCGGGTGTGGTCCGCCGACTGGGCGCGCGACCGCGAGAGGCAGGTCGGCCGCGTCCTCGCGGCACTGGACGCGGCGAAGCGGCCGCCCATCCCGGTCGCCCCGGACCTGCCGTTGACCCTGCTGCCGGCGGCGAAGCGTAAACCGGATGCCGAGGGCCCGGAGTATGCCGCGATCGACGACGTGCCGGCGGCCGCGGTCGCCGAGGCCGTGACCGGGGCGCTGGCCGCGTTCGGGTCGATGCCGGCGGACGAGCTGATCGCGGCCGTGGCCAGGCGGCTCGGGTTCAAGCGGACCGGGGCGCGCATCCGGGAGCGGGTGGCCGAGGCGATGAACGTCCTCGCGGCCGCCGGGAGGCTGGCGGTCGCCGACGACGGCCGGGTTCAGGGGATGAGCCCATGACGACCCACGCCGAGCCGCTGCCGCCGCGGTGCCCGGTCGTGTACCTCCCCGGGGTCGACGGGACCGGCCGGCTGCTGCACCGCCAGGCCGGGCTGCACGACCGGTTCGCCCCGCGGTGCGTCGGCTACCCGCAGGACGACCGCCACACCTATGCCGACCTCGTCGCCCTCGCCGTCCGGCACCTCGACGAGACTGGCCCGGCGGTCGTCCTGGCCGAGTCGTTCGGCGGGGCGGTCGCGCTGATGACTGCGCTGGCCCGCCCGGACCTGGTCCGCCGGCTGGTGCTGGTGAACACCTTCGCCCGCTACCCGCGGCGGCTGTTCATCGAGCTGCTCGCCCTGGTCGGGCCGTGGCTCCCGAACCGCCCGAGCCACCCGGCGACGCGGCCGGTCCGGGCCCGGTTCTTCTTCCCGCGCGCCACCCCGCGGGCGGACCAGGACGCGTGGTGGGAGTTGACCAAGGACGTGCCGATGCGGGTGTACGGCCACCGCCTCCGGCTGCTGCGCGACCTCGACCTCCGGCCGCGGCTCGCCGAGATCGACATCCCGGCGCTGGTGTTCGCGTCCCCGAACGACTGGACGGTGCCGGTCGCGGCGGGGCGGGTGTTGGCCCGGCGGCTGCCGCGGGCGCGGCTGGTCGAGCTGCCGGCCGGGCACGCGGCGATGATCGACCCGCGGGTGGACGTGGCCGCCTGGCTGGACGACCCGCGGCACTGGCCGGGGTGAGTGTGGCTTGCCAACTGCCGCGGCGGCCGGCACAATCCGACCACCCGGCGAGGTGCGTCATGAAGACGAAGGCGGAGATCGTGCGGGACTGGCTCCCGCGGTACACCGGCCGCCCGCTCGACGGGTTCGGCCGGTACGTCCTGCTCACCAACTTCACCCACTACGTCGAGCTGTTCGCGGAACGGTTCGGGGTCGAGATCCTCGGCCGGGACCGGCCGATGCAGTCGGCCACCGCCGAGGACATCACCGTCCTGAACTTCGGCATGGGCAGCGCGATGGCCGCGACGGTCATGGACCTCCTGTCGGCGGTCGGGCCGAAGGCGGTGCTGTTCCTCGGGAAGTGCGGCGGGCTGAAGAAGACCACGGTCGGCGACTTCATCCTGCCGATCGCGGCGATCCGCGGGGAGGGGACGAGCAACGACTACCTGCCGCCGGAGATCCCGGCCCTGCCGTCGTTCCGGATGCAGGCGGCGCTGTCGGCGGCGATCGCCCGGCACAACCTCGACTACTGGACCGGGACGGTGTACACGACGAACCGGCGGGTGTGGGAGCACGACGAGACGTTCAAGGACTACCTCCGCACCATCCGGGCCAGCGCGATCGACATGGAGACGGCGACGGTGTTCGTGGTCGGGTTCGTGAACCACATCCCGAAGGGGGCGCTGCTGCTCGTGTCCGACAACCCCATGACCCCGGAGGGGGTGAAGACCTCGCGCTCGGACGCGGCCGTGACCGAGCGGTTCGTGCGCGCGCACCTGGAGGTCGGGATCGACGCGCTGGCCGAGCTGCGGGACAAGGGCGAGGCGGTCCGGCACCTGCGGTTCGAGGAGCGGCCGGGGTGACCCACCGTCCGAGCCGGAAGCGTGAGCGACGGAAAGCCAAAAACCCGCCGCTCACGCTTCCGGCTCGGACCAACCACGGTCACTGCGGGCCGGCGAACCGGTAACCATCGCCGAGGATCGTCCGCGTCAGGTGGATGATCTCCTGGGTGTGGCCGCGGAAGTGGGCGACGCTCCGCACCACCGCCTGCAGCCCGGTGAAGTCGAACTTGGTCACCGGGATCGGCCCGCACAGCGCCTCGTCGCCCGCCGCCGACACCTCCTCCTTCGCCCGCTTCACCGCCAGCACCAACCGGCCGAGCAACTCGTCGCCCGACACCGCCCCGCGCGCCGCGAACTCGGCCGGCCGGTCGCGGTCGTCCGGCCGCCCGCCGACCCCGCTGCCGATCAACTGGTTCAGGTTGCCGACGAGGTGCAGCACCAGGTTGCCGACCGCGTTCAGGTCCGGCCGCGGCCGCCACCACACCTGCTCGTCGGTGAGTTGCGCCAGGCAGTGGCCGACCCGGCCGAGGGCGGCGTCCAGTTCGTCGTGGACGGCGTGAGTCAGGGCGGCTCGCAGGTCGGGCACCGGTCACCTCCTCACGCGGCGAACGGCTTCCGTAGGGCACGCACCGCGTGCCGGCTTCGCAGCGCCGGCACGCGGTGCGTGCCCTACGAAGCGAACGCCTTCCGCAGCAGGGCCAGGCTCTTCGGCACCGCCGTCTTCGGGTTCTCCTTCCCCTCGAACTCGAGCGACACGAACCCGGTGAACCGGTGCTTGCGGAGCATCCTCGCGATGCGGTCGTAGTCGAGGTCCAGGGTGTACCACAGCCCGCCGCCGTAGTACGTCTTCGCCTGCACCAGCACCGTCTTCGGGGCCAGCTTCTCCAGCCGGTCGTAGGGGTCCTCCAGGAAGTTGCCGGTGTCCATCGTCACTCGCAGCCACGGCGAGTCGATCGCGTCGACGACCTTCAGCACGCCCTCCGGCGTCCGGCCGAGGCCCCAGTGGTTCTCCAGCGCCAGCGTCACCCCGCACTTCTCCGCCGCCTTCAGGCACGCCGTCAGCCCGTCGATCACCCACTTGTACCCCTCCTCCTCGGTGTGCCCCGGGAGGACCGGCTCGACCCCGCGGTTCTTCATCAGCTCGTCGAAGCTCTTGCTCGTCCGCCAGGTCCCGGTGTTCACCCGCATCGTCGGCACGCCGAGGGCGTAGGCGAGTTCGATGCACTTGACCGTGTGGTCGACGTTCTTCTGCCGTTCTTCCCTGGCCGGGAACAGGAACCCCTGGTGGGTGCTGAACCCGTTCAGGCTCATCCCGTTCACGAACGCCCGCCGCTTCAGCCGCTGCAGGTGGCCGGGGGACTCGTCCTTCATCTGCCGGTGCAGGATCTCGACCGCGTCGAACCCCATCTCGCCGGCCAGGTCGATGCACGCCTCCGGGTCCCGGAGGTCCTCGTTCTTGAACTGCCAGAACGAGTACGTCGAGACGCCGATCCGGGTGGGCCGGGTCGGCTTCGGGTCGTCGGCCGCGGGTGCGGTGCCGACGGCGGCGAGGGCGGCGCCGGCGGCCAGGAAGCGGCGGCGGTCGGGCGGCATGGCGGGTCTCCGCGGGTTGCCGGTCATCATCCGTGAACCGCCCAGATCGTCCAGAGGGTGAGGCCGAACGCGAGCCGCAGCCCGGTCTGGGCGATCACCCACCAGAGCGACGACGACAGGGTGGTGTTCATCTCGGCCAGGCTCTTCCGCACCTCGTCGTCGACGATCCGCTTCGGGTTGACGATCCCGAGCGTCAGCACCCGGACCACCGGCCCCTTCCACCCGAGCCAGCCCTCGGCCTGGTCCAGGTACTTCACCGTCTCGCCGTGGTCGAACCGCCCGACCCGGACGACGAAGTAGATGTCGACCGCCAGCATCGGGACCATCGGCAGGAGGATGATCGGGACCAGCCACCACTCCTGCCGGAGCTGGTCGCCGGTGAGGACGGCGTACGGGAAGACGCCCCGGGACGCGACCAGTTGGAGGACGGTCACGACCAGGGCGAGGATCGCCGGGCGGAAGAACGACCAGTTCAAGAGCAGGCTCTTGTGCTCGGCCAGCCGGCCGATCAGCTTCGGCCACCGCCCGCGGACGGCGACCAGCAGGCGGATCGCGTTCCAGTACACGTCGTACCGGCGGAGGAAGCTGATGAGGAACATCACGGTGACGTAGAAGTCGAAGACGCGGATCAGGTTCGCCGGCGGCGGGTCGGGCGGCATCGGGTCGGGCCCCGGGGGGTGGTGGCATGGTATCGGTTCCGGCCGGGGTGAGGCGGGACGGGAGATTCCCGGTCGGGGGAGCGGTGGCGGGAATCCGGTTGACACCACCGTTTCGTCGGGTACGTTATCCCTGCCCCGTCCATCCCGTCGGCCCGACGCGCCGCGCGGCCACGGTTGGTTGCGCCCTGGCTCCAGCCAACCCCCCGGCTGCGAGGCACCGCCACTGATGACGAACCCCGACCCGACCCCGCCCCCGGCGGGCACGCCCACTCCCACCCCGAGCGGCGCGGCGGCCGGCGCGGACCGGCGGAAGCGGAACATCCCGGTCGCCCTGGACCGGCGGCGGGCCGAGAACGCGGCGGCGAAGCGGAAGACGAGCGAGCGCCGCCGGCTCATCGACCCGACCACCTGCGAGCGGGACTACAACGACACCGAGACCGAGTTCATGAAGGCGATGGACCGGTACAAGCGGGAGAACCGCCGGCCGTTCCCGACCTGGAGCGAGGTGCTCGAGGTGCTCCACTCGCTCGGGTACCGGCGGGTCGCGGAGGCGACCGAGTTGCCCGGCGGGAAGCGGAACTCGGGGGCCACCCCGCCGCCGGCCGCCCGCCCCGAGCCCGCGAAGACCTGACCTGGACCGTGGTCGTCCCGGCCGCTGCGACCCCGGTCGGAATGCGATACGTTCGTCCCGGAAGCGACCCGGGTCGGATCGGTGGAGCGGCCGGGACGGCCGCGGTCCAGGAAACCTCGGCAAGGACGCCGTCATGAACCTGTTCGTCAGCGCCGGGGAGCCGAGCGGCGACCTGCACGCCTCCAACCTCGTCCGGGCGCTGCTGGCCCGCGACCCGTCCACCCGCGTCACCGGGTTCGGCGGCCCGAAGACGGCCGCCGCCGGGGCCGACCTGCTGTACCCCCTGACCGACCTCGCGGTCATGGGGGTGCGGAACGTCGTCCGCCACCTCCCGACCTTCTTCCGCCTCGGCGACCTGGCCCGGCGGCACTTCCGCACCGCCCGCCCGGACGCGGTCGTCCTGGTCGACTACCCCGGGTTCAACTTCGCCCTCGCCGGCCGGGCGCACGCCGCCGGCATCCCGGTCTACTACTTCGTCCCGCCGCAGCTGTGGGCGTGGCGGCGCGGCCGGGTGCGGGCGGTCCGGCGGTGGTGCAGCGGGGTGCTGTCGGCGCTGCCGTTCGAGGACGCTTGGTACCGGTCCCGCGGGGTGCGGACGCACTACGTCGGCCACCCGTACTTCGACGAACTCGCGGCCCAGCGACCGGACCCGGAGTTCGTGGCGGAGGAGCGGGCGACGGGCCGGCCGGTGGTGGCGCTGCTGCCGGGGTCGCGGAACCAGGAGGTGGCGGCGAACTTCGGGATGATGCTGGCGGCGGCGGGGAAGGTGCGGGCGGTCCGGCCGGACGCCCGGTTCCTGGTGGCGGCGTTCAACGAGCGTCAGGCGGCGGCGGTGCGGGCGATGGTGTCGGCGGGCGGGCTGCCGGTGCGGGTGTACGTCGGGCGGACGCCGGAGGTGATCGAGGCGGCGGACGCGTGCGTGGCGGTGTCCGGGTCGGTGAGCCTGGAGCTGATGTACCGGGCGAAGCCGACGGTGATCGTGTACCGGATGGGGGTGGCGTCGCAGTGGCTGGCCCGCCGGCTGGTGAAGCTGTCGTCGATCACGCTCGTGAACATGCTGGCGGGTGAGGTCCTGTTCCCCGAGATCCTCACGTCGCGGGACGAGTCGGACTGGATCGCCGGGCACGTCCTGGGGTGGCTGAACGACGCGGCCGCCAGGCAGGCGGCGGTCGGTCGGATCGCGGCGCTGCGCGACCGGGTGGCGGTGCCCGGGGCGTGCGACCGGGCCGCGGACTTTCTGCTGAGCGCACTTCAGAGCCGCCGCGCGGCGTGAGCCGGGCCAGCGGGCGTGGGGGGGTCGGCCTGACGCGCCGCCGGTAGGTCTTCCTGCCCTTCGACGGGTTGGGAGCAGTTGGGGCACAGAAACTCGCGCCACGCCGTCGGGTCGGGTAGCCTGTGCCCGTTAGCCTGACCGGTGGATCAAGCCTGAGCGTGAGGCGTCTCACGGGCAGCGCCTGCCGAGCTCACGACAAGTTCGGCCACCGGAGGCCGTCGGTCACATCCCCTCCCATGAGGCACGTCTGGCACCGCTGAGATGGCTGTTCATTCTCGGGGTCGGGTGCGCGGTCACCGCGGGCCTCGCCGCGGACGACAAGGCCGACGAGGCGAAGAAGCTGGAAGGGACGTGGGTGGTCGCGTCCGCGACCCTCGACGGGAAGGCGCTGGACGACATGAAGGACGGGCAGGTCGTCATCGCTGGCGGCAAGCTCACCCTGAAGCCGAAGGACGGGAAGGAGCAGAAGTTCATCTTCAAGGTGGACGGGTCCAGGAAGCCGAAGACGATGGACCTGGCCTTCGTGGAGCAGGTGCCGAACGCCGCCCCGCCGCGAGTCATCTACGACCTGGACGGGGACGTCCTGAAGCTGGTGCTCGGGCCGCCGGACAGGCGGCCCACGGAGTTCACGGACAAGGGGCAACCGCTCGTCACGCTCAAGCGGAAGAAGTAGCCGGTCGGTCGTCACGACAGGCCGGGCCGGCGCCGCACCCGACCCGGCCACGCGGTCTGTTTCTCGTACCCCCGGCACGTCTCCGTCGGTGATGGGTGTGCCGGCCGGGCTGCGGTGCGGGGTCGTCCGGCGCCGCCGGGGGGTCACCCGGCGGCCCGGGCCGGGGTCCCGGCCAGCGCCCCCTGGACCGCCGCCAAGAGCTCGTGCGGGCGGTACGGCTTGCCCAGCAGCCCGAGCGCCCCGTTCAGCTCCGCGATCTCGTCCGCCGAGTACCCGGTCGAGAACAGCACCCGCGCCCCCGGGTCGATCTCCACCAGTCGCCGGAACGCGTCCCGCCCGGACAGCCGCGGCATCGTCACGTCCAGCACCACCAGGTCGATCCCGGCGTGCGCCCGCTCGAACACCTCCACCGCCTCCACCCCGTCCGCCGCCGTCAGCACCCCGTACCCGGCCGGCTCCAGCACCGCCCGGGCCACGTCCAGGATCATCTCCTCGTCGTCCACCACCAGCACCGTCCGCCGCCCGGCGGCGGGCTCGGGGACCTGCGGGCCCGGGAGCGGGATCGGGAACGGGGTCCGCGACCCCTCCGGCGGCGGGGGCGGCGCCGCCGGCCGGAACACCGACCGGCGGGCCGGGGCCGGGTCCGCCGGCGGCAGGTACAGGTCGAGCCGGGTGCCGGCCCCGGGGGCCGACTCGCACGTCACCCACCCGCGGTGCTGCTTCACGATCCCGTGGGCCATCGGCAGCCCCAGCCCGGTCCCCTTGCCCACCCCCTTGGTGGTGAAGAACGGCTCGAAGATCCGTGCCCGCACCTCGTCCGTCATCCCGCACCCGGTGTCCGCCACCCGGAGCCGGACGAACCGCCCCGCCCGCGCCTCCCCCGGCAACCCGGCCGCCTCCTCCTCCGTCACCTCGACCGCGTCCGCCGCCAGGGTCAGGGTGCCGCCGTCCGGCATCGCGTCCCGGGCGTTCAGGCACAGGTTCAGCAGCACCTGCGACAGGAGCGTCGGGTCGGCCCGGACCGGGCCGCAGTCGTCGGCCACCCGCACGTCCACCCGGACCCGCGGGCCCAGCGCGTGGCCGATCAGCCCGACCGCCTCGGCGAACGCGTCCCCCGGGTGGACCGGGGCCGACACGAGCTGGTTCTTCCGGGCGTACCCGAGGAGCTTCCCGGTCAGGTCGGCGGCCCGGGCGGCGGCCTGCTCGACCGCCGCCAGGTGCGGCCGGTTCGGGTCGCCCGCCGGCAGGTCGATCAGGGCGAGCTTGCCCAGGATCGCGGTCAGGATGTTGTTGAAGTCGTGGGCCACGCCCCCGGCCATCTGCCCGACCGCCTCCAGCTTGTGCGACTGGAGCAGGTGCTCCTCCAGCCGCTTCCGGTCGGTCACGTCGACCGACACCCCGAGCCCGTACTCGTACTCCCCGCCCGGCCCGCGGACGGCGGCGTACGACAGCTCCACCCACACCACCGACCCGTCCGGCCGGAAATACCGCTTGTGGATCCGGTGGCGGTCCCGGATGCCGGCCCGGGCCTCGTCGTACAGCGGCTCCTGGACCGCCCAGTCGTCCGGGTGGGTGAGGTCGGCCGGGGTGAGGGTCAGGACCTCGTCGATCGACCGCCCGACCAGGGCGGCGAACGCCGGGTTGCAGGCGACGAACCGGCCGGACGGGTCGGTCAGGGTGACCCCGGCCGAGGTCCCCTCGAAGATCCCGCGGAACAGGGCCTCGCTCCGCCGCAGGGCGTCCTGGGCGGCCTTCAGGGCGCTCACGTCGGACGACACGCAGACCACCCCGGCCGCCCCGGTCTCCGGCCCGAGCGGGGCCTTGGTGGTGACCAGCGGGCGGCCACCCGGCCCCGGCGGGTACACCTCCTCGAACTGGACCGCCCTCCCGGCCGCCAGCACCTCCCGGTCCCGGGCCTCGGCCGCCTCCGCGTACCCCGGCCCGAGGAAGTCCGCCGGGGTCTTCCCGACCGCCTCCTCCGGCGGCACCCCGAGCAGGTCCGCCTGGAACCGGTTCATCACCAGGTACCGGCCGGCCGCGTCCTTGGCGTTGATGATCCCGGGGAACGCGTCGATGATCGACCGGAGCAGCTGGTTGGCCGACCGGACGGCCGCCTCGGCCGCCTTCCGGTCGGTCACGTCCCGCTGGATGATGGCCCAGTACGACGGCCCGCCGGCCGGGTCCGGGATCGGGACCAGGTTCAGGTCGACCCAGAACTCGGTCCCGTCCTTCCGGTAGTTCCGCAGCTCGACCCGCAGCGACCGCTGCTCGTCCAGGGCGGCCCGGATCGCATCGAGTGTCTGCGGGTCCGACTCCGGGCCGCGGAGGAAGTGGAGGGACCGGCCGAGGACCTCGTCCCGTGAGTACCCGGTGAGCCGGCAGAACGCCTCGTTCGCGTACACCACCGCCCGCCCGCGGCCGGGCCGCGGGTGCGGCTCCAAGATGACAAGGGCGTCCCGGGCGTGGACGACGGCCGACTCGAGCAGCCGCAGCGGGGTGGGGGCGGGGGCCGGCGGGCGGGGGCGGAAGACGGCGACCGCGACCGCGGCCAGCAGACCCGCCCCGGCCAGGTACAGGGCGGCCCCGGGGAGCACCGCCTGCAGCCCCACCCCGGCCAGGACGGCCGCGGCCGCGAGCGCCGCCGGGGAGGTCAGACGGGGGGGCGGGGTGGGCATGGGCCGGAGCGGTCGGGTGACCCCGCGCGGGGCGCGGGCGGGGCACGGGTCCCCGTCCAGCTTAGGCCCGAAACGGCCCGTTCCTAACCACGTCCGGGAAAAACGGGACAGCCCCGACGGACCGGTGTACAAACTCTCGCCGGGGGCGGAATCGGCTCAGCCCGGGCCACGATTTTCTACCCCGACCGGCCGGTTGGGCGGTCGCCCTTCTCGCGGTTCACACGCATGGGACACCGGAACCTCACCGAGTGCGTCGCCGACCTCGACCGGGCGGGTCACCTCCGCCGCGTGCCCGGCGAGATCGACCCGCACCTGGAGGCGGCCGAGGTGCAGCGGCGGGTGTACCGGGCCGGCGGGCCGGCGGTGCTGTTCGAACGGGTCAGGGGCACGCCCTTCCCGATGGTCTCGAACCTGTTCGGCACCCGCGACCGGACGCACTTCCTGTTCCGGGACGCGCTCGCCGGGGTGCGCAAGTTGGTCGAGCTGAAGACCGACCCCGGGAACCTCGCCCGCCGGCCGTGGCGGTACTGGGACGTGCCGCTATTGGCCTGGCGGCTCCGCCCGAAGTGGGTCCGCCGGGCGCCGGTCCTCGCCCATCCGACGACGCTGTCGCGGCTCCCGCAACTGGTGTGTTGGCCGCGCGACGGCGGGGCGTTCGTCACCCTGCCGCAGGTGTACACCGAGCACCCGGACCGGCCGGGTTGGCTGAAGTCGAACCTCGGCATGTACCGGGTGCAGTTGTCGGGGAACGGGTACGAGCCGGACCGCGAGTGCGGGCTGCACTACCAGATCCACCGCGGGATCGGGGTGCACCACGCGGCCGCCCGGCGGCGCGGCGAGGTGTTGCCGGTGAACGTGGTCGTCGGCGGGCCGCCGGCGCTGGCGGTGGCGGCGGTGATGCCGCTGCCGGAGGGGCTGCCGGAACTCGCGTTCGCCGGGGCGCTCGGCGGCAGAAGGTTACGCCTGTGCGCCGCGGGGCCGCTGCCGGTGCCGGCGGACGCCGACTTCGTCATCTCCGGCCACATCGACCCGACCCGCACGAAGCCGGAGGGGCCGTTCGGCGACCACCTCGGGTACTACAGCCTGGCCCACGACTTCCCGGTGATGACGGTGACCCGCGTCACCCACCGGGCGGGGGCGATCTGGCCGTTCACCGTGGTCGGCCGGCCGCCGCAGGAGGACACGTCGTTCGGGGAGTTGATCCACGAGCTGACCGGGCCGGTCATCCCGACGGTGATCCCCGGGCTGCACGCGGTCCACGCCGTGGACGCCGCCGGGGTCCACCCGCTCTTGCTGGCGCTGGGCAGCGAGCGGTACGTCCCGTACGCCGCGACCCGCCGGCCGCAGGAGCTGCTGACGCTGGCCAACGCGGTCCTCGGGCAGGGCCAGTTGTCGCTCGCCAAGTACCTGTTCGTGGCCGCGAAGGAGGACGCCCCGGACCTGGACATCCACGACATCCCGGCGTTCTTCCGGCACGTCCTGGAGCGGTTCGACCCGGAGGCCGACCTGCACTTCCAGACGCGGACGACGGTCGACACCCTCGACTACTCGGCCGGGATGGGGCTGAACGCCGGGAGCAAGGTGGTGGTGGCGGCGGCCGGGCCGAAGCGGCGCGACCTCGGGACGGAGGTGCCGGTGGGGCTGCGGCTGCCGGACGGCTTCGCCGACCCGCGGGTGGTGATGCCCGGCGTGTTGTCAGTCGCCGGTCGCCCGTTGCCTGTCGAGTGGCGGTCGGGTGGGGACTGCCCGCGAGACATCGAGAAGCTTCTTGAACAACTGGCAACTGGCAACGGGCGACCGGCAGGCTTCCCGCTGATCACCGTCGTGGACGACAGCGAGTTCGCGGCCCGGAGCCTGGCGAACTGGCTGTGGGTGACGTTCACCCGGAGCGACCCGGCGAACGACGTGCACGGGGTCGGGGCGGGGGTGGTGCGGAAGCACTGGGGCTGCACCGGGCCGGTGGTGGTCGACGCCCGGCTGAAGCCGCACATGCCGCCGCCGCTGGAGGAGGACCCGGTGGTGACCCGGCGGGTCGACGCGCTGTTCGCCCGCGGCGGGCCGCTATACGGGGTGGAATGACGCGGCGCGGATCGTCCGAGCCCGGGCGCCAGCGAGGTTTCGGGCACGGGCCCTCGCTGGCGCCCGGGCTCGGACGATCCGTTTACCCGCCGAACGGCGGGTCCGCGTCCGGGTCGGGGCTGACCGCGTCCATCACCCACCGGTTCACGTCCCGGAGCATGTCGTCGTGCAGCCCCGCGGCCGGGTACGCCCGGAACCGCACGTCGGCGCCGGCCGCCGCCAGGCCGCGGGCCGCCGTCCGGGCGGCGCCCGCCGGGACCACCGGGTTGTGCGCCCCGTGGCCGACGAACACCCGCACGCCCGCGGCGGGGCGGCGGACGGCCGGCGGGCCGTTCAGCACCGCAACCCCGGCCGCGGCGGTCACTGCTGCGAGGCGGTGGGCGACGACCGCCCCGGCCCCGACGCCGACCAGGTACACCCGCCCGGGGTGGACGTGGTACGCCTGCCGGGCGTGGGCGACGAGGGCCGACACGTACCGGGCCTCGGCCGCCGGGTCGGCCCAGCCGTACCCGCGGCGGCCGGCCGCCGCCGGCGGGAGCGGGACCGACCCGCGCGGGCAGACGGCGACGTAGTTCCGCCGGCTCAGCCGCGGGGCGAGGCGGGCGGCCGACTCCTCGTCGGCCCCGGCGTCGTGGAGCACGACGACCAGCGGGTAGGCGTACTTCGACTGGTAGTCGGACGGGACGAACAGGCGGGCCGGGCGGCCCGGGTGGGCCGGGAGGCGGGCGGTGGTGAACCCCTCCGTGGGGCGACTCGGGCGTCGCTCGGTGGTGGAGTCCGGCATGGGGGGTCCGTGATCCGGTGTGTCCCGGCGCGGGTGGCGGCCGGTTCGCGACAACTGTACGTTGGCCTTCCGGGACATTCAAGAACACCCGCCGCCGGACTTGAGCGGAAAACGTCGGATTCCGTCGGCCGGCGCGCGGTCGCTCCGTCTGGGTCACTTGCAGTGGACTGGCGAACTTGGGGACCGTCAACAGGCGGCGGGGGATCGGGAAGCGGTTCGGCCGCCGGGAGCCGTCACAACCGCGCCGCGGCCACCAACCGGCGTACCCGCGCCGACCCGCACAACCGGTCGGGTCGGGAGGGCGAGGCTCCCGCCGAACCGTGTGTCGCCGGCTCGGCGGGAGCCTCGCCCTCCCAGAAGAATCACCCGATCAACTTCTTCGCCGCCAGGTAGTCGAGCACCAGGCCGACGCCCTGCTCGACACTCTGGGCGGTGGCGTCGAACGTCAGCTCTGGGTTGAGCGGCGGCTCGTACGGATCGTCCACCCCGGTGAACCCCATCCCCTTGCCGGCCGCGACCGCCTCCCGCGCCTGCTTGTACAGCCCCTTCGGGTCGCGCTGCTCGCACGTCCCGATCGGGGTGCTCACGTACACCTCCACGAACGGGATCGCCCCCCCCTTGTTCCCCTCGTGGATCTTCCGGGCCGCGTCCCTGTCCTTCCGGTACGGGCTGATGAAGCTGGTCAGGGTGACCAGCCCGGCGTCGGCGAACAGCCGGGCCACCTCGCCGATCCGGCGGATGTTCTCCTCCCGGTCGGCGGCGCTGAACCCGAGCCCGAACCGCTTCGCCTGGTCCTCCGGGTAGCCCCGCGTCTCCGCCAGGATCTTCGGCCCGGCGTTCAGCCCGAACCGGATGTTGTCCCCGTCCAGGACGTAGGCGGCGTGCCCCTTGCGGATCAGCGCCTGCTCGACGGCCACCGCCAGCGTGCTCTTCCCGGACCCCGAAAGCCCGGTGAACCAGAGCGTCGCCCCGGCCTGCTTCAGGACCGCCTTCCGGTCGTCCCGGGTGACCGCCCCGGCGTGGTAGAAGACCTTGTCGGACATGCCAACCTCGGTGCGGAGTGCCGAAAAGGGAATCCTACGGACCGGCTACGCGGAATTCGACCGGCGGCGTCTGGGCGACCCGGCGGCCGTCCGGGTCGGCGACCTCGACGGTCACGGTGTAGACGCCGGGGGCGGGCGGGACCGGGAAGGCGTACAGGACGTGGACATCGCGGACCGGGCCGCGGGTGTACAGTTTCTTGTCGAACCGCACCTCCCCGAGCGGGCGGCGGCGGTCGGCGGGGTCCGGCACCGGGACCACCGTGCCCTTGGCGTCGAGCACCCGGGCGGCCACCCGGGCGTGGGTCAGGTGCGTCTCCCCGGCCGGCCCCTTGACCGGCAGCGGGGCGAGGTTCTGCACCTCCAGGTACAACTGGGCGTGGTCCCCCGGGCGGTACGGCTGCCCGGCCGGCCACGGGTCGTACCGGCCGAACCCGGCCACCCGCCGGCACAGGGTGACGTTCCCGACCCGCAGCGGGGCCCGGGCCTCGAGCCGGGCGGCGACGGCGTCGACCTCGGCGGCGAGGGCGGCGGCGGCGGCCGGGTCGGCGAGGTCGGCGGTCGCCCCGCGGGTCAGGACCGGGACAAGTTCCAGGACGAGTTCCTGGTTCGCCGGGTCGAGGGCCCGGAGGATCTCGATCGCCCGGTCCGGCTTCCCCTCCGCGAACGCCCGGACGGCGGCCAACAGCGGCGGCTCGGGCGGCGGGGGCGCGGCGGCCGGTGTGGGCGGGAACGGGCCGGGCGGGTCGCCGACGACCTTGATCCCGCCCGGCGGTGCGGGCGGGACGGGCTCGATCGGCTTGCGGGCGGACGCGTCCTTCGGCGGCGGGGCGACGGCCCGCTTCGGGGTGGTCTCGCCGGGCCGGGACGGGAGTTCGGCGAACTGGTCCTTCTTGGCGAGCTCGACCGCCTTCTCGGCCGGCCGGTCGCGGAGGACCGGCGGGGCGAGGGTGGCCTCGAAGCTGAGGCAGGCCGGGAGCGTGAGGGCGGCGGCGGCGACGGGGAGGCCGAGTAGCCGGCGGGGGACGGTCATCCGTGACCCTCGGGCGGGGGCGACCCGCGCGTGGGGCGCGGGCCGCGGCTCATACCCCGCGGGGAGGGCCGCGCCAAGACGCACCGGCGGGGTTTCCTCCAGTAGGGTGCCGTCGAGGGTCGCGCTTCGCGACCCGACGACGCACCGGGTCACCTCCCGAGGCCGGTGGTGCGTCGGCGCCCGGCGAAGCGCCGGGCTCGACCGCACCCTACGAGTGCCGGATCTCGGCAGGCGTCACTTCCCGGCCGGCGGGCCGAGGAAGTACAGCCCGAACGCGGTCGCCAGGACCGGGGTGCCGTCGATCAACCTCCCGAACGCCCACGACCCGTCCTCCTTCTGCTCCTTCACCAACTTCTCCACCCCCTCCCGATACCACGCCCGCGCCTTGGCTCCGGACTTGAACTCGGTCACCCCGAGCAGCCGGCCGAGTTCCGCCACGACCATCAGGTGGTGCGCGGTGCTCTTCGGTGCCTCGAACTGGAACATCGCCAGGTACGCTGCCATCCCCTTGTCGAACGCCGGGTCCGGCTTCCCCGTCTTCTCGTTCCTCGCGGCAAGGGTCAGCCCGACCAGCGCCGCCCCGGTCATGCTCACGCTCACCGGCATCCCTTCGCCGGCCCCGCCGCCGTAATACCTCCAGGTGCCCTCACGGATTTGGGTGCGGGAGTACAACTCGCGGACCTGCGCCCACACCTTCCCGTCGACCTTCGCCCCGGCCTGTGCGGCGGCGTGCAGCCCGAGAACCGCGAAGTGGGTGTTCGACCCGTCCGCGATGTCGTTCTGCGGGTAGCTCCACCCGCGGAGCTTCCCGTCCGGACTCCCGTCGTCACCCACGCGCCACCCGATGCCGTTCTTGACTAGCCAGTCGGCGTTCGCCTGGAGCTGGTTGGCGTGAGCCTTCGCGTCGACCCGGGCCAGCACCCGCGTCTGCAGGCTCACGACGTAGGTCTTCTTCGGCTCCAGCTTCACCAGGTACTCGACCGCCTTGGCGACGGCCGGGTCCTTCGGCGGGACGCCCGCTTCGAGCAGGGCGAGGGCGACCAGGCCGGTCGTCCCGCCCTCCAGGTCGGCCAGGGTGGCGATGACGACCCCCTCCCAGGTGCCGTCCGCCTTCTGCTGCTTCTTCAGGAAGTCGATCGCCTTGTCGCGGGCCGGTGCGGCCTTCTTCTCGAGTTCGACCACCGGGCTGGCGACCAGCGCCACGGACAGGACGAGTGGAGTCATGGCCTCTCCTCCGGGGGACGGGCGATTCATTCTGACCGTTCGCCGGGCGGGGGGGAAGATTGGCCGTTTCTGAAAACTCGCCCCCGGCCCGTTGTGGCCCGACCCCGGCCGCGGCAGAATGGGTGATCCTCTCGGAACCTTCACGGAGCCAACCCCCGATGTCGCTGCCCCTCGCGGCCGCCCGGCCGGCGCTGTTCGCCGCCGCCCTGTTCGTCCTCGTCCCGGCCCCGGCCGCGGACGTCGCCCCCGCCCCCCGGGTCGCCCCCGCCGACCTCGACCGCCTGGCCGTCGCCGAGGTCAAGGCCCGGTCCGAGCTGATGAAGAACCTGCAGTACCTGTCGGACGTGATCGGCGGCCGGCTGACCGGGTCGAAGAACCTGGAGCGGGCGAACAACTGGACGGCCGACAAGATGAAGGCGTACGGGCTGGAGAACGTCCGGCTGGAGCCGTGGGAGATCCCGGTCGGGTGGGAGCGCGGGCGGGCGAGCATGCGGGTGGTCGAGCCGCAGACGAAGACCGAGCTCTTGATCGCCGCCGCCGGGTGGACGCCCGGGACCAAGGGGAAGGTGACCGGGGACGTGGTCGTCCTCAAGGCCCGGACCAAGGCCGAGCTGCAGCAGTACAAGGGGAAGCTGAAGAACGCCGTGGTCCTGGTGTCCCCGCCGGCCAACGTGAAGCCGATCACCGACCTGAGCTACGGCCCGCCGACGGGGCCGCCGAAGAAGGAGGAGCCGAAGAAGGACGAGCCGAAGAAGATCGACGAGCAGCTGGTGCGGGCGGAGCTGCAGCCCGGCGGGATGGGGGCGGACCTGACCGAGTTCCTGAAGGCCGAGGGGGCGGCGTGCCTGTGCTCGGACGCCGGCAAGCCGCACGGGCTGCTGGTCACCACCGGCGGGTGGCCGGCCGACCGGGCGGCCGCCGAGGCCCGGATGCCGCGGGTGTACATGGCCCACGAGCACTACGCCATGCTGTACCGCCTCGCCGGCCGGGCGGACCAGGCCACCCGGGTCGAGGTCGAGATCGAGAACACGTTCGTCCCCGGTCCGATCACCGTCTTTAACACCGTCGGCGAGGTGGTCGGGGCGGAGAAGCCGGACGAGTTCGTGGTGGTCGGGGCGCACCTCGACTCGTGGGAGCTGGCCAGCGGCACCACCGACAACGGGACCGGCTCCTGCATCGTGCTGGAGACGGCCCGGGCGGTCGCCGCCCTGGCGAAGGCCGGCCACCGCCCGAAGCGGACGATCCGGTTCGCCCTGTACAGCGGCGAGGAGCAGGGGCTGCACGGGTCGCGGAAGTACGTCGAGCGGCACAAGGACGAGCTGCCGCGGCACTCGGCGGCGCTGGTCCACGACACCGGGACCGGCAAGGTGACCGGGTTCGGGGTGCTCGGGCGGGAGAGCTGCAAGAAGATCCTCGACGTGGAGCTGGCCGGGCTGAAGGCGGTGGAGGGTTGGCAGGGGCTGACCCTGGGCGGGATCCGCGGCGGGACGGACCACTGGTCGTACCACACCGCCGGGGTGCCCGGGTTCGCGTGCAACCAGGAGATCGACGAGTACCGGCTGACGCACCACACCCAGAGCGACACGTTCGACAAGGCGAAGGAGCCGAACCTGGTGCAGGGGGCGCAGGTGATGACGGTGACCGCCCTGCGGATCGCCAACCTGCCGGAGTTGCTCCCGCGGCGGTGACCGGACCGTCCGAGCCGGACGCGTGAGCGACGGTCTTGCTTCTTCCGTCGCTCACGCGTCCGGCTCGGGCGGCACTGGCCCGCCCCGGGTTCGTGGCTTACGCTTGGTGCGGAACGGGGAACCGCCGCAGCGGCGGCGGCGTCCAATTCCTGCCCGCCCACAGAAATCCCCAGCGGAGTCGCCCATGTTGTCGCGGTTCATCGCCCTCACCGGGCTGACGGTCGGCATCTTCTCGGTCATGGGGGCGGCGCTCGTCCCCGTGAAGGCCAGGCCGGACGACAAGAAGCCGGCGGACCCGGCGGCGGAGAAGAAGGCGCTGGCCGAGGTGCAGGACTTCATCGGGCTGTGGAAGTTGGAGGGGACGCAGAAGTCCGGGGCGGTGACCAAGGCGTGGAAGGAGGACGTGAGCTGGGGGTGGAGGTTCAAGGACGGGGCCGCCTGGGTGGTGGCCGACTTCGGCGGCGGGAAGGGGAAGCACTTCGGGGCCGGGGAGCTGCGGTACGACGCGGCGAAGAAGAAGTACCGGCTCACCCTGGCGGCCCCGGACAAGACCGAGCAGGTGTTCGAGGGCGACCTGGCCAAGGGCGGTGGGCTGAAGCTGGAGCGGACGGACGCGAAGACGAAGGACGTGTACCGGCTGACGCTGAACACCCTGGCCGAGGGCGACCGGTTCCAGGTGAAGCTGGAGAAGCAGGACGGCGGGAAGGGGCTGTTCGACACCCAGTTCGCGATGAACGGGAACCGGGACGGGACGTCGTTCGCCGGCGGGGCGAAGAAGCCGGAGTGCGTGGTCAGCGGCGGGGCCGCGACCATCGCCGTGAACTTCGGCGGGAAGACGTACTACGTCTGCTGCTCCGGCTGCCGGGACGAGTTCAACGCCAGCCCGCAGAAGTACGCGAAGTGACGGCCGGGGCGGCCGGGCGGCCGGGGGCGTGCCGTGCTCGCGGGGCCCGGGCCGCTCAACCGATCCGGCCCGGGCCGTACACCTGGCCACCCCTTCGTACTCCCGCGTCGCCGTCACCGCCCAGGCGTCCGGCCACCGGCGGTTTCCCCATCCGGCGTGTGGCTTGTACCCCTTCCCAAGCGGCCCGCGCCGCTGTTCGGGTGTCCGCCCGCAAGATATTCCGGCGCGTCCGCTCCACCACCCCGCCCGGGGTACGTGTGCAACCGGTCGGACGCACCGGGGTCGTGTAGTCACCCCCGCGGAATCGGGTATGTTGTTGTCGTCGGAACCCCGAGAGGTACCATGACCGCCGCCGGACCCGAGCCGACGGTCGACCGGGTCCGCCGGTTCCGGACCCAACTGGCCCTCCCCCGGCGGGTCGAGACGAACCCGGTGAACGACCGGCCGCCGACGGCCGGGTTCCTCGCCGAGACCGACCGGGTGCGACCGGAGGTCCGCGAGTGCCGGTCGCGGCTCCCGGCCGCACCCGCCCCCGCGGGTTGAGCGCGCCGCACGCCCCTCTCGCCACCGCACGAGACGGCACATGGCCCCCGCCGACCCCGCCGCCGCCACGACCGTCGGCGTGCTCGCCGCCCTGACCGACGGCTACCCCGCGAACTTCGCCGCCCGGCTGTGGAACGGCGGGACCTGGCAGCCGAGCACCGGGCCGACGCCGTTCACCGTCGTGCTCAAGCACCCCGGGGCGGTGCGGGCGATGTTCTGGCCGTTCGACCGGGTCGGCCTCGGCGAGGCGTACATCTTCGATGACTTCGACATCGACGGCGACATCTTCGCCTTCACCGGGTGGCTCCGGCACATCGTCCGCATGGCCGAGGGGCGGTCATTGTGGGCGAAGCTGCGGCTCCTCCGCGCCCTCCGCCGGCTGCCGAACCGGAAGAACCCGCGCGACGCCTCGAAGGCCGGCCGGCCGACCGAGGGCGACCACAGCACCGCCAAGGACCGCGAGGCGATCTCGTACACCTACGACCTCCCCGGCGAGTTCTACCGCCTGTTCCTCGACAAGAACCTGCAGTACACCTGCGGGTACTTCGCGTCCGCCGACGAGCACCAGGACATCGCCCAGGAGCGGAAGCTCGACTACGTCTGCCGGAAGCTGCGGCTGAAGCCCGGCGAGAAGTACGTCGACTTCGGGTGCGGGTGGGGCGGGCTGGTGATCCACGCGGCGAAGCACTACGGCGTCCACGCGACCGGGGTGACGCTGGCGGGCGAGCAGGCGAAGTGGTGCGAGCGGGCGGTGGACGAGGCGGGCGTCCGCGACCGGGTCAAGATCGTGTACGCCGACTACCGCGACTTCCGCGCACCCGGCGAGTACGACAAGGCGTCGAGCGTCGGGATGGGCGAGCACATCGGGGTGAAGAACCTGCCGGTGTTCTTCGCCAAGGTGTTCGAGTGCCTCCGGCCGGGCGGGGCGTACCTGCACCACAGCATCACCCTCCGGCCGCTCACCCCGTACCCGCGGTGGACCGCGTTCGCCCGGAAGTACGTGTTCCCGAACGGCGAGCTGCAGACGGTCCTGCGGGTGCAGGAGAGCGCCGCCCTCGCCGGGTTCGAGATCCGCGATGTCGAGAACCTGCGCGAGCACTACGTGCTGACGCTGGAGAACTGGGTGCGGAAGCTGGAGGCGAACCGGGAGGCGGTGCTAAAGGTGGTCGGCGAGGTGACGTACCGGATCTTCCGCATCTACATGGCCGGGGCGACGCTCGGGTTCAGGTACGGGACGTACGGGCTGAACCAGGTGCTGGCGTCGAAGCCGGCCGACGGGGCCGCGGGGATGCCGCTGACGCGGGCGGACTGGTACAACTGACCCCCGACCCGCGGCGCCGGAGCGGGCCCCCGTCTACAATGGGGTTCGTACCGACGCGGGGGACCCGATGAGCGAGCAGGAACGTGAGACGCCCGGCGGCCTCGTCCACACCTACCAGAAGTACGACCCGGTGAACTTCCCCAGCCCGACGGCCCCGCCGCCGGACCTGGTGTCCCCGATGATGGACCACCTTCTCGAGTACGGCGACACCGACGACTTCACCGAGGAGCAGCTGCGGAACGCCATCCGCCTCGACGCGTCCCAGATCGCCGGCCTCGGGCCGAGCCTGAACGCGATCAAGGAGATGCTCCTGGAGCGGAAGCGGAAGATCCTCGCCACGTACGAGACCAGGCACGTCACGAAGCTCGCCGCCGACGCCTTCCGGAACGCCGCGAAGAAGGCGGCCCCGCCGGCCAAGCTCGCCGGGCCGTACCAGAAGGCGGTCAAGGACGAGCAGCTCGCCGACCTGGAGAACCTGTACTTCCGCGTCGGCAAGGACACCGACCCGTTCGCCCGCGACCTGGTCCTGGTCGCCGGACTGCTCGGCGAGAAGTACCAGGTGGACGAGCTGGCCGCCAAGTACGAGTTCACCGGCCGGGAGAAGATGGATGTCCCGAAGGCGCTGGAGGTGAAGGAGGAGTTGGAGGAGATCGACAAGCTCCTCAAGCAGATCGAGCAGGCGAAGAAGACGGCCCAGCTCGCGATCATCGACCTGGAGGAGCTGTCGAAGTATGCCGAGCCGGGGGACATGGACCGGCTCGCGGCGCTCCAGCAGCAGATCGAGGACTACATGCGGGAGCAGGCCGAGCGGCAGGGGTTGGAGGACGACGGCCGGGGCAAGTTCCGGCTCACCCCGAAGGCGCTGCGGCTGTTCCAGTCGAAGGTGCTGACCAAGATCTTCGCCGACCTGCAGGCGTCGCGCACCGGCCGGCACCCGGACGCGGTCATGGGCGAGGGGGCGGTCGAGTCGCCGAAGACGAAGCCGTACGAGTTCGGCGACAGCGTGTCGCAGATGGACATCCCGGCGAGCATGACGAACGCGCTGCTGCGGGCCGGGCCGGGGCTGCCGGTGCGGATGACCCCGGACGACATCGTCATCCACCGCACCCGGGTGACGCCGAAGGCGGCGACCTGCGTCCTGCTCGACATGAGCGGGTCGATGCGGCACGGGCTGTACGTGAACGTGAAGAAGATGGGGCTGGCGCTCGACGGGCTGATCCGGACCGAGTACCCGGGCGACTACCTGCAGTTCGTCGAGATGTACACGTTCGCCAAGCCGCGGCACGTGTCCGAGGTTGCCGGGCTGATGCCGAAGCCGGTCAGCATCTTCGACAGCGTGGTCCGGCTGCGGGCGGACATGAGCAACCCGGACGTGAGCGAGCTCCGCGTCCCGCACCACTTCACGAACATCCAGCACGCCCTGCAGACGGCCCGCCGGCTGCTGGCGAACCAGGACACCCCGAACAAGCAGGCGGTGCTCATTACCGACGGGCTGCCGACCGCCCACTTCGAGGGGAGCATGCTGTACATGCTCTACCCGCCGGACCCGCGGACGGAAGAGGCGACGCTCCGCGAGGCGATGCTCTGCGCCCGGGAGGGGATCACGATCAACATCTTCCTCCTGTCGAACTGGAACCAGTCGGAGGAGGACGTGCGGTTCGCGTACAAGATCGCCGAGCAGACCAAGGGGCGGGTGGTGTTCACCGCCGGCCGGGACCTCGACCGGTACGTGATCTGGGACTACATCAAGCGGCGCAAGCAGATCGTCTCCGGATAACCGCCCCGACCGGCCCCGGCGGGCCGCGCCCCCGGTCGCCGGCCGCCCTCGCGGTGAAGGGGGCGCCCGGCCGTGCCGATACCTGTCGGGGTGCGCCGGAGGAGCGGTGATGAAGCGGATCGCGGCCGTGCTGGCCCTCGCGGCCGTCGCCCCTGCCGGGGCGCGGGCGGACGACTACTTCGTGACCGTGTTCTCGGCCCAGTCGGTCCCGTTCCGGGGGGAGAACACCCACGCGTTCGTCGCCGCGGTCCGGGTCCCGGCCGACGGCCCGGCCGAGGTGGTGTCGATCAGCTGGATCTCGACCACCCTCGTCGTCCGGTTCACCCTCCGCCCCGAAGATGGGGTTAACTTGCCGCTCCGGGCGACCGCCGACCTGATGCGGGCGAACCGGTGGCGGGTGTCGGCCTGGGGGCCATACCGGACGACCGAGGACCTGTTCCTCCGGATCAAGGGGCAGGCCGCCCGGCTCGACGCCGGGCTGGTCCGGTACAAGTCCACCGACAGCCTGTTCAACGCCGACCGGGTGATCAACTGCTACCACGTGCTGTGGCAGCCCGTCTCCCCGCGCGCGGCCCGCGGGTTCGCCGGGGCGTTCACCCCGGGGGACCATGCCGGCGGACGGACGGTCGAGCTGTACGTCCCGTACCTCGTCGACCCGTGCCGGACGCACGACGCGGTCCTCGACCTGCTCGACCTCGGCGGCGTGCCGCTGTGCCGGCGGGCGTTCGACGACCGCCCGTCCCGGCTCGACGCCGTCCGCTCCTACCTGGACCGGTAGTCCAACTCACCGGGCGGCTGCGGCGGCCCGCGACGCCTCGCCCTCCGCCTCGATCGCCTCCCGGTCGCGGAACACCCCGTCCGCCATCACCTCGTTGTCGATGTGCACGTCCCCGCCGGCCGGCGCGTACCCCGGGCCGACCACGTCCGCCACGGTCGGGTGGACCTGCGGCCGCTCCGGCGACGCGAAGTACCCGACCACCACGACCGCCTCGTCCCGGTACTCCGGGTACCCCATCAGCAGGTCGTGCAGCTCCCGCAGCCGGTAATGCGGGACGGTGCAGAACAGGTGGTGCGGGAGGTGGTAGTCCTGGCCGAGCGGGAAGACGGCGAACCGGACGGCCGGGGCGACCAGGAACGTCCGAGTGTTGTTCACCCGCCCGCGGCCGCCATTCCCGTGCTGCACCAGTTGCCGGAGGATCATGAAGAACGCGAACGACGTGAACAGCGGGACCACCCACAGCAGGAGGAAGTACCCGACGTAGGGGCTGCCCGTCGCCCGGGTGGCCGCCGCCGCGCCCGCCAGCACCGCCGTGATGAACCCCACCCGCAGCATCGACGTGTACCGCGGGTGGACCACCGGGTTCAGCCGGCTGCGGTGGAACCGGTCGTCCGGCAGCCGGAGGAACGCGACGCACACCGCAGCCCACAAGCCGAGCGGCACCGCCAGCAGCGGCCACCACTCGTCGGTAATGTAGAACAGGGCGGCGAGGGCCGCGGCCGTCGCCAGCAGGTACGCGACGCCGACCCGCACCGCCCCCTTCGACGGCTTCTGCCCGGCGGCGAGGTACGGGGTGCGGTCGGTCCCGGTCGCGTTGTACCGCGCCCGGACGCGCATGAACCGGACCAGGCGCGGCGGCCAGAGCTGCCGGACGAGGGCGGCCGCGAACGCCCGCCGCGGGAGCGGGAACCCGAGCCAGTGGCCGCTGGCCCGGAGCTGGGACACGTCCGGGTCGCGGTCCGGGTCGTTGACGAACTGGTGGTGGGCGAGGTGCTGGAGGCGGTAGTGGTAGACGCTGGCGAACAGCGGGAACATGCACAGCAGGTCAGACGCCAGGTCGTTCAGCAGGCGGGTGCGGAACAGGACGTAGTGCGACCCCTCGTGCGCCAGCCCGCTGAGCTGGTGCTGCCCGGCCCCGACCAAGACGACGGCGGCCAACGCCACCGGCAGGTTCCACCACCACGACAGGCCCCACCCGGCGCGCGCCTCGAAGAACCACACCGCCCCGCCGAGGACGAGGGCGAGGTACAGGTAGGTCCGGGCGACGTAGTACCAGTTGGTGAGGTTGTCGGTCCGGCGGAGGTCCCGGAGGCGGGCCTTGAACGCGGCGTCGGCCAGGGACGGGGCGGGGTCACCGGCCATAAAGTTTCCTCACCTTTCGCGCGATCAGCCAGTTCGTGAGCCGGGGGAAGAAGCGGTTGAACCGCAGGAGCCGCTTCGCCTCCCGGCCGAGCACCACCTCGCGGCGGTTCGACTTCAGGGCAGCGACGATCCCGGCCGCGACGTCCGCCGGCGTCATCCCGTCCTCGAACTTCAGGTCGGCCTTCCCCTCGGCCCGCAGCCAGTTCTCGCGGAACCCGCTGTCGGTCATGCCGGGGACGACGGTGACCACATCCACGTCGAACCGGGCGAACTCGCCCCGCCACGCCTCGGCCATCCCGACCAGCGCGAACTTGCTGGCCGAGTACTCGGGCCACGCCGGCATCCCCTTCCGCCCGCACATCGAGGTGACGTTCACCACCGCCGGCTCGTTCCCCCGCGTCAGGTGCGGCATGGCGACGCGGGTCAGCTCGACCGGGCCGAAGAAGTTCACCTCCATCACCCGCCGCAGGATCTCGGGCGTCGAGGTGGAGAAGTGGCCCCAGCTCCCGACCCCGGCGTTGTTCACCAGCACGTCCAGCCCGCCGAACCGGTCCGCGGCCGTCTCGACCAGCCGCAGCCTGTCGGCGGGGTTCGTCACGTCGGTGGGGACAACGAGCACGTCCCCGCCCGCTGCCCGGAGGGTGTCGGCGAGCGCGTTCAGGGCTTCGGCGTTCCGCGACGCGAGCGCGAGCCGCGCGCCGGCCTTCACGAGGGCTTCGGCGGTCGCCCGACCGATGCCGCCGCTCGCCCCGGTCAGGATCGCCCGCTTGCCGGTCAGGTCGCGACTCATGGTGACGCTCCCGACGCCTCTCCGAAGCGTCGCTAACCGCGGGTGGTTGTGAGTGCTTATGGTAACCGCGCGGGGCGCCGCCGCGGCAGGGTTCACGGCCCCGGAGGCAGCCCCGGCGGCGGCTCCGCCCGCCCATCTTGCGCAGCCGGCACGACCGGACCCGGATTGGCCTTCCGGCCCGGCCGGGCGACCGGTTAGCATGTCGCCCCGACCACCCACACACCACGGACGGTGCCGCGATGCGGTGGCTCCTGATCGGCTACATGTTCCTGTTCGTCCACCGCCCGTTCGAGGTCTGGCCGTGGCTCGGCGACCTCCGCGTCGAGCGGGTGTACATGCTGTTCACGCTCGCCGTGTGGGCTGTGTATCCCGGGAAGCGGTGGCTGCCGAACGCCCAGCACGGGGCGTACGCGGCGTTCGCCCTCGCCGTGCTCATGTGCTGGGCGATGAGCCCGTGGGCCGACAAGGGCCAGCCGGTCGTCGAGGACTGGTTCAAGATCGTCGTCTTCTACGTCCTGCTCGTCACCACCGTCCACGACGAGAAGGGGTTGCGGGACGTCGCCGTCGGGTTCCTGGCGGTGATGGCGCTGTACCTGCTCCACTCGTTCCGCGAGTACACGAACGGCCGGCACACGTTCCGGATGGGGATCGCCCGGATGATCGGGGTGGACGACACCCTCGGCGACCCGAACAGCTTCGGGGCGAGCATCGTGTTCGCACTGCCGATCGTCATCGCCGTGTGGCGGGCCGGCCTCGGCGGGCGGTACGGGCGGTTGGCGCTGCTCGGGTACGTCGGCCTGTCCGGGCTGTGCATCCTGCTCACCGGGTCGCGGTCGTCGCTGCTCGGGCTGCTGGTGTGGTGCGCGGTCGTTGTCTGGGGGACGCGGTACCGGAAGACGGCGTTCGTCGGGTTCGCGTGCCTGGCCCCGGTCGCGTTCGTCGCCCTGCCGGAGTCGCTGCAGACGCGGTTCGAGACGATCGTCAACCCGGAGGTCGGGCCGGAGAACGCCCGGCAGTCCGGGGACGGGCGGCTCGAAGGGTTGACGCGCGGGTTCCAGTTGTGGGCGGCCAGCCCGGTGAGCGGGGTCGGGCCCGGGGCGTGGCGGCCGGCGACCCGGAGCAAGATCGAGTCGCACAACCTGTACGGCCAACTGGTCGGCGAACTCGGGACGCTCGGGCTGCTGTCGTTCGGGGCGGTGCTGGTGTGCTTCTGGGTGAACCTGCGGGCGGTGAAGCGGCTCCGGGACGGCTACCCCGAGTGGCGGAACGACCTGCTGTTCACGCTGCCGTCGGCGGTCGGGCTGGCGGTGTTCCTGCTCCTGTTCATGGGGAACTTCGGCCACAACCTGTTCCGGTTCACCTGGCTGTGGTACGGCGGGTTCCTGGTGATCGCCCGACACTGCTGCGAGGTGCGGGCGGCGAACTGGGAGCCGGAACCCGAGCCGGAGGCGGACGCGGAGACGGAGGAGTGGGAGTTGCCGCCGGGGTGGGTGCTGCACCCGCCGCACGGGTGACAAAGACGAAGCGATCGCACACGGATGAAGAGGATTTAAGACGGGATGCAGAGGATTTGAGAAGAACTGGGTTACGTCCGATCCTCTTGATCCTGCCTGTAATCTTCTTGATCCGTGTGCGATCGCTTCTGACCACCTACCCCTTCCGGGCCGCGATCACGTCCTTCCCGACCCACGGCCGCAGTGCCTCGGGAATGTTCACACTCCCGTCGGCCCGCTGGCCGTTCTCCAGGATCGCCACCAGCGCCCGGGTGCAGGCGACCGCCGTCCCGTTTAGGGTGTGGACGAACCGCGTCCCCTTGAACCCCTTGCCCTTGTACCGCACCCCGAGCCGGCGGGCCTGGAAGTCGGTGCAGTTCGACGTGCTCGTGATCTCGCCGTAGTCCCCGCCATTCCCGCGGCCCGGCATCCACGCCTCGAGGTCGTACTTCCGGTACGCCGGCCCGCCGAGGTCGCCGGTGGCCGTGTCGATGACGTGGAAGCACAGCCCGAGGCCGGCGAAGATCTCCTCCTCGATCGCCCGGATCTCCTGGTGGATCGCCTCGCTCTGCTCCGGGGTGCAGAACGCGAACATCTCGACCTTGGTGAACTGGTGGACGCGGTACAGCCCGCGGGTGTCCCGCCCGGCGGCCCCGGCCTCCGTCCGGAAGCAGTGCGACAGCCCGACGTACCGCCGCGGCAGCTCCGCCTCGTCGAAGATGTGGTCCCGGTGCATCCCGCCGAGGGTGATCTCGGCGGTCGCGATCAGGCACAGGTCGGTGTCGGCGACGGTGTACACCTGGCGGGTGTCCGGGTTCGGGTCGCGCGGCATGAACCCGATCCCCTCCAGCACGTCCACCTTCGCCAGGTCCGGGGTGATGACCGGGGTGAACCCCTTCGCCACCACCTTCTGCATCGCGTACTGGACGAGGGCGATCTCGAGCAGCGCCGCCTCGTTCTTCAGGAAGTAGAACTTCTGGCCGGACACCTTCGTCCCGGCCTCGAAGTCGGCGAGGTCGAGGGCCTCGCACAGGGCGACGTGGTCCTTCGGGGCGAAGTCGAACGCCGGCTTCTGCCCGAACTGTGCCACCACCTTGTTCGCCCCTGCGTCCGCCCCGACCGGGGCGTCGGGGTGGGTCATGTTCGGGATCTGGAGCTGATCCGCGAGCAGGTCGGCCTCGACCCGCTTGATCTCGACGTCGAGCGCGGCGACCTCCTTGTCCAGCGCGGCCGCCTGCTCGCGGACGGCCTGCTTCTCGGCGTCCGTCTTCGCGTTCTTGAAGCCGGCGGAAGCCTGGTTCTTCTTGGCCGCCGTGTCGCTCCGCCGCTGGACCAACTCCCTCCGCCGGGCGTCGGCCGCCACCACCCGTTCGACCGGCGCCTCGGACACCCCGCGGTTCCGGCAGTTCAGTTTCACCGCGTCGGCGTTCTCGCGGATGAAGTCGGCGGCGAGCATGGGGCTTTCCTGGAGCGCGGCCGTCTCGGCCGCTGGTATGCGCGTCGGTGGAGCGGCCGAGACGGCCGCGGTCCAGGAAGACTCACCAGATCGGGTTCCGCCCGAGCATCCGGCGGAGCAGGCCGATCTGCCCGCAGTGGATCATCTCGTGCAGCGGGGCGTACCGCAGCCCGCCGAGCCGCGTCGAGAACCACGGGTGCGACATCCCGAGCGGGGGCAGGTCGAGGTCGGCGTCCGGGTAGGTGGGCAGCTCGTCCATCACCCGCTCGTGGACGCGGTCGAACACCGCCCGGATCTGGCCCGCGTCGAACCCCGCCCCCGCGACGGACTCCGGGGTCGAGTCCCGCCCGAACGCCTTGATGAACCCGCCCGGGATCAGCGCCTCGTCGGCCGGGGTGCGGGGGCGGAGCCGCTCCAGGCACAGCCGGTACTCGGCGAACGCGACGTGCCCGACCTGCCAGGCGACGTGGGACACGCCACCCGGCGGGGTGACGAACCACTCGGCGGCAGGGACGGAGTCGACCCGCTCCCGGTTGTACCGCCGGGCCATGTCGATCTGGTCGAGGGCGTCGCGGAGGCGGGACATCGGGGGCGTCACCGTCAGGGGCGCTCGGCGAGCGGGACGTACCTCACGTCGGTCGTGCCGGTGAACACCTGCTCGGGGCGGAAGATCCGGTTCCCGACCAGCTGCTCGTGCCAGTGGGCCAGCCACCCGGCGGTGCGGGCGATGGCGAAGATCGGGGTGAACACGTCCGTCGGGATGCCGATCGCCGAGTACACCACGCCGGAGTAGAAGTCGACGTTCGGGTAAATCCCCTTCGGGCCGTAGATGCCGGCGCAGACCCGCTCCAGTTCCAGCGCCGTCTCGTACGCCTTCGGCCGGCTCGACTCGGCGAACATGTGCTCGGCGATCTCCTGCAGGACCGTCGCCCGGGCGTCCTTCACCTTGTACACCCGGTGCCCGATCCCCATCACCTTGTACTTCGGGTCGGCGGTACGCTTGGCGTCGAGCCACGGCTTCACGTTCCCCGGGCCGCCGATCTCGTCGAACTGCCGCAGGGCCTCCTCGTTCGCCCCGCCGTGCAGCGGGCCGGACAGCGCCCCCACCGCCGACGCGATCGTCTGGTACGGGGTGGCGAGGGTCGACCCGGTGACCCGGGCGGCAAAGGTGCTGGCGTTCATCGTGTGCTCGGCGTGCAGGATCAGGCACGCGTCGAGCACCCGCCGGACGGCCGGGGTCGGCTCCTTCCCGAACAGCAGGTAGTAGAAGTTCCCGGCGTGGTCGAGGTCGGCCCGCGGCTCCGGGATCTCCTCCCCGCGGCGGGACCGGGCGAACGCCGCCACCACCGTCGGCAGGGCGGCGAGGAGCCGGCAGGTGGCGTCCCAGTTCTTCGCCGGGTCGGCGACGGTCGGGCACGGGTAGAACATGCCGAGGGCGGCGACGGACGCGTGGAGGGCGTCCATCGGGTGGCCGTCGGCCGGCATGCACCGGATCAGGTCCTTGAGCCGGTAGTGGATCGCCCGCCGCTGCCGCAGCTCGGCGTCGAAGTCGGCCAGCTCCTTCTGCGTCGGCAGGCTCCCCTTGATGAGCAGCCAGGACACCTCTTCGAAGCTGCTCTCCCGGGCGAGTACCTCGACCGGGATGCCGCGGTACTCGAGGACGGCCTTCTTGCCGTCGAGAAAGCTGACGGCGGATTTGGCGGCCGGCACGTCCTCCAGGCCCGGCTTGTAGTCGGCGTCGGCGGTCATGGGGGGAGCGGCTCCGGGCGGCGTGCGTGAGGGCGGGCCTAACGGAAATGTAGGTCGGGCGGCGGGCGGTGGGCAGTGGGCAGTCGGAAGACGCCGCCCGGCCCGGCTACTTCTTCACCTCGACCGGCAGGACCTTGATGTTCCGGAACGCGACCGGGCCGTGGTCCCCCTGGAACATGAGCGGGCCGGTCGGGGCCTCCTTCCCGGTCAGCCCGCCGGGCGTCGGCCCCTTCATCTCGACATCCTTGTGCAGCTCCACGCCGTTCAGGGACACGCTGAGGAACCGGGCGTTCGCGGTCTTCTTCCCGCCGTCGAACCTCGGGGCCTGGAAGATGATCTGGAACGTCTGCCACTCGCCCGGCTTCTTCGACGCGTTCTTCTTCGGGGCGGCCGCCGAGTACAGCGCCCCGAGGTCGCCCTGCCCGAGTTTGTCGTCCGGCTTGCCGAAGCTGTCGAGGATCTGCACCTCGTACTCGCCCATTACGTAGATGCCCGAGTTCGACCCCTTCGGCACCATGAACTCCAGGTCCAAGATCATGTCACCGAACTTCTGCTCGGTGGAGATGTCGGTGCCGCCGCCGGTCAGGTTCGTCAGGTACGCCTTGCCGGTCGTCAGCGGGGCCTCCTGCAGTTCCTTGTCCTTGTCCGGGTTCATCACCGCCCCGCACGCCTTCCACTTGCTCTTCTTCTCGTCCTTCAGCTTCCAGCCGGAGAGGTCCTTGCCGTTGAACGGCTGGACCGGGGTGGGGTCGGCGGCGGGGGCGAGCGAGACGGCGAGGGCGAACGCGGCGGGCAGAACCAGGCGGCGCATGGCGGAGCCTCGGCGGGGAAGGGACGACGGGAGATGGTAGCACGGCCGTCGGCCGGCGGCGAGCACCAACTCACCGCACGCCGATCCGCAGCAGCACCTTCCCGCCCTTGCCCGCGGCCGCGGCGTGCTCGACCGCCTTCCGCACCTCTTCGAGCGGGTACGTCGCGGAGAAGTCGGACCGCAGCACGCCCTCCCGCATCAGCCCCAGCACCCGGCGGAACAGCCGCAGCATCGCCAGCGGCCGCTGCCGCCGGGCCCAGGTCGCCAGCCAGTACCCCTCCACCCGCACCCCGTTCCCGATCGCGTGCCGCGGGTGGAACGACACCGGCTCGTCCGTCAGCGACCCGTACAAGAGGCACCGCCCGCCCGGGGCCAGCGCCGCGATCACCTCGGTCCCGGTCCTCCCGCCGACCGGGTCGAGCGCGTACCGCACCCCCGCCGGCACCGCCTTCCCCACCTGCTCGGGCAGCGGGCCGTCGCCCTCGACCAGCACGGCGTCGGCCCCGAGCTGCTTCAGCTCGTCGACCTGCTCGCGGCGGCGGACGACGTTCGCCGTCCGGAACCCGAACTTCCTCCCGAGGCGGATCACCATCTTCCCGAGTTCGCCGCCGGCCGCGGACTGCAACAGCCACTGCCCGGACGGCACCGCCAGCACGTCGCGGGTCATGATGTACGCGGTCGCCGGGTTGACGAAGAACGTCGCGGCCTGGTCGTCCGGGAGGTCGTCCGGGACCGGCACGACCTGGCGGGCCTTCGCGACCGTGTACTCGGCCCAGTTCCCGTGCCGGTCGTTCAGGACCGCGACCCGCTTCCCCTTCCGCAGCCACCCGAGCAGCCCGCCGCCGCTCGCCTCGACCACCCCGACGCCCTCGAACCCGGGCGTCGCCGGGAGCCGCGGGGCCAGCCCGTACCGGCCGGCGACGTACATCAAGTCGGACGGGTTGATCGGGCTGGCGAGCATCCGCACCAGCACCTCGCCGCGGCCGGGCTGCGGGGCCGGGACGTCGTCCTCGACCCGCAGGACCTCGGCCGGCGGCCCGACCCGGTCGAACACGGCGCGCTTCACGGGGGAACCTCGGCGGGGCGGTTGCGTTCGGGGGCGCGGGGGTTGATTATGGGAACGGGCGGAGGCTGTCCTGGACCGCGGCCGTCCCGGCCGCTCCCGCTCCGGAGCGCGGGCGCGTCGTCCGTCCGACAGGATACGCCTCCGACCCGCGAAGCAGCGGCCGGGACGGCCGCGGTCCAGGAGAACCCATGCCCTTCGCCGACGCCGACGCCCGCTTGTGGACCCACCTCGCCGGGTGGCTCGTCCTGCTCGAGGTCGTGCTCGTCGTCGGCACCCTGTGCTGGGTGTTCCAGACGAAGCGGGACACCATGTCGGCCATCGCCTGGAGCCTGACCGTCCTGTTCCTCCCGTTCCTCGGGGTGTTCCTGTTCTTCGTGTTCGGGGTCCAGTCGATCACCCGCCCGGTCACCCGGAAGCGGCGGCGGAACACCGCGTACAAGCGGCACGCCGACGCCCCGGGTGCCCCCCCGGCCGACATCCCGGCCCGGTGGGACACCCTCGTCCGGCTCGGCCACCACGAGAACGGGTTCCCGGTCACCGGCGGGAACGCCGTCACCCTGTACCACGACGGCGCCCCGGCGTTCGAGGCGATGCTGGCGGCGGTCGCGGCCGCCCGGCACCACGTCCACTTCCAGTTCTTCATCTTCCGCAACGACGCCACCGGCCGGCGGTTCGTCGACGCGCTCTGCGCCGCCGCCAAGCGGGGAGTCGAGGTGCGGTTCCTGTACGACTCGGTCGGGTGCTACAACCTGTCGCGGCGGCTGCTCCGGCAGCTGCGGGACGCCGGCGGGAGGGCGGCGTCGTTCCTGCCGATCTTCAACCCGCTGTACCGGCTGCGGGTGAACCTGCGGAACCACCGGAAGATCGTCGTCGCGGACGGGCGGGTGGCGTTCACCGGCGGGCTCAACGTCGGCGACGAGTACCTCGGGCTCGACCCGCGGTTCGGGCGGTGGCGCGACACCCACCTGCGGGTCGAGGGGCCGGCGGCCGGCGGGCTGCAGCGCGTCTTCCTGGAGGACTGGCACTTCGCCACCGGGGAGGCGGTCCACGGCGCGGCGTACTTCCCGACGTTCCCCGACCCGCCGGGCACGTCGCTGGTGCAGGTCGTCCACTCCGGCCCGGACTCGGACTACAAGGCGATCCGCGAGACGTACTTCGCCGGCATCCTGAACGCCCGGAAGCGGGCGTGGGTGGCGACCCCGTACTTCGTCCCGGACGCCGGCCTGCGCGACGCCCTGTGCCTGGCGGCCCGGTCCGGGGTGGACGTGCGGCTGCTCGGGCTGTTCCGCCCGGACAAGTGGGTGCCGTACCTGGCCGGCCGGTTCTACTGGGCGGACGTGCTCGCCGCCGGGGTGAAGGTGTACCAGTACGCCGGCGGGATGATGCACGCGAAGTACGTGCTGGTGGACGGGGAGTGGGCGTCGGTCGGCAGCGCGAACGCCGACAACCGGAGCCTGCACCTGAACTTCGAGGCGAACTGCCAGTTGTTCGACCCGGTCCTCGTCGCCGAACTGGAGTGCGAGTACCTACGCGACCTGGAACTGTCCGTCCGGATCGACCCGGAGGTGTACGCCGCCCGCCCGTTGGTGTCGCGGCTGGCGGAGAACGCGGCCCGGTTGTTCTCGCCGATCTTGTGAGGCGACCGGGTCTTCCGTAGGGTGCGGTCGAGGGTCGCGCTTCGCGACCCGACGACGCACCGCCCTCACGTCCGCGCGACGGGTGGTGCGTCGTCGCTCGAAGACTCGCTCGACGGCACCCTACGACACCACTCTGTTGCGGCCCGCCCGCTTCGCCTCGTACAGGTTCTCGTCGGCCGCCTTGAGGAGGGCGGCGGGGGTCATGGTCAGGTCGCCGGAGGTGGTGGCGACGCCGACGCTGATGGTCAGGTTCAGCGGGGTCGACTCGAACCGGAACTGGTGGTCGGCGACCGCCTCCCGCATCCGCTCGCCGACCCCGGCCGCCTCCACCCGCGGGGTCTCGACCAGCACCAGCGCGAACTCCTCCCCGCCGTACCGGGCGAACAGGTCCTCCTTCCGCACCCCGACCTTGACGGTGTCGGCCAGCTCGCGGAGGACGAAGTCCCCGCACAGGTGGCCGAACGTGTCGTTCACCGCCTTGAACCGGTCGATGTCGATCATGAGGACGGAGAGCGGGCGGTCGTGCCGCTGGGACCGCACCACCTCCCGGTCCAGGAACTCGGTCAGGTACCGCCGGTTGTGGACCAGGGTCAGGCCGTCCAGGATCGTCAGCCGGTAGATCTCCTCGTGGTACTCGGCCTCGACGTTCCCGCCGGCCAGGTACCGGTAGATGCAGTTCCCGACGCGCAGGTAGTCGCCGTCCTGCAGCAGCCACGCGGTGTCGAGCTGGCGGTCGTTGACGAACGTCCCGTTGGTGCTCTGCTGGTCGTGGACGTAGAACCCCTCGGGCGTCGGCTCGATCCGGGCGTGGCGGCGGGAGACGGAGTGGTCCTGGAGCCGGATGTGGCAGTCCTCGCCGCGGCCGAGGAGGAGCGACCGGTCGGCCAGCGGATACCGGCAGCCCATCGTCGGGCCGGTCGGGTAGATGTGGACCAGGCACGCGTCCCGGACGACCGCGGGGAGCGGCCGCTTCGGCGAGGTGATCCAGGTCTCGGCGACTTTCTCGGACATGCCCAATCCGGCCGGGTGCGAGTGCGGGCCGACTCCGCAGTGTTACCCTACCCCAAAAATCCGGCACCCGGTATCAAGGCAGCGAAAGTCTCACAGGTTTCGCATTAAACCGACAACCTGCGACGGACGGTCGAAACGACGGTTCACGCCCGGGCGGTGAATTGCGGACCGGGCATCAACGGTATCGTCTCGGCGGCACGGTTGGTCAAAGTCGGCCGTCGCTGACGCTTCCGGCTCGGACAGCCCCGGCGCTACGGCCGGGCCGCCCCGACCGGGGTGATGATCCCGTTGATCTTCGCCCGCGGCTTCACCAGGTCGACCAGGATCGGGTCGCGGGTCACCACCTGCTGCTCGTTCCCGGCGGCGTCCCGGGCGGTCACCCGGAGGTAGACGCGCGGCGGCAGCCCGGCCGGCACCCGCCACGCGAATTGGCCGGTGTTCGGCAGCCGGCGGGCGACCGGCGGCGCCCCGGCCCCGGCCTGCACCACGTCCCCGCCGACCGCCGCCGGCTGCCACGGGCCGGTCGGCCGGTCGGCCCACTCGACGGTGATCGGGTCGTCCCCGAAGTTCTTGTCGGTCGCCCGCCACTGGATCACGAGGGTGTCCGGGCTGGTCGGGTCGCCGGTCGGGGGGAACAGGTCGAGGGTCGGCCGGGTCACGTCGACCACCACCCGGAAGTCGGGGGCGTCGCCGCCGGCCGGCTCCCGGTCGCTCAGCCCGGCCCCGCTCACCGGCACCACCCGGAACCCGTACGGCCCCTCCGGCTGGGGGTTGCCGGGGACGTTCAGGTTCACCCGCACGGTCGCCGCCTTGCCGTCGTGCTGGCTCCACTTCAGCCACGTCCGGCCGTCGTCCCGGGTGACCCACAGGTCGAGCCGGCCGAACCCGGACGTGCCGCGGGCCTCCACGTCGTACCCCATCTCGAACGCCAGGAAGTTGACCACCTGGGCCCGAGGCGCGTCCGGCGCCGCCGCGGCCGGTCCGGCCGTCGGGCTCCCGGTCCAGACCGGGACCGGCTGCCCGGCTCCGCCGGCGGCCGGCGGGCGCGGCTCGACCGTGGCGAGCGGCGGTGTGGCGGCGGGGGCCGGGGGCGGCGCGGCCGGGGGAGCGGTCGGCGGCGCGACCGGACCGAAGTCCGGGGCCGGCACCGGCGACCCGGTCCCGGCCGTCGTAGCCGGCGGTGGCGGCGGGGCGGGGGGCGCGGCCGGGGACATGCTGGTCGAGGCCTGGCCGGCGGCGGGGATCTCCCGCGGCGGCGTCTCCGTCTTGTTCCCGGCCACGTCGTAGGCGGTCACCCGGACGACCACCGCCCCGGGGGTGCCGGGGGCGAACCGGACCCCGTTCCGCGACCCGGCCGGGAGCGTCACCTGCTGCCACACCCCGTCCCCGGCGGCCGGGCGGAAGTGGACCTCGGTCTTGGCGTCGTCCGGGTTCTTGTCCTCGACCGCCCACTCGACCACCACCTCGTCCCCGGCCCGGCGGGCGGCGGTGAACTGGACCCGCGGCTGGACGGTGTCGAGGAGCACCTTCATGTCCGGCGGGGTGGTGGTCAGGTTGGCCGGGAGGCGCCGCCCCTGGAGGTCGACCTCGACCATCGTGAACCAGTACAGCCCGTCGTCCTTGGCGTGGTAGGTGAAGGAGGTCTGGGTGGGCGGGGCGGACAGCTCCGGGGCCCACGTCGCCCCCTGGTCCCGGGACGCCCACAGCTCCACCTGGCGGATCGTCTTCGGGTCCTTGTCGTACCCGATCGGGAACTTGATCGCCCGGTCCTTGAACGGGTAGAAGTTCGGGGCCGCGGGCTGGCCGAGGGCGAGGCCGGCGAGGGCGACGGCGGCGAGGTTCATACCCGGTCTCCGAGGGGCGCGGCCTGTAACGGGTGTATCGGCCGCCGCGGCGGGTAAGATTCAGTCGGCCGGGTAAAATCGCTCAAGTCCGGGCGAGCCGGGAGCGTCAGCGACCGGAGGAGGGGCGGATGACGGCGGACGAGGTGCGGGCGCTGCTCGAGCGGGTGCGCGGCGGGGCGGTCACGGTCGACGCGGCGGCGGCGGCCCTCGGCGGGGTCGCGGACCTCGGGTTCGCCACCCTCGACCTCGACCGCAAGGCCCGGTGCGGGTTCCCGGAGGTGGTGCTCGCCGAGGGGAAGACGGCGGAGTGGGTCGAGGGGGCGGTGCGGCGGCTCGCGGCGGCCGGGCAGGACTGCTTCGCCACCCGGGTGAGCCCGGCCCAGGCTGAGCACCTGGCGAAGCACTTCCCCGCGGCCGAGCAGGACCGACTGGCCCGGACGTTCTGGCTCCCGACGCCCGGCGACCGGCCGGCGCCGGCGGGGCGGGTGTGTGTCGTGACCGCCGGGACCGGTGACCTCCCGGTCGCGCAGGAGGCGGTGGTGACGGCCCGGGTAATGGGGGCGAGCGCCGACCTGGTCGCCGACGTGGGGGTGGCCGGGATTCACCGCGTCCTGCGGCGGCGGGACGAGCTGGCGGCGGCGGACGTGGTCATCGTGGTCGCCGGGATGGACGGGGCGCTGCCGAGCGTGGTCGGCGGGCTGGTCGACGGGCCGGTGATCGCCGTCCCGACGAGCATCGGGTACGGGGCGGCGTTCGGCGGGGTGGCGGCCCTGTTGACGATGCTCAACAGCTGCTCGGCCGGGGTGACGGTGGTGAACATCGACGCCGGGTTCAAGGCCGGGTACGCGGCGGCCCTGATCGTCCGGCGGCTGGGACGGGCGAAGGCCCGGGGCTGACCCCGGGCCTCGTCGTCAACCGCCGGGACCGCCGAACAACCCGGGGCTGACACTCATCCCCGGCTTCGGCGGGGCGACCGGCATGGCCGGGGCGTCTGGCCGGGCCGGTGGGACGAAGCCGGGGTCGGTAAGCGGCGGCGGGGTGAACGTGTGCCCGGTCCCGCCGGCCGTCGTGTGGGGCGCCGCGTGTGGCCCGGACATGTTCGGCGGCGTCATCGGCCCGTACCCGCCGGTCAGGGCGCTGCTCTGGCCGCCCGGCCTGACATCCGGGATGAGCGTGCCGCCGGCCCCGGTCGCCGGCCCCGGCTGGTTGACCCGCCCGGCCGGCTGGCCGAACCCGCCCGACGGCTGGACGCCGGTGATGAACCCGCCCGGCTGACTCGGCCCGCCGATCCCCGAGCCGGACGGGGCCCGGTTGATCTGCCCCACGCCCTGCGACCCGGGGAGGGTCGGGGTGCCGGGGAGGCCCGGCCCGACCTGCTTCCCGGTCTGCGGCCCGCCGAGCTTCGGCGGGGCGTCCTTGTCGACGGTGTTGCACCCGACCGCCCCGGCGCACAGCACCGCCCCCAGCCCGGCGCACGCGGCCCGCACCCACCCCCGTCGCGGTCCCTGCGACATGGCCTTTCCTCCCCCGTGTCCCCGCGGCAGCCGACCGGCGTCCGTGCCGGCCGGGTCTTTGTCGCTCCGGTCCCGGGGGCCATAACCCGCCCGCGGGGCGGAATCAACCCGGGTCAGCGGCCGCCCATCCCCGGGCCGCCCGCGCCGCCCGGCCCCGCCGGGACCGGCGGGGCCGGGGCGACCGGGGCCGGGACGATCCCGCCGACCCCGCCGGCCCGGACCGCCGCCCCCTCGGGGTCCTCGAGGCTGGCCAGCTCCCGCGGCAGCGGGAAGTCGGGGTCGGGGGAGAAGTACTGCGGGTAGTGCCGGTCGAGGTACCGGCCGCTCGGCAGGGTGAGGCCGCCGAACCAGGTCTGGCACCCGGCCAGCCCGCAGGCGGCGAGGGCCGCCCCCGCCAGGAAGATCCGCTTCGTCCGCATGTCGGGCCTCCGCGCCGGGTCGTGCCCCCGCGACGGCGGGCGGACGACGGTGCCGGACGTATCGGCCGGGCCGGGCGTGCGGCTTGAAGGGAATCCGCGGGTCGGGCGCGTCCCAGTTTCGCCGCTCGCGGCGTTGCCCGTGTCGGCCGGCAACGCCGCAAGCGGCGAAACTCTCACCCCCGCCTCAGACCCGCCTCAGCGGCCCCTCACCGGCGGCCGGGTAGGGTGGTGTCCGTCCCACCGCCCGGAGGCCCGCCGATGCTCCCGCTCCTCGCCACCGTCTGCCCGCCGCTCGCCGTCCTGGCCGCCGAGTCGCCGACCCGGGCGGCCGGGAACCTCGCCCTCACCCTGCTGCTGTTCGTCCCGGGCGTCGTCCACGCCCACGCCGTCGTCCGCCGCCGCAGCTTCCGCCGGCGGTACGAGGCGGTGCTGCGGGCGCTCGACGCCCGGGCGGACTGACCCCGCCCGGGCACATGAGTTGCAACCCTCCGGGTGGCGGTCGCCCGCCACTTCAACGGAGGCTGAGATGCACACGTCGAACATCCGCGAGCACATGGAGGTGTACGGGTCGGACGGGAGCAAGGTGGGGACCGTGGACACGGTCGAGGGGGACGCCATCAAGCTGACCCGGAACGACCCGGAGGCGAACGGCCAGCACCACTGGGTGCCGATGGACTGGGTCGCGAACGTCGACGACGCCGTCCGGCTCAACAAGAACAGCGAGATGGCCCGCCGCGAGTGGCGGTCGGCCCCGACCGGCACCACCGCCTGACGCCGAGCGCCGCCGGGCGGTCGCCGTGGAGCGGTGAGGGAGCGCGGCCGGGACGGCCGCTCCTGCTTCGGCGCGGGCACGTCGCCCGTCGGTCGGATACCATAACCCTCCGATACGCCCCGGCAGCGGCCGGGACGGCCGCGCTCCAGGAGACACCCCGATGACCCGCGCCCCGTTCGGCCTGGCCCTCCTCCTCGCCTGCGGCGCCGCCACGGCCGCCGACCTCGACGCCGACACGCTGGCCAACTGGCACCACTGGCGCGGCCCGCTCGCCGACGGCTCCGCCCCGAAAGCCGACCCGCCGGTGAAATGGGACGCGACCACCAACGTCCGGTGGAAGGCGGCCATCCCGGGGAAGGGGAGCTCCACCCCGGTCGTCTGGGGCGACCGGGTGTTCGTCCTCACCGCCGTGAAGACCGACCGGCGGGCGAAGCCGGACGAGCTGCCGAAGCCGGACCCGCGGTTCCCGACCAAGACCGAGCCGCCGGCCCACTTCTACCGGTTCGTCGTCCTGTGCCTGGACCGGAACACCGGCAAGACGGTGTGGGAGAGGGTGGCGGCCGAGCGGGTGCCGCACGAGGGGGCGCACGAGACCCACTCGTACGCGGCCGGGTCGCCGACCACCGACGGCAAGTTCCTGTACGCCTCGTTCGGGTCGTTCGGCACCTACTGCTACGACCTGGACGGGAACCCGAAGTGGGCGCGCGACCTCGGCCCGCTCCACACCCGGCTCGGGTGGGGCGAGGCGGTCACCCCGGTGGTCCACGGCACCTCCCTCTTGGTCAACTACGACCAGGAGGCGGACGCCGCCCTGTACTGCCTCGACGCCGCCACCGGGAAGACCCGGTGGGTGGCGAGGCGGGACGAGAAGACCACCTGGAGCACCCCACTGGTCGTCGAACACGGCGGCAAGACGCAGGTGGTGGCCAACGGCACCACCCGTGTCCGCAGCTACGACCTGGAGACCGGGGCGCTGGTGTGGGAGTGCGGCGGGATGACGGTCAACCCGATCCCGTCGCCGTTGAAGGTGGGGGACGCGGTGGTGTGCGTCAGCGGGTACAAGGGGGCGGCCGCGGTGTCGGTGCCGCTGGCGTCGACGGGCGACCTGGGGCTGAAGGGGAAGGTGAACTGGCGGGCGGCCAGCGGCACCCCGTACGTCCCGTCCCCGGCCCTGGTCGGGGACCGGCTGTACTTCACCGAGCGGAACGAGAACCTCCTGACCGTCCTGAACGCGAAGACCGGCAAGGCGGTGGTCGACCGGGAGCGGCTGCCGGGGGTGAAGAGCTTCTACGGGTCGCCGGCGGCGGCCGCCGGCCGGGTGTACCTGACCGACCGGACCGGGACGACGGTGGTGCTGAAGGCCGGGGACGCGGTCGAGGTGCTGGCGACGAACCGGCTGGGCGAGCCGGTCGACGCGTCGCCGGTGCCGGTCGGCCGGCAGTTGTTCCTGCGCGGCGAGAAGCACCTGTACTGTATCGAGGAGCCGACGGGGCGCTAACGCACGGGAGCACCGGGACGGCCGTCCGGTCGGTCAGGGCGTGGACGTGGCCCGGTGGTGCGCGGCGGGTGCTAGGGTTGAAGGACCGTCGGCGTTCGAGGGGACGAGGCGGGGGGTTTGTGATGGTGTCGCACAAGGGCGGAGAGAGTTCCGGAATTTTTCCGAGTTCCTTCTTGCCTGAGCATGACGGGGCGGGTTACAGTATCCGTACCCAGTTAGGATACTGGTGTTCGAGCCTCCCATCCATCCACACGACCCTCGCATCGTGCCTGGTACTCATCGTGAGGCTCGACGGATCTACCGCTCCGTTCATCGCCGGCGCAGTGATGCCGTGCCGGCGCCACGTACTGTCTGTCCTCGTCGACACTGTTCACAACGCATCGATCCGTTCGTTGTGAGATGGCGGTAACAGGTCCGGGGGCATCGTGATCCCCGTACCACTCCCTACGGACTGATGGGCGGGTGCCCGGCCGGTCGGAACCCGGCGAGCCGGGTCGCACGCGCCGCCGTGATGTCCGTGCCGGTTTGCAAACCATCCTCCCGGCTCGTTGCCGGGGGGCTAACGGTTTGGGCGTTTTACCATCTCTGTCGGAGGACTCGGATGAAGTCGCAGATGGCCCGCACGCGGGTCGGGTTCACGCTGATCGAGCTGCTGGTGGTGATCGCGATCATCGCGATCCTGATCGGGCTGCTCCTCCCGGCGGTGCAGAAGGTCCGCGAGGCCGCCGCCCGGACGAAGAGCCTGAACAACCTCAAGCAGATCGGTCTCGCGGCCCACAACTACCACGACCGGTTCATGCGGTTCCCGGTGAACGCGCAAGTGGTGCCGATGGGCTCGAACATCGAAGTCGGCAGCGTGTTCAACAAGATCCTGCCGGACATCGAGCAGGAGAACGTGTTCCGGAACCGGATGGCCGCCCCGCTGGCCGACCCGGGCACCAACCAGAACCTCGGCGGCATCCCGATCCAACCGCTGCTCGACCCGACCGACACCACCACCGGGACCGGCGAGGGCTTCACCAGCTACGCGTTCAACCCGCTGGTGGCGAACGTCGGCGTGACGTTCACCATGCTGCACACGATCCAGGACGGGAACAGCAACACGATCATGATCACCCAGCGGCCGGCCGTCTGCACCCAGAGCGGCACGACCTCCAACAACCGGTGGTGGCTGGCCGGGACCGGGACCGCGATGCCCGGGCCGCAGGGGTACAACCTGGTGGGTACCGCCGCCGCCCCGCGCGGGGTCGACGGCGTTCCCGCCGGCCAAACTACCGCCGTGTTCACGGCGTTCGTGAACACCGCCTCCCCGCCGGTGCCGACCTCGACCTTCGCCACCGGCATCCGCCCGAACGGCACCCCGGGCTGCGTCCGCGGCCGGGCCGAGTCGCAGACCGCCGGGGTCATCCTGGTCGGGCTGATGGACGCCACCGGCCGGACCGTGAGCACCGGCGTGACCCCCCTGACCTGGGCCCGGGCCACCACCCCGGCCAACGGCGACGTGCTCGGGAACGACTGGTGATCGACCCGCCGACGGGCACCTGACAACCCGCGCCGCCCGGCCCCTCGGCCGGGCGGTTCTCGTTCCCGCGGCCCGTCTCGCCGCGGGCGGGTGATCGGACACCTGGGTGCGCCCGCGGCTCACCGGTGTCCCGCCCGCGACGGTCGCTCCGGCGGCACGCCCGTATCCTATCGGCGCCCCACCCCGAGCCGGTCCCGCACGTGCCAACGTACCTCCCGCGGTTCGCCATTCTCGCCGCCCTGATCGCCGCCGCCGGGTGCGGCCCCACGCCCCCGCCGGCCGGGGCCGGGCCGGAGGCGTTGTACCGGCACCACTGCGCCCGCTGCCACGCCCGGGCCGGGGAGCCCGGCGGGCCCGGCCTCGGCGGGTCGAAGGGGCCGGACCTGTCCAGGGTCGGGGCCGCCCCCGGGATGACCGCCGACTGGCTCGCCGACTACATCCGCGACCCGAAGAGCCGCCGCCCGGACGCCCGCCTGATGCCGGCGTTCGGCGACGAGATGTCGGCCGACGAGATCCGGTCGCTGGCCGAGTGGCTGGCCGCGAAGAAGTAACCGCCGGGTAACGGCCGCCGCTTCTCCTTTCCGCCTCACGGCCGCCGGGTTACACTGCCGGGGGTTTGTTCCGCGAGTCCGTTTCCCCGTAGCCGTCGAGGGTCGCGCTTCGCGACCCGACGACGCACCGCCCCACGCGGACGAACACCCGGTGCGTCGTCGCCGGGCGAAGCGCCCGGCTCGACCGCACCCGACACAGGTGAAGACCCTTCACGTCCCCAGGAGTCGATCCCGATGACCCCGCCGCTCCACGACCCGACCCGCCGGCTGTTCCTCCGGTCGGCCGCGGCCGCCGCGATCGTCCCGTTCTGGGCCGTCCGCGGGGCGTACGCCGAGGAACTCGCCCGCACCCCGAGCCAGACCGAGGGGCCGTTCTACCCGACCAAGCTGCCGCTCGACACCGACAACGACCTGATCGTCATCAACGACGGCATCACCCCCGGGGTCGGGGAGATCACCCACCTGACCGGGAAGGTGCTGGACGCCAAGGGGAACCCGCTGAAGAACGCGGTGGTCGAGATCTGGCAGTGCGACGCGAACGGGGCGTACCTCCACCCCGGGAGCGACAACGGGGACAAGCGGGACAAGAACTTCCAGGGGTTCGGCCGGTTCGTGACCGGGAAGACCGGGGAGTACTACTTCCGGACCATCAAGCCGGTCCCGTACACCGTCCGCACCGCCCCGCACATCCACGTCATGGTCAAGCAGGGCGCGAAGAAGCTGCTGACCACCCAGTTGTACATCAAGGACCACCCGGGGAACGCGAAGGACTTCGTCTACCTGTCGACGAAGGACGAGAAGCAGCGGGCGCTGATCACCGTCCCGTTCGAGAAGGTGAAGGAGTCGAAGACCGGGGAGCTGGCCGCGAACTTCGTGATCGTCCTCGGGGTCACCCCGTCGGAGTGACGGTCTGCGGCGAGCGTCGGGGCGTCAGCCCGACGTGCATCGACGACCCACGTCGGGCTGACGCTCGCCCGTGTAACGCCGGGGGCGCGGACGCAATCCGTGCCCCCGTTCACGTCGTCGGTACACTGTCACCCTCACCTCCCCCGGAGCCGAGCCATGACCAGGTTCCTGTTCGCCGCCGCGGTCGGGGCCGCCGCCGGCCTGCTCGCCGTCCCGACGGCCCGGGCCGCCGACCCGAGGAAGCCCGACCCGGTCAAGCCGCTCGAGGCCCAACTGTTCGCCCGGCTCCTCGCCCAGCACCAGGACCTGACCTACGACCAGTTCCGGGCGAGGGCGGTCAAGCCCCGCGACTACCGCGACGGGCTGTCGTTCGACCCGACCCAGGCCAGGCACTTCGACACCCTGAACAAGAAGTTCCAACTCACCGCCGACGAGCTCGCCCTGTTCAAGAAGCAGGGGCTCGTCTCCCTCGACCTCGGCCGCCGGTACTCGTTCGCCGCCGCCTACTACCAGATCTACGCCGACGACCTGCCGGTGCTCGTCACCACCGACAGCATCATGCACGCCCTGCACAAGTCTTACGACGAGATCCTGATGGACCTGGAGATGGGGGTGTTCGCCCCCACGATCACCCAACTGCTGGCGAAGATGCACGACGAACTCGGCCGCCGGCCGGCGGACAAGGCCGAGGCCGAGGCCCGCGACGTCGACCTGTACCTGACGGTCGCCCGCAACCTGCTGGCCGGGGCCGGCAGCCCGACCGAGGACAAGGACTACCAGAACAAGCCGGTGTGGGACGGCACCCTGAAGGTCGCCTCGAAGCTCGGCCAGGACGCGGCCGCGCTCGAACTGCTCAAGGAGGTGCAGGCGCTGCGGCTGAAGGACCCGTACGCGTCCGACCCCCGGGACCGGGAGCCGGTCCGCGTCTACGGCGGGGAGCGGTACCCGGACTTCTCCCAGTTCAAGCCGCGCGGGCACTACACCAAGAGCCAGGTGCTGAAGAACTACTTTCGCGCGATGATGTGGCTCGGCCGGGTCGACTGCGGGTGGCACGTCCTGCCGCCGGTGGACACCAAGGCGGTCAAGGCCGACAGCGACCGCGAGCTGCGCGACGCGATCCTGTTCTGCGAGCTGCTCGCCGCCACCGACGGGACGAAGGCGCTAAAGTCGATGGACGATGTCATCGGGTTCATGGTCGGCCGGAGCGACAACCTCTCGGTGTTCATGCTGCGGGACGTGGCGGCCGCGGCCGGGGTGAAGACCCTCGACGACGCCCGGGACGCGGCGAAGTTCAAGAAGGTGAAGGACGAGTTGGAGTCGGGCAAGCACGCGGCCCAGATGATCCGCTCGCAGCTCGTCATCTCGAACCCGAACGACACGTTCAAGGTGCCGCCGCCGTCCGTCTTCCAGGTGTTCGGCCAGCGGTTCATCCTCGACTCGTTCGTCCTCTCGCAGGTGGTGTTCGACAGCATCATCTACCAGAACCAGAAGCAGCGGCGGATGATGCCGGCCGGGCTGGACGTGATGGCCGCGCTGGGGAACGACGAGGCCCTCGGGCTGCTGGAGCCGGAACTCAAGAAGTGGAACTACTCGGCCAACCTGATGGCGTCGCGGCAGTTCGTCGACCTCCACCCGCCGGCGTACTGGAAGGCGAACCTGTACACCCTGTGGCTCGACTGCCTGCGGACCCTCGACGACGCCATGGCGAAGGAGAAGCGGTTCCCGGAGGCGATGCGGACGAAGGCGTGGCAGATGAAGCAGCTGCAGACGCAGCTCGGGTCGTGGGCCGAGCTGCGGCACGACACCATCCTGTACGCCAAGCAGTCGTACACCGCCCGCCCGTCGTGCGAGTACCCGGCCGGGTACGTCGAGCCGTACCCCGAGTTCTACGCGAAGGTGAAGTTCTTCGCGGCCGAGGCCGGCCGGCTGTTCGCCGCCGCCGAGTTCCCGCTGCCGGCGGCGCCGGAGGGGTGGCAGCCGGCGCAGTGGGCGAAGCAGCACGCGGACCGGCAGGCGCGGTACGTGACGTTCTTCAGGCAGATGGCGGACACGGTCGGTCAGCTGGAGGGCCTGGCGAAGAAGGAGCTGGCCGGGGAGGCGTTCACCGACGCCGAGAAGGGGTTCATCAAGAAGACGGTGGACGCCCGCGGCGGGGGGAGCGGCCCGCCGCGGTACGACGGGTGGTATCCGAACCTGTTCTTCCACCGGAGCGAGTGCAGCGAGTGGGCCCCGGTGGTGGCGGACGTGCACACCGACCCGGAGTCGCAGACGTGCCTGGAGGTGGCGGTCGGGGACGCGATGCTCGGCCTGGTCGCGGTCGACAATGACGGGGACCGGATGGTGTACGTCGGCCCGCTGTACTCGTACTACGAGTTCCGCCAGCCGGTCGGGCAGCGGCTGACCGACCCGGAGTGGGCCCAGATGATCTCCGGCGGGAAGACCCCGCCGCGGCCGGAGTGGACCAAGGCGTTCGCCGCCCCGCCGCGGAAGGACCCGAACCCCGGCCCGCGGCCGCGGTGACATGAAGCCCCGGTTCGCCGCTTGCGGCGTTGCGGGTGGTGCCCGCAACGCCGCAAGCGGCGAACCGACGCCGTCACTTCTTCTTCTTGAACACGTCGATCTTCTTGTCCTTGTCCTCGATCTCGAGGGCGTCGTCGGTCAGCTTCTTGACCGTCGCCGTCTCCTCGATGCTCGTGTCCCCGACCTTCAGCTTCACCGTCAGCTTGTCGTCCTTCAGGGTGTAGGTGCCGTCGAACTTCATCTCCTGCCCGTCCGCCTTGACGGCCACGTTCAGCTTCCCGTCCTTGGTGAACTCGACCGTCGCCCCGACCGGCAGGTCGCCGCCGGACTTGGTCAGCTCCCACACCCCGACCAGCTTCTTCGCGTCCTCCGGGGCCGCCGTGCCGGCGGCCGCGGCGACCAGCACGGCCAGGGCCGCGGCGCTCAGGGTCTTCATGCGAGTCTCCTCCTGGCCCGCGGGAAGCCGGGTGTCGGCCGCGGCGGGCCGGGGGATGGTACGGACGCGGGGCGGCGGCGCGGAAGTGGGCGGGCGTTCAGAGGGCGAGGACGGCGGCCACCGCCGCGACCACGTCCCCGACATCGGCCAGGCCGCCGACCCCCACGTCCCCGCACGCCAGCGCCTTGGCCACCGGCGCGACGACCCGCAGCAGGCGGCTCCGGTCGTTGATCTGGGCGATCAGGTCGTCGTCGCCGAGGTGCGCCGGGAGGTGGCCGGCCCCGAAGTCGGCGGCGACCGCCCGGAGGTGGCGGCGGGTGAACGGGTGCTGCCACATCAGGGTGTTCATCGCCGGGGCGAGGACCACCGGCCGGGCCGGGTCCCACGCCCGCCAGACGCACGTCAGGCAGTTGTCGCACAGCCCGACCGCGAGCTTCGCCAGGGTGTTGGCGTCGAGCGGGGCGATCGCGAACACGTCCGCCCACTTCCGCAGCTCGACGTGCAGCACCGGGTCGCCGCGCGCGTACCGGTCGCCCGGCCACTCGTCGGCGTCGCGGACCACGGGGCCGCCGACGGCGGCCGGGTCGAAGAAGTAGGCGGCGGCGTCGGTGGCGACGACCTTGACCGCGTGCCCGGCGGCGGTGAGGGCGTCGAACAGGGCCGGGACGCGGACCGCCGCGACGCTCCCGGTCGCCCCGAGCAGGACGTTCGCCATGCCGTGGCCCTCCGCGTGAAAAATGGTGTCAAGCCTACCGCCCGGCGCCGCCCGCGGAAGGTCGGTTGCGGCCGGGTGGGCTGGACACGACCGCCCGGGTTGCGGGAGAATCGCCCCGAACCGCTCCCGGCAAGGAGGCCGACCGTGGGACTGCCGCTCTGGCTCACGAAGCTGCTCGTCCGCACCGGGGCCGCCCGGTTCACGCCACGGGCCCGCCGCCTCGCCGGCGACGGTACCGCCTTCCTCCGGTATTATTCGGACCGCGTCCTCGCCGCCCCAATCGACGACCTCCTCGACCCGGCGTTCGTCCCCGACCCGCCCGGCCCGGACGTGATCGACCTCAACCCGCCGGCCCCGACCTCGTCCGGCGTCAGCCTCGGCCGGCTGACCGGCGGCCGCGACGGCAACCCGCCGCCACACGGCCTGGCCGAACTCCGGGCCGCGGTCGCCCGCCGCTACGGCCAACTCGACAACCGCACGCTCAACCCGGACACCGATGTTCTCGTGACGCACGGGGCGACCGGCGCCCTGGCCGCCGCCCTCGACGCGTTCGTCAATCCGGGTGACCGGGTGGTGCTGTTCGACCCGTGTTCGCCGCTGTTCGCGCTCGGGGCGAGGAGCCGGCGGGCGGCCGTCCGGTGGGTGCCGGCGTGGACCGAGGACGGGCGGGCGCGCTACCCGGCGGCGGCGTTCGAGAAGGCGATGCGCGGGGCGAAGGTGCTGCTCCTGTCCGACCCCGGGAACCCGGCCGGCGGGTGCCTGGCGGACGACGACCTCGACCACGTCGCGTGGATCGCCGCCGCCTACGACGTGCTCGTGTTCGCCGACGAGTCGTTCGCCCGGTTCCGGTACGGACCGCGGGGCAAGGCGGTCGGCACCCTCGCCGGCGCCGACAAGCGGGTCCTGACCGCCGGGTCGGTGACGCACGAGTTCGGCCTCGGGGCGCTGCGGGTCGGGTGGCTGGCCGGGCCGCGGCACCTGGTCCGGGCGTGCGGGCTGACGCAGAACCTCGCCGCCCCGTTCGTCCCGGCGGTGTGCCAGCAGGCGGCGGCCCGCGCCCTGTCCGACCCCGACGCCGACTTCGCCCCGACCCTCGACCGCCTCCGCGAGCGGCGCGACTACGCCCACGACCGGCTGCAGGCGGCGGGGCTGGAGCCGGACCGGCCAGGCGGCGGGCTGTTCCTGTGGGTGCCGGTCGCCGGCCTCGGCCTCGACGGCCGGGCGTTCGCCGAGCAACTGTACCGCGAGGAGCGGGTGCGGGTCGGGCCGGGGTGCGCGTTCGGGCCGGGCGGGGCGGGTCACGTCCGGGTCGGGTTCGCGGGCGACGACGGGCGACTGCGCGAGGGCTTGGCCCGGCTGGCCGCGTTCGTCGACCGAGTGAAGAACGGCTCGGCCTCACCTGCGGCGCCGGTCGAGGAGCCCGCGCCGGCGGAGCAGGGCGAGGCGGTCGCGGAGGGGCCGAAGCCGGCGTTCAGCCGGGTGTGACGGTTTCCGGGCGAACCCGGAGCGTCAGCGACGGGGTGGGTACGCGGCAGAATGCGTGTACCCACCCCGTCGCTGACGCTCCGGGTTCGCCCCACAGTCACCGCCCGCCGAGCTTCGACCCGAGCGACGCGTGCACCTCGGTCGACGCCCGGACGATCAGCGACATGCTCGGGACGTGGAACGTGATCGAGTTCGGCCCGCCCTTGTCCTTCCAGCTCAGCGGGTCGATCGACGAGGTGATGGCCTTGATGATGGTGTCGACGTTCGCCGCCGTCTGCTGGAAGTCGAGGAACGGCCCCCAGGTGAGGCTGCCGGCGAACGGGCCGACCCCGGTCACGAGGTCGCCGAGGTAGTACACCCGGGTGGTGAGCATGTTCCGGGCCTTCTCCACGTCCACCACCTGCAGCACCTGGTCCTTCACCACGAACGTCAGCCCGTTGGCCGCGAGCACCTGCCGGAGCACGGTCCGCGCCGCCACCCCGTTCGCCTGCACCGTCACCCCCTTCCGCAAGTCCGTCCCGAGGGCGTCGAGCGACTGCTTGTCGAGGAACAGCTTCTGGTCCAGGACGTTCGACAGCTCCTGCAGCGCCTCGTCCAGCGGCCGGTTGTTCCAGTCGACCGTCACCGGCTTGTTCAGGGCCTCGACGAGCTTCTTCTCGGCGTCGGTCAGCTCGACCCCCTTCAGCCGCCGCTTCGTCTTCTCCTTCCAGTCCGCCGGGAACTCGATGTCGCCCTTGGCCGGGAGCGACGACCGCATCACGTCGTTCAGGGCGAGGGTGATCCGCTCGTTCTGCTGGCGGGCGAACTCGACCGAGTCCTCGACCCGGTTGGCGAACGCGTCCTGCTCCCCGAGGCGGATCACCGCCGGGTTGTTCGGGTACGCCTTGGCCAACAGGGCGATCTCCCGGTCGGCGTCCTTGTTCAGCCCGGCCGCCTTGAACCGGGCGACCCGGTCGACGCCCTCCTTCACCGCCTTCGCCTCGGCGACGTACGCCTCGTAGGCCGCCTTCCTGTCCGGCTTCGCCCCGACGACGACCGGCTCCGGGTTCGGCAGCGGCCGGCCCTCGAGGGCGGCGATCCGGCGGGCGAGGAGGTCGGTGAGGGTCTTGCGGGTTTCGGCGCTCAGGGCTGGGGACAGGTCGACGATGTTGACCTGGGCGGACTTGAGGGCCTGGGCGGCCTTGACCGGGTTCGTCTTCGCCTGGCGGTCGGCATCCCGGAGGGCGGTCAGCACGTCGGCCTCGGCCCGCTGGTCGGCGACCTGCTGGCGGGCCCGGGCCTCGGCGACCGGGTCGAGCGGCGGGCGGCGCGGCGGGTCCTGGGCGGCGGTCGCGGCCGCGACCGCCCCGACGGCGAGCACGGCGGCCCAGAGGCGGCGGACGGTCGGACGGCTCATGACCAGCTCCCGGTCCGGTGCGGACGCGATTCCCCCAGTATCCAACGTACCCCCCGGCGGCGCCGTTTGCCACGCCCCGGCCGCCGGTCGGGCCGGGCGGCCGCCGGCGGCGGCGGAACAACCGCCATCGGCGGGTGGGGCAGGCATTCCTGCCTGCCGCAAAGGCGTGGCAGGCAGGAATGCCTGCCCCACCCGCCAAGCCCGGGTTGACCGCGCCGGCGGGTCGGGGTATCGGGCCGGGTGACCTCGCCCCGGAGCGCCGCATGTTCCGCCGCCGCCCGCTCCTCGTCGCCTCCGCCGTGCTCCTGCTGCTGGCCGCGGCCGCCGTCGGCACGGTCGGGTTCCTCTTGAAGTGCGAGCCGGAGTTCTACGCCGCGGCCGGGTGCCCGGCGGACTACGACACCCGGGTGAAGGCGTCCCACGTCCTGACCCGGGTGCAGGAGCTGAAGCACGACATCCGGACGAAGGCGGAGTGGGGCGAGGCGTTCGCCGCGGACGAGCTGAACTGTTTCTTTGCCGAGATGATGGCCGGGCAGGGCGGGTTCGCGTCGCTCCTGCCGGCCGGATTCCACTCCCCGCGGGTGGCGGTCGACGGGGACCGGGTGCGGCTCGGGATGCGGTACGGGACCGGGCTGTGGAGCACCGTGGTGTGGGTCGAGTTCCGGGCGTGGCGGGTGGCGGACGAGACGAACCTGGTGGCGGTCGAGGTGTGCGACCTGCGGGCCGGGCGGCTGGCGGTCGGGGCGCAGACGGTGCTGGACGCGGTCGCCGAGGCGGCCCGGGCGTCGAACGTCGAGGTGACGTGGTACCGGCACGGCGGGAACCCGGTCGGGCTGTTCCGGTTCTTCCCGGACCAGCCGCGGCCGGCGTCGCACGTCCTGACCCTGGAGGTCCGCGACGGCGGGGTCACGGTCGCCGGGCGGACGCTCACCGCGGCCCCGTGACCGGGGCGAACACCCCGTCCGCGATTACGAACAGCCCCAGCAGCCTCGCCCCGCCGAGGTCGACCGTCACCCCGTCCGGCCCGTCGCGGACCCAGTCGAACGTCCCCGCATCCCACCGGCGGACCACGCCCCGGCCGCCGGACACCGGCCCCTCGTACTCCAAGTAGAGGGGCCGGTGGTCGGCGTTCGGCTCCGCCGGCACCGCCCGGGCGGCGCCGGGTTCGGAGAGCAGCCGCCAGGCCCGCAGCACCGGCCCCGATTCGAGGAGCAGGTCCCAGTGCGGGGTCGGCCAGTCGTGTTCGAGCACCACGAACCGCGGCATCGGAATGGCCTTCGGGCGGTCGGGCGGCGGTGGTAGAATGCCCCGACCCGTGAGGAACACCCGGGACGGCAGCATCATGGCCAAGGGCGACAAGAAAGACAAGAAGGCGGCCGGCGACGGGACGGTGAACATCTGCCGGAACCGCCGGGCCACCCACGACTACGAGGTCCTGGACCGGGTCGAGTGCGGGCTCGTGCTCGTCGGGACGGAGGTGAAGAGCCTACGCGCGGGGTACGGTAACCTGGAGGACGCCTACGCCCGGGTGGACGGCGGGGAGGTGTGGTTGATCGGGGCGGAGATCCCGGAGTACGAGCACGGGAACCGGCTGAACCACAAGCCGAAGCGGGAGCGGAAGCTGCTCCTGCACCGCCGGGAGATCGACAAGTTCGCCGGGAAGGCGTCCGAGAAGGGGCTGACGCTGGTGCCGCTGCGGATGTACTTCAAGGAGGGGCGGGCGAAGGTCGAGCTGGCGGTCGCGAAGGGGAAGCAGACGCACGACAAGCGCGAGAGCCTGAAGAAGTCGGACGCGAAGCGGCAGATCGACCGGGCGCTCGCGGCCCGGCGGAAGCGGTGAAGTCCGGGCGAACCCGGAGCGTCAGCGACGGGGTGGGTACGCAGCGGGGTCCGCGTACCCACCCCGTCGCTGACGCTCCGGGTTCGCCACCTGACGCCACGGAGGGTGCGGTGCGGGTCGTCGCCCTGGTCGAAGCCGTCGATCACGTCTGCTGCCGCTACCGGGTGGCGGCGTTCCGCGCCGCGTTCGCCGCCGCCGGCCACCTCCTCGACATCCGCCCGCTCCCCACCTCACTATTCGGCCGACTCGCGATCGGCCGCGACCTCACCGATGCCGATGTCGTCGTCGTCCAGCGGAAGCTGCTGCCGGAGTGGGTCGTCGCCCGGCTCCGCCGCCGGGTCCGCCGGCTCGTGTTCGACTTCGACGACGCCGTCTGGCTCCGCGACTCGTACTCCGCGAAGGGGTTCGACGACCCGCAACGGGCGCGGCGGTTCCGGGCGGTCGTGTCCGCGTCCGACCTCGTCGTCGCGGGGAACGACTACCTGGCCGCGGCGGCGGGGCGGTTCGCCCCGGGCCGGGTGCGGGTCGTCCCGACGTGCGTGGAACCGGCGGCTTACCCGGTCGCGGCTGGTGTGGGGCGTCCCGGGTTGCAACTGGTATGGGTCGGGTCCGGCAGCACCCTCCGCGGGCTGGAGCGGTTCACCCCGACGCTGTCCGCGGTCGGGCGGGCGGTGCCGGGCGTGCGGCTGAAGCTGATCTGCGACCGGTTCGTGAAGATTCCGGACCTACTGGTCGATGAGTGCGTCTGGGGCGAGGACACCGAAGCGGCCGAGATTGCCGCCGCGGACATCGGCGTCTCGTGGGTGCCGGACGACCCGTGGAGCCGCGGGAAGTGCGGGCTGAAGGTACTCCAGTACCAGGCCGCCGGGCTGCCGGTCGTGGCCAACCCGGTCGGCGTTCACCCGGAGTTGGTCCGCGACGGCGAAACCGGGTTTCTCGCCACTTCCGCCGCGGAGTGGGTGTCGGCGGTGGCCCGGCACGCGGCGGACATCGGGTTGCGGCGGCGGCTCGGGGCGGCCGGGCGGCGGCAGGTCGGGGAGCGGTATAGCGTCGCGGCCGGGGCCGCGGCGTGGCTCGCGGCGCTCGACGAGTTGGCGTCGCCGCGGCTGCGGAAGTCGGGTTAGGATGTCGCCCCGAAGAGCGGCCGGGACGGCCGCGCTCCAGGCGGGAGCACGGACGCCCATGATCGCCGACCTGCTCGCCAAGTTCGCCAACCTCGCCCGCCCGGCCCTGCCGGCGGCGCACGCGGACGGGCGGGTATGGCACCTTACCCCGGCCTGGCTCGACGCGTTCGGCCCGGCCGCCCCGCGGCCGGAGCGGTGGGCGGCGGACGGGTCGGCGGTGGTGGTCAAGGCGAACCCGGCCCGCACCGTGTACCGGGTCGTGCTGCCGGCCGGGACGGTGTTCGTCAAGCACTGCCGGGTGACCGGGCCGCGGGCCTGGGGGCGGGAGGTGATCCGCCCGCCGAAGGCCCGGATGGAGTTCGACAACGCGTTCGCCTTGCGCCGCCGCGGGGTGCCGGCGGTCGAGCCGCTGGCCTGGGGCGCCCCCGACTCGGTCTGGCCCGGGGAGAGCTTCCTGGTCACCCGCGGGCTGCCGGCGGTCCCCCTCGTCGAGTACCTGGAGCACGACTTCCCCGGCCTCGCCGCGGCCGACCGGCGGGCCGCCGGGCGGCGGCTGTCGGCCGCCCTGGGCCGGTTCTTCGCCTGCCTTCACGACGCCGGGGTCGCCCACCCGGACCCGCACCCCGGGAACCTGCTGGTCGAGTCCCCGCCCGGCCCGGACTTCCGGTTCGCCCTGATCGACCTGCACGACGTGGTCCTCGGCCGGCCGCTCCCGTGGGCGGCGACCCGGGACAACCTCGCCCTGTTCAACCGCTGGTTCTGCATGCGGACGCCCCGGCCGGACCGGGTGCGGTTCTGGCGCGCCTACCTCCGCGCCCGGGCGACGCTCCCGCCGGGGTCGGCCGACGAGCGGGCGAAGGAGCTGGAGCGCGAGACGGACGCGTCGAACCTCCGGCTGTGGGCGAAGCGCGAACTGCGGTGGCTCGGGACGAGCCGGTCGATCCGCCGGGTGCGGCGCGGCCTGGTCCGCGGGCTGGCCGTCCGCGACCTGCCGGCCGACTACGTGGCCGGGCTGCTCGCCGACCCGGACGCGGCGTTCGCCGGGCCCGGGGTGCGGGTGCTGAAGCACTCCAGGAGCTCGACCGTCGCGGTGGTCGCCGTCCCGGGGCCGGGCGGCCCGGTCCCGGCGGTGCTGAAGCGGCTCCCGCCGCGGTCCTGGGTCGACCCGGTGAAGAACCTGTTCCGCCGGTCCCCGGCGCTGCGGTCGTGGGTGAACGGGCACACCCTCCGCGACCGGTCGATCCCGACCCCGCGGCCGCTCGCCGTGTTCCACCGGTATCGCGGTCGCCTTCCCGGGACCGGGTACATCCTGACCGAACTGGTGCCCGGCGCGGTCCAGTTCGACGCGGCGGTGCGGGCCGGGGCGGGCGGGGCGGCGGGGCTCGGCCTGGCCCGGGTGTTGCGGCAGATGCACGACCGCGGCGTCTCCCACCGGGACCTGAAGGCGGCGAACGTGGTCCTGGCGGGCGGCACCGCCCCGGTGCTGATCGACCTCGTCGGGGTGAGCACCGGGGCGCCGCTGGGGGTGGCCCGGCGGGCGCGGGAGTTGGCCCGGCTGAACGCCAGCTTCCTGGCGGACCCGGCGGTCACCCGGGCGGCCCGGCTGCGGTTCCTGCGGGCGTACCTCGCGGCCGGGGTGGGGTCCGGGGTGGGCTGGAAAACCTGGTGGGCCCTGGTATCCCGGGCGACGGCCGCGAAGGCGGCGCGGAACCGCCGCCGCGGCCGGGTGCTGGGGTGACCGGCGCCGTAAACCCGCCACAACCGTGAAGACCCGTCCGCCCGCCGGCCGAAGTAACACCGTCCCGCCCGCAGTCGGGCGGCCCTCCGGACCCGGGGCGACGCGCATGCCGTTCCCGCCGCACCGCCCCCGCGCCGCCGTCGCCGCCCTGGCCCTCGGGGTGTGCGCCCTGTTTGGCGGGTGCGAGACGGTCCGCCCCGCCGCCTCACCCGAGCCGGTCGCCCGGTCCGCCGAGCCGGCCCCGCCGCCCGCCCCGCCGCCGTCCGCCGCCCCCGGCCGGCACGCCACCCGCCTCGGGCCGTACGTCTTCTACCACGACTTCGAGCTCGACCGCGACGACCCGCTGTTCACCGCCCTGGAGGCCCTGCCGGACCAGGTGTACCGGGAGCTGCGGCTGCCCCCGGCGAACGCCGTCATCCAGGTGTTCCTGTTCGACACCCAGGAGCGGTACGAGCGGTACATGTTCGCCGAGAAGACCGGGCGATACCGGCACCTGCCGAGCCGGCGGGCGTACTTCATCACCGAGCCGCGGGGCGGCGGGGCGGACGAGCTGAAGGTGTTCACCTGGATGGGCGATCACCTCCGGACCGACCTGCGGCACGAGCTGACCCACGCCCTCCTGAACGGGGTGCTGAAGAACGTCCCGTTGTGGCTGGACGAGGGGCTGGCCGGGTACTTCGAGCTGCCGCCGGCGCACGACGGGGTGAACGGGCCGCACCTTGACACCCTGCGGCGCGGGCCGTTCCACCCGGACCTCGCCCGGCTGGAGCGGTTCGACCAGGTGGCCCAGATGCAGAAGCCGGAGTACCGGGAGGCGTGGGCGTGGGTGCACTACATGCTCCGCGGCGACCCGGCGGCCCGGGCGGTGCTGCTCGACTACCTGCAGGCGCTGCGGGCGAAGCCGAACCCCGGGCCGCTCCTGCCGCGGCTGCGGGACGCGGTCGGCGACCCGGACGCGGCCCTGGCCGACCACCTCTCCCGGCTCGACTTCCCCCGCCGGAAGTGACGACCCGGACAAGCCCGCGGCGCGAGCAAGGGCGGGGGCCGAAGCCCTTGCTCGCGCCGCGGGCTTGTCCGACGCACACGGGCCCGCTACGTTATCCGCACCGACAGGTTCGCGCCGCCGCGGCGGCGCGACGAAGAGGGAAGCCGGTGCGATTCCGGCGCAGGGCCGCTGCTGTGTTCGGCCAGAGCCTCGGGCACTCCTCGCCACTGTGACCCGGTCACGGGAAGGCCGCCCGAGACTCGTTACGAGCCGAGAGCCAGAAGACCTGCCTGTCGGGCTGTTCGGTGCCTCGGACCCAGGCGACCGGCCGACAGGCTCTTTCCGCGCACGCGCGCACCCTGTCCGTCCGCCCCCGGCCCCCCGCAGGCACCCTTCCGCCCGTCCCGGCGGAAAGGAGCCGACCCGTGCGCCTCTGCCTGGACCGCGGCCGTCCCGGCCGCTCCACCGACCCAACTCCGGTCGCCTTCGGGTGGGTCGTGTTGCGTCCCGACCGGGGTAGCGGCGGCCGGGACGGCCGCGGTCCAGGAGCCTTCACCCTGGTCGAGCTGCTGGTCGTCGTCGCGATCATCGCGGTGCTGGTCGGCCTGCTGCTGCCGGCCGTCCAGAAGGTCCGCGAGTCCGCCGCCCGGGCGAAGTGCCAGAACAACCTGAAGCAGATCGGCCTCGCCCTGCAGAACTACCACGGCGTGTACCAGCGGTTCCCGGTCGGGACGGCGCTGGTCGGCTACCCCGAGGGGACGCCGCCGGACGCGATCCCGCTCGCCGCCCTGAACGCCGGCCCGTACCGCCCCGGGCTGTTCGCCGCGATCCTGCCGTACCTCGAACAGGAACCCCTGTTCCGCACGCTGGCGATGGACGCGGCGATCGACGACGGGCCGAACCGGACCGCCGGCCAGACCCCCGTCGCCGCCTACCTCTGCCCGTCGGCGAAGCACGCCTACGGGCTGAAGAAGGCCCCGCACTCGCTCCCGCTCGCCGACCCGACCCTGGAACTCGCGGTGACCGATTACAACGGGCTGAACGGGGCGATGCGGCTGTACCCGGCGGCCCCGCCGGGGGCGCAGCTCCAGGACCGCGGCGGGTTCGCCGAGCGGCAGCCGCTCCGCGTCACCGACTTCACCGACGGCACCTCGCAGACGATCGACGTGGTCGAGACGGTGAACTTCGGCCGCGGGGTGTGGGTCCACGGCCGGCCGCACTACAACCAGGCGGCGTACGCGGTCAACTCCGCGAACGGGTTCGACAACACCCCCGGCACCGTCTTCCCGGACGGCTCGAACCTGCCGGTCGCGAACCGCGGCCCGGGCCGCGGGGCGGCCGGGACGTGGGGGATGTCGAGCGACCACCCGGGCGGGGCGAACGCCCTGTTCGTCGACGGGTCGGTCCGGTTCCTGCCGAACAGCCTGCCGCCGCAAACCCTGACCGCCTTCGCCACCCGCGACGGCGGCGAGGTCGCCCCCGGTGAATGATCCGTAGCCGGGGGTCTCCGGAGGTGGCGCCCCTCACCCGGCCGGCGAAGCGCCGGCCGACCTCTCCCCAGCGGGGAGAGGTGGGGCCGATGCGACCCCTCTTTTTCGCACCCGGCTCGGATAGCGACCGAGACGACCAGCGGCCCCCACCTCTCCCCGCTGGGGAGAGGTCGGCCCGGCGCTTCGCCGGGCCGGGTGAGGGGGAACCACCGACCGGGACACCCGACCGCCAACACCACCCGAACAACCCCTACCCCGTGAGGTCCCCGATGACCGCCATCCGCCTGGTCTCCGCCGCCCTCCTCCTGTCGGCCGCCCCGGCGGCGGCCGCCCCGATCGTCGTCACGTTCGAGAACCCGACCGTGCCCGTCCCGATCCCCGCCCCCGACCCGTTCAACCCCGCCGGCACCCGCCCGTTCGAGAACGGGGCGAACCTCGTCCCGGGCGGGTCGTTCACCTCCAACGGCGTGACCTTCAACAACCTCTACGACCCGGGGTTCGACATCAACTCCGGCTGGTCGTACTCCCGGGTCACGGACGTGACGACGGCCGGGTTCCTGAACCAGTACGCGGCGTACAACCTGCCCGGCGGCGGGGCCGGCGACGGCTCCGCGAACTACGGGATCGCGTTCTCGTTCAGCCCGGGGGACGCCGTCATCGACCTGCCGGCCGGGTTCCGCCCGGACTCGGTCCGGCTGACCAACACCACATTCGCGGCCCTGTCGATCCTGAACGGCGACCAGTTCGCCCGGGCGTTCGGCCCGGGCGACTTCTTCCTGCTGACGATCAGCGGCACGGACGCCGCGGGCGGGGCGACGGGATCGGTCGACTTCTTCCTGGCGGACTTCCGGGACGGCCGCAGCACCGTCGTGTCGGGGTGGACGACGGTCGACCTGTCCGGGCTCGGGGCGGACACCGCCCGGCTGGCGCTCGGGTTCACGTCGTCGGACGTCGGGCGGTTCGGGATCAACACCCCGACCTACGTGGCGGTGGACAACCTGGTGCTGGTGCCGGTCGGGGGGGCGGTCGGGGCGGCGGTGCCGGAGCCGTTGTCGCTGGCGCTGGCGGCGGCCGCGGCCGCCGGGTGGCGACGGGTGCGCCGGGCGGGGGTCCGCTCGTCCAGTGGGTGAACCGGGCGCTCACCCGCTCGAGCTACCCGACGGCGAGCCGGTAGCAGTGGTCGAACAACAACTGCCACTCCAGGAGTTGGACCCGCCGGGCGAGGTCCTCGCCGGGGGCGCCCGTCCCGCGCACCCGCTCGCAGAAGTCGACGAACGCCTCGGGGGAGGTGTAGTCGTACCCCGCCGCCGGGGCGTGCTCGCGGAGCCGGTCCAGAACCGGGTGCGGCCCGACCCGCCGCCACCAGTACTTGGAGTTCCAGGCGTCCGGCTCGCGGCGGTGCATCACCGCGTGCCAGAAACTCCCCTCCGGCGTCGCCAGGTCCTGGCTGACCCGGTGCGACTCGTCCAGGAAGTCGAAGTACAGCCACAGCCCGGCCCGGCAGGCGGCCGCCGCGTCCGGGTCGGTCACCGGCCGGCCGAGGTCGGGCCGCCGCAGGGCGGGTTCGGCCGCCGGGTCCGGCGCCCCCGGTCCGAGGGCCGCGAGCCGCGGGGCGGCCAGCAGGGCGGCGACCGTCGGGCCGTAGGCGGTCGGGTCGAAGTGGAACGCCGGCCGGGTCACCGCACGCCCTCCCAGGTCCGGGGTCGGGGTGAGTGTACCGGCCGCCCGGTCGATTGCCACCGCCCCGGTCGTGACGGATAATGGGGGGGCCCCTCGCGCCGCGCACCGGGACCCGACATGGCGATCAAGTTCAACTGCCCGCACTGCCAGCACCCGTACCGACTGAAGGACGAGCTGGCCGGGCGGCGGGCCCAGTGCAAGAACCCGGACTGCCGCCAGCACATCACCATCCCGGCCCCGGCCACCGTCCCGCCCACCACCCCGGACCCGGCCGCCCCGGCCCGGGACGCCGCCACCATCGAGGCGGACGCCCTGTCCGCCCTGTCCGACGACGCCCCGACGGCCGAGGCCCCGGCCACCGAGCGGGTCATCCCGGTCACCTGCCGGTACTGCGACCACCGGTGGACGGTGGCGTGGGCGATGGGCGGGAAGAACGTCCTGTGCCCGAACCCGGAGTGCCGGCAGCGGGTCAAGGTGCCCGAGCCGAAGGAGGACGTGCCGCTCGACTGGCGGCAGCAGAAGACCAAGCTCCCGACCCTGGCGAAGGAGAACTTCGAGAAGCTGGAGGGGGTGCAGGACGCGGCCGATGTCGGGATCGTCAAGCGGAAGTCGCTGGAGGAGGCCGGGGCCCTCGACGAGGAGGTCGAGCCGCGGCCGCTGAAGGACAAGGTGAAGATCGTGCTGGCCACGGCCGGGCTGCTGGCGGCGGTCGCGGCCGGGGTCTGGTACTGGCGGTCGTCGTCGGTCGAGAAGGGCGAGGACCGGTTCATGGCCGACGCCCGGACCGAGTTCGATCGGCCGAAGACGGCGGAGGAGCAGCTGACCCCGGCGGACGCCGGGCTGGCGGCCGTCCTGCTCCACATGGCCGAGGCCGAGCACCTGCTGTTGCACAACACCCCGAAGCACCTGCCGAAGGCGCTGGAGGCGTACGGGAGGGCCCGGGCGGAGCTACAGCGGCAGCCCCCGGGGCCGGCCCGGAACGCGGTCGCCGCCGAGCTCGCCCAGGCCGCCCTGCGGTTCGGCGGGACGGACGAGCAGGTCCGGGACGGGGTCCGGTGCCGGTGGGTGCCGGACGCGGCGGGGGTCCGGTCCGGGCGGCTGACCGAGCGGGTCCACACCGTCCACGAGGAGCTGCAGCAGACCCTGGCCCTGCTCGGCGGGGCGGAGTTCGAGTGCAAGGCGATGGCGGCCCGCCGGCTGACCCGGGACCTGGCCCGGAAGGGGCACCCGGGGTTCGCCGCCGAGACCGTCGCCCTCGCCCTGTTCGGGGGCGCCGAGCGGGACGAGGGGCGGGCGGTGGTCGCCCTGGAGGTGCTGCCGGTCGACCGGGAGCTGGCCCGGCGGACGGCCGACGACCTGAAGGCGGCGTTCGGCCCGGCGGTGAAGGGGATCCCGTACGCGGTGTCGGCCCCGGCCCTGTTCACCGCCGTCCGGACGGACAAGCCGCCGGCGTGGCCGGCCGAGCCCGCCCCCGGGAGCACCGTCCTGTCCGAGCCGACGCTGCTGGTCCACGTCGGGCTGCGGCTGCAGGACGGGAAGTGGGACGCGGCCCTCGACCTGGTCCGGCAGGGGGCCCGGCCGGAGTCGCGGGTGAAGGCCCTGGCCCTGTGCGCCGAGCTGATGCCGCCGGCGGACCGCGGGAAGGCCCTGGACGCGGCCGTCCAGCAGGTGGCCGGGATGAAGGGGCGGACGGACGTGTTCCCGCCGGGGTACCACCTGCTGCGGCTGGCGCAGGTGGCGGCCGAGGCGGGGCGGCCGGACGCGGCGAGGGCGCTGGCGGACGGGATCGCGGACGACGGGCTGCGGGCGTGGGCGGTCGGGGACGCGGCCCGGGTGCGGGCCCTGGCCGACCCGAAGGGGCGGGCGGACGAGGCGTGGGCGGAGGTGCCGAACGACCCGAAGAAGGTGCGGGCCGGGCACCTGTGGGGGGTGACGTGGGTGTACCGGCAGAACACCCGGGAGTCGGGCGACAAGGGGAAGGAGAAGAAGGCGGCGCAGGCGGCTGCGGCGGCGGTCCGGCCGTTCGCCCTGGCCGGCATCGCCCTGGGGCTGAAGGACCGGTGACGGAGGTGGGGCCGCGGAGGTCGCCGTCATCGTCCGGCGGCACGACGGGGGCGACCGCAGGAAGCGGATCGGCGGGGGAGCGGGCCGAGCCCCCGGCCGTCCCCCGTGAGGGCGG
>PNKH01000019.1 GCA_013822345.1 Isosphaera sp.
GGCTACACTCGGTCGCCGCTCCGCGGCTGCATGCTTGGAGCCCCGGTAGGGGCGACCGACGGTAGCCGGGGGTGGAGCGCAGCGCAACCCCCGGCGGGCGACGACGAACACCCCGGCGGGCCGCGGTGCGGTTGGCCTGTCATTCGCACCCCCCTCACCCTATAGTTCGCTGACGGGATACCGGGTGATGCGGGGGGTCTGCCGTGGCCGGGTTGCGGGTGCTCTTGGCGGCGAGCGAGGTGGCCGGGTTCGCCAAGACCGGCGGGCTGGCCGACGTGGCCGCCGCCCTGCCGCGGGCCCTCGCCCGCCGCGGCCACCCGACCGCCGTCGCCATGCCGTACTACTCGGCCGTCCGCCGGGCCGGGGTGCCGGTCGAGGGGACCGGGATCGTCCTGCCGGTGCCGATGGGGACCCGCGTCCTGGCCTGCCGGGTCCACCGGTCCCGCCTCCCGGGCACCGACGTGCCGGTCTACCTGATCGAGCACCAGCCGTTCTTCGAGCGCGACGACCCGGCGGCCGGCCGCGGGCTGTACCAGCAGACGATGGGCGGGGGGTACAAGTCGGACTACCCGGACAACGCCGAGCGGTTCGTGTTCTTCAGCCGGGCGGTGCTGGAGTTGGTCCCGCACCTCGGGTTCACCCCGGACGTGCTCCACGCGAACGACTGGCAGACCGGCCTGGTCCCGGTGTTCCTGGCCGAGGCGTACCGGGCCAAGGGCGGGTACCAGAAGACGCGGTCGGTGTTCACCATCCACAACATCGCCTACCAGGGGATGTTCGGGCGGGACGTGCTGGGCATGACCGGGCTGCCCGGCTACCTGTTCAACCACGCCCAGCTCGAGTTCTACGGGCACTTCAACTTCCTGAAGGCGGGGGTCGTGTACGCCGACGCGGTGAACACGGTCAGCCCGACCTACGCCCGGGAGATCCGGACGGCGGCGTTCGGGTGCGGGCTGGAGGGACTGCTCGGGGGGTTGGGCGGGAAGCTGTCGGGGATCGTGAACGGGTGCGACTACGACCACTGGGACCCGGCCCGCGACCGGTTCCTGGCGGCGCCGTACACGGCCGAGACGGTGTTCGAGAACAAGCCGGTGTGCAAGGCGGACCTGCAGCGGCGGTTCGGCCTGCCGGAGGACCCGTCGGCCCCGGTGCTGGGGATGATCGCCCGGCTGGTGAGCCAGAAGGGGATCGACCTCGTGATGAGCGCCGCCCCGGGGTTCCTGGACCTGGGGTGCCAGGTGGTGGTGCTCGGGGACGGGGACCGGGAGTTCCACGACCAGCTGCGGGCGTTCCGGGATAAGCACCCGGACCGGGTCGGGCTGCACCTCGGGTTCGACGAGGGGATCGCGCACCGGATCGAGGCGGGGGCGGACCTGTTCCTGATGCCGAGCCGGTACGAGCCGTGCGGGCTGAACCAGCTGTACAGCCTGCGGTACGGGACCCCGCCGGTGGTGCGGACGACGGGCGGGCTGGCGGACACGGTGGTGAACGCGACGGAGGAGAACCTGGCGGCCGGGACGGCGACCGGGTTCGCGTTCGGGGACTACACGGCGAGCGCCCTGTACGAGACGGTGCGGTGGGCGCTGACGCTGTACCGGGAGCGGCCGGACGACTTCCGGCAGGTGGTGCTGACGGCGATGGCGCAGGACTGGAGCTGGGACCGCAGCGCCGCCGCGTACGAGGCGCTGTACCGGAAGGTGACGGGGGCGTGAGCGCGAACCTTCGGCGTTGACAGTATGTCAGATCCGGCATATCGTGGGGCATATGGCGAACGGCCGAAAACCACTCGTTTGGTTACACGGCGAGGTGAAGTCGCCGCCGTTCTCGAAGGAAGCTCGGATCGAGGCCGGGACACTGCTCCGGCGGTTGCAGGAGGGTGAGTCGCTCGGGATGCCGCACTCCCGGCCGATGCCGGGCATCGGTAAGCGGTGTCACGAGTTGCGGGTGCGGGACGAGAACCGAAACTGGCGGATCGTGTACAGGCTGGATGACGACGCGATTGTTATCGCCGACGTGTTCGCCAAGACGGCTCAGCAGACGCCGCAGAAAGTCATAAAGGTCTGTCAGCGCCGGCTCGCGAAGTACGACGAAGCGGCCGGGGAGATTTAAGCTATGGACGCGACCAAGCGGAAGAAGCTCGAAGCCGCCGGGTTCCGGGTGGGTGACGCCGAAGACTTCCTCGGCCTGACGCCGGAGGAGCGCGAGTTCGTCGACCTGCGGGTGAAGCTCAGCCGCCTCATCCGGCTCATGCGTGAGAAACTGAAGCTGACGCAGAAGGAACTCGCGACAAGGATCAAGTCGAGCCAGTCCCGGGTGGCGAAACTGGAGGGCGGGGCCGGCGACGTGTCGCTCGACCTGATGTTCCGGGGGTTGTTTGCGGTCGGAGGGAAGCTCGCGGACATGATCGGCACTGGCAAGCGGAAGAAGACGGCTCGCGGCAAGGCGGTGGGAACGTCGGCGAAACGAACTCCCGGTGCGAGAGAAGTCGTGAGCGAGGTCCTCATTGAAGAGGTATGATCCGGCGCCTGACTACACCACCTCCGCGACTTCCCCGCGGTCCAGCCGCAGCGTCCGCGTCACCGACCGCGGCAACTCCGCCGGGTCGTGCGTCACGAACAGCAGCGTCTGGTCGGCGCCCAACTCGCGGTCGAGGTACGCCCGGCACGCCTCCACCCGGCCCGCGTCCAGCGACTGGAACGGCTCGTCCAGGATCACCAGCGGCGGCCGCTTCACCAGCGCCCGGGCCAACAGCACCAGCCGCTGTTCGCCGGTCGAGAGGTGGCGGAACGGCCGGCCGTGCAGGTGACTGATCCCGAAGGCGCCGAAGAGTTCGCGTACCCGGGCGTCCTGTTCGGGCGACGTCGGCCGGTCGGTGACGCCGTCGGCGAACCCGGTCGCGGTGGCCCGGTCGGCGGTCAGCGACTCGGTGAAGTACAGGTGGAACTCCGGCGACACCAGCCCGACGTTCCGCTTCACGTCCCAGACCGTTTCCCCGGTCCCGCGGCGCCGGCCGAACAGGCGGATGTCGTTCGCGTACGCCTGCGGGTGGTCGCCGCACAAGAGGCTCAGGAGCGTCGTCTTCCCGGACCCGTTCGGCCCGACGACCGCCCACCGCTCGCCCGCCCGGACCGTCCACGACACGTCGTCGAGGATGGCGCGGCCGGCGTGGCGGACGGTCACGCCGCGCAGCTCGGCGACGGGGTCGGGGCGAACCGCGACCGTCAGGGAGCGGGTGTCTTCCCCCCCTGACACCCGCTCCCTGACGGTCGCGGTTCGCCCGGCGAGGTCGAGCACGTCCGTCACCCACCCCGGGACCGCGTCCGCCCGGCAGATCAGCACCAGCCGCTTCCCTTCCCGGACCAGTTCCCCGAGTAGCGCCGCCAGGTCCGCCCGGCCGGCCGCGTCCAGCCCGACGAACGGGTCGTCCAGCACCAGCAGTTCCGGGCCGGCGAGCAGGGCGCGGGCGAGCCGGGCCCGCCGCGTCTGCCCGTTCGACAGCGTCATGAACGGCTGGGAAAGTTGCTCGCGGACGCCGAGCCGGTCGGCGACCGCGGCGACATCGCCGGCCGTCCCGGCGCGGAGGAACTGTTCGAGTGACAGCGGGCTGTCAGCGTCGGCGAACTCGAACCGCTGCTGGTAGTAGTGGCCGGCGTAGGAGAACAGCCGCGACTCCTCCCGGAACGCGACGTGGGCGACCGCCTGCGACGGGTAGTCGGCCCCGACCCGGGCGAGGAGCGGCCACCGGACGGCCCCGGCGGTCGGGCGGAGCTTGCCGAGGACGAGTTCGGCGAGCGTCGTCTTGCCGGACCCGGTCGGCCCGACCACCGCCCACGCCTGGCCGTCGCGGACGGTCCACGTCAGCCCGGCGAAGACGCCGTGCTCGCCGCGCACGACGGCCACCTCATCGAGTTCCACCACGGCGTCGGTCACGGCGCCGGCCCGGGGTCGAGTAACTCGACGGCCCCCTCGGCGACCAGCATCGCGGCCAGCTCCTGCCCGACCGCCAGCGGGGCGTCGGCCGGGCCGGCGTGCGTCGCCACCACCCGCCGCCGGCCGTCCCCCGACAGCACCGCCCCGCGGACCGTCAGCACCCCGTCGGCGACCTTCGAGGTCGTTCCGATCGGCACCAGGCACCCGCCGCCGAGGGCGTACAGCATCGCCCGCTCGGCCGACACCCGGGCGAACGTCGCCGGGTCGCGCAGCTCCTCCACGAGGTGCTTCGTCTCCTCGTCGGCGGCCCGACACTCCAGCCCGATCGCCCCCTGGCCGACCGCCGGCAGCATCCACGACGGGTCGAGCACCTCCGTGATCCGGTCCTGCAGCCCGAGCCGGATCAGCCCCGCTTCCGCCAGGATGATCGCGTCGAGCCCCTGCTCGTCGAGCTTCCGCAGCCGGGTGTCGACGTTCCCGCGGAGGTCGATGAGCCGCAGGTCGCGGCGGCGGTTCAGCACCTGCGCCCGCCGCCGCAGGCTGCTCGTCCCGACCACCGCCCCGTCCGGCAGGTCGTCGAACCGGCGGTGCTTCGACGACACGAACGCGTCGCCGGTCGGGCCGCGCGGCGGGACGGCGACCAGTTCCAGCTCCGGCTCCGGGATCGTCGGCAGGTCTTTGAGGCTGTGGACGGCGACGTCCGCCCGGTTGGCGAGCAAGGCGTTCTGGATCGCCTTGGTGAACACCCCGAACCCGCCCATCGCGGACAGGGCCGACGCCTGGTCGCGGTCGCCGTCCGTCTCGATCCGGACGAGTGCGACGGCCCGCGGGGCGGCGACCGGGCGGAGGCGGTCGGCGACGTGGTTCGCCTGCCACAGGGCGAGGGGGCTGCCGCGGGTGCCGAGTCGGAGGGGGGTGTTCATGGGGCGGTCGGTGCCCCGTTCGCGGTGAGCCAGTCGCGGAGGCGGGTCCGGGCCTCGGCGACCGGGACGGTGCCGGCGGTGAGCCGGGCCTTCTCGGCCGGGTCGGCGTCGGCCCGGTCGAGGGCGAACCAGACCGGGCGGAGGCGGTCCGGGTCGGCGGCGGCCCGCGGGAACAGGTGCCAGTGCAGGTGCGGGACGAGGTTGCCGAGGAGTTCGTAGTTCAGCTTGTGCGGGCGGAAGCACGCCTCGACGGCGGCCGCGAGCAGCGCCATCTCGTCGAGGAACGCGGCCCGGGCCGGCCCGAGCTGGGACAGCTCGGTGGCGTGGTCGCGGGCCATGAGGACGCAGTACCCGGTGTAGAACTGCCACGGCCCGAGGTGGGCGACGGAGTGGGGGAAGTGCCAGACGAGGTCGGGCCGGTCGGCGGCGGTGAGGTCGGCGACGGCCCGGCACATCGGGCAGGCGGGGTCGTGCGTCATCCGGTCAGGGTAGCCGGGGCGCAGGGAGCGGAAAGCCCCGGGCGCCGTCAGTCCGCCCACCGGACGATGCGCGGCTCCTCGGCGACGGTCACCCGCGGGGCGGCGTCCCCCTCGATCCGCATCGCCTCCAGCTCGCCGGCCAGGCGGCGGACGATCACCTCTCTCGCCTCGACCTCCCGGGCCAAGTTCTCCAGGTCGTCCCGGAACAGCTTCCACCTCACGACCTCCTCCATGAGGTGGTTGAACGTCGCCTCATACGTATTGATCTTTCCGGCGATTCGGTCACAATCCGCCGGGTTGCCCCGGGCGGCCCTGAGCTCATCCCGGAGGACGGCGAGCTTGGCGGCGACGGATTCCCGTTGCGCCTCCCGCAACGTGACCATGAAGTTGACGGAGACGACGTAGGGGCACTTCGCGTTGACCGCGTCCAGCCGGTCCTGCAGCTCCTTCAGCCCCGCCTGTGCCTCCGGGTACTCCTTCTCGAGCTTGGCCCGCCGATCCCGTCGCGGGGCGTTGTCCCGGGCGTGCGACGCGGCCCGGTACGCCCGGTCCACCGCCCCGAGGAGGGTCAAATACTCGTCCGCCTTGTAGCCCCGGATCGAAACGCTGAACAACCCGGAGGTGCCCTGCACATCGACCTTCAAGCGGCCGGCCAGCCAATCGACGGCGCCGTCCGCCGGGACGACCGAAAGGCCCCGGACGGCCGGGTCCGCGAGGGCCGCTTCGAGCGTCCGGCGGTCCGTGACCAGGGCCGCCTGCACCCGCTTGTAGTCGGACAGCGAGGGGCGCGGGGCGGAGAAGCAGCCGTGCTCGGACGCGGCGTGGTACACGACGACCGCCTTCGGCCCGCCGATCCAGCCGGCCGAGCGGCCCAGACCGACGGCTAGCCCGGCGCCCGCCAGCACAACGCCGACGACATGCCCGGTCGGGATCCGCGCCATGGCTGCTCTCCCGGAGGATGGTTCACGACACGCCGCCGGAATAGTCCGTCGCCGGGGCGGGCGCCGGCCGGGCCGCCCCGCGGGACGACCGCACCGCCGCGGCCGCGCCGAGGAACCCGCCGACCAGGCCGCACAGCCCGACACCGACCCACGCCCACCACCCCGGGCCGGCCGCCGCGGCCTGGGTCCGCAGCTCGTCGGCCACCACCCGCTGCGGGGTCGGGTCCTGACCCCGGGCCGTCCGCAGGATGAACGGCTCCTCGGCGACGGTCACCCGGGGGGCGGCGTTCCCCTCGACCCGCATCGTCTCCAGCTCCCCGTACAGCCGCGCGGAGAGCTGTTCCCGGGACGCGATCTCCTTCTGCAGGGTCTCCAGGTCGATCTTGTACCGGTTCCGCTGGTCCAGCTCCCGCTCGACGTCCTCGATCTTCTTCGCCGCCTTCCGGGACTCCGCGACGAGTCGGTCGAACTCCTCCTGGGCCGGGTCCACCTGGACCGGCTTGGGGTCGCGGCCCAGGGTGGCGAGCCACGACGCCCCGACGAACGCCGCCACCGCCGGCCGGCGGGCCAGGTCGCGCGCCTGGGCCTTTGCGGCGTCGAGGGCGGTCTTGGCGGCGGCCAGGTCGTCCCGGGCGGCGCTCAGCTTGGCGATGGCGGCCTCCAGCCCGGCCTGCCGGAACTTGTCCATCAGGGCCAGGACGTCGGCGTTCTTCGACCCGAGCTGGCGGGCGATCGCGTCGATCCGGTCGTTGAAGTCCTTGACCTCGGCCCGGGCGGCGTTGTGCTCCCGCTCCAGCCTGGACCGCCGCTCCAGTTGGCGGGCGTTGTCCCGCTGGTAGGAGGCGTCCCGGTACGCCCGGTCCACCGCCCCCAGCAGTTCCAGCAACTCGGCCGGCTCGGCCCCCTCGATCGTGACGGAGAAGAACTCGGACGTGCCGCGCGGGTCGACGGTCAGGCGGTCGCGGAGCCACTCGATCGGGTCGTCCGCCGGGACGATTCCCAGGCCCTTCACCTTCGGGTCCTTGAGCACCTCGGCCAGGGTCCGGCGGCTCGTCACCAGGGCCGCCTGGATCTCCTTGTACGCGGGGAGCGGAGCGCCCCCGCCGCCGCCCAGGATGGTGGGCTGCTCGGTCGCGACGTGGTACACCACGACCGCCCTCGGCTTCGCCGCCAGTCCCGTCGCGTGCACCAGGCCGGCGGCCAGCCCGGCCCCCAGAACCACGACACCCGCCGCCACTCCGGCCGTGAGCCTCGTCATGGGCGTCCCCTCGATGGTGACCGCGGTCGAGGTTTGCACCGCAAACTTCGACCACACGATACCACGTCGCCGGGCCCGATTCAACACCCGGGAACGGAACGGCCCACCCGATCCCGGGTGGGCCGTGCGTCGCCGCCGCTCGGGCGGGGGTCAGAAGTCGCCCCCGAAGTCCCCGCCGCCGCCGAAGTCGCCGCCCCCGCCGCCGTCGAAGCTGCCGCCGGACCCGGTGTCGCCGCTGAAGTCGCCGTCCCCGGCCGCCCCGGCGTCGCCGCCGGCGCCGGCGTCCCCGGCGTACGCGTCCGACCCGCCGAACATCCCGCCGGCGCCGAACATGCTGTTGTACAGCCACATCCCGGCCATCGCCCCGAACAGCCCACCCAGCAGCGACGCCCCGAACCCGCCGCCCCCGCCGCCGTACCCGCCGCCGCCGGAGAACGCCCGGATCAGCCCGACCACCAGCCACACCCCGAGCAGCACGCACACCCCGAGGCAGACCCAGTTCCCGACGCTCCACCCCCCGCCCTTCGCCGCCTCGCCCTTCGCCGCAGTCCCGGAGGTGGCCGACGCCGCCACCGTCGTGTCCTTCAGGTCGGCGACGACTAACCCGACCGCCTCCGCCAGGGCGTCGTCCCGGATCTTGAACTGCTCGGCGTCCGGCCGGCCCGCGGCCGTCCGGAAGGCGCTCAGCAGGATGTCCGCGAACCGCTTCTCGTCGTCCTTCGAGAACCCGCGGTCGCGGGTCGTCTTGTCCGCGATCACCTCGACGTGCCCGGGCTTGCGGCAGACCAGGACGTAGATGCCCCGGGCCTTGTCGCCCTCGGCCCGGCTCACCGCCCAGTCGTGGAAGAACTTCGCCTTCCCGGCCTCGTCGGTCGGGACCGCCTTCCCGTCCGGGGCCTTGGCGTACAGGTCGAAGGTCAGGGTCAGCCCGTGGTCGAACTGGGTCCCGGACACGGCCGCCTCGGCCCGCCGGACACCGTCCTCGGTGAACAGCTTCGCGTCGCCGTCGTTGCCGTAGACGTGGAGCACCCCGCGCTCCCGCGCCGCCGCCTTCGAGGCGTACGCCGGCCCCGCCGCCACCAGGCCCCCGCCCAGGAGGGCGACGGCTGCCAACCCCGTCGTCAGTCTCGTCATGGTCGTCTCCTCGTGAGCGTGAAGGGTGACGTGAGCCCACCCGGGAGCTACCGCATTGTATGGCGACCGGCGGCCGGCCGTCGCGCCAAATCCGGGCCGCCCGGGTATCATGGTTCGCACCCCCCGGGCCGCGAGCCGGCGGCCCGGGCGCGTCCGGTTGCCCGTGCGTCGCAAGAGGTATTCGCCCCCCGCGGAGCGTTCTTCACCGTGCCCCGAATCCGCGCCACCACGATCCTCGCCGTCCGCACCGCCGCCGGCGCCGCCCTCGGGGGCGACGGCCAGGTCACCCTCGGCAACATCGTGATGAAGAACGACGCGAAGAAGATCCGCCGGCTGCACGACGGGAAGGTGCTGGCCGGGTTCGCCGGGGCCGCCGCCGACGCGTTCAGCCTGCTGGAGCGGTTCGAGGCGAAGCTCCGCGACCACCAGGGGTCGGTCCCGCGGGCGGCGACCGAGCTGGCCAAGGAGTGGCGGACGGACCGGGTCCTGCGGCGGCTGGAGGCGATGCTGGTGGTGCTGGACCGGGACCACCTGCTGCTGTTGAGCGGGAACGGGGACGTGATCCAGCCGACCGACGACGTGCTGGCGGTCGGGAGCGGCGGGCCGTACGCCCTGGCGGCCGCCCGGGCGCTGATGGCCCACACGAAGCTGAAGCCCGCCGAGGTGGTGCGGGCCGGGCTGGAGATCGCCGGCGACATCTGCATCTACACCAACCGCTCGATCGAGGTGATGGAACTTTCGTAGGGTGGGCCGAGCCCGGCTCTGCGGGCGAGTCCCACCGGGCGTTCGTAGCGTTGCGCGGCGGTGGGACTCGCGGGCGAAGCGCCCGCTCGGCCCTACCAGACTTTCGTAGGGTGGGCCGAGCCCGGCTCTGCGGGCGAGTCCCACCGGGCGTAGGCGGCGGTGGGACTCGGTCCGAAGCGGACCTCGGCCCACCCTACCAGACAAGGACTACCCCGTGGCCGACTCACTCACCCCGCGGCAGATCGTCGCGGAACTCGACAAGTACATCGTCGGGCAGGCGGCCGCCAAGAAGGCGGTCGCGGTCGCCATCCGCAACCGGTGGCGGCGGCAGCAGCTGCCGCCCGAACTCCGCACCGACGTGACCCCGAAGAACATCATCCTGATCGGCCCGACCGGGGTCGGCAAAACGGAGATCGCCCGCCGGCTGGCCCAGCTCGTCGGGGCCCCGTTCGTCAAGGTCGAGGCGACCAAGTTCACCGAGGTCGGGTACGTCGGCCGGGACGTGGAGAGCATCATCCGCGACCTGACCGAGGCCGGGATCGGCCTGGTCAAGCAGGAGATGCGCGCCCGGGTCCGGGAGAAGGCCGCGGAGCGGGTCACCGACCGGCTGCTCGACCTCCTCGTCCCGGCCCCGAAGAACAGCCCGTGGGAGCCGGACGGGGAGAAGGAGGAGCTGGAGCGGCGGGCCCGCACCCGGGACAAGATGCGCGCCCGGCTGGAGGCCGGCGAGCTGGAGGACCGGGTGGTCGAGCTGACGGTCGAGCAGCGGGCCGTCCCGGTCCAGATCTTCTCCAACCTCGGGATGGAGAACATGGACGTCGACCTGCAGGGGATGTTCGACAAGATGATGCCGAAGTCCGGGCAGCCCCGGCAGGTCCCGATCCGGGAGGCCCGGAAGATCCTGACGGAGCAGGAGACGGAGGCCCTGATCGACCGGGCGGCGGTCGCCGAGCAGGCGGTCGACCGGGTCGAGAACCACGGGATCGTGTTCCTGGACGAGATCGACAAGGTGTGCGGGCCGGCGTCCGGGCACGGGCCGGACGTGTCCCGCCAGGGGGTGCAGCGGGACCTCTTGCCGGTGGTCGAGGGGACGACCGTGAACACCAAGCACGGGCCGGTCAAGACGGACCACATCCTGTTCGTCGCCGCCGGGGCGTTTCACGTCTCCAAGCCGGCCGACCTGATGCCCGAACTGCAGGGCCGGTTCCCGATCCGGGTCGAGCTGACCGACCTGACCAAGGCCGACTTCCTCCGGGTGCTCACGGAACCCAAGCACGCCCTGACGAAGCAGTACGCGGAGCTGCTGCGGACCGAGGGGGTGGAGCTGGAGTTCACCCCGGACGGGGTGGAGGCGGTGGCGGACATCGCGTTCGAGGTGAACCGGACGCACCAGAACATCGGCGCCCGGCGGCTGCACACGGTGCTGGAGAAGGTGGTCGAGGAGGTGAGCTACGAGGGGCCGGACCTGGCCGACAAGCGGGTGGTGGTGGACGGCCCGTTCGTCCGGGACAAGCTCGGGTCGATCCTGAGGCGGGAGGACGTGAGCAAGTTCATCCTGTGACCGGGCGTGGCGCCGGGGCGGGGCGACCGACCGGGCGAACCGCGACCGTCAGGGAGCGGGTGTCGGCCCCACCCGCTCCCTGACGGTCGCGGTTCGCCCGGCGCGCGGCGGCGGCCTCCCGCTCGGCCTCGTCGGCGGTCAGGAACGGGTCGAGGAGGAGGCGGGTCAGGGCGTCGCTGGTGTTCTCCATGGCGGTCCGTCCTCCGTGCGGGAAAGAACTACCGGGCGGCTTGAAAGAGTTACCGGGTCAGCCCGGCAGGTCGACCCGGCCGAGGTCGAGCCACCAGTCGCCCATGTCGTCGGGGGCGTTGAAGTCGGCGTCGAGGAACTGCGGGCGGAGGGCGTCGTCGGGGCGGGTGGGGTCGGCGGTCACGGGTCGGTCCTCGCGGGGCCGGGTGGGTCAACCTGACCCCATCTCACGCAGTGGCCGTGCCGGCGGGGCGGCCGATCGCCGCGCGCCGCGGTCCGGCCGGCCGCGCGACCGCTACCGCTTCCCTGCGCCCCGCGCCTCGCCCAGTTCCCCGCGGGCCAACTGTACCACCCGCCCGGCGCGGCGGGCTGACACCCCGCCCGGGAAGTCCCACCCGGCGACCTCGCCCCGGGCCACCGCGCACGCCCGGTCCCAGGCGTCGGCCCCCATGTCGTCCGCCGGCCAACCCTCCCGCTCCCACACCAGCCGCAGCACCGCCCGGGTCACCGGCGGCGGCCCGAGCGCCGCGGCGTCCAGCACCACCGTGGCCCCGACCCGCGGCCGCTCGGCCGCCGCCAGCACCTCGGCGGCCTTTTCCAGGATGATCGCGTGGGCGTCGGCGGCGTGCTCGGCGAGGCGGGCGAGGGCGGTCACCACGTCCGGGTTGAACGCCCGCAGGAGTGGCAGGAGTTCGTGCCGGATGCGGTTGCGGGTGAACCGCGGGTCGGCGTTCGACGCGTCCTCCCGGAACGGCTGGCCGAGTCCGGCGAGGTGGGCGAGCACGTCGGCCCGGGTGACCGTGAGGAGCGGGCGAACGATGTCCGTCCGAGCCGGAAACGTCCGTGACGGGTCGTCGCCTTGCCGTCGCTCACGCGTCCGGCTCGGACGGATCCCGCTCAGCCCCCCGATCCCCGTCCCGCGGACGATCCGGTGCAGCACCGTCTCGGCCTGGTCGTCGGCGGTGTGCCCGGTGGCGACCCACCCGGCCCCGACCTCGGCCGCGACCTCGGCGAAGAACCCGTACCGCACCGCCCGGGCCGCCGCCTCCAGGTTCCCGCCGAGCGTCGCCACGTCGGCCGACTTCACCCGACACTCCAGCCCGAGGCCGGCCGCCAGGTCGCGCACGAACTGCTCGTCCGCGTCGGACTCCGTGCCGCGGAGGCGGTGGTTGACGTGGGCGACGGTCAGCGGGCCGGTCGGGCACGCCGCCAGCGCCCGCAGCAGCGCGACGCTGTCCGCCCCGCCGGACACCGCCACCACGCCCGGGCCGGCCAGGCCCGCCGCCGCCCGCCGCACCTCGCGCAGCACCCGCGTCACCGCACGCCCCCCGGTAGAATGTGTCCGTCCATCGTGGCGGATCGGCCGGGCGGGGGAAAGTCCGCTTGCGTCGCCCGGCCGCGGTCGCTATGCCGTCTGCCCGAGAACCGACCCATGAGTCCGGACCCGAAAGACCTGCCGGTGGCCCGGCCGGCCGTGCCGCGGCGGGCGCCCCGGACCGGGCTGATCGTCCGGCTCGGGCTGCTGACGGTCGCCGCCCTGCTGGCCGGGGTGTTCGCCGTCGCCGCGCGGCTCGACCCGTACGAGGCGGACGGCCGGCCGCGGACGATGGCGACGCACACCCAGCTCGGGATGCCGCCGTGCGGGTTCGTGCTGGCGACCGGGAGGCCGTGCCCGGCGTGCGGGATGACGACCAGCTTCGCCCTGCTGGTCCGGGGGGACGTGGGGGCGTCGCTGCGGGCGAACTGGGCCGGGACGGTGATCGCGGTGCTGTGGGCCGGGGCGCTGGTCTGGGCGGTGGTGAGCGGGGTGAAGGGCCGGCCGCTGTTCGTCCCGCGCGGCCGCGGCGAGCTGGTGCTGACGGCCGCCGTCGGGGTGGTGCTGCTGCTGATGCTGTTGCGGTGGGGGATCGTCTTACTGAGTTCCTAGTTCCCAGTTCCAGGTTCCAAGCTCGGGACCGACCCGGACCGCGGGCGACGGTCTGGAACCTGGAACTCCGAACGAACCGGGGGGTTCACGGATGAGCCGGAGCCGGACGCGGCGCGGGGTGTGGGCCCGCCGGGCGGTGTGGGGGACGCTGGCGGTGGTGGCCGCGACCGGGTGCAACCCGCTCACCACCATCGCGTTCCTGACCCACAAGGACGTGAAGGTGCCGGCCGAAGCCCCGCTGGCGTTCGCCGAGGGGCCGAAGAAGAACAAGGAAGAGGTCGTGGTCGCCCTGTTCATCAACCAGGCGGCCGGGCACAACCTGGAGTTCGCCCAGGCCGAGGCGACGCTCGCGTCCGAGCTGGCCCGGCGGCTGCCGGAGATGTCGAAGGACGGGAAGCAGAAGATCGCGGTCGTCCCGCCGAAGGACGTGAACCGGTACAAGATGAAGAACCCGGGGTGGCGGACGACCGACTTCAGCAAGCGGGGGAGGGAGCTGGGGGCGGACTTCGTCCTGGACATCAACCTGGACAAGATGGCGATGTTCCAGCCGGGGAGCCAGAACAACGTGTACGAGGGGCGGGCGGACGTGACGGTGGACGTGTACGACGTGGACGCCGGGCCGGGGGAGCCGAAGCACGCCTGCGTCCACGGGTTCTCGTACCCGAGGACCGGGTTCCGGGACGCCGGCAGCATGCCCCAGAGCGCGTTCCGCAAGCTGTTCCTGGAGAACCTCGCGGTCGAGATCGCCCGCCTGCACGTCGACCACAAGCCGACCAGCGGGATCGCCGAGGGTCGGTAGTGGATAATGGGTAGTCGAGAGGACTCGCCCCGGGCCGCCCCGGGGTGTTTTCGCGCGCACGTCGGATACAACGAACCACATGCGCGCGACCGCCCGGCCCGACCGACCACTGACTACTGACCACTGACCACTCATGAAGACCTGGCTCCGGAACGTGGCCCGCGCGGTCGGCACCCTCGCCGGCGGGATGCACGTCACCCTGCGGTACTTCGTCGGGTCGTTCCGCCGGGGGTCGTTCACCGGGCACTTCGAGTACCCGGAGCGGCCGGTCCCGGTCCGGCCGCGGTACCGCGGGTTCCACCGGTTCGACCTGACCACGTGCATCGGGTGCGACAAGTGCGCCCGGGCGTGCCCGGTGGACTGCATCTACATCGACAAGCAGAAGGCGGCCCCGCCGGCGAAGGGGTTCGTGGTGACCGGGTTCGCGATCGACTACACCAAGTGCATGTTCTGCGCCCTGTGCGTCGACCCGTGCCCGGTGGACTGCATCTTCATGGGGTCGAACTTCGACCTGAGCACGTTCGGCCGGGACGGGTGCGTGGTCGACTTCGCCAAGCTGCCGCTGGAGGTGGCGTGGGGCCAGGCGACGCTCAACCCGACCGCGGTGCACGAGTCGAAGCGGGTGTCGCTGCCGGTGTGGAAGAAGCCCCCGGAGCCGCCCAAGCCCGCCGCCGACCCGAAGCCCGTTTAGCCGCGACCCGAAGGGGAGCGTGTGGCATGCCCGAACTCGTCCTCGTCGTGCTGATCTTCCTGGCCGCCGGGCTGACGCTCCTGGCCGCGAACCTCGTCGTCGGCCGGCTGATCCGGCCGGACCGGCCGAGCCCGGAGAAGGGGGAGGTGTACGAGTGCGGGGAGGTGCCGGTGGGGTCGGCGTGGGTGCAGTTCGACCTGCGGTTCTACGTGGTGGCGCTGTTGTTCGTGATCTTCGACGTGGAGCTGGCGTTCTTCTTCCCGTGGGCGGTGGTGTTCGGCAGCGCGGCCCGGGCGGCCCGGGGCGACGCCGAGGCGGCGGGGAACCTTCAACCGCTCGGCGGGCCGGCGACCGGGGCGGTGGACGCGGGGGCGGCGGACGGGCTGGCGTGGGTGGCGTTCGCGGACATCCTGGTGTTCTTCGGGGTGCTGCTGGTCGGGTTCGCGTACCTGTGGCGGCGCGGCGACCTGGAGTGGGTGCGGAGCACGGCGGCGCAGAACGGCTACGCGCCGGGGGCTGACCGATGAGCGACCCGATCCTCACCCAGCCGGCCGCGGACGGCACCTGGGCCCACGAACCGGCGGCCGGGGTGGGCCCGCCGGTCGCAGCCGCCGGCCCGCCCGGGTACGAACTGCTGGACGAGGTCGGGCGGGGCGGGATGGGGGTCGTGTACCGGGCCCGGGACGCGGCCCTCGGCCGGGACGTGGCGGTCAAGGTGCTGCGGGACCGGTACGGCCCGGGCTCCGCGGCGGCCGTTCGGTTCGTGGAGGAGGCCCGGATCACCGGGCAGTTGCAGCACCCCGGGATCCCGGCCGTGTACCAGGTCGGGGCCATGGCCGGCGGGCGGCCGTTCCTGGCGATGAAGCTGATCCGCGGCCGTACCCTCGACCACCTGCTGCGGGCCGGCGAGGCGGTGGACGTGCCGGCCGTGTTCGAGGGGGTGTGCCAGGCGGTCGGGTACGCGCACTCGGTCGGGGTGGTGCACCGGGACCTGAAGCCGGCCAACGTCATGGTCGGGGCGTTCGGCGAGGTCCAGGTCATGGACTGGGGGCTGGCCAAGGTGCTGACCGGCCCGCCGCGCCGGCAAGGGCCGGCCGCCGACCCGGAGGCCCCCGCCGCCCGGCCGGAGGTCCCGACCGCCCGCGACCCGGAGGGTGCGCTCACCGAGTACGGGAGCGTCCTCGGGACCCCGGCGTTCATGGCCCCGGAGCAGGCGGCCGGGGAGTCGGACCGGGTCGGCACCCGGTCCGATGTGTTCGGCCTCGGGGCCATCCTGTGTGCCCTGCTCACCGGGCGGCCGCCGTTCGGCGGGACGGCCGGCGAGGAGGTGCGGAGGAACGCCGCGGCCGGGCGGACCGAGGAGGCGCTCGTCCGGCTGGGCGCCTGCGGGGCAGACCCGGGGTTGGTCGCCCTCTGCCGGCGGTGTCTGGCGCCCGACCCGGCGGACCGCCCGGGGACGGCGGACGAGGTGGCGGCGGCGGTGGCGGCCTTGCGGCGGTCGGCCGACGACCGGGCCCGGCAGGCGGAGCGGGACAAGCTGGCGGCGGAGGTGCGGGCGGCGGAGCAGGCGAAGCGGCGGCGGGCGGTGCAGTGGGCGGCCGGGGCGGTGGCGGCGGTGCTGCTGGCCGGGGTGGCCGGGACGACGGCCGGGCTGGTCCGGGCGAACGCGGCGCGCGCGGACGCCGACACGGCCCGCGGGGAGGCGGAGGCCGCCCGGCTGGCGGAGGCCGACCAGCGGCGGAGCGCCGAGGACAAGGCGGCGGAGGCGGGGGCGGTGGCCACCTTCCTCGAGGACCGGGTGTTCGCCGCCGCCCGCCCGAAGGGCCAGGACGGCGGGCTCGGCAAGGATGTCACCCTCCGGGACGCCATCACCGCTAGCCTGCCGGCCCTCGGCGCCGGGTTCGCCGACCGGCCGCTGGTCGAGGCCCGACTGAGGAGGACGGTCGGCGGCACCTTCTACTACCTCGGGGAAGCCCGGGCGGCGGCCGAACAGTGCGAGCGGGCGCGGGCGGTCTACGCCGACCGGCTGGGCCCGGACCACCCGGACGCGCTGGCGAGTGCCCACGACCTCGCCAACTGCTACGCCGCCCTCGGCCGGCTCGCCGACGCCCTCCGGCTGCGGGAGGAGGTGGCGGCCGGGCGCCGCCGGGTGCTGGGCCCGGGCCACCCGGACACCCTGGCCGGGTTACAGAACCTCGCCAACAGTCACGCCGCCCTGGGCCGGTTCCCCGAGGCGGTGGGCCTCCACGAGGAGGTGCTGGCCGCCTGCCGCCGAGTTCTCCCCCCCGACCACCCGGACACGTTGCGGGCGATGAGCAACCTGGCCGTCGGCCTCGCCGGCCTCGGCCGGTACGCGGACGCGGTCGAGCTCGCCGGGCAGGTCCTGTCCGCCCGCCGCCGGCTCCTCCCGCCCGACCACCCGCACACCCTGGCGAGCCTCCACAACTCGGCCGCCATCTCCGCCGCCGCCGGCCGGCACGCCGAGGGGCTGGTGCTGTACGAGGAGGCGCTGGCCGGCCGCCGGCGGGTACTCGGGCCGGACCACCCGGACACCGTCGCCAGTCTGACCGGCGCGGCCGGCAGCTCCGCCGCCGTCGGTCGGCACGCCGAGGCGGTCGCCCTGGAGCACGAGATCCTGGCCGCCCACCGGCGCACCCTCCCGGCGGACCACCCGGAGGCCCTGGCGAGGATGTGGGAGTTCTCCCTCTACCTGGCCAAACTGGGCCGCCCGACCGAGGCGGTCCCGATCATCGACGAGTGCCTGTCGCGGGCGGCCGGCAAGGCCGTGGACCCCCGGTTGGTCCCGGGGGTGTTCGACCTCCGGGCCCGGTGCTGCCGGGCCGCCGCCGACCCGGACGGCTGCCGGGCCACGGCCGTGATGTGGGAGGCGCTGGCCCGCCCTGACCCCGGTAGCCTGTACAATGCCGCGTGCTGGCGGGCCGTGGCCGCCGGCGCATACGCCGAGGCCGGCCGGCCGGACGAGGCGGCGGCCGACGCCGACCGGGCGGTGGGCTGGCTCCGGAAGGCCGTCGACGCCGGGTGGAGGAGCCGCGCCCACACGGAGGCGGACCAGGATCTCGAGTTCCTCCGCGGCCGGGACGACTTCCGCAAGCTGGTCGCGTCGCTGCCGTACCTCGCCCCGCCGCCCCGACCCCAGTTGGAGAGGTGACCGATGGGAGTGCTGGAAGGCCGGATGGAGGACGGGTTCGTCGTCACCTCCCTGGAGGCGGCGATCAACTGGGCGCGCGAGTCGTCCCTCTGGCCGATGACGTTCGGCCTCGCCTGCTGCGCGATCGAGATGATGGCCACCGGGGCCCCGCGGTACGACATCGACCGGTTCGGGGCCGGGGCGTTCCGCGCCACCCCCCGCCAGGCCGACCTGATGATCGTCGCCGGGACCGTCAACCTGAAGATGGCCGACCGCGTCCGCCGCCTCTACAACCAGATGCCCGACCCGAAGTTCGTCATCGCCATGGGCGCCTGCACCTGTGGCGGCGGGCCGTACTACAAGTACGGGTACAACGTCGCTAAGGGCGTCGACCTCGTCGTCCCGGTGGACGTGTACGTCCCCGGCTGCCCGCCGCGCCCGGAGGCCCTGCTGGAGGGGCTGATGCGGGTGCAGGACAAGATCCGGCGGATGCGCGAGCTGACGAAGGGGAAGCCGGCCGAGTTGCCGGTCCCGGCCCGGACCGGGGGCGTGCTGCTGCCGGACGAGCTCGCCACCCCCGAGAAGGCGGTCGAGTTCCTGGCGGCGAACAAGGAGGCGGCGAAGCCCGCGAAGTGAGGCCCCGCCCATGCCCGGCCGCGTCTTCCTCTGGTCCCTCGTCTCCGCCCTCGCCGGGTTCCTGTTCGGGTTCGACACCGTCGTCATCTCCGGCGCCGAGAAGACCATCCAGGCCCTGTGGGACCTGTCCCCCGCCCTCCACGGGCTGGCGATGGGCGCCGCCCTGTGGGGCACCGTCCTCGGGGCCGTCCTCGGCGGGTGGCCGACCGACCGCCTCGGCCGCAAGCGCACCCTCCTGCTGATCGGCGGGCTGTTCGTCGTCGGGTCGGTCTGGTCGGCCGTCGCCGACGGCGTCTACTCGTTCATGGCCGCCCGGTTCCTCGGCGGGGTCGGGATCGGCGTCTCGACCGTCGCCGCCCCGCTGTACATCGCCGAGATCGCCCCGCCGGACCGCCGCGGCCGGCTCGCCGGGATGTTCCAGTTCAACATCGTGTCCGGCATCCTGGTCGCGTTCCTGTCGAACTACCTCCTGGCCGGGCTGGGCGAGGGGGCGTGGCGGTGGATGCTCGGGGTGATGGCGGTGCCGTCCGTCGTCTACACCGCCGCCTGCCTGGCCATCCCCGAGAGCCCGCGGTGGCTGATCGCCCGCCGCGGCGACCGGGCCGCCGGCGCCGCGGTGCTCCGCCTCGTCTACCCGACCGCGACGCCGGCCGAGATCGACGCGAAGGTGTCCGAGATCGCCGCCCAGCCCGGCGAGTCGAGCGGCGGCGGGTTCTGGACGCGGCGGCTGCGGACCCCGATCTTGCTCGCGTTTCTGATCGCGTTCTTCAACCAACTCTCCGGGATCAACGCCGTCCTGTACTTCGCCCCGCGGATCTTCGGGCTGACCGGCAGCGAGAACGCCCTGGCCCAGTCGGTCGGGATCGGGGTGACGAACCTGGTGTTCACGTTCGTCGGGCTGTACCTGATCGACCGCCTCGGCCGGCGGACGCTGCTGGTCGTCGGGTCGGTCGGGTACATCCTGTCGCTCGGGCTGTGCGCCGCGGCGTTCTTCCACTGGGCGCCGCCGTTCCGGGCGGCGGCCGCGGCGGTGGACGTGAAGGCGGCGGCCGCGGCGCTCGCCGACGCGAACCCGGCGCGGGCGGAGCAGGCCGCCCGCCAGCTCGACGCCGCGAAGGCGGCGCTGACCGCCGCGTCGGCCGACCCGTCGGCCGGGGTGGCGCCGGTCCGGTTCAGCCCCGGGGCGTCGCCGGCCGACGCGGCGCGGGTCGCGGACGCCGCGCTGCGGGAGGCGTCGGCGGCGGCGGGTTCGGGCGGGTTGCTGGTGCTGGTGTGCGTGTTCGCGTTCATCGCCGCCCACGCGGTCGGGCAGGGGGCGGTGATCTGGGTGTTCATCTCGGAGATCTTCCCGACGCGGCACCGGGCGTCCGGGCAGGCCCTCGGCAGCGCCACCCACTGGGTGTTCGCGGCCCTGCTGACGACCGTCTTCCCGGTGATGATCGCGGCCCTCGCCCCCGGCACCGTGTTCGCGTTCTTCTGCGGGATGATGGTGCTGCAACTGCTGTGGGTGCGGCTGATGGTGGTGGAGACGAAGGGGGTGCCGCTGGAGGAGATGGAGAGGAAGCTCGGGACCGACCCATGAACCCGCCGCCCGCGTTCGCCGAGGTGTACGCCGAGCTGCGGCGGATCGCGGCCGCCCGGCTCGCGGCGGAGTCGCCCGGCCAGACGCTCGACGCCACCGCCCTCGTCCACGAGGCGTACCTCCGCCTGTTCGCCGACCGCCCGGCCCGCGACTTCGCCGACCGCACCCACCTCCTCGCCGCGGCCGCCGAGGTCGTCCGCCACATCCTGATCGACCGCGCCCGGTCGAAGGGCCGGACGAAGCACGGCGGCGGCCGCACCCGCCTCGACCTGCGCCACCCGGTCCCGGTCCACGACCTGCCGCCGGACGACCTCCTCGACCTCGCCGACGCCCTCGACGCCCTCGCCGCAGAGGACCCGGCGAAGGCCGAGTTGGTGCGGCTGCGGTTCTTCGGCGGGCTGTCGGTGGAGGAGGCGGCCGGGGTGCTCGGGGTGTCCCGGGCGACCGCCGACCGGCACTGGGCGTACGCCCGGGCCTGGCTCCACGACCGCCTGTGCTCGCACTGACATTTTTTCCGGAAGCCGTGAGGCGCGGCACCGCCGGACGACGCTTCCGGGGATAATCACCGCCGTCCCCGGAGGCCGACCGATGCCCGCCGACCCCCGCCGCGTCGAGACGATCTTCAACGCCGCCGTGGCCGTCCCGGCCGCCGACCGGGCCGGGTTCCTGGCGTCGGAGTGCGACGGCGACGCCGACCTGCGGGAGCGGGTCGAGCGGCTGCTGGCCGCCCACGAGGAGCTGGGCGACCCGGCGACCACCGACCTGCCGGCGGACCCGCCGACGGCCACGTCCGGCGACCCCGACGGGACCGAGGATCACGCCCCGCGGCCGGACACCGGCACCGTGATCGCCGGGAAGTACAAGCTGGTCGAGGAGATCGGCGGGGGCGGGATGGGCACCGTCTGGATGGCCCAGCAGACCGAGCCCGTCAAGCGACTCGTCGCGGTGAAGCTGGTCAAGGCCGGGATGGACACCCGGCAGGTGCTCGCCCGGTTCGAGGCGGAGCGGCAGGCGCTGGCCCTGATGGACCACCCGAACATCGCCACCGTCCTCGACGCGGGGGCGACGCCCGACGGCCGGCCGTTCTTCGTGATGGAGCTGGTCAAGGGCGTGCCGATCACGACGTTCTGCGACGACCGGCGGCTGACCCCGCGGGAGCGGCTGGAGCTGTTCGTGCCGGTCTGCCAGGCGGTCCAGCACGCCCACCAGAAGGGCGTCATCCACCGGGACCTCAAGCCCAGCAACGTCCTGGTGGCGCTGTACGACGACAAGCCCGTCCCGAAGGTGATCGACTTCGGGGTGGCGAAGGCGGCCGGCGCGGCGCTGACGGACAAGACCCTACACACCGGGTTCGGCGGGGTGGTCGGGACCCCGGAGTACATGAGCCCGGAGCAGGCCAGCTTCAACAACCTGGACGTCGACACCCGGAGCGACGTGTACGCCCTCGGGGTGCTGCTGTACGAGCTGCTCGCCGGGTCCCCGCCGTTCTCGCGGAAGGAGTTGGAGAAGGCCGGGCTGCTGGAGATCCTGCGGGTGGTCCGGGAGCAGGAGCCGCCGCGCCCGAGCGCCAGGCTGTCCACCGCCGACGCCCTGCCGACGCTCTCCGCCAACCGGGGGACGGAGCCGGCGAAGCTGACCCGGCTGGTCCGCGGGGAGCTGGACTGGATCGTGATGCGGGCCCTGGAGAAGGACCGGACCCGCCGGTACGAGACGGCGAACGGGTTCGCCGCCGACGTGCAGCGGTACCTGGCCGGGGAGCCGGTCCTGGCCCACCCGCCGAGCACCGGCTACCGGCTGCGGAAGTTCCTGCGGCGGAACCGCGGGCCGGTGGTCGCCGTTGCCCTCCTGGTGGCGGTACTCGTCGCGGGTGTGGTCGGGACGTCGGTCGGGCTGGTGCGGGCCGCGGACGAGCGGAACCGGGCGGTCGGGGCGGAGGCGGACGCCCGGAACTCGGAGGCACGGGCGGTCGAGCGGGAGGGGCGGGAGAAGACGGCCCGGGAGGAGGCCGAGCGGCAGAAGCGGACGGCGGAAGCGGTCAGCGGCTTTCTCAACGACGTCCTGCGGCAGGGTGACCCGGACTGGCAACTGGACCAGGCGGGCGAGGCCGACCCGAACCTGACACTCCGGCAAGCCATCGACCGGGCCGCGGAGCGGTTGGAGGGCCGGTTCCGCGACCAACCGCGGGTCGAGGCCGACGTCCGCCTGGCACTGGGGAATGCGTACCTCGGCCTCGGGCTCTTCGACCCGGCCGTGCCGCAGTTCCGCCGCGCCGTCGCGCTGCAGCGCGAACACCTCGGTCCCACCGCCCTCGAGACCCTGGACGCGATTTCCTCGCTGGCCCGGTCGCTCGCGTGGGCCGATCGCATGGAGGAGGCGCTCACCCTGTACCGCGAGGTGCTCGACGCTCGCGAGCGGATCCAGGGCCCCAACCACCCGGACACGTTGCGGGCTCTCGAATTCCTCGCGAATGTCCACATCGCGCTGGGACAGGCTCCCCCTGCCGAGAAACTGCTCCTGCGGAATCTGGACGCCGTCCGCACGGTGTACGGACCCGACCACGTCCGCGTGGCCAAGGCGCAGTGGCTACTCGGGAGTCTCTACACCGGGCGCGACAACAAACGGGCGTGGCCCTACCTCCAAGACGCCCTGGCGGGCATGCGGAAGGCCTACCCCGACCCCCACCCCGATCTGTTCGACGCGCTCTTGGCGGTCGGGTATTGCGGCTTCCGGGACGGTCGGTACGACGACGCTGAGCCCTACGTGCGGGAGGCCATCGACGGGATGCGGAAGTACTATCGCGCGGGGCACCCGAAGACCCTGCGGGTCGTGAAACTACTCGGCCAGGTGGGAATTCAACGGGGTGTGGCGGGGCTGGCGCGGGGCGACCGGGCGGGCGGCGTGCGGTCGATCGAGACGGCCTTCTCGGAGGTCCGGCGGAATGCCGGCGACCGGCACTACTCCACGCTCCTCATGCTCCACTGGGCCGCGGGCGCGCTGGTCCGGTACCGGCAGACGGAGACCGCCGAAGCGCTCAGTCGGGATCTGCTCGTGGCCCTGGAGCGCAACCCGCAGGACGACTGGCAATTCCACCACGCCCGGGCCGTCCTCGGCTGGGTTCTGCTGAGCCAGAAGCGCGACCAGGAGGCCGAGCCACTCCTCGTCGGCGGAACCAAAGGACTGATCCGCCTCCAGGCGACGATTTCCCCGAGGTACGTGTTTGGATCGACGGTGCCGGAGGCGCTGCGCTGGGCCGGTGAGTTCCACACCCGGCAGGGAAAGCCGGGCGAGGCGGTCCCGCTGATCGACGAGTGTCTGCGGCTCACGACCGACATGAGGGTCGATCCCGCGGCGGTCGCGGGGGTTCTGATTCAGCGGCTGCGGTGCTGCCAGCGCGCGGCGGACCCGGCGGGGTGCCGGGCCACGGCGGAGATGTTTGAGAAACTGGACCGCGCCGACGCCGGTCACCTGTACGACGCCGCGTGCGTGCGGGCCGTCGCCGCCTCGGTGTACGCCGGGAAGAACCAGCCGGCCGAGGCGACCGCCGACGCCGACCGGGCGATGGCGTGGCTGGGAAAGGCCGTCGCCGCCGGTTGGAGTAAACGTGCCCATACGGAGACGGACGCGGATTTGGTCTTCCTCCGCGGCCGGGCGGACTTCCGGAAGTTGCTCGCCTCGCTCCCGTACCCGGCACCGCCGCCGCGCGAGGTGAAGCGGTGACCCCGCCCCGGCCGGTCAGGCGGCCCGGTACAGCCGGAGTTGGCCCTCTAGCCAGCGGACCCGGTCGGTCAGCTCCGCCCGCTCCCGCTCCCACCCGGCCCGTGCCGACGCCCACGCCTGCTGCTCCGCCGACCGCTCCGCCCACTCCCGCCACCGGTCGGCGGTCACGTGGTACTCGTCGAACAGGTTGATCGGCACCCGCAGCCGCGGCACCAGCCGGTCCGCGTCCTCCGCCCGGACGTAGAACCGGTTCAGCCCGTCGAACGTCGCGAACCGGTAGTCGGCGGCCAGCACCAGGTGTTCCCACGCCGCGTGGTTCGGGGTCGGGCTCTCCGCCTCCGTCGCCTCCACCAGCAGCACCACCGGCCGCCACCGGGCGAAGTCCGCCCCGCGCAGCACCGCCGGCTCGTGCCCCTCCACGTCGATCTTCAGGAAGTCGATCGGGCCGCGGACGTGCCGCTCGCAGATCTCGGCCAGGGTCAGCGCCGGCACCGCCCGCGCCACCACCCGCTCCCCGGCCGCCCGGTACTTCGCCGCCAGGTTCGCGTCCGGGGTGGACAGGAGCGGGTGGTCGGGGAACTCGTAGAACGTCACCTCCCCGGGGCCGTCGGACGCCACCGCGTTCACGTTCACGTCCCGCGGCCGGGCGGCCGACAGGGCCGCGAAGTACCCCGGCTGCGGCTCGACGTTCACCCCGCTCCACCCGCGGTCGTAGAACCACTTGGTGACCGACAGCTCGACCGGGTCGGCCGCCCCGACATCGAGGTAGAACCCGGCCGGCCCGGGGAACACCCGGCTCAGCAGCACGTCCTCGCGGTTCTGGGCGTACGAGACGTTCGGCATCGGTGCTCCCGCGGTGGGGCGGCCGTCAGGCCGGGCGGTCTCGGTGTGGGAGGGCGAGGCTCCCGCCGAGCCTCCGCCCCGGCTCGGCGGGAGCCTCGCCCTCCCGAACTGGGGCGGTACCGTCAGGCCGCGCGGCTGGACTGGCGCCGGAGGTCGGCCACCAGCCGCTCCAGCTCGAACAGCCGGGCCCGGTCCTCCGCCTGCCGGTCGTACAGCCGCTGGAGCTGGCCCTCGAACCCGGCCACCAGCGGGCGGAGCAGCCGCACCAGGACCACCCGGGTCGGGCGGGCGACCCGCCGGGCCGCCGCCCGCGCCAGCCTCCGGACCCGTCCGGCAAGACCCATCGTCGGCCTCCTGGTGCGCGCCACGATCGGCGTGAGGATGGGGGTTTACCACCCGCCCCCGGCGGGCCGCAAGGCCGAGTCGGCGGGGCAACCCGGGCGGGCCCGGCGGCTGCCCTTGCACCGCGGCCGGGTCCCGCCCTATACCCGGGCGACCCCCGAGGAGCACGGATGAAGACGATCGTCAACGGCGTACTCAGGCGGCTCGGGTACGAGCTCCGCCGCGCCGGGTCGCGGCCGGTCGTGTCCGCTGCCCCGCCCCCGCCGCCGTTGCCGGCCCCCCCGCCGTTGCCGGACGCGTTCGCCGAGCAGGCCCGGCTCCTCCGGGACCGCCCGCCGGCCGTCGTGTTCGACATCGGGGCGCACCACGGGCAGACGGCGCGGACGTACCGGGCCCTGTTCCCCGGGGCGGCGGTCCACAGCTTCGAGCCGTTCCCGGAGTCGTTCGCCGCGCTGGCGGCGACGGCGGCCGAGGTGGGCGGGGTGCGGGCCCACCGGGTCGCCCTGTCGGACCGGGTCGGGGAGGCGGAGTTGCACGCGAACGCCTTCGCCCCGACCAACTCGCTCCTCCCGACCGCCCCGACCGCGGGGGCGGTGTGGGGCGGCGGGCTGGTCGACACGGTCGCCCGGGTGCGGGTCCCGACCGCCACCCTGGACGAGTTCTGCCGGGAACACGGGGTGGCCGCGATCGACCTGCTGAAGATCGACGTGCAGGGGGCCGAGTCGCGGGTGCTGAGGGGCGGCGAGGGGCTGCTGCGGGCCGGCCGGGTGCGGCTGGTGTACACCGAGATCATCACCCTGCCGACGTACGCCGGGCAGCCGGAGTTGGACGAGTTCCTGGCCCTGATGCGCGGGTACGGGTTCGGGCTGTTCAACCTGTTCAACCCGTCGGCGACGGCGGGCGGCCGGCTCCGCCAGGTGGACGCGATCTTCCTGTCCGCCGCCGAGGCCGCGCGGGTCGGGTGACCGGCCGGGAGTGCCCGCCCCCGCCCCGGACGCTACGATACCCGCAGCCCCTCCGGTCGCTCACGCCCCCGGCCCGCCAGGACCCGCCATGGCCCCCGCCGAGATCGTCCCGCTCCTCCAGGACGCGTTCCCGGACGCCGTCACCGGCGTGTCCGGCGGCCCCGACCTCGCCGCCGCCGTCGATCCCGCCCGCCTCGTCGCCGTCTGCACCTTCCTCCGCGACGACCCGCGGCTCCGGTTCGAGATCCTCAACGACATCTCCGGCGTCGACTACCTGGAGGCCGACCCGAAGAAGGCCGCCAGGGCCGGGTTCGAGCCGCACCTCGAGGTCGTCTACCACCTGTCCAGCTTCAGCTCCCCCGGCCGGCGGTTCACCCTCAAGGTGGTGCTCCCGCGGTGGAAGGACGACGTGCCCGGGCAGCTCCCGGAGGTGCCGACGCTGTGCGGGGTGTGGCGGACGGCCGACTGGCAGGAGCGGGAGGTGTACGACCTGGTCGGGGTGCGGTTCACCGGCCACCCGGACCCGACCCGCATCCTGCTGAACGACGACTGGGTCGGGCACCCGCTCCGCAAGGACTACGAGTTCCCGCTCGAGTACCACGACATCCGCTGCCGGTAGGGTGCGGTCGAGCCGGGCGCTTCGCCCGGCGACGACGCACCGCGCCACGCGGGCGCCGGGGGTGGTGCGTCGTCGGCCGCGAAGCGCGGCCTCGACGGCACCCTACGGGCCGCCGCTCACCACCGGTACTCCAGCCCGAACTGCACCCCGGTCACCAGCAGGTCCGACTGCCGGAACAGCGGCCGCGGCCGGTTCCGCCCGGACGGCGGGACCGCCGGGGCGTTCGGCACGAACGTCAGGTCGACCACCCGGTCGACCTGGTCGCCGGGCCGGATCACGTCGGTCCAGTACAGGACGTTGTACCCGACGAACGCCTTCAGGCTCGGGGTCAGGAAGTACCCGAGGTTGACCGTCGCCTCCGGGACGACCGAGAACCGGTCGCGGGTGAAGGTGCCGAGGTTCGGGCCGGCGGCCAGGAGCCCGCCGCGGAACCCCATCGGGGCCATCCCCGGCCGGACCCGCCGCTGGAACCCGTCGATCTCCAGCTCCTGGTGCGTCACCCCGAGGGCGACGGACGTCCGCAGGTCGAGCGCCAGGCGGCCGCGCCGCCGCTCGTAGGTGAGACCGAGTTGCCCGCCGTGGAACTCGTTCCGGGTCTCGAACCGGTCCTGCACCACGACCACCGTGCCGACCGGGTCGGTGACCGTGATCAGGCCCGCCCCGGCCCCGACCACGTTGATGTTCTCGGTGACCGTCAGCGACTCCGACAGGTTCAGGTGGCGGTACCCGACGAACCCGGTCAGCCGGGAGTCGCACCCGCTCGCCAGGCACTTCCGCAGGTTCACGTCCGCCCCCCACAGCTCGCTCTCCGCCCGGGCCGACAGCGACCCGGTCAACAGCCCGGGGATGGTCACCGCCTCCCCGGTCTCGCCGATCACCCCGCCGCCCGGGGCCGGGTTCGGGCTGAACACCGGGCGGGTGATGGTCGGGAACCGGTCCGAGGTGAGCACGGTGTCGGCGGTGCGGCGGCCGAGGAAGAAGTACCCGGCGTCGACGGCGCACGACCCGTGCTCGCCGAACCAGTACCCGCCGCGGACCCGGAACCCCTGGCGGAACGACCCGAGGAACTCCCCCGGGCCGAGGACCGGGGCCGTCCCCGGCTCGCCGAGGAACCCGAGCCCGCCGGCCGTGTTCGTCGTCCCGAGAACGGGGACGTTCAGGTCGCGCATCCACCACAGCAGGTACTCGGCCGAGACGTACCCGCGCGGCGGGCCGTCGGCCGGCCCGGCCTTGTCACGGACCGACCCGCCGAGGAGGTCCCAGAAGCTCGGGTAGTCGCGGCCCAGGCGGACCGGCGGCGACCCGAACGGGGCGTGCTGGTGCGGCACGGCCCACCCGGCGGGGGTCATCAGCTCCGGCGGGGCGACGGGGAGGTCGGCGGGCGGGGGCGTCTCCGGCCGCGGAGCGGGGAGGACGCCCGGGGGCGGGGTCGGCTTCGGCATCGGCCGGACCGGCTCGACCGGGCTGTCGGACGACCGGGGCGGGGGGATCGGCTGCACCGGCCTGGCCGGGACGGCGACCGGCACCGGCTTCGGGACCGGGAGCGGCGGGAGGGGCGTCGCGACCTCGACCCGCGGGGCGGCCGGGAACCAGCGCGGCTCCGGGTCGGCCGCGTCGACCCGGACCTCGGCGGGCAGCAGGGCGGGCGCGGCGGTGGCGACGTGGGCCGGCGGGTCCGGGCGGCGGGCCGGCCGCCACTCGCCGTCCGAACCGACCGCCGCCCCGGCCAGCGCCGCGACCCCGACCCCGACGAGCCCGACCCGGGAGCGCTTCATACCGGCACGCCTCGCGTGTGACGACCACCGGTTGTTTCGGCCGGCCGGCGGCGCGACCCGCACGGTTTCTCGGATTGTCAGGACGCGGGCAACCGGTGCCGACCCCGCAAGTTACCCAGGTTGCGGGGCGGCGGACCGTGGTTGACACCGCCGCGGGGGTTTGGAATGACCCGCCCCGGTTGGGGGCCAGTTCGCCGCCGGGCGGAGGTGGTGCGGGATGCGGAAGCGACGCGGGGCGTGGTGGGCGTGGGCGGCCGCGGTGGCCGGGGTGGCGGCCGCCGCCGGCCCGGCCGGGGCGTTCTACTGGTTCGCCATGCCGGAGCGGACGGTGATCCCGCCCGCGGACCAGGGCAAGCCGGGGAACCCGCCCGGGAGCGGCGGCAGCCCGGGCGGGCCGTCATCCCCGGGCGGGGTGACGACCCCCCCGGGCGGCGGGAACGGTTCGCCCCCGCCGGGCAGCCAGGCTCCGCCGGGCGGGTCGGTCCCGCCGCCGATCCCGGGGGAGGTGAAGGGCGAGTCGCCGCCGGGCGTCTTCGTCCCCGAGGGCCCGGGGGCGCCGCCGGGCGTCCCGGAGCCGGGGACGCTGCTGGCGGCGGCGGCCGGGCTGGGGGCGGTGGTCGCCGGCCGGGCCTGGCGGGGTCGGGGGAAGTGAACCGGGCGAACCGCGACCGTCAGGGAGCGGGTGTCGGGAGTGCAACACCCGCTCCCTGACGGTCGCGGTTCGCCCGGCCGCCGGCCCGGACCTCACTCGTCCCCGCCCTTCTTGAACTTCCCCTTGAACTTCTCCGGGTCGAACCCGCCCTTCCCCTTGAACTTCTCCTTCAGCTCCTTCAGCTTCTCCGGGTCGAAGTTCTTGAACTTCTCCTTCAGCGCCTCCAGCTTCTCCGGGTCGATCTTCCCCTTGAACTTCTCCGGGTCGAACTTGCCCCCGAACTTCCCGCCGGGGCCGCCGGCCTTCTTGCCGTCGGCCGGGCGCGGGGCCGGGGCCTCGTCGGCCGCGTCGGCCGCCAGGGTGAGCGAGAGGGCCGCCACGAACAGGGCGGCCGCGAGCAGCTTGCGGAACATGCCTTCCTCCGGGCTTCGAGGTGGACCGGGTGCCTACCCACGACTAAACCCGGCCGCCGGCGGAAGGTTACACCCGGCCGCCTGATAAACTGCTGAGAACCGTCCCGCGGCGAGGCCGACCCCGATGCCCGACCTGTCCGTGACCCTCGGCCGGCTCACCCTCCGCAACCCCGTCCTGGTCGCGTCCGGGACGTTCGGGTACGCCCGGGAGATGGCGCCGTTCGTCGACTTCGCCCGGCTCGGCGGGGTCATCCCGAAGACGGTCACCGCCGCCCCGCGGGCCGGCAACCCGCCGCCGCGGACGGTCGAGACGGCGTCCGGGATGCTGAACGCCATCGGCCTCGACAACGACGGCCTCGAGCACTTCCTGGCGCATCACCTGCCGTACCTCCGGACGCTGCCGACGGCGGTGGTCGGGAACGTCGCCGGGAAGAGCGAGGACGAGTTCGTGGCGATGGCCGGGCGGGTGCGCGAGGCCGGGGCCGGCCTGGCGGCGCTGGAGCTGAACCTGTCGTGCCCGAACGTGTCCGGCGGGCTCGACTTCGCCACCGACCCGGACGTGACGCGGCGGATCGTCCGCCGCTGCCGCGACGCCTGCCCGGACCTGCCGCTGGTCGCCAAGCTGACGCCGAACGTGACGGACATCACGGCGATCGCCCGGGCGGCGGCGGACGGCGGGGCGGACGCGGTGAGTGCGGTGAACACGTTCGTCGGGATGGCGGTGGACTGGCGGCGGCGGCGGCCGATCCTGGGGAACGTGACGGGCGGCTTGAGCGGGCCGGCGGTGAAGCCGCTGGCGCTGCGGGCGGTGTGGCGGATCGCGAAGCTGGGGGCGGTGCCGGTGGTCGCGGTCGGCGGGATCGCGACCCTCGACGACGTGATGGAGTTCCTGGTGGCGGGGGCGAGTGCGGTGCAGATCGGGACGGCGAACTTCTACGACCCGACGGCGAGCGTGCGGGTGGTGGACGGGCTGCCCGGCGCGCTGGCGGCGCTCGGCGCCGACCGCGTCGCGGACGTGGTGGGGACGCTCCGAACGTAGGGTGGGCCGAGCCCGGCTCTGCGGGCGAGTCCCACCAACGGTACGCGGGTGGGACTCGGTCCGAAGCGGACCTCGGCCCACCCTACGCTGACCCCGCCGGGCCGGCCGGCCTCGGCGGGACCTCCTCCCAGAACAGCTCGCGGCCGGCGGCGAACGCCTCGCTGGCCCGGTAGTCGAACACCTGGGCCACCTCGGTCGGCTCCAGCCCGAGCGAGTCCAGCGACACGTAGAACAGCCCCTTCAGGTACGCCACCCGGGCGTCCGCGATCCGGGCCTTCGGCTGGCTCGGCCGCATCTGCAGCCGGAACTCCTCGACGCCCTCCAGCCGGATCACCAGCCGGACGGGACGCGGGTCGGCGCCGAGCGCCCTGACCGGCTCCCGGGCGGTGACGTGGAACTCGACCGCGACCTCCTTCGGCCGCGGGTACAGCACCTTCACCCGGCGGATGCGGCCGCCGGGCAGGCGGAACCGGCGGAGGAAGGCGGCGGTGTCGTGCGGGGGGATGCGGTTCATGGGTGGTGGCCCGTCGGGCCGCGGGCGGGCGGGGCGTCCGCCGGCACCCATCATACCGGGCCGGCCGGGGTCACACCAGCGAGTCGAACACCCGGACGGCGGCCCAGTTCGCCTTGTTCTCGGCGATGAACCGGTCGTGGGTGGCGTCCTCCTGGTAGGCGTCGTGGGCGGCCTTGTCGACGAACACCAGGTGGAGCCCGACGTCCCAGTCCCGGTCGTTGACCGGGCGGTCTAACTCGGCGCAGAGCGAGCCGGCGGCGAAGAACACGATCCCGGGCTGGACGTTCAGGTACTTCTTGCAGGCGTCGACCAACTCCTGCACCCGCGCCGGGGCGTTGTCCGTGAGCTTGAAGAAGACGTTGTGGGCGAGCCGCGGGCCGGGCATGGGTGGACCTCGGGGTGGGGCGTGTCCGGTCGTGATACGACTGCCGCCGAATTGCGGCACCGCCGCGGCGGGCTTACAATCCGGGTACCGCTCACCCCACGGGGGCCGGCCATGACCGTCGACGAGTTCAACGCCAACGAGTTCATCCGGAACCAGAACGCCTACCCGACGGGGGAGCTCCTCCGCTACGCCGGAAAGCACGTCGCGTGGTCGGGGGACGGGACGACGATCCTCCTCGCCGCCGACACCGGCGAGGAGCTGATCGACCTGAGCGACTCCCGCCTCCCGCCGGACGAGTTCTTCGTCCTCAGCTACGTCCCGGCCGACTGGGACGGGAAGCACGACCGGCCGTTCCGCCCCGCCCCGATCCCGGCCGGCAGCGGGTCGAACGGAGCCGCTCCGTGACGTTCACGCTGACCGACGACCCGCTCGTCAACACGGCCACCAACAACCCCACCCGGCGCCAGCCCCGCCCGCTCATCCCTCTGCTGGTGGCCGGGCCGAACGGACGCCTGTGGCCCGTCCGCGGGTTGGTCGATACCGGCGCGGACGAGGTGCTGTTCCCCGACTACCTATTGAAGGGCTTCGGGTTCGCCGCGGGGTCCGGGATCAGCCGCGGCACCTCCGGCGTCGGCGGGCGGAGCCAGGTCGTCTACCACCCGGTCCGGCTCGAGATCCGCGCCGCCCCTAACGACCGGGTCGCCTGGAACACGACCGTCGGCTTCACGCAACTCGCCCACAACGTCGCCCTGTTCGGCGTCGCCGGCGGGCTGGAGTTCTTCCACACCACCCTGAACGTGATCGACAACCACCTCGGCCTGTTCCCGCACCCGACCGTTCCGCTCGCCGGGCCGTGCGTCGCGCCCCACGCCCCGTTCCCCGTCCCGTGACCCATGCGCCTCCTCGACCTCACCGCCCCCGCCCCGGCCGACGACCTCGCCCTCGACGAAGCCCTCCTCCTCGCGGCCGAGGGCGCCGGCGCCGGCGAGGTTCTGCGGCTGTGGGAACTCGCCGCCCCGGCGGTGGTGGTCGGGGCCGGCGGGTCGGTCGCGATCGACGTGAACCTCGCCGCGTGCGCCGCCGACGGCGTCCCGGTGCTGCGGCGGGCGAGCGGCGGCGGGACGGTCGTGCTCGGCCCCGGGTGCCTGTGCTTCAGCCTCGTCCTCGCCTACGACCGCGCCCCCGGGCTGAACGAGATTCCCGCGTCGAACCGGTACGTCCTCGGGCGGGTACTGACCGCCCTCCGGCCGCTGGCCGCGGCCGGGATCGAGGGGACCAGCGACCTCGCGGCCGGCGGGGTGAAGTTCTCCGGGAACGCCCAGCAGCGGAAGCGGCGGCACTTCCTCCACCACGGCACCCTGCTGTGCGGCTTCGACCTCGGCCTCATCCCGCGCTATCTGAACGCCCCGGAGCGGCAGCCGGACTACCGCCGCGGCCGGCCGCACGCCGAGTTCGTCGCCAACCTGCCGGCGACGGTCGCGGAAGCGAAGCGGTTGCTGGCGGAGGAGTGGCGACCGGACGGGGAGTACGAGCCGGTGCCGTGGGACGCGGTGCGGGCGCTGGTGTCGGAGAAGTACGGCCGGGAGGAGTGGAACCGGCGGCGGTAGGACCACGAGCCCGCGGCGCGAGCAAGGGCTTCGCCGGCCCTTGCTCGCGCCGCGGGCTCGTCGGCAGGGTCACACCTCCGGGATGTCGATATCGGCGAGCGGGTCGGGTTCGGCCCGCGGCACCGGCGGCAGCGCCTTCACCGCCTCCCAGTCGACCGCGGCGAACACCTCGTCCATCCCGCGGACCACCCCGAGCAGGCTGGCGGCGGCCATCTCGAAGTTGGTGTGCGGGGAGAACGCCCGGAAGTGGGCGGCGAAGTGGTCGGCGGCGCGGCGGACCTTCGCCAGCTTCCCCTTCAGCCGGCGGAGGTAGTCGGCGAGGTCGCCGCGCTGGCGGGCGGGTTCCACCGCCCGGGTCGCGTCGTACAGCGTGCGCGGCACGTCGAGCATGTCCTCGTCCGCCTGGATCTCGTCCGCGTGCTTCAGGAACGTGCGGACCATCCAGGCGTGGGCCAGGAGCGCGTCCAACCGCTCGACGGCGTCGTGCGGCGCCATCACCTCACTGGGGGTACGGTTTCCGACGGGACCGGGGCGGGCTTCGGCGGGCCGCCCTTCGCCGCCTCCAGGTCCTCCTTCGACATCAGCACCAGGAACGTGCCGACGGCCACCAGGAGGATGCCGACCGGCAGCTTCCACCCCGGCACCTCGAACCCGAAGTGCCACGGGTCGCCCGGCCTCGGGTGCCAGACCAGGCTGAGCACGGTGTTGACGGCCGGGGCCAGGGCGAAGATCAGCGGGGCGATGAACACCCGGTACGTCGCCGGGTCCACCCCGTCGGACAAGGCCTGGTCGACCGCCGCCTTGCTGGCGAAGATCACGCAGATCGCCCCGACGGCCCCGGCGACCCCGGCCAGGGAGGCGAACACCAGCCCGGACGTCTTCCATACCGCGGCCGCGTCCGCCCGGGTGCTCATCAGGGCCAGCGGGATCAGCACGGCGAGGAAGAAGTACGCCACCCCGACGCACAGGATCGACGCGAGCCGCCCGCCCACCCCGACCGGCCGGCCGGTCGGGCCGACGGGGCTCAGCTCCGTCCCGCCGTAGAAGATGATCGGAACGTAGGTCCCCCAGGCCAGCCCCGCCAGGATCACGTACCCCCACCACGGCATGTTGCTCATCGGCCGACGGTCTCCCTACCCGGGGGACCGACTCGGCCCGCGCCCGGCGGGTGATGTCCTAGACCCCGGGCGCGGCGCCGTCAAGCGCGGGCGGGGCGGTAGGGTGGGCCGAGCCCGGCTTTGCGGGCGAGTCCCACCGCGCCGGGGGTGGTGGGACTCGCGGGCGAAGCGCCCGCTCGGCCCACCCTACCCCGACTCACCGCCGCCCGAGCCGGGTGACCGACGGGTCGCGCAGCGGGGTCGCGTCCGGCGGGGCCTTCAGCGTCCCGAGGAACGCCACCACCGCCGCCTGGTCGTCGGCCGACAGCCCCTTGAACCGTTCCGTCACGGTCTTTGCGTCCGCCCGGTGCTTCAGGATCGCGTCCCGCAGCGTCGCCGCCGACCCGTCGTGCAGGTACGGGGCGCTGTCGGCCACGCCCCACAGCGGCGGCGTCTTCCACTCCTGCGGCCGCGGCTCGTCCTCCGGCCGGTCCGGCAGGTTCAGCTGCGGCGGCGGCTCGGTCCCGTACCCGCCCCCGCCGCCGCCCGGGGGCGGCGGGTCCTCCAGCGTGTACAGCAGGAAGTCCGAGTACACGCCCTTCACCCCGCCCATGTCGGGCACGTGGCAGACGGCGCACCCGACCGCCCCGAACAGCTCCTTCCCGCGGGCCGCCGGCGCCCCGCCGTCGACCTCGACCGGCCGCGGCAGCGTCTTGACGAACGCCATCAGGTTGCGGAACTGCTTCTCGTCCAGGTCCGGGCCGGCGGTGCGGTTCGGGTCGGCGATCGGCCGGGCCTGCTCGGTCGTCGGGGTGCCCAGCCCGAGTTCGTTCGCGCACGCAGCCGCGACGAACTCCGACAGGCTGGCGAACTGGCCCTTCCAGCCGAACTTCCCGACCCCGCCGGCGACGTGCCGGACCCGCCCGACCGGGATGTTGTCGAACTCGCCCTGCAGCTCCCGGGCGGCGGCGCGGAGGCCGCGGCTGCGGGCGTTGCGGATGATCGCCCGGTCGGAGATCAGGTCGACCCACCCGGCGCCGAACAGGGCGGTGGTCTGGACCGAGTCGGTCCGGACCGGGTCGAAGTCGGGGATGACGGTGATGGTCGGGCAGTTGTCCGGGCCGGTGCGGGTGGTCCGGCCGAGGACGGTCGGGAACTGTTTCTTGACGACCCCGACGGTCTCCTTGTGGGCCGGGTCGACGCTGAAGTGGTGGACGGTGCCGGCCTTGAAGGTGGGGTCGGCGGGGCGGGGCAGAACCTCGAACGCGGTGACGTTGTGCTCGCGGCCGCCGCCGCCGCCGAGTCCGCCCTGGAAGTGGCAGGCGGCGCACGACCGGGCGTTGAACACCGGGCCGAGGCCGTCGCCGCGGGCGAGCGGGTCGTTCGGCTGCCACTCGTGCTCGAACAGGTCGCGGCCGGCGGCCACCTCGGACGCCCGGGCGGACGGCCCCCAGAGGATCGGGAACCCGTCGGAGAGGAAGTAGTAGTACCCGGCGGCGGCGGCGACGGCGAGGACGCCGGTGCCGACGAGGCGGCGCTGGGCGGACGGCGAGAGGCGGTGCATTGGAGGCTCCGCGACGGGTCGGGCGGGCGACCGGGCTCCCTCAAGGACGGCGGCCGGCGACGGCCATTTCGCGCCCGCCGGTCGCCGGCTCACACCAGCTCGCGGATCACCTCGCCGTACGGCAACAGCGGCATCGGCCGGCCGGTCCCGTCCGGGAACGACGTGCCGTCGAAGTCGATGTCCAGGTGGCGGAACACCGTCGCCCACAGGTCGTTCGGGGTCAGCGGACGATCTTTCGGCACCTCCGCCCGCGCCGTCGTGCTCCCGACCACCACCCCCGTCTTGCACGCCCCGCTCACCAGGACGCTCTGCGCCTGCGGCCAGTGGTCGCGGCCCGGCTGCGTCACCTTCGTCTGCGTCCCGACCGAGTACTCGACCTTCGGCGTCCGCCCGAACTCCCCGGTCACCACCACGAGCACCCGCCGGTCCAGCCCGCGGGCGTACAGATCCTCGATGAGGGCTGAGACGGCTTGGTCCAGGAACCCGAGCTTGTACTCGGTGTCCTCGAAGATGTGGCAGTTGACCGCGTGCGAGTCCCAGTTGTAGCTGTGGCTCTTCTTCAGAGCCTCGCCCGGCGGGGTCGCGTTCTCCATCACCACCGTCACCCAGCTCGCCCCGTGCTCGACCAGCCGGCGGGCCAGCAGCGCCCGCTGCCCGTACCGGTGCATCCCGTACCGGTCGCGCAGCCGGGTCGGCTCCCGCGACAGGTCGAACGCCCGCCGGGCCGCGTCCCCGCCGACCAGGTCGAGCGCCCGGCCGCGGAGCGCGTCGATCCCGCTCGCGGTGCCGGACAGGTCCGGGCCGGCGAGCGGCTTGTCCAGCCCGCCGAGCAGGGCCACCCGGTCCGCCAGCTTCTCGCCGGCGCCGGCCACCGGCGACAGCCCGCGGACCTCGAACTTCGCGTCGGCCGGGTCGCCGGCCACCGTGTACGGGTGCGACCGCGGGCCGAGGTACGCCGACCCGAAGCTGAACACGTCGATCCCCTGCCGCCCGCCGTCCACCACCGACACGTAGTTCGGCACCGCCGCCCGCCGCCCCTTCCACACCTCCGCCGCCATCGACCCGACCATCGGGGTGTCGTTCACGAACCCGGTCGGCTGCTTCGGGTCCCGGCCGGTCAGGAACCGCTTGTGCCCGCCGCCGTGGTCCGCGAAGTGGTGCGCGACCGACCGGATCAGGCTGAACTTGTCGGCCAGGCCGGCGAGCTTCGGCAGGTGCTCGCAGACGCGGACGCCGGGGACGGTGGTGTCGGTCGGGCGGAACGCCCCGCGGTACTCGGCCGGGGCGTCCGGCTTCAGGTCGAACGTGTCCTGGTGCGGCGGCCCGCCCGGGAGCCAGACGAAGATGACGGCCGGGTCGTTGGTGGTGCGGTCCGGCTCGCCGGCGGCGAGGGCGGTGGCCGGGGCCAGAGCGCTGCCGGCGACGGCGACGGACCCGAACCGGAGGACATCGCGGCGGGTCGGGCCGGGGCAGGGGCGGGCGGGCATGGGACGGGCTCCGCGGCGGGATGGTCGGCAGGATGTTGAGCGTACCGGCCGGGGGCCGGCGGGTCAAACGCGAAACCGGGGGTCAGGCGGTGAGCCGGCGGAAGGCGTCGATCGTCTGCCGGGCGGCCGCGTCCGGGTCGGGGAGCGGGAACACCTCCGCCGACAGGTAGCCGTCGTAGCCGGCGGCGCGGAGGGCCGCGACGACCGGGGCGAAGTCGGTGTGCCCCATCCCGGCGGCCCGGCGGTTCGAGTCGGCGAGGTGGACGTGGCCGACGGCCTTCCCGGCCGCCCGGAGTGCGGCCGCGATGTCCACCTCCTCGATGTTCATGTGGAACAGGTCGGCGAGCAGCCTCACGTTCGACGCGCCGAGCCCGCGGAGCAGTGCCGCCCCGTCGGCGAGGGTGTTGACCAGGTTCGTCTCGTACCGGTTGAGCGGCTCGTACAGCAGGGTGGTGCCGAGGTCGGCGGCGTGCTCGTCGAGCTTGAACAGGGCGTTCCCGAGGTAGCGGAGGGCGACCGGCCGGGTCACCGCCCCGTCGGCCCGGCCCTGCATCGACCCGATGATGGCGGGCGCGCCGAACGCGGCGGCGAGGTCCATGACCCGCTGCACGAACGCGACGGCCTTGTCGCGGGTCGCGTCGTCCGGGGCGGTGAGGCTGAGCTGGTGCCTCACCCACCCGGCCCCGGTGCCGACGGCGGCGAGTGACAGCCCGTTGTCGTCGAGCAGGGAGCGCAGCTCGGCGACCCCCACCGCGTCCGGGCCGGGCGGGAACAGCTCGACCGCGTCGAACCCGAGGTCCTTGGCCTTCCGGCACGCGGCCGGGAGGTCGTCGTGGAACACGAACGGCCCGCCCCGGGCCTCGGGCACCAGCGACACGGTGACGGCGGACTTCATGGGTACCCTCGGGGCGAACCCGGAGCGTGAGCGACGGGGTGTGGCTGCCAACCACCCCGTCGCTCACGCTCCGGGTTCGCCGGTCACATCCGCACCAGCGCCGCGTAGTCGTCCTTCAGCTGCCGGGTGACCGGGCCGACCGGGTACTCCCGCCCGTCGATCGCCCCGACCGGCTGCACCTCCACCGCCGTCCCGGTCAGGAACACCTCGGTCGCCCGCGCCAGCTCGTCCGGCCAGATCTCCCGCTCGACCACCTTGACCCCCCGCTTCCGGGCCAGGTCCATCACCGTCAGCCGGGTGATGCCGTTCAGGATCGTCTCCGTCGTCGGGGTGTGCAGCTCGCCGTCGATGAGGAGGAACAGGTTCGCCCCGGTCGCCTCGGACAGCCGGCCCTTGTAGTCGTGCATCAGCGCGTCCTGCGCCCCGGCGGCGAGGGCCTCGTCCTTCGCCAGTGTGCAGATGATGTACAGGCCCGCCGCCTTGCTCCCGGCCGGGGACGACTCCGGGCTCGGCCGCTTCCACCGGCTGGTGACCAGCCGGATCGCCTTCTGGTCGTAGTACGCCCCCCACGGGAACGCGGCGATCGCGACGTGCACCTTCGTCCCCTTCGCCGACACCCCGATCACCTCCGCCCCGCGCCACGCGACCGGGCGCACGTACCCCGCCTCCAGCTTGTTCTCGGCGACGACGCGGCGGGTCGCGGCGTCGAGTTCCTCGACCGAGTACGGCAGCTCGTAGGCGAGCATGTTGGCCGATCGGTGGAGCCGGGCCGAGTGCTCGGTCAGCTTGAACACCTTCCCGCCGTAGACGCGCTCGCCCTCGAACACGCCGTTGCCGTAGTGCATGCTGTGCGTGAGGACGTGGAACCTGGCGTCGCGCCACGGGACGAGGTCGCCGTTGTACCAGATGACGCCGTCGCGGTCGTCCATCGGCGGGCTGCTCATGACCGACTCCTGGGGAGAGGACGTGGGTAGTTTATCACCCGGCCCGGGTCGGGGTGAACCCGGCTGGCTCGGGCGGACGCCGGGCGGTACTGTTGCGGAAGGAGGACGACGCATGGCGACGACGATGCCGCTCCCGCCCGCCCCGCCGGCCGCCCACGCGCCGCGGCCGCTGGTCATGCGGTGGACAGTGGAGCAGTTCCACCGGATGGGGAGTATGGGCTGGTTCGAGGGCCGCCGGCCGTTCCTACTCGACGGGGTCATCTGGGAGCAAGGGCCGATGAACCCGCCGCACGCCAGCGCCGTGTACGTGACCACCGAACTGCTCCGGCCGATCTTCGCGGCGGGGTGGGTCGTCCGGGGCCAGATGCCGTTGGTCGTGGACGAGGACAACGACCCGTTACCTGACGTGGCCGTTTGCCCCGGAAAGGCGAGCGACTTCTTCGCCGCCCACCCGACCACGGCCGCCCTCGTGGTCGAGGTGGCCGACACCAGCCTTCGCGAAGACCTGACCGAGAAGGCCGAGCGGTACGCGACCGCCGGCGTCGCCGACTACTGGGTGCTCGACCTGGACGGCCGCCGGCTGCTGGTGTTCCGCGGCCCGCAACCGCTCCCGAAGGGCCTCGGGGCGACTGCCTACCCCACGCAGACCACCCACGGCCCGGCCGACCGCGTCACCCCGCTCGCCGCCCCGAACTCTTCCGTGCTGGTGAGCGACCTGCTCCCGTAGAATCCCGGCATGTCCGACGATTCCGCGCCGAAGAAGAAGCGGCGGCCGTTCTGGCGGAAGCGCGTCCGCCGGTCCACCCCCGACGGCGGGCACCAGCCCGTCCTGCTCGCCGAGGTCCTCGCCGCCCTCGACCCGCGGCCCGGCCAGGTCGTCGTCGACTGCACCCTCGGGTTCGCCGGCCACGCGGCCGAGTTGCTGAAGCGCGTCGCCCCGGACGGCCTCCTGATCGCCACCGACCTCGACCCCGGGAACGTCGAGCCGGCGCGGGCGAAGCTCGAAGCGGTCGGCGGGCTGTTCGCCCTCCACCACGCGAACTTCGCCGGCCTCGTCGGGGTGATCGCCGCCGAGGGCGTCGCGCAGGTCGACGGCCTCCTCGCCGACCTCGGGATGTCGAGCATGCAGGTGGACGACCGCCGCCGCGGGTTCTCGTTCATGCGCGACGGGCCGCTCGACATGCGGATGGACCCGACCCGCGGCCGCACCGCCGCCGACCTCCTCAACACCCTGCCGGCCGACGGACTGGCCGCCGCCTTCCGCGACCTCGGCGACGAGCCGCGGGCCGAGCAGATCGCCCTCGCGGTCGTCTCGCACCGGAAGGCGAAGCCGCTGGAGCGGACGAAGGAGCTGCGGGAGCTGATCGAGGCGGCGGCCCCGGTGCGGGTGGACCGCGGGCCCGGCGCCCCGCCGGAGCGGAAGCAGCTCCTCGGCCCGGCCACCCGCGTCTTCCAGGCCCTCCGCATCCTGGTGAACCGCGAACTCGCGAACCTCGCCCACCTCCTGCGGGTGCTGCCGGCGGTGCTGAAGCCCGGCGGGGTCGCCGCGGTGATCAGCTTTCACAGCGGCGAGGACCGGCTGGTGAAGGCGGCGTTCCGCGACGGGCTGCGGACCGGCATCTACGCGGCCGTCTCGCCGGACGCGGTCCGGCCGGCGTTCGAGGAGCGGACGGCGAACCCGCGGTCGCGGTCGGCGAAGCTGCGGTGGGCCAGGCGATCCGCGTAGTGCGTCCGGTCGGGGCGTGGCGGGTGTGGGAGGGCGAGGCTCCTGCCGAGCCGTGGGGCTCCGGCCCGGCAGGAGCCTCGCCCTCCCTCCCACAGCCGCGGGGCCCGGCTCGGCAGGAGCCTCGCCCTCCCGGACGGAAGCCGCCCGCGACGATATTCACCCCGAGGTGACCCATGGCCGACGTCGAGGTGCCCGACCCGAAGGAAGTCGGGGAGAAGGCCGCCGACCCGTTCACCCGCCAGGTCGCCCTGAGCGTGGCCGTGTACGCGGTCGCCCTGGCGGTCACCGCGCTCGGCGGGAGCAACGCCGGCAAGGACATGATGATGGCCCAGCAGCAGGCCACCAACGAGTGGGCGTACTACCAGGCCAAGGTGGTCCGCGAGAACCTGTACCAGGTCGAGGCCGAGAAGCTCGACCTGGAACTCGAACTCCGCGGCGCGGAACTGACCGAGGCGGCCCGCCGGCGGGTCGAAAAGACCCGCGACCAGTACCGCGAGCGGGCCGCCCGGTACACCCGGGAGAAGGAGGAGATCAAGGCGAGGGCCGAGGGGCTGGAGAAGGACCGGGACGTGGCCGGGCGCCGGGACCCGTACTTCGACTACGCCGAGGTGCTGCTCCAGATCGCGATCGTCCTGGCGTCGGTCGCGATGCTGTCCGGCAAGCCGTGGCCGTACTACGCGAGCCTCGCGGTGGCCGGCCTCGGCCTGGCTCTGTGCGTCAACGGGTACGGGCTGTTCGTGCGGGTGCCGGGGCTGGAGTAGCGGGGGAGTGTGAGTGCGAGTGCGAGTGCGAGGAAGGACAGAAGACCCGAGTCGGTGCCGGTCTTCTGTCTTTCCTCGCACTCGCAGTCGCACTCACACTTTCCCCGCGTCACTTCTTCCCGGCCTTCGCGAACAGGTCGGCGACGAAGTCCCAGTTCACCACCCCGTACCACGCCTCGACGTACTTCGCCCGCAGGTTCCGGTACTTCAGGTAGTACGCGTGCTCCCACACGTCCACGCCCAGGAGCGGCGTCTGCCCGTCCATCACCGGGTTGTCCTGGTTCGCCGTCTTCGCCACCGCCAGCGGCTTGTCCTTCCCGACCACCAGCCACGCCCACCCGCTCCCGAACTGGCCGGTCGCCGCGGCCAGGAACTCCTTCTTGAACCCGTCCACGGTGCCGAAGCTGGCGTCGATCGCCTTGGCCAGGTCGCCCTTCGGCCCGGCCCCGCCCGGCTTGGTCATCATCTGCCAGAACCAGGTGTGGTTCAGGTGCCCGCCGCCGTTGTTCCGGACCGCCGTCTGCACCTTCTCCGGCAGCTTCTTGTAGTCCCGGACCAGCTCGACCAGGTCCTTCCCGAGGGCGTCCGGGGCGTCGGCCGCCAGCGCCTTGTTCAGGTTGTCGACGTACGCCTGGTGGTGCTTGGTGTGGTGGATGGTCATCGTCTCGGCGTCGACGACCGGCTCCAGCGCCTCGTAGGCGTACGGCAGCTTCGGGAGGGTGAACTCCTTCTTCTGCCCGGCGCGGGCGAGCGGCGGGACGGCCAGGGCGGCAGCCCCGGCGGCGGCGGACCGGAGCACGTCACGGCGGGTGAGCATGGCGGACACTCCAGGGGACGGGAGGCGCGAGGGGGCGGGCGACGATGAGATGGTAGCGACCGGCGCGCCGCCCGGTTAGCGACGCTCCGGAGAAGCGTCGCGCCGTCAGTCCCGGTCCCACAGCTCGTCGGTGGCGCCGAGGTCGAAGACGCGCTCGGCGTCGCGCAGGGCGAGGATCGCCGGCGGGTCGCCGGGCGGGGGCGGGTTCCGGGTCCGGTCCGTCCGCCCCTCGACGTGCCCGTCCAGGAACGCCACGTTCGCGATCCCGCCGAAGAACCGGTGGTGGACGGTCGGGAACTGCCGGCCCGGCGGCTCCGCCCCGCCGACCTCGACCAGCCCCGGCCCGCCGGTCAGCGGGGAGGCGGTGCTCGTCCCGACCGCGGTCACGAAGCAGACGGTCTGGCTGGTGCTCGCGACGTGGTCGAGCCGCACCCGGTCCCACACCTCGCCGCCGGGGGTGGTTCGGATCGGGGCGAGGTACCGGTAGTTGTACCCGTACCCGCCGGTCCCGCCGTCGAACGTCAGGTACACCTTCCCGGGGGCCTTGGCCGGGGTCCGCAGGGCGTGCTGGCTGTTCTCCAGGTACGGCATCAGGTGCCCGTCCCGGTGGTCGACCAGGTTCCCCGCGGCGTCGGCCGACCCGAACCACCACCGGAACCCGCCGCCCGGCTCCGCCGTCCGCAGCGGCGGGAGGACGCTCCCGTTCGCCGACGCGTAGTTCTGGACCGCCAGCCCGAGCTGCTTCAGGTTGTTCTGGTCCGCGGTCCGGATGCTCGCGGCCCGGACCTTCTGGACGGCCGGCAGGAGCAGCCCGACCAGGACGGCGATGATCGCCATGACGACGAGCAGTTCGACCAGGGTGAACCCCCCTGGAGCGCGGCCGTCCCGGCCGCTGCCCGGCGAAGAGCGGCCGGGACGGCCGCGGTCCCAGGGGGGGGTGAACGCGCGGCGGGGCACGGGTCGGACCTCCGGGCGGGGCACGTCCATCATGTCCCGCGGCGGGCCGGCGGGCAACCGCCGACCCGCCCCTTGCTTTCGGCCGACCCCCGGCCGACAATGCCCCGTGCCCGGGTCCGCCCGGGCTCCCGCCGGTTCGACCCACGTTCCCGCACCCCGCTTACCGGAGTCACGCATGCTGCGCTTCGCTGCCCGGGCCGCCGCCGTCGCGGCCGCCGTCGCCCTGGCCGGGTCCGTCGCCCTGGCCGACGACACCAAGCTGAAGGTGAAGGAGGGGGACAAGTTCCCGAACGTCGAGCTGAAGGCCGCCCAGGTGGACAAGCTGGCGGGGAAGAAGGCCGGCGACTCGGTCAGCATCGCCGACCTGAAGGGGAAGACGGTGGTGGTGTTCTTCTACCCGCGGGCCCTGACGGGCGGCTGCACGGTCGAGTCGTGCGGGTTCCGGGACCAGGTGAAGGCGGGGCTGCCGAAGGACGTGGTGATCCTCGGGGCGAGCAACGACGGGACGGAGCTGCAGCAGAAGTTCATCGACAAGAACGAGCTCCCCTACCCGCTGCTGTGCGACACCGAGTTCAAGCTGATCCGGGAGCTGGGGATCGCCAACGCCGAGAAGGCGACGGCGGCCAAGCGGGTGACGTTCGTGGTCGACAAGGAGGGGAAGATCGCGAAGATCTACGACAAGGTGACCCCGGCGTCGCACCCGAAGGAAGTGATCGAGTTCGTCAAGACGCTGAAGTGACCCGCGCCCCCGCGTAGCCGCGACGCGGAGTCCTCGGAGCGGAGCGCGACGCACCCGTCGCGCTCCGCTCCGAGGACTCCGCGTCGCGGCTAAACGGTTGCCCGGGCCGTTTCGTTCTCAGCGGAGTTGTCGCACCCGCTCCCTGACGGTCGCGGTTCGCCAGCCGACACGGCGAACCGCGACCGTCAGGGAGCGGGTGCGACACCCCCCAGACCACCTGACCTCACGACACGAACCAAACGGCCCTGAACGGTTGCGAAGTGCCCTTGCATCTCTCGGTCGGCGTCCGCTACCGTGTCAATTCGTCCCCGAACAAGGAGGTTCCGGGCCATGATCGTTTCCGACCCGTCCGTCTTCGTCCACGACGCCCCCGCCGCCGACATCGACCCGACGGAAGCCCGGTGGGCGGCCGAGTACCTGTCGCTGATGATCGACCGCCTCGGCCCGGACTCGCCGGTCGGGATGGTGCTGCGGCAGACGCGGCGCGAGCTGGCGAGCCTGACCCAGGCCGCCCCGGCGACGGTCATCGGCCCGCTCCGGATCGCCGCCTGACCGCGTCACCGCCGCACGCCGTGCCGGAGCCGGTCGCCGAGCTGCCGGGCGAGTTCGTCGAGCCCCGGCATGTCGTGGTCCGGGGCGAACGCGAACGTCTCGATCCGGTCGAGGTCGAGCATCTGCGGCAGCCGCCGCAGGTCCGCTCGCGACACCCCGTCCACGCCCCAGGCCGAGATCGCCAGGTGTCGGAGTTGCTTGAGCAGCGGCGACCGGACGAAGAGGTCGATCACCTCGCGGCTGAGGAACACCGACACGAGCCGCAACTCGTCCAGGTCCGGCAGGGTCGCGCCGCCGAGCAGCCCCGCGAGTTGGTCGGCGTGCAGGTCGGCCTCGACGGTCAGCTTCCGCAGCCCTGCCCAGGCCGGGCCGGTGGTCAGCGGGCGGAACACGTCGGGGGGGTCGGGGGTGCGGACCCACTCGGCGAAGGAGTCGACGCCGGAGGGGACCACGACCCTCAGCTCCCGGAGGCCGGCCAGCCGGGGCGAGCGCGCCAGCACCCCGGGCCGGCCCCCGCCCGGGTCGGCGTCCGCGTGGAGCTCGACGTCCAGGGCCTCCAGCCGGGCGAGGTCGGCGGCGGCCACTGCGGCGGCGGCGTGGTCGCTCCGGACCGGGACGGCCAGCCGCCGGAGTCGGCACACCCGCGGCGACCCGAGGGCGGCGGACAACTCCCACGGGCCGGCGGACGGCAGCCGCAACTCGTCCAGCCGGTCCAGGCTCGGGTGGTCGAGGGCGAGGCGGAGTTCGCCGGAGCCGGCCCTCGACACGGAGAGGGTTCGCAACCCGACGGGGTACGGGCCCGGGCCGCCGAAGTAGGAGGCGACCGTGTGGAGGAACGTGAGCGGGTTGGTGCCCAGCCAGCAGGCCAGCACGGGGTCGGGGCCCGGCTCCGCCGGCCGGTCGTACGACAGCGACTCCGGGAATCCGCGGCGGAACCCGACGAAAGGGAACCGTACGACCTCCCGGTGCTCCCTCATGTTCTGCCAGACGCCGGTCCTGACCCCGTCGAACGTCTCGGTCGTCGCGTACGGCTGGCCGGGCGCGCGTCGGACCCCGAACCAGCCCGCGACCTTCCCCAGCCGCCCCGCCGGCTTCGGCGCGGGCGGCCGCAGCCCGACCGCCGCGCACACCTCGCCCCACCAGTCGACCCAGTGCTCGGCGAACAGCGCCCCGGCCCGCTCCTCCAGCGCCGCCCGGGCGTTCGAGTCCGGGTGCAGCCGCTCCGCCTCGATCTGCACCCGGATGAACTCCGCCCGCGCCGCGTTTCCGCCCTCCTCGATACAGTCGGCGTACGCCAGCCGGACGGTGTCGTCGGCCGGGTCGGCCACGACCGCCGCCAACAGTGCCCGCTCGTCCGCGGTCATTTCCCGCCCTTCACCCGGGCCAGGTTCTGCTCCACCTGCGCCGCCTCCTTCGGGTGGTTCGTCTCCTTCAGGTACGCCAGCGCCTGCTCGTGCAGCCGGACGCAGTACTCGCTCACCATGTTCCCGCGGCGGGTCGGCACCTTCGGCAGCAGCTCCAGGTAGAACTTCGCCATCAAGGCGTCCCCGCCCTTCAGCTCCTTCGCCACCTCCTGCATCCGGGCCACCATCCGCGGCACGTACCGCCCCTCGTCCGGGAACTTCTTCACCGTGAACGCCAGCCCGTTGAACGCCCCGATGAAGTCCTTCCCGTCGGCCAGGTACTCGGCCAGCTTCAGCCGGGCGTCGCACGCCAGGTCCGGCCGGCCCAGGTTCTCGTACCCGCCGACCGCCTTCAGGAACGTCGCCGCCCGCGACCGCTTGTCCTTCACCGGCGTCAACAGGTCGTCCAGGAGCCGCCACGAGAAGTCCGGGAACTTCACGAACGTGACCAACAGCTTGTCCGCCAGCCGGGTCGCCTCGACCGGGTCGACCAGCTTCCCGTCGTCGTGCAGCCGGGCCAGCTCCCGCCACGCCCCCTCGCACATCGGGTACAGCGCCAGCACCTTGTTCAGGTACGCCACCTGCTGCTTCGGGGTGTACCCCTTGCCGTCCGACACCACCGGGTACGCCCGCATCAACAGGTCGGCGTGCCGGCTGTTCGCCGGGGCGGTCCCGACCGCCGTCAGCCGCCGCTCCATGTCCCGGTCGGTCGTTTCCCGCCCGGTCTTCGGGTCGCGGAAGGAGCCGACGTAGTAGTGGTCGATGTTGTACCGCCCGAACGACTCCAGGGTGAACGTCACCGCCTCCTTGTTCACCGCCTTCACCTCGGCCCACATCACCCAGGCGTGGAGCCCCCCGGAGTTCCCCTCCCCGTGGATGTACTCGGCCGGGACCAGCACCGACTTCGCCACCCGGGCGGCGAAGTCGGCCTGCATCGCGCACACCCCGCCGTGCTCCCTGATGCTCGGCAGGGTGTACGGCTTGCCGTTCAGCTTGCACACCTCCGACCGTGTCTGGAGCATCACCGTGTCGTACACGATCTCCTTGTAGATCGAGCCGATCCCGGACCGCTTCTTCAGGTAGTTCGTCACCGCCCAGTCCCGCTCGTCGACCGGGGTCCGGTGGTTCACGGCGTGGACCTGGAACTCCCACGGGAGCTGCTGCTGCGGCCCCTTCAGCTTCGCCTGCCGGTCCAGGGCGTACCTGAAGTTGTCGACCGCCCCGACCTTCGCGACGGTTTCCGGCAGGGTGCTCTTCGTCCGGACCTGGTGCATCCGGTAGTCGTACACCCCGGCCGGGTTGTCCCAGACGACGGCGACGGCGACGGCCAGCTCGTCGTTCGCCTTCACCGCCGCCGGGTCCGCCCTCCACAGGTCGCGGAACACGGCCATCGCCGCGGCCGGCTTGTCGTCCAGCGGGTCGATGGCGGTGAACAGCGTCTCCCGGACCTCGGCGTTCTCCGCCAGGAACGCGAACAGCGGGTCGGCGTCGGCCCCGAGGTCGACCTTCAGCGCGTCCCCGTGCCGGGCCTCGAAGTACCGGGCGAACGCCGCCCGGACCGCCTTGTACTCGCCCTTGGCGAACGCCTTCTCGCTCAGCCCGTCGGCCGGGCCGACGATCAGGTCGACGAGCGCCTTCTCGGCGTCCGGCGGGGCGGACCGGGCGGTCGGGGAGAGGAGCGGGAGGAGGCCGGCGGCGAGGGCGGCCGCGGCCAGGTGACGGGCGCGCATGAGCGGGACTCCGGGGGAGGAAACGGCCATTATGCCCGGTCCGGGCCGCTGTTTCCACCCCCGGGCCGGACCGCGACCCGCACCGGCCGCTCGGCCTCGGCGAACCGGAACGCGGCGTCGACGGCGTCGAGCGGGAAGGTGTCGGCGACCAGCCCGGCGAACGGGTAGCAGGCGTGGTGGGCGCCGAGGAAATGCACCGCGGCGGCGAGGTCCGGCGGGGCGTAGTTGTGGACCCCGACCAAGGTGAGGCACCGGCGGACGACCGCCTCCGGCTCGACCGGCACCGTCCCGACCGGGGACACCGCCCCGACCCACACGACCGTCCCGCCGACCCGCGCCGCGGCCAGCGACAAGGCGGCTGCGTCGGCCGACCCGCTCAGCTCCAGCACCACGTCGGCCCCGCGGCCGGCGGTGAGCGCCTTCGCCGCGTCAACCAGGTCGGCCGGCTTCGCGAGGTGAGCCGCCCCGAACCGCGACGCCTGTGACAGCCGGGCGTCACTCACGTCGCAGGCCAGGACGGTGTAGCCATCCGACGCGGCCGCCGCGCAGGCCGTCAGCCCGAGCATGCCGAGACCGACGACGGCGACCGTGCCGTCCGAGCCGGAAGCGTCAGCGACGGGTCGAGGTGGGCCGTCGCTGACGCTTCCGGCTCGGACGGCGCGGAAGGCCGCCATGACCGTCGCGGTGGCGCACCCGGCCGGGGCGGCGACCGCGTCCGGCAGCTGCGGCGGCACCTTCACCACCGCCGTTCCCGGCAGCAGCCGGCAGTGCGTCGCCAGCCCGCCGAGCGGCGCGTCGCCGTCGGCGTGCGGCTCGTGCCCGTACTTCCGGAGCGATTCGCACTTCTGCGGCAGTCCGCGGGTGCAGAAGAAGCACCGGCCGCACCCGACCGCCACCGCCCACACCACCCGGTCGCCGACCCGCACCGGCTCGCCCGCCACGTCGCGGAGTTCACCGTTCACCTCTTCCACCACGCCGACCGGCTCGTGCCCCAGTACCGACGGCGTCGGCTGGGTGCGGCGGCCGGCGAACGTGTGGAGGTCGCTGCCGCAGACGGTGCAGAGCGCGACGCGGACGAGCGCCTCGCCGGGGCCGGGCCGCGGCGCGGCCGAGCACCCGAACCGGAACGGCTTCCCGGGGCCGTCGAACACGGCGGCGCGGATCATGGGACCTCCGGTCGCTCCCGCTCCCGGCTCGCCTGCCGCTCCTCCAGCACCCAGTAGGCGACGCCCACGGCGAGGGTCGCGGCGGACAGCCAGAACAGTACGTCGAGCAGCGGGCCGAACCCGTACGCCTTCACCAGCCGGCCGGCCACCTCCCCGGTGACCACCGCCCCGCACAGATACCCGGCGGCGTCGATCACCCCGGCGGCCGCCGCGCCGGCCCGCTGCCCGCCGAGGTTCAGGGCGAGCACCCCGGAGCAGAACGTGTACGGCCCCATGACGAACAGGGCCACCCCGGCGATCAGGGCCAGGGCCAGCCCGGCCCGGCCGTGCAGGTCGGCCCGGGCGAACGCCCACAGGCAGGCGGTGGTGAGGGCCAGGAGCGGGACGATCAGCCGGCCGAACCGCCCGCGGAGCCGGTCCGCCCCCCACCCGGCGGCCAGGCAGGCGACCGCCCCGCACAGCGGGAACAGGGCGGCGAGCAGCCCGACGTCGTCCCGGTGGAGGCCGACGCCTACCTCCAGGTACCGCGGGGTCCAGGCGTTGAACGTCTCGCGGATCGCGGTCAGCCCCATGTTCATGGTGCACACCAGCCAGAACATCGGGGACGCGAACAGCGGGCCGAGCAGCCGCCGCAGCGACACCCGCCCGCGGCCGTCGTCGCCGACCCCGAACACGTTCCGCGGCGGCGGCGGCGGCTCCGGCAGCCCGACCGCCCGGGGCGTGTCGCGGAGCACCAGGGCGCACCCGGCGGCGATCACCAGGAGGGTGCCGGCGGCGACCAGGAACAGGTCGCGCCACCCGACCCCGGCCTTGGTGAGCGCCCCGAGGTACGCCTGGGCGGCGGCCGCCCCGAACAGGTAGCTGAGCGACAGCACCGCCATGACGGTCGCCAGCCGGGCGGGGGTGAACCACCGCCCGGCGACCCGGACCAGCGCCCCCCACCCCATCGACTGGACGAACCGGTTCGCGGCCCACAGCACGAGCATGGCGGTCGTCCCGGCGGTCAGGCCGAACGCAGCGACGCACCCGGCCGACAGGACCATGCCGAGGACGAACATGGCCCGCCCGCCGGCGTACTCGGTGAGGACGCCGTTGAGCAGCTTGCCGGCCGCGTACAGGTAGATGCCGGCGGCGAGGAGGCGGCCGTAGGCGACCTCGTCGACGCCGGAGTCGGGGTCGTTCATCATCCCGGTGGAGGCGACCGGGAGGACGGTGCGGCAGACGTAGTACCCGGCGTACCCGGCGAACAGGGCGGCGACGGTGGCGCCCTGCCAGCGGCGGAGGCGGGCGTCGTCGGGCACGGGGCGGCTCCGGGCGGGGGAGGGGCGGTCCCGGTAGGGATACGCGGCGGCCCGGGCGGCGGGGTGAAGATCGGGTTAAGGGGATCACCCGCCCGGCAGGAGCGTCTGGTCGGCGGCCGGGGAGGCGGTGCCGTTCGCCCCGGCGGGGGTGACCGGGACGCGGCAGGAGAACCCGCCGTCCGGGTAGATCTGGACGTCGGCGGCCGGGACGGCCCGCCCGCCCCCGGCCGGGCGGACCGTGACCCCGAGCCGGGCGACGGCCGCCTCCGCCTGGTCGAGGAAGCTGAACGACTGCTGCCCGACCACCTCCGCGAAGAACCGGAAGACCGGCTCCACCGCGGGGTAGTCCGGGCCCGGCGTGAAGTCGCCCACGAACAGCCCGTCCTCGCGCCGCCCGACGGCGACCCGGCCGAGGTCCCGGCCGGCGGCGTCGGACAGGTGCAGGTCGGTCGCGGCGGCGAGCGGCGTCATGGTCAGCACCCGTGGTGGTCCGGAAGGCGGTAGACAGCCGGGCGAGGTCCGCGTCGGTGAACCCGGCGGCCCCGGCCGGGTGGACGATCCGGGCGTGGTTCGGCAGCTTGCGGGTGGGGTTCTCGATCACGTCGAACCCGGCCGCCCGGATGTCCGCCACGGTCGCCGACCCGACCGTGCCGGCGATCGCCTGCCACTTCTGCGACGGGAACACGGCCCGCATCTGGGCCGCGGCCGCCTCAGGGGTCCCGCAGGAGAGCACCGACAGCCCCGGCGGGGTGGCGGCCGCGTCGAGCGAGCTGAGCCGCAGACCCGGCACGGTCGCGCCGCCCACCCGGTGGACGACCGCGTCGTCCGGTAGAGGTATTGTCACCGGTCGGGCCTCCCGGGTTCAACCGCGATCGGTCAGAACCGCAGGCCCATCCCCTTCAGCCGGGACACCGTCTCGGCCATCAGTGCGTCCTCCTCGGCCTCGTCGGCCGCCAGGTACGTCACCGAGAACCGCAGGTACGCCCCGGCGTCGTCCCACGGCACACAGCACACGCTCTGGTCGTGGATCAGGTACTGACTCGCCTCCTCCGCGTTGGCGAAGGTGCGGTCGCCGGCCGCCTTCGGGGCCGCCGCGTACAGGAAGTACGTCCCGCCCGGCATCGCACAGCGGAACCCGACCTGCTTCAGCGCCGCCACCAGCTTCTCCAGCCGGCGGCGGTACTTCGCCCGCACCTGCACCGGGATCTCGGGCGCCCGCAGCGCCGCCGCCGCCGCGTGCTGGATCGCCATGAACTGCCCGCTGTCGCTGTTGTCCTTCACGTCGGCGTAGGCCTGGACGATCTTCGGGTGCCCGCACACCCACCCGAGCCGCCAGCCGATCATGTTGAACCCCTTCGACATCGAGTGCACCTCGACGCCGACCTCCTTCGCCCCGTCGACCTGCAGGAAGCTGAGCGGCTCGGCCGCGTAGCTCAGGAGGATGTGGGCCGCGTCTTGCACCACCACCACGCGGTTCTTGTGCGCGAACTCGATGACGCGCCGGTAGAAGTCGCGGGTGGCGACCGCCCCGGTCGGCGAGTTCGGGTAGTTGATCACCAGCAGCTTCGCCCGCTCCTTCACGTCCGCCGGGATGCCGTCCAGGTCCGGGAAGAAACCGTTCGCTTCGAGGAGCGGGAGCCGGTGGACCTGGCCGCCGAGGTAGCGCGTCCAGGTGCCGGCGACCGGGTAGCCCGGGACGGTCATCAGGGTCACGTCCCCGGGGTTGACGAACACCGCCGGGAGCATGGCGTAGGCCGGCTTACTCCCGATGCAGTGACACACCTCCGTCACCGGGTCGAGGGCGACGCCGAACTGCCGCCGCATGAACTCGGCGGCCGCGTCCTTGTAGTTCTGGACGCCGTTGTCCGCGTACCCGCGGTTCTCGACCTTGTCCGCCTCCCGGGCGAGGGCCAGGCGGACCGCCGGGTCGGCCATGTCGTCGTTCTCCCCGATCCCGAAGTCGAGGAGCTTGCGCCCGGGGTGGTCGGCGAGGGCCTTCCGCTTCGCCCGCTTGATCTTCTCGAACTTGTAGATGTCGGTCGACTTGCCGTAGGCGGCCCCGCCGATCCGGTCGGCGAAGAGGGTCTGGAACCAGGGGTCGGCGGGTGCGGACGCGGACATGCCGGGACTCCGTGCGGGGACGAATCCCGGTGTTGTAGCGGCGGGGGGGGCACGGGTCAGCCGCGGGCGGGTCACCGGCCGGCCAACTTGATGGCGAAGAACTGGTAGGCGGTCCGCTGCCAGACCGGAACGACCTTGGTGTCCGCGGCGACTAGGGCGGCGGTGCTTCCATTGCCCGCGTTGGCGATCATCGTCGTCGGCCAGTCCCCGCCGCCGGCCGGGGCCACGGCGAACACGTGCCCGTGGGTGTACTCCGCGTGATCCTGGAGCTTCTGGTTCTTCGGGCTGGCGGCCTTCGCGGCGGCCAGCGCCTTGTTCAGCTCGTCTGACGAGGTCACCCCGATCACCAGGTATCCATCCGCGGCGAGTTGGTTCGCCCGCTCGACCGCGGACGCCGCCGGCCCGTCCTTGCCCGCTGGCCGGGCGTCGACCCGCTCCCACCCGTCCTCCCCCGCCGTCGTGTTGAAGTACCCCCACAGTTCGTCCGCCTTCCGGCCGGCGAGCCCGGGCGCCTTGGCGGCCGCCCCGATGTCCCGGACCAGGAAGTTGCACCGGTCGGTCTTCTTCTCCAGCCCGGCCAGGATCGGCCCCCACACCCGCCGGGCCTTCGGCGGCAGATCCTCGACCCGGCTGAGCCGGGGGGCGCCGGTGATCTGGACGTACTTGACCCACGTCCAGCCCTGCACCTTCGGGTCCTTGCCGTCGCCGTGGGCAACCCGGTTGGAGGCCAACTTGGCGTCCGCGGCCGCCCGTGCGGCGGCGAAGGTCTTGTAGGTGGACAACGACCCCATGCTCGGCTTCTCGTCGTCCCGCAGTGCCCAGTCGACGGACCACTCGTAGGACGGCACCTTGCCGTCCTCGGGCTCCGGCAGGGGGAGGGCCACGACGCGGACATCCGCGGGCGCGGGCGCGGGCGGCGGTGCGGCCGCGGCCGCCAGGACCACCACGATGTGCCGGACCATTCGTGCCTCCGGAACGAGGGGCCGCCGCCCGGGGCGGCGCGAGCATTCTACCAGGGGCCGGGCCGGAGTGTCACGGGTCAGGATGCGTACCGGTTCAGACATACGGGCGGTTTTTGCTTGACACGATTGCGGCGATCGCAACGATGCGGGGTTATGGATGGGATGGGTAGGTTACGGACGGCCGGTTCCCCGTCGTTGCCCCGAGCACTCGGAGGTGTCGAGATGAGGAGCAACCGCCAGCCCGCCGTGCTCGCCCTGGTCGTGGCGGCCGGTTTGGCCGCGGCCGCGGACGCCCAGGCCTGCCAGCTGTTCCGCCGCCGCGCCCAGTCGTGCCAGCCGGTGCACTGCCAGCCGATGCCGCCCTGCCAACCGATGGTGTACGGCCCGCCGGTGCCGTACTGCGTCCCCGCCCCGCCGCACCACCAGGATCCGTCCAACCCGAACAACCCGGCGACCCCGAAGGACCCCCAGGCGTTGCCGAAGCTGGACGACCTCCCGCCGGAGCCGCCCAAGATCATCCGCCCGGACATCCTGAAGGAGAAGAAGTGACAGCCCAGGCCGGCGGTCGCCCGACCCCGGTCTGTCCCCAACCCGTCAGGAGGAACCCGTGAAAGCGCCCGTCCTCTTCCTCGCCGGCGCGGCCGTCCTGCTGCACGTGTCGGCCGGCCGGACTCAGCACAAGGCCCGGCCCAGTGACCAGATCGCCCGCGACTACAACACCGACGCGATGAAGCTCCAGGACGAGCTTTACGCACTGCGGACGAAGCTCAACAACCCCAACCTGAGCAGTTCCGAGGCGAACGCCGTTGTCGAGGAGATGAGCCGTCTCCAGAAGAGGGCGGACAACTCGTGGGCCGCGACACAGAAGGAGATCAACGAGTCGTTCAGCTACAAGCGGCAGGAGATGAACGCGTTCAACCAGGAGACCAAGAAGATGGCGTTCGAGTCGGCCGTCGCCGGCTCCCGGATCGACCTGCTGAACAACGTCGGCAAGTATCCGGAGAAGGCCGAGTTCGAGAAGAACAAGGACGCCCTGAGCAAGGCCTGGGAGCAGACCTACGGGTCCCGGCTCCAGCCGTTCGGGAAGGAGTTCGCCGAGAGCCGGGACGCCTACTTCAAGTCGATGAAGGAGAAGTACGGGCTCGACTTCGAGAAGGACGGGTACGCCCGGATCGGGACGTACAACCCGTACACCGGGGAGGTGTATTACAAGTACTACGGGAAGGACGGGAAGCTCGAGGTCCTGCAGTGGGAGAACGACGCCAAGGGGTGGGAGAAGTACCGGGAGGACTCGCAGACGTACTGGCGGCGGCGGCGGGACGAGAAGGAGGCACTGGAGAAGGACGCCGCCCAGTTGACGAAGGACGGGGCCGCGGTAAAGGCCACCCAGAAGACCCTGTCGGGCACCCTGACCACACTCGAGATCGCGACGAAGCGGGTGAACTTCGCCGGTGGCTGGAGCGGCCGGGATAACCTCGGTAACTCGGTCCGGCTGACCCTGAACCCCGCCGGCTCGATGACCTACTCCTTCACGGAGAGGGGCAGGACGTACTCGTCGGGGGGGAGTTGGTCTCAGGCAGGCCGGCAGATCACGGCCCGGACCAGCGATGGGGCGTGGACGTTGAAGAGCACCATCACCGAGGAGTTCAAGTTAGAGTTCGACGCGATCCGCGGGTCCGACGGTGAGACCTTCCGTGACTACCTCAACCGCTGACCCGACGCGTGACACTTCGTCCGGCCCGGGGAGCGTTCGAGCGCCCCGGGCCGTCTGGACCCGCGACCCCATCGCCCGTGGGTCGGGAACCCGGAGGTAATACCATGCGACCACGCGGCCACATTCCGTTGGGTGGGCGGCTGTCCGGGGTGGTGCTGGCGTTCGCGGTGATCCCCCTCGCCGCCCAGCAACCGCCGCCCGCTAAGAAATCGGAGTTCGAGTCGCCAGCGGTCGAGGACTTCAAGAAGTACCTGGCGACCGGTGGGATCGACCGCCGGCCGCGGGCCGCCCCGGACACCTTCCTCCCGCCCGGCAACCGCCGGACGTCGGAGCCGGGGGCCGTCCGGGTGTACAAGAAGGACGAAGACGGGAAGAAACTCGACCCGCAGCCGAAGGGGTTCCCGCACACCGTCGACCCGGCCGAGTACAAGCCGGCCGAGGACGAGTTCGTCCGGGTCCACGAGGGGATCGACTACTCCAGCAGGGACGCCAAGGGGGTGGTCCGGCCGCTCGACTTCAAGGCCGGGGTGTACGGGAAGGTGACCGGCGTCGGGACCGGGGACGCCCTCGGCCGGATCACGGTCGAGGTCGACGAGCGTGGGAACCGGGTGGAGTACCTGCACACCTCCAAGACGTTCGTCAAGGTCGGCGACCCGGTGAAGCCGGACACCCCGCTCGGGATGACCGGGGACACCGGGGCGGGCGGGCAGATCCACCTCCACGTCCAGGCCCGGAACAAGGACAACAAGGCGATTAACCCGGACGAGGTGGTGGTGTACGCCAGGAAGCCGCCGGCCGACCGGAAGGTGGCCGAGTTCTTCGTGCCGTTGAAGTGGCGGGAAGGGCTCACCCCGGCGTCGGCCGACCGCCCGCCGCCGGCACCGCCGACCCCGACCCCGGATGCGCCTCCGAAACTCCCCTGATCGGGGGACCGGGTGCTCAGAACCACCCGGACGCGGCCCCGGGCGGGCGGACCGGGTTGCCGTCCGGCGACGTCGACACCGCCAGCAGCCGGCCGTCCGGGCCGTAGCTCCGCAGGGTGAACCCGCGCCCGGTCCGCACCCGGGCGATCAGCACCACCGGGACCGGCCGCCCGTCGCGGCCGGCCGCGAACCGCGCCCACTCCGGCAGGGCGTCGGCCGACTGCACCGTTTCCGTCCCGTCGGGCGCGACCACGGTGACGCGGCCGGGGTGGTTGGGCGGGGAGGGGTGGGCCGGGGGCATGGGCAAGGTTCCGTTCGGGTCGCCCCGGCCGCTCCGCCGCCGGGTACGCGGCTGGAACGCACCGGTGCACACCCCTTGCGCGGCCGCCGGGGTTACGCCCCGGCGGAGAGTTTCAGCCCGATCGGCAGCCCCTCCCCGAACATCCGCGACGCCTCCTCCCCCTCGTTCGCCACCACCTCCTCCACCATCCGCCGCCACGCCCCCGGGCACGGGTGCGCCCGCAGCACCCCGAGCACCCGGTTCCGGGCCGGGTCCGACACGTCGACCGCCCGCAGCCCGCTCTGCCGGGCCAACTGCGACAGGCAGAACAGCCACCCGTTCCGCTCGCTGTCGTTCCCCGGGGCGAACGGCAACAGCTCATCGACCCACCCCTCGGCCACGTCCGGGTGGACGACCGAGTTCAGCGGGCCGTACAGCTGCACCCGCGCCCCGAGCCGGGTCAGCGCCCAGAACGCGTGCGTCGGCACCGGCGACTTCTTGCAGTCGCGCACTGCCGCGTGCCCGAGCTGCTCCTTGGTCCGGGCGTCGAGCCGCTCCAGGCTCGCGGCCGCCCGCCACATCTCCGCGAACTCGCCCGCCGGCGGCCGGCTGTACGCCTTCCCCTTCACCGGCAGCAGCGCCGGCCGGAGCCGGGTGAACAAAGCCTGCTGCAGCGCCGCGTTCAGCCCGCCGGCGACCCGACGCCACATGATCCAGTAGTCGGCCCCGCCCTCCGGCACGACCGGCGGCTTCTTCCCCCCGCTCCCGACCGCCGGCTGGCTCGCCCCGGCGGTGATCAGCTTCCACAAGGCTTCGACGCGGTACCGGTCGACCGGGTCGCCGAACCCCGGCCGGAGCACGAACCCGGTCAGGTTGTACCACCGGGCCAGGTGCGCCGGCGACTTCCCGCGCCCCGCCGCGTGGCGTTCGAGGAACTCCCACACCCGCCGGCACAGCCCGGTCGGCCAGTCCCCGCGCGGCGACTCCAGGGCGGCTTCGAGCAGCTTCGGCAGGTCGGAGGTCGTGGGCGGGGCGTCCGAGCCGGAAGCGTGAGCGACGGGGGCGCGGGCCGTCGCTGACGCATCCGGCTCGGACGGCCGGTCGCCGAACACCTGCGCGACCAGCGCCCCGGCGGCCTGCACCTTCTCCTCCGGGAACACGTCGACCACCGCCCCGGCGGCCGCCGCGTCCGCCTCCTCGTCCTCCGCCGTCGGTTCCCGGAGCACGTCCCGGACGTTGAACTCCAGCCGCCACCGGTTCCCGTCCTTCGACTCGCAGTACAGCTCCAGCGTCCCGATCTCGGTGCACTTCGCGGCGAGCGTGACCGGCACCCGTTTCGCCCCGGCTCGCTTCCCGCCGCGCAGCACCGTGTGCAGCGGCGGCAGCCGCAACAGCGACTCGGGCGGCAGCCGCAGCACCTGGCCGGCCTTGTCGTCGCCGCGCACCGTCGACGTGTACAGCGGGAACAGCACCGGCTCCCCGAGCGCCAGCTCGAGCACCGGCGCGGGCATGTGGACCTCTTCGCCCTCCTGCAGCCGCCGCGGGACGACGCACAGCACCGGGACGCTGTGGGCGTGGATCCCCCGGCCCGGCGTATCGGTCTCGATGGCGACGTAGTAGGAGCGCGGGATGCCGCCGCCGATCCGCCGCCCGCCGGAGTGCCGCAGCCACGCGAAGTACGCCGCCCCCCAGGCGACCGCCAGGTCCAGCGACGGGCTGGTCAGCACCAGCGGTTCCCACTTCTGCTGCGGCCCGGTGAACCACGGCCGCATCACCTCGACCACCCGCTCCCGCAGCACCCCCGGCTGGAACACCCCGCCGTTGAACAGGATCGCGTCCACCGCCTCGCCGGCCGGGACGTGCTGCCGGACGAACGCCGCCAGGTGCCGCGACACGGCCGGGTCGGAGACGTACGGCAGGCCCATCTCCTGGAGGCCGGCGCGGGCCCCGCGGGCCGGCTCGGCGTCGAACGCGGCGGCCGGGAAGAACCCGTCGAACAGGGCGGCGGTCACGTCGCCCGGGGTGATGTTCACCGACACCGTCCCGCCGACGACCGACCGGCCGCGGCCCATGACGGTGACCGGGACGGTGGCCGGGGCCGGGGTCGCCAGGAGCGATTCCTTCGCCGCCCGGCACGCCTGCACCAGCGACCCGAACTGGGCCGCGTCGAGCCGCCCGCCGGGCAGCTTCGCCTCGACCGCCTTCGCCAGGGCCAGGTCCATGTTGTCGCCGCCGAGCAGGAGGTGCTCGCCGACCGCGTCCCGGACGAACGTCAGTTCCCCCTTCTCCTCCCCGGCCCGGATCAGGCTGAAGTCGGACGTCCCGCCGCCGACGTCCACCACCAGGCAGCGCATGCCCGGCTTGAGCATCCCGGCCTCGGCCGGGGAGTGGGTGCCGAGCCAGGCGTAGAACGCCGCCTGCGGCTCCTCCAGCAGGGTGACGTTCTTCAGCCCGGCCTGCTTCGCCGCCTCGGCGGTCAGGTTGCGGGCCACGTCGTCGAACGACGCCGGCACGGTGACCACGACCGTCTGCTCTTCGAGCCTGTCGTCCGCCTTGCGGTTCGGGGCGGCGTTCCACGCCTCGACGAGGTGCTTGAGGTACCGGGCGCTGACCTCCAGCGGCGACAGCCGCGGCACGTCCGGCGGCCCGGCCCACGGCAGGAGCGGGGCGGTGCGGTCGACGCCGGGGTGGCTGAGCCACGACTTCGCGCTGGTCACCTGCCGGCCGGGGACCTTGGCCCCGTGGTTCCGGGCGAACAGGCCGACGGTGTCCGGCGGGTTCTTTTTCCACGGCAGGTCGATCGACCCGGGGGCGAGGTCGTGCGGGCCGGGGAGGTAGAGGAACGACGGCAGCAGCGGGTGCTCCTGCACCTGGCCGGCGGCGACGACCTGCGGGACGTTGAAGGTGCGGAGCTGCGGCCCGCCGGCCGCCTTGGCGGCGGTGTCGACGTAGGCGACGGCGGTGTTGGTGGTGCCGAGGTCGATCCCGACGAGGAAGCGAGACATAGTCACCCGTCGTAGAGACGACTACCCTGGCCGCATGGCCACACCGACCGTTTTAGGACTCGACATCGGCGGGGCGAACCTGAAGGCGGCGACCCGGGACAAGCGGGCGGCGTCGGTCCCGTTCGCCCTGTGGAAGCAACCGGACAAGCTGCCGGCCGCCCTCGCCGACCTGGTGGCGAAGTTCCCGGACGCGGAGGAGCTGGCGGTCACGATGACCGGCGAGCTGTGCGACTGCTTCGAGACGAAGCGGGACGGGGTGGCCGCGATCCTCGCGGCGGTGCGGTTCGCGAGCGGCGGGCGGCGGATCCGGGTGTGGAGCACGGACGGGGTGTTCGTGACCGCGGACGAGGCGAAGGCGGACCACCTGAAGGTGGCGGCGGCGAACTGGCACGCGCTGGCGACGTTCGCCGGGCAGTACACGTTCAACCGCCCCGGCATCCTGATCGACACCGGCTCGACCACGACCGACGTCATCCCGCTCTTGCACGGGAAGCCGATGGCGCGCGGGCGGACGGACCGGGAGCGGCTGCGGTCGGGCGAGTTGGTGTACACCGGGGTGCGGCGGACGCCGGTGGCCGCGGTCCTCGGCAGTACGGTCGCGGCCGAGTACTTCGCCACGACCCACGACGCCTACCTGCTGCTCGGGAAGGTGGCCGAGGACCCGGCGGACCGGGACACCGCCGACGGCCGCCCGGCGACGCTCCCGTTCGCCCACGCCCGGCTGGCCCGGATGATCGGCGGGGACGCGGAGACGGTGACCCGGGAGGAGGCGGCCGGGCTGGCGGAGGAGGTGATGGACAAGCAGATCCGGCTGATCGAGTACGGGATCGCCCAGGCCGGCGGCACCCTGCGCTCGATCCTCCGCGCGTCGGAACTGCCGGCCGGGGTGCGATTCGTCGTGTCCGGGTCGGGCGAGTTCGTCCTCCGGGAGTTGTTCGCCCGCGGGCTCAAGCTCGACCGGGACGTGGTCGGGCTGGGCCAGGTCCGGTCGCTGACCGACCAGCTCGGGCCGGCGGTGTCGGCATGCGCCCCGGCATACGCGGTCGCGGTGTTGGCGGCGGAGTCGCGGTCGTGATCGTGGTGAAGGTCGGCGGGAGCCTGTTCGACCACCCCCGGCTCGGGCCGGGGCTGCGGGCGTACCTCGCCGCCCTCGCCCCGGCCGACGTCCTCCTCGTCCCCGGCGGCGGGCCGGTCGCCGACGCGGTCCGGCAGCTCGACCGCGCCCACGGCCTCGGCGAGGAGGCCGCCCACTGGCTCGCCCTGCGGGCGCTCGCCGTGACGGCGGCGTTTCTTCGCGCGCTCCCCTTCGGGTCGCGGCTCAACGTCCTGGACTGCTTCGCGTTCGCGGCCGAAGACGAGGGGCGGCCCGGGGCGCTGCCGCACACCTGGGACGTGACCACCGACAGCATCGCCGCCCGGGTCGCGGTCGTGAACCGGGCCGACCGGCTGGTGCTGCTGAAGTCGGTGGACGTGCCGCCGGGGGTGTTGTGGGACCAGGCCGCCGACCGCGGGTGGGTGGACCGACACTTCCCGACGGTCGCGGCCGGGCTGGCGTGCCCGGTCGAGGTGGTGAACTTCCGCCGGGCGCTCGACTCACTTCCCGCGTAACTGCTCCGCCAGCCACTCGGCCACCTCCGCCGGGGACGGCGGCTTCACCAGCTGCGAGGCGTCGGACCGGTTCCAGGCGTCCACCCGGGCGGTGTGGTAGACGCGGTCCACCAGGCGCCAGTTGAGCCAGACGTAGTCCGGCACCGGGACGGCCGCGTCGTGCGGCACGTACAGGTACGGCGACCGCCACAGGTCGGTGCCGGTGAACACCCCGCCGCGGGTGGAGACCTGGGCCACGCCGTCCTCGTACAGCGCCGCGAGCGCGGCCAGCACCGCCGCCCCCGGCTCCGCGACCCCCGGCGACTCGGCGTCGAGCGGCCGCGCGAACCGGACGCCCCGGTCGTTCAGCGGGGCGAACGAGTCGCCCCAGACCGCGAGCCGCTTCCCGTCGACCCCGGCGCGGGCCTGGAGCCAGCGGAGCACCGTCCGCAGGTCGCGCAGCTGCGCCCCGAGCACCGGCCGGCCGAGGATCTGGTTCGTCTGCGAGACCGAGGTGCGGGAACTGGTGCGGTCGGCGGAGTCGCCCGGCCGCGTCTCGCCGGTGCCGCGGACGTCCGGCAGGCACACCGCCACGCCCGCCTTCAGGAACGCCGCGACCACCTCGCCGCGCTCCTTCAGGAACCCGGCCTTCCCGCCCTGCGCCACCATCACCACGACCGGCACCTTCCCCTTCGCGTCCTTCGGGGTGATCAGCAGCAGCGGCACCACGACGCCGGGGTCCGGCTCCAGCACGACCCGCGCCAGCGTCCCGCCGGGAACCTCCTCGGACTTCCCCTCGGTCGCCTTCGGGGCCGCGGCCCGGTCGACCCCGCCGAGCAGCGCCGCCCAGTCCCGCCGCAGCGTCGCCGTCCGCTCGTCCGGCGTCAGGCGCTCGAGTCGGTCGTCGACCGCCGCGCCCCGCTCCCGCACCACCTCCCGCAGCACCTGGTGCAGCTTCTTCGGCTTCAGCTCCTTCGTCGCCTCGTCGGTCCAGCACATCAGGTCGTCGGCGGGGAGCCGCTTGCTGTACTCCTCGGGGATCGGCATCCCGAACCAGTCCTTCAGAGCCGGGTAGATCATCTTCCGGTGAACCGCCCCGACGTGCGTGCAGTGCGTGTTCTCCGGGCCGCCCGGCCCGGTCACCTTCCCCGCCCCGTGCGCCACCCGCAGCGCGTCCTTCGCCCCGTAGAAGTCGAACACCTTTTGCAACCGCGGCCACGCCGGATCGGTCTTCCCGTCCCAGGCGAACTCGTGGGCGTAGATCACCTTCCGCGGGGCGACCGAGCCGACGATGACGAAGTGGGCGAACCCGTCGCGGGCGCCGTTCCGCAGCCCGCGGGTGCTCTCCCAGTACCCGTCGCCGAACCACGCGAAGTCGCGGTCCGGGTTCTCCAGCACCCGCGACTCCGGCTGCCACCCGCCGAAGTTGAACGGCACCACGCACGCGATCCGCGGGTCGAGGGCCGCTGTCACCCCGGCCGGGTCGCCGCCGCCGGCCACCGCCCCGAGCAGGATGATCCGGTCCCGGTCGATCGCCGGCTGCTTCAGGAGCACGTCGACGCCGCGCATCAGGTCCCACACCATCCAGCCCATCAGCGACTCGCCGGCCGCCGTAAGCTGCAGGCCGGCGTTGTACCGGAAGTAGTAGTCCTGGCGCGACACGCGGAACGGCTTGTCGTAGTCCTTCTCGGTCCGGAAGTCGTGCTGCCGCCGCTCGCCGTGGCCGAGGTGGTCGGGGACCAGCACCGCGGTGCCGGCCCGCGCCCACGTCATCCCCATGTCCTGCAGCTCACCGTGCGTCTTCGGGGTGTGGTGCGAGTGCGAGATGAGGATTCCCGGCATCTTCGCCGGCGGCTTCGCGGGGAGGTACAGGTTCGCGCTGACCCACAGGCCCGGCCGCGACTCGTACAGGATGTTGTTGATGACGAACCCGTCGCCGTCGATCTTGCGGGTGACCTCGACCCGCATGTCCTTCGGCGGGTCGGGCCACGCCCCGAGCGACTCCCGCAGCTTCCGGATCCGCACGTCGCGGTACTGTGTCCACTGCTCCTTCGTCGCCACCTCCGCGAACGCCTTCGACTCGCGCAGGTTCGCCTCCTGCATCCGGCGGCGGGCGTCGGCCGCCATCATCTTCGGGAGGTCCTTGGTGCGCGGGTCGTCCGGGCCGAAGACGTTCGGGTTGACGTCCGCGAAGTCGGCGGCGACGGACGACAGGGCGAGGCAGAGGGCGAAGAGTCGCACGGGGCACCGGGGGAAGGGGCGTGGGGTCAGACGGCCGCCGGCTCGGGGTCGTCGGTCCGGGACTTCTGATACCGGCCGACCAGTTCGGCCGTCCCGAGGACGTGGCCGTCCATCGCCCGCAGCAGGTCCGCCTTCGTCGGCCGGCCGAGGTCGGGCAGCTCGCGGTCGAGGGCGAACAGCTTGAAGAAGTACCGGTGCCGGCCGACCGGCGGGGCCGGGCCGCCGTACCTGACGTTCCCCCAGTCGTTGGTCCCGGTGCGGGCGCCGTCCGGCAGGTCGTCGCGGTCGGCCGCCTCCGCCAGCCGGGCGGTCCCGGCCGGGAGGTTGTACACGACCCAGTGGACCCAGGTCCGCTTCGGGGCGGCCGGGTCCGGGGCGTCGGGGTCGTCGACGATGAGGGCGAACGACTCCGTCCCGGGCGGGGGGTCGGACCAGTCGAGCGGCGGGGACACGTCCCCGGCCTCGCAGGTGTAGTCGACCGGGATGTCGCGGCCGGCGGCGAACGCCGGGGACGAGAGGGTGAAGGGCACGGTCCGCCTCCGGGGAGATGTGACGGGGCGGCCGCCAGCGTACCACCTCCCCGGCCCGGGGGCAACGGTCACTCCCCGCCGCGGCCGAGCGACTTCTCGAGCGCCCGGATCGCGTCCCGGAGGTGCTCGAGGGCGGGGTTGATGTCCAGGGCGGTGCGGTACGCCCGGATCGCGGCCCGCGGCTTGCCGAGCTTCGCCAGGCACTGGCCGAGCCCGGCGGCGGCCCCGAAGTGGAACGGGTTGAGCCGCAGGACCGCCTCGCAGTCCTCGGCGGCCCGGGCGAACTCGCCGCGGCGGAAGAACCAGATGGCCCGCTGGTTCCGGGCCTCGGCGAAGGCCGGGGCCTGGCGGATCAGGGCGTCGAACTCGGCCCGGGCGGCGGGCGCGTCCGGGTCCTCGGCCGCCTCCCGGAGGCGGCGGGTCTGGTCGGCGGTGCCGCCGCGGAACCACAGCTCCCACAGGGCGTCGGCGGCGAACCGCTGGACGACCGGGTCCGGGTCGTGCAGGGCGGCGGCGGCGGCCGGGTTCGAGTCCATCCCGCCGACCAGCCCGAGGGCGAGGGCGGCGGCCCGCCGGCACCTGGTGTCCTGGGAGGCGAGGACCCGCTGGAGCGTCCCCTCGGTGTACCGGTCGCGGACCGCCGACCGGAACTCGCGGAGGGCGTCCTGCGCCCCGGCCGCCCACAGCTCCTCGTCGTCCCCCGGGCGGAGCTCGGGGAGGCGGTCGTAGAACTCGGCGAGGAGGGGCGGCGGCACGGGCGGGACTCCCGGGGCGGCGGGGCGGTTGTGTTCACCCTAGTGTACGCCGCGGCGGCCGGGAGGGGGTAACCGGCGGCGTTGCGGCCGGCCGGGAGGTGGAAGTAGGATGGGGGAACCCCCCGCGGAGGCCCGAGATGAGCGTGACCCTGCCGACCCCGCCCGCGCCGCCGGCCGACGCGGTCCCGCCGCTGCCGGCCGACGTCCGGGCGTTCGCCGACCGGCACAACCTGGCGGAACACCTGCCGACGACGTTCCGGTTGATCCGGGAGGAGTTCGACCCCGTGGGTGAGGTCGCGATGCGGGTCCGGGACGACTCGGAGGTCGAAGGCCACACCAGCCTGGTGCTGAACGTCCCCGTCCGGGGTGACGTGTCTTCGGTCCTCGACCGCTACTACCGGTACCTGGAACGGTGGGTCCCGGTCACCCCCCCGGACGCCCGGATGCGGCTCACCGTGATCTGGACGTTCCAGCCATGAACCCCCGACGCCATCTCGAACTGGCACGCAGCCTGGTCGCCGGGGTGCGGCAGGGGGCACCCGCCTCGCCCGGGGCCGGCGAGGCCGAGTGCCGGTGCGCGATCGGCCGGGCATACTACGCCGCGTTCCTCGTCGCCCGGGACTTCCTGAACCGGATCGGGGTGTGGGTCACCCCCACCGCGGCCGCGCACCCCGCCGTCCGGTTTGCCCTCAACAACAGCGGCGTCGCGGCCCTCGGGGCCGTCGCGGCGCAACTGGACGCCCTGTCGACCGACCGCCAGTACGCCGACTACGAGCCGGACGACCCCCGCACCGAAACCGCTGACGCGGCCGAGGCCGGCTTGAACAGCGCCGCCACGGCCATTCGGATGCTCGACCTGATCGCGGCCGGGCGGGTCCACCCACCGGTCGACCTGCCGGCGGTCGCCGCCGCCATCCTCGCGTGGGCCAAGGCCAACGGGCAGGACGCCAAGATCCGCCGGGCGTAAGCGGATGAAGCAGCCGGGACGGCTGCGCTCCGGGTCAGTCCGCCAGCGGGATGCGGTTCGCCGGCGGCTCGGACGGGGTCGGGGCGGCCGGCGCCTTCGGCATCGGGGCCACCGGCACCCCGCCGCCGTGTCCCGCCGGCGGGACCGCCTGCGTCGACGTCCCGCCGGCCGGCCCGCCGGCCTTCCGCGCCCTCCAGTCCTTCACGTCCGCCGACACCACGTCCACCGCCTTCAACAGCTGCGTGTCCAGCCCCTTCGCCCAGTCCGCCGGCGACACCTCGACCGCCACGTCCGGCACCACCCCCTGCTTCTCCATGTTCACCCCGGCGGCGGTGAACACCCCGGTCCGCGGCAGCCGGAACGTGCTCCCGTCGATCAGCCGGGTCGAGTACGTCCCGATCACCATCCCGCCGGTCGCCTGCCCGACCACCTTCCCCAGCCCGAGCGCCCGGAACGCGTGCGGGAAGATCTCCGCGTCCGAGTACGACCGGTTGTTGCACACCACCGCCAGCGGCTTCGTCCACTTCCGGTCGTGGTTCCGCAGCACCAGCCCCTCGCCCCCGTCCCGCTGGCGGAAGACCGTGTGCTCCTTCCCGGCCAGGTAGTTCAGCACCTGGTCGTGGGTGAACCCGCCGCCGTTGTACCGCACGTCGATCACCAGCCCGTCCTTGTCGAAGTGGTCCGAGTACAGGGCCCGGACGAACACCTCCAGCCCGGCGTCGTCCATCGCCGGGATGTGGATGTACCCGACCCGCCCGCCGCCCGCCCGGCCCACCGCGTCCGCGTTCGCCCGCACCCACCGCTCGTACATCAGCTGGCTCACCCGGTCCCGGGTCGCCGCGATCACCTCCACCCGCCGCCGGCCCGGCGCCTTCGGGTCGACCGTCACGTCCAGCCGCACCCCCTCCCCGGCCTTGTTGTTCAGCAGCTGCGACACGTTCACCTTCTCCGTCAGCTCGACCCGGTCGATCGCCAGGATCACGTCGCCCGGCTTCAGGTCCGTCCCGCGGCGGTCGGCCGGGCCGCGCTTCAGCACCTCCGCGATCTTCAGCCCCGGGCCGGGGTAGGCGTCGTCGAACAGCAGCCCGAGGTCGGCGGTCCACTCGTCCGGGGTCGGGAGCCGGCCGCTGATCCCGAGGTGCGACGCGTTCAGCTCCCCGAGCATCATGCTGACCAGGGCGTACAGATCCTCCCGCTGGGCGACGTGCCCGACCAGCGGGTGGAACCGGGCCCGCACCGCCGGCCAGTCGGCGTCGTGGTGCTTCGCGTCGTAGAACGAGTCGGACAGCGCCCGCCAGCACTGGGCGAACATCTCGGCGAACTCCTCGTCCCGCCGCACCGTCATCTTCGCCTGGAAGTTGATCCGGCTCGGCTCCGCCGTCGTCCCGCCGAGCAACGCCCCGAGCGGCCCGCCCGCCCGCACCGACCGGAACTCCCCGGCCCCGTTCAGGAAGTAGATCAGCCCGGGGCTCTTCTTCGCCCACCGGATGTTCCGCGGGGCCTGGCCGCTGGTCGTCACCCGGGTCACGCTGCTCCCGTTGGCGCTCGCCACCCACAGGTCGTCGCCGGTGCCGGAGTGGCGGAACGCGACCTGGGCGCCGTTCGGCGAGATCGCCGCCGTGTCCGCCGACATGGCGCTCGCCCGGTCGGCCCGCAGGTGGAGGTCGTCCCAGTCGATGTCCCCGGCCCCGCCGGGGGTGCCGGGCTTCTGCAGGTTCAGCACGAACGGGGCGTACACCCCGCGGCGGTGGCTGATGAACCCGATCTTGTTCCCGGTCCGGCTCCACGTCACCTCCCCGTTCCAGGTCGCGTACCGGGTGACGTTCCGCGGGTCGGACGAGCCGTCGGACGGGACGACGAACAGCTCGCTGGCGAACGACCCGTCGGTCCGGGCGTACGCGACCCACTTCCCGTCCGGGGACCAGTCGTAGTCGGACACCTGGGCGTCGCCGACCAGCACCCGCTGGCCGGTCCCGTCCGGGGCCATCGTCCACAGCTTCCCGCCGCGGAGGAAGGCGATGCGGTCGCCCTTCGGGCTGAACGTCGGGGCCGACTCGCCGGCCGGGGTGTCGGTCAGCCGCCGCACCTTGAACTTGTGGGCCCGGGTGAACTCCGGGTGCTCCGGGTCGTCGGCCTCCAGCAGGTAGACGTCCTCGTGGCCGGACCGGTCGGACAGGAACACGACGCTCTTCCCGTCCGGGCTGAAGCCCGGGGAGTGGTCGAACGCCGGGGAGTCGGTCAGCCGGGACGCCTTCCCGCCGTCCGGGAGGCGGACCAGGAACAGCTCGCCCTGCACCACGAGGACCGCCGCGTCCTCGTCCGGGTTGAGGGCGAACGCGGTCGCGTTCTGGGTGAAGGTGGTGGTCCGCTCGGTGTTCGACTTGTCGTCCGCGTTCACCTCGATCGCCAGCTTCCGCGGCGACCCGGACCGGGTGTTGATGACCCACAGGTCGGCCCCGCACTCGTACACCACCCACTCGCCGTTGCCGCTCAGCCGCGCCCGCCGGACGGTGTCCTCGTCGTGGGTGGTGAGCCGGCGCGGGGCGCCGGTCGGGGCGTGCCCGGACCCGAGGTCCTGCACCACCACGTTCGCGCACCCCGGCTTGCTCCCGACCTCCGACACGTAGAGCAGCCGCCGCCCGTCCGGCGCCCACATCGGCGACGAGTCCTGGCCGTCGAAGGTGGTCAGCTGCTTCGGGGCGGTGCCGTCCGGGCGGCCGACCCAGATGTCGTCGTTGCTCGACCCGCGGTACCCGCGGCGGTACCAGGTGCCCGGCCCGCGGACGAACGCCACCGCCCCGCCCCCGGGCGAGAAGTGGGCCTCCTTCGCCTCGAACAGCGGGAGCCGCCGCTCCGGCCCGCCGGCCGCCGGCACGGTGTAGCACTCCAGGTTCTGCGGGAACGCGGTCGACCGGGACGAGGCGAACACCACGGACTTCCCGTCCGGCGTCCAGCCGGACACCATGTCGTGCCCGCTGTCGAAGGTGAGGCGGCGCGGCTTCCCGCCGACCGCCGGGGCGACGAACACGTCGTACTGGCCGTGCCGGTTGGAACTGAACGCCAGCCATTTCCCGTCGGGGCTGAACACCGGGTTGATGTCGTGGGCCTCGTGCATGGTGACCGGCCGGGCCACCCCGCCGACCGACTCGACCGTCCAGATGTCGCCGAGGTAGCTGAACGCGACGAGCTTGCCGTCCGGGGAGATGTCCGGGGTGCGGGCGAACCGGATCGGCTCCTGGCCCGCGGCGCGGGACGGGGCCAGGTGGCAGGAAACGGGCAACATGAAGGCGAGGCAGAAGCGGAGGTGGCGGGGCATGGTCGGGCCTCGGCCGGAGGGGCGGGTGGCGGCGGACTTCACGAGAGGTTCACATTCAGCTTAACCTACCGCGGGGCCGTGTTCAAAAAGGAATGACGGGCGGGCCGCCGCAGGTTGACAGGGGAACCGGCGAAACCCGCCCGCGGACCCCTGAGAACGGCATGAGACTTGTGCCGGGTGGGGTGACGTGGGGGGCGGGGCCGGGTTACTATTGTGCTGGGCCAGCCCACCCGTGCCGGGGTGTCGTCATGCGTCTCGCCAAGCTCGCCGCCTTCTGCGTCGGCATCGGCCTCGTCCTCGTGTACGACCCGGACCACACCCCGGGCCAGTTCCCCAGCCGGGGCGGGCCGCCGTCGGGCGGTGGCGGGCCGTCGCCGGGCGGCGGGTTCCCCGGGGGCGGCGGGGGTGGGTTCCCGAGCCGGGGTGGCGGGCCGGGTGGGCCGGGCGGCGGCCCGCGGATGGACCCGGAGATGGTCTGGAACATGCTCAAGACCCAGACCGGCAGCACCGGCGACGCCATCGACCTCGGGAAGATCCCGCCGCAGATGCGCGAGTTCGGCCGCCGGTCGGCCGAGAAGTACGGGACCGAGCCGCTCCCCGAGGCCGGGATCATGACGAAGGCCGACTTCCTGGCCCTGTCGGCCCGGAACGAGGCCACGAAGGCCGCCCGGATGGCCGCCGGCGGTCCCCCGCCGGGTCCCGGCGGGCCTCCGGGCGGGCCGGTCACGTTCTCGGTCGTCGCCCCGGGCGGCGGGCCGACCCCGGGCGGGCCGGTCATGATCCAGGGTATTCCGGGCGGGCCTCCCGGCCCCGGCGGGCCCCCGGGCGGCGGGGAGGATCGCGGGCTCCAGCGGATCAAGGAGCAGGACAAGGACGGCGACGGCCGGGTGTCGTTCGCCGAGGCCGACAGCCGGTTGCGGGAGAACTTCCAGCGGATCGACGCGAACGGGGACGGGTACGTCGACCTGGATGAGTACCGCGGGTACTACTCGAGCCGGGACCGGGGCGGCCCGGGCCGCGGCCCCGGGGGTGACCCGAACGGCGGCGGGTACGGCGGGTATGGTGGGTACGGCGGCGACCGGCAGCCGGACCAGAAGAAGGACACCGAGGAGCCGAAGCCGGTCGCCATGCGGTACGGGCACCTGCCGAAGGACCTGCCGGAGTGGTTCGACAAGCACGACGGGGACAAGGACGGGCAGGTCGCCCTGTTCGAGTGGCGGAAGGCCGGGGAGGACCTGGCCAAGTTCCAGGAGATGGACCTGAACGCCGACGGGCTGGTGACCGCCGACGAGTTCCTGCGGTTCGGCCGGCTGAAGGCCGAGAACGAGAAGATCGCCGCCCTGAACGACCCGGACGCGGCCCGCCCGTCGTTCGCGTCCGCCCGCGGGTCCGGCGGGATCTCGCTCCCCGGTTCGACCTCCGCCCCGACCCGGCCGGCGGCCACCGACACCAAGGGCAGGCCGGACAAGGGGTCGTCCGACAAGGGGTCGACCGACAAGGGGTCGACGGACAAGGGGTCGACCGACAAGGGGTCGACGGAGAAGGAGTCGTCCGAGAAGGGCAAGGGCGGCCCCGGCTCCCGCGGCGACTTCTTCAAGAAGAAGAACTGACCGGGCCGCTGCCCCGGTCCCGCACCCCGCCCGCCGACCTCTCCCCGGCGGGCGGGGTCGTTTCGTGGGGTCGAGCCGCCCGCGCCGCCGCAAGCGATGCCGCTACGCGCCGGTCACCGCCGCCCGCAGCTCGCCGGCCAGGAACACGCTCCCCGTCACGCACACCAGGTCGTCCCGACCGGCCGCGGCCCGGGCGGCGGCCCACGCCTCCCGGCCGGTGGGGTGCGCCGTGGACGCCGTCCCCGGCGCCACCTCCGCCAGCACCGCGGCGAGCCTCTCCGGCGGGACGCTCCGCGGGTTGTTCCCGTACCGGGTCAGGTGGAGGTGGTCGAAGTACCCGGCCAGGACCCGCAGCATCTCCGGGTACGGCTTGTCCGCCGACACCGCGAACACCACCGCCTTCCGACCCGACACCGGGACCGCCTCGCGGAGCGTCGCGACCAGGGCCTCGACGCTCGGGACGTTGTGGGCGGTGTCGAGGACGACGGCCGGGTCCCGCGAGACGAGTTCGACCCGGGCCGGCCAGCGGACCTCGGCCAGCCCGCGGCGGACCGCGGCGTCCGGAACCGGCATCCCGGACTCCCGCAGTCGCTCGACGGCCGCCACCGCGAGCGCCGCGTTCGCCGCCTGGTGTGCGCCGAGGAGGCCGACCGCGAGCCCGTGGTACTCGCGCGACGGCGTCGCCACGGTCGCGAACCGCCCGTCGAAGTCCCACCCGAAGTCTTCCTGAGCCTCCCACAGCGGGGCGCCCGCCTCGGCGGCGACCCGCCGCACCACGTCGCGCGGGCCGGGCTGCGTCACCCCGCTGACCACCGGCACCCGCCGCTTGACGATCCCCGCCTTCTGGTACGCGATTTCCTCCAACGTGTTCCCGAGTTGGGCGGTGTGGTCGAGGCCGACGTTCGTGACCACCGACACCAGCGGGGTGCAGACGTTGGTGCTGTCGAACCGCCCGCCGAGGCCGACCTCGACCACCGCCAGGTCGCACCGCCGGTACCAGAAGTGGAGGAACCCCAGGGCGGTGCCGATCTCGAAGAACGACACCCCCGGCCCGCCGCCGGCCTCCAGCCGCCGCACCGCCGGGGCGAGTTCCGCGATCCGGGCGGCCAGCTCGGCCCGCGAGATGTTGACCCCGTCGACCTGGACGCGCTCCTCGACGTGCTCCAGGTGCGGGGAGGTGAACAGCCCGACGCGGTACCCGGCGGCCCGGAGCACCGCCGCGAGCATGGCGCAGGTCGAGCCTTTGCCCTTGGTGCCGGTGACGTGGACGAGGCGGACGCGGTCGTGCGGGTCGCCGGCGAGGCGGAGGAGGGCCCGCATCCGCTCCAGCTTCAGGTCGCCCGGCCCGGCCGCCCGCACCTCGTAGTTGATGCGGCCGTACCAGAAGGCCAGGGCCTCGGCGTAGGTCATGGGGTCAGGGTAAACCGCCGCGCCGGGAACGGGAAGGTCGCGGGTTTGAGCCTCGAAGGGGCGGTCCGGCCCGGCGCCCGGGGTTGGCACCCCGGGCTATTCCCTCGCCGCCCCTTCGGGGCTGAGGAGAGGTCACCCCTGGACCGGCATGCACACCTGCTCCAGCAGCCGCTCGCACCGCTCCTGGATCACGTCCGCCAGGTTCGGCAGCGGGGCGCCCTCCGGCAGCGACTCCCGCACCGCCGCCAGCCACCGGGCGAAGCTGTACAGCTGCGCGAACCCGTCCAGCGACACCGGCTCCAGCCGGACGTTCTTCCCCCGCCGCTCCGCGTCCTGCCACAGCGTCTTGCTCTTCCCGGTCACCGCCAGGTCGTCCTCCGGCCGCATCAGGATGAGCAGGTCGGCGACCGCCGGCTGGGCGTCGGTCACCCCGAGCTTCACCTCCAGGTCCTTCGGCTTGCCGGCCCCGCGGGCCAGGAACAGCCCGACCCCGACCTTCCACGGTTGGCCGTCCTTGCACGCCCAGTGGGCGATCGTCACCGCCCCGTACGCCGGGTGGTCGCCGAAGCTGAACTCCCCGACGACGTGCTGCAGCCGCCACGGCCCGACCTTCACCCCGTGCTCGTGGCACGCCGTCAGGAACGCCCCGAGCCCGGCCTGCAGCTCCCGCGTCGCCCCGGTCAGCGCCCCCTCCGGCTCGAGCTGCCGGCGGGCCGCCCGCTGCTCCTGGTCCCACAGCTCGACCAGCCCGGCGTGCGACAGCCCGGCCGGCCGGGCCGCCGGCTCCGGGGCCGGGAGCGGCTCCGGCGAGCGGGGGGCGTCAGCCCCCTGATCCGCTCCGGACATCAGGGGACTGACGCCCCCCGCTCGCCCGGTCTCGTCGTCGGCCGGGCCGAACTCGGCGGACGGGGCGTCCGGCGGCAGCTCGACCACGTCGACCGCCTTGAACGTGACCGCCGGGGCGGCCTCCGGCTCGTCGTGCCCGAGCAGTGCGGCGACCCGGCTGGCGGCGTCCGTCGGCGGCACCTCGGGCGGGGCGTCGGGGATGACGTCCGCGCTGATCCGCGGGGCCGCCGGGGCGTCGTCGTCCGGGCCGTAGACCAGGTGGTCGAACAGGTGGCGGCACTGCTGGAGCATGTCCCGCAGGGTCGGCTCGGTCCGGGCGATCCGCCCGACCTGCTCGTCGGAGAACGGGTACACCTCGGGGAGCGGCACCCCGCCGGTCGGCACCTCGTCCAGGCACGGCCGCAGGCGGGCCTCGACGACGCGGCGGAACAGGTCGGCCGGCGGGGCCTCCAGGCGGATCGCCTTGACGGTGCCGTGCCGGGGGACGTGGACCGGGTTGTTCAGCCGGTCCTGGATGTACCCGTCGAGACTCGGGACGAACCGGTTCCATAGCCCGCGCTCGGCGAACACCAGGAAGCACAGCCCGTCGACCTGGTGCATCGCCTGGACGATCCCGGCGAAGAACGCCTCGGCCGTCTTGTGGGCGTCGTCGCTGCGGCGGGCCAGGAGCAGGTCTTCCAACTGGTCGAAGGCGACGACGACCGGAGTCTTGAGCGACCGGAACACGTCGGTCAGCACCTTGAACAGGGCGAGCACCAGGTCCTGGCGGGTCGGGCGGACGTGGAACTCGAGTTCCGCGAACCCGTAGGTGAGGAACCCGGCGAGGTCGGCCTCGTCGCCGAGCAGGGCGGCCCGGGCGAACCCCTGGAGGACGTGCCGCCGCATCAGCCCGGCGGTGTTGTGCGCCTCCGTCTTGCGGCTGTGGGCGGCGACGAGGTCGAACGCCTTCTGCGGCGTCAGCCCCGCCTCCGCCAGCGCCTGCCCGAGCGGGGCGAGGGTGCGGGCGAAGGTCGCGGCCCCGGCCAGGTTCTCGGCCAGCCAGTCGGCCCGCTCGCCGGCCTGCTGGGTGCCGAGGCCGAGCCGCCGCGCCCACCGGCCGAGCCCCGGCGGCGGGAACAGTTCGACCTTCTCGGCCGGCGACAGCTCCCGCAGCGCCGCCGCCAGCCCGCGGCGGACGAGCTGGTCGCCCACATATTCGAGCGGCCGGACGCCCTTCTGCTTCCCGCCGCCGAGGAGGGTGTCGATGATCTGGAACAGGAGGTACTCGAGGAAGTCGCTGTCCTTCTGGTACACCCCGGGGGTGACGAGGAGCTGCCACGGCCCGCCGCCGCCGTGCTTGATCGAGTGGAGCAGGTGGGTCTTGCCGGCCCCCTTGTTCCCGAGGACCGGGACCACCTCGGAGTGGGCGAGCGGGTCGTACCGGTACAGGTCGATGACGGCGTGGAGCAGGTCGCGCTCGGCGGCGAACAGCTCCGGGACGTGGTACCGGGCGCACACCTCGTCGTCCGGGTTGCGGGCGAAGTAGTTGCGGAACGGGTTCCCGGCCCGCTTCAGCCGGTCCCGGGTCGGGGGGGCGATGGCGGTGTCGTCGGCGGTCGCGGTCGGGGTCATCCTTGGCCCTCCGGGGTGGGGACGAAGGGGTGAAGGGGTGAAGGGGTGAAGGGGTGACAAAGACGAAGACGACTCCCGGTCTTTGTCACCCCTTCACCCCTTCACCCCTTCACCCCTTCTCGGGGCGAAGCGAGGCGTAGTACGCGACCCCGTGCCCGGCGAGCAGGGCGTAGGTCGGCTCCGGCATGGCGTACAGCGGGCCGGTCCATGGGTGGAGGTACACGGCGCCGTCCGCCTGCAGGGCGCGGAGGCAGTCGTGGAACCGGCCGATCGTCGGGGCCGGGGACAGGGCGCGGTAGAGGTCCGGCAGCGGGCAGTCCTCGCCGGCGGAGCCGGACCAGTCGGCGAGCCGGGCCAGCACCGCCGCGGCCAGGTCGGGCTCCGCGTCGAGCACGGCGACCGCAACCGGGGCGGGTTCGGGTTCGAACTCCGGGCGAACCGCGACCGTCAGGGAGCGGGTGGGGAGGTCGCACCCGCTCCCTGACGGTCGCGGTTCGCCCGGCACCCGGACCCGCGCCGCGGCCACCGCCGGGAGCACCCGGGCGACCGCGTCCTTCAGCCCCTGGAGGTTGTCGGCCATCCGGCGGGCGGTGGCGAGGAGTTCGCCGACCTCGCCGCGCCGCGCCTCCAGCACCCGGACGAAGTCCTCCAGCACCTGCTTCGGGTTCACCTGCGCCAGGAGGAACTCCCACCCGGCGTCGGTCAGGGCGTACAGGTCGCGCGGGGTGCGGGCGGACGGGTCGGTGCCGGCGGCCCGGACCAGGTTCTCGGCGACGCACTTCTGGGCGGCCGGCCTGGCGGCGGCGGTGCTCGGGAAGAGGCCGGGGTCGGTCTTGCCGGCGAACAGCGGCAGCCCGCCCGGGTGGGCGGCGGCCCGGGCCAGGGCGTCGGTCAGCTGCTGGGTGAGCTTGTCGGCCACGGGTCCGCTTCCGTGCGGGTGCCAGGGTGGGAGTCGGCCGGCATGCTAGTCCGGACCGGCTCCCGGTTGCAACCCCGACCGCCGGGCGTCAAGATGGGCGCCACGACCCCACGGAGACCCGCCGATGCCCGGACGACTTCTCGCCGGACTACTCCTCGCCCTCGTCACCGGCACCGCGGCGGCCCAGGACCCGCCCGACCTCCGCGGGTGGGAGTGGCACTTCCTGGCCAAGCGGCTCGGCCGGGCCGACGGCCTGCCGGACGCGGCGACGTTCGACCGGCTGGTGGTCGACAGCCTGCGGGACGTGCACAACCGCGGGGCGGACCTGTACAACACGGCGAAGGACCACGTCGGGGCGTACCGGATGTACCAGGGCGGGCTGCTCGCCGTCCGCCCGCTGCTGGGCCACCGCCCGGCCGCCCAGAAGCTGATCGACGACGGCCTGGCCGCCGCCGAGAAGGAGGCGAACCCGGCCCAGAAGGCGTTCAAGCTGCACGAAGCGATCGAGGCGGTGCGGGCGGACCTGAAGACCTCCGCCAAGGCGGCCGAGGTCGCCCCGGCCCCGCGGCCGAAGGACGCCGGCCAGAAGCCGGACGGCGGGAAGAAGCCGGCCGGCCCGCCCCAGCCGGTCGGGGCGAAGGCGGACGGCACCTCCGGGCGGGTGACGCTCAAGGGGAAGCCGCTGGCCGCCGGCGACGTGACGCTGGTGTCGGTCGACCGGCGGCTGCCGGTGGTGCTCACCGCCGCGGTCCAGGCGGACGGGACCTACGCGTTCGCCAACCCGGTGCCGCCGGGCAAGTACGTGGTGGTGGTGACCGGGAAGGGGATCCCCGAGAAGTACCAGACGACGACCACGTCGGGGCTGACGGCGGAGGTGAAGGCCGGGGCCAACGTGCTCGACCTGGAGTTGAAGTGACGGCGGTCTTTCCTGGACCGCGGCCGTCCCGGCCGCTGCCGCCGAGGTGGTGGAGGTCGACGGTTCCCCCGAAAGCGACCCGCCCCGCGTCGGTGGAGCGGCCGGGACGGCCGCGGTCCAGAGGAAACCGTCACGCCTGCGTCTTAAGCGGGTCCGGGGCGGCGGCCGCGTTCACCGCCGCGACCGGCGGCGGCACCGCCAAAAGCCAGTTCGCCCGCCACCCGCCCCCGTCCGACACCAACTCGCTCACCGCCAGGTTCGGGATCTTGCCGACGCTCACCCAATCCGCCGGCCCCTTGCCCGGCAGCAGGCTCAGCAGCAGCACCTTGCACACCACCCCGTGGCAGACGACCGCCACCCGCCCGCCGGGGTGGGCGCCGGCCGCCCGCCGGAACGCCGGCACCACCCGGTCGCGCAGCTCGTCGAACGACTCCATCCCGGGGTACGCGTAGGCGGTGTCGCCGGCCAGCCACCGGGAGATCGTCTCGTCCCACACCCGGTCGGCCTCCGGCCGCGGCATCGCGGCGAGCGGCCCGACCCGCCGCTCGTGCAGCAGCGGCTCGATCCGGTGCGGCACCCCGCACGCCGCCGCGATCGGGGCGGCCGTGTCCCGGGCGCGGATCATCCCGGACGACACCACCGCCGTCGGCCGCAGCGCCGCGAACCACCCGGCCGCGGCCGCGGCCTGGCGGCGGCCGTGCTCCCCGAGGTCGACATCCGACTCCGCCCCGTGGAACCGGGTCGGGGCGGCGGTCTCGGCGTGGCGGGCGAGCCAGATCGTCGTCATGGGGCGTCTTCCTGGAGCGCGGCCGTCCCGGCCGCTCCACCGACACGCAGCGGGTTGCTTCCGGGGGAACCGCCGGCCGCAACGACCGCGGTAGCGGCGGCCGGGACGGCCGCGCTCCAGGAAGGCCGTCAGTTCCCGTTGTCGGGGCCGGCCTTCGGGTCGGCCGGGCGGGGCCGGGGCGGGCCGGCCGGCTGCATCCCGCCCTCCAGCCGGGCCAGCTTCTCCCGGCAGTCCTGCAGCCCCTTCTGCAGCTCCTTCAGGGCGTCCTCGACGTGCCGGTACTGGGCGTCGCGGTGGGCCTTCCGCTCCAGGTCGGCGGCCCGGTTCCGGTCCTGCTCCTGGGTGGTCCGGGCCAGGTCCTCGCGGACCGCCTTGAGGTCGGCGGCGGCGGCCGCCACCTTCTCCCGCAGCCCGTCCAACCCGGCCACCTCCTTCCGCACCCCCTCCAGCCCGGCGAGGCGGTCCTTGACCACCTCCAGGGCGGCCGCGTCCCGCTTCAGCGCCTCGGCCCCGGCCGCCGCGTCCTTGCGCAGCCCGTCGACCGCGGCGGCGGCCGCGTTCACCCGCTCCCGCAGCCCCTCGTGGTCGCCCCGGAGGGCGTCGAGGGACCGGATCCGCTCGTACTGGGTGCTGGTGCGGGCGTTGAACTCGTCCTTCCGGACGAGGTCGGCCCGGGCCTCCCGCTCCCGGTTCAGCTCGTTCCGCAGGTCGGTGATGTTCGACGAGATGCTGTTGTACAGGGTGAGGACCCCGAGCGCGACCATGCTCAGGATGGTGCCGCCGAACACCCGCCAGAACAGCGACACCCGCTCGTCCCCGGGCTCGCCCGCCCGGAGCGGCTGGGCCGCCCGCACCGCCTCGGCCGCCGCCCCCTCCCGCTCCTCGTCCGCCCCGTAGCGCTTCTGCAGCACGGCGTCCTACCCCCAAGAACCGGGCCGTCGTCCGGTGACGGCGCGAAGGTGAGAAATCTCGGAAGGGTGGGGCATAGCGGGGGTCCCCCCGCCCCGCAACCCGACCCCCGGGACGCGGGCGAACGGCGGGGCGGCGGGGACTTGCGCCGCCGACGGCGGCCGCGGCGTCACTTCTTCGGCTTCGCCAGCCACTCCTTCCAGGCGGTTGCGGCCAGCGCCTTCTCCCCGGCGGTGGCGTTGACGGCCGGGCCGAAGTCCTCCCCGGTCAGGCTCTTCAGCCCGGCCCGGGCGGCCCGGACCACCAGGTCCTCGTCGTCCCCGAGGGCGGCGATCAGGTCCGGGACGTGGGCCGGGTCGTCCTTCATCGCCATCGCCAGCACCGCCCCGCGGCGCAGCTCCGGCTCCTCCGCCTTCGCCATCCCCCGCAGGGTCCCGGCGGTCATCCGGCAGAGCCGCTCGGCCAGCGCCTGCCGGGCGTCCCGCCGCCGGTCCCCGTCCAGCCGGGTGACCGCCGCCACCAGGGCCTCGGTGTACACCGCCCCCTTCGTGTCCCGGAGTTGCTTCAGGACGGCCGCCCAGTCCTTCTCGCCGGACCTGAGGAGTTGGTTCGCCAGGGTGGCGACCTCGCTCCCGGCCGGGCCGGCGAGGACCGGCGGCGGGGCGGCCGGGTCGGGCTTGCCGGGGACGACGGCGGCCGGGCCGGTCTTCGGGTCGGCGGCGGCCGGCTGGCCGGCCCGCATCTCGGTCGTCGCCTCCTTCTGCACCCGCCCGGACAGGTCCCGGGCGAGGTTCGACTTGCACAGGAACAGGACCGCGAACGCGGTGTTCGCTTCCGTCCCGTAGAACTCCGACCCGCCCCACGACCCGTCCGGCCGCTGGGCGAGGACCAGGGTGTGCGACCCGGCCGCGTGCCAGTCCACCCCGCCGATCTTGTCCAGCCCGTACACCACCCCGACCCGCTCGACCGACCAGAAGAAGTACAGGTCGTCCGCCCCGTGGGACGCGGGCTTCGGGTCCTGGCTCAGGACCAGCGCCCCGCGGCCGCGGCGGGCGGAGTCGGCGAGGTGGGCCCCGAGGCCGCGCAGCGCGTTCAGGACCGGCACGTCCCGGGGGTCGGCCGGGCGCGGCTTCTTCGGGTCCGGCTTCGCCTCGTCCTTCGGGGGCGGGTTGAAGAACGGGTCGTCCGGCCCCTTCTTCGGCTCCTTCGGCCCGCCGGGCCCGTCCTTCTTCGGCGGGTCCTTCAGGGCCCGCTCCTCCCGCCGGGCGATCCCGGTGGCCAGGCCGATCAGCCCGGCGCAGTGCATGGACGGGCTGCCCGGGGTGTGGGTCACGTACTCCCACCCGCCGGTGGCCGCCACCTGGGTGGCGAGGAACCGCTGCCCGACCCGGTCCAGGGCCGGGTCGGTCCACTCGGCCGGGAGCCCGTGCTTGCGGGACAGCCAGACGGCCATCACCGCGAACTGGGTGTTCGAGTTGTCCTCCTCGACCGGGTCGCCCGGGCGGCCCGCCCCGATGGCCCGGGCGTACTTCTCCACCTCCGGGTGGAGCTTCCCGCCGGCCGCCGGCTTCAGCCCCCGGAGCGGCCTCAGTTGCTCCTCGGTGGCCGCCGGGCCGCACGGGTACCCCCACCCGCCCCGGGGCCCCTGCCCGGCCAGCAGGCGGGCGGCCAGGGCCTGGATCAGCGGCTCGTCGGCCGGCTCCCCGTACCGGTCCAGGTACATCAGGCTGAGGGCGACGCTGTACGTCTGGGTCTGGCTCAGGGCCGCGTCCCGGACGGCGGCGGTGATCGCCTTGACCGCCGGGTCGTTCCCCGGCACCCCGGCCTCCAGCAGGGCCAGCCCGGTCAGGGCGGTGCCCCCGCCCCCGTGCGCCCCGCCCCCGCCGTCCTTCCCGTGCCGGCCGCGGAGCCAGTCCGTCCCCTTCTTGATCGCGGCGTCGATCTGCCGCTGGTCGGCGGCGGCGGCCCCGGCGGGGGCGAGCAGGAGCCCGGCCAACAGGCCGGCGGCGAGGCGCATGGGTCGACCCTCGGGTGGGAGCCGCGCACGGGGGGACACGGACAGTCTAACACGCCCGCCCGCCGGCGGCGACGGGCAACCCGGCCGGGGCAGGGCCGTTGGGTTCGTGAGGTCGGGTGGTCCGGGAGCGGGTGCGACACCCCCCGCCGAGAACGAAACGGCCCTGCCCGCCGGGGCTTGTTCCTTGTCCGCCCGCGGCCGATCCGGTATCCTTCACGTTCGCACCGGTCGGCCGCCGGAGTGACCCATGACCGACCACGACCTGACCCGCGCCGCCGACTGGCTCCGGCTCGCCGACCGCGTCTGCGTCCTGACCGGGGCCGGCGTCTCGGCCGAGAGCGGGGTGCCGACGTTCCGGGCCGCCGACGGGCTGTGGGAGGGCCACGCGATCGAGGACGTGGCCAGCCCCGGCGGGTGGGACCGCGACCCCGACCTGGTGTGGCAGTTTTACAACGCCCGCCGGGAGAACGTCGGCACCGTGAGGCCGAACCCCGGGCACCACGCCCTGGTGGAACTCGAGCGCCGCTGGGGCGACCGGTTCACCCTCGTCACCCAGAACGTGGACGGGCTGCACCGGGACGCCGGCAGCCGGAACCTGCTGGAGATCCACGGCAGCCTGCGGCGGACCCGGTGCCTCGGGTGCCGGGCGGTCGCCGACCGCGGGCTGGACCCGCTCGGCCCGGCCCCGCGCTGCCCCGACTGCGGCGGCCGCCTCCGCCCGGACATCGTCTGGTTCGGCGAGGCGTTGCCGGAGGACGTGTGGGAGCCGGCGCTGGAGGCCGCCTACGGGTGCGACGTGCTGCTGGTCGTCGGCACCTCGGCGGTCGTCCACCCGGCCGCGTCGCTGATCCCGGTGGCGAAGCGGCGGCGGCACCCGGCGGCGAAGGTGGTCGAGGTGAACCTGACCGAGACGGAGGCGAGCCGGCTCGCGGACATCGGCCTGTACGGCCCGTCCGGGGTGGTGCTGCCGAAGCTGGTAGAGCGGCTCGGCTCGTAGGGTGGGCCGAGCGGGCGCTCCGCCGGCGAATCCCACCACGGGAA
>PNKH01000020.1 GCA_013822345.1 Isosphaera sp.
GCCGGCGGCCGCGGTTAGCATCGCCGGCATGAACCGGCTCGCCCGGCGGAAGTTCCTGCTCCTGTTCGTCACCCTCCTGGGGGTGGTGGTCGGGTACCCGCTCCTGCGCACGGCGGCCGACGCCCGGCTGCTGATCGACCTCCTCATCTCGGCGATCTTCCTGGCCGCGCTGCGGGTGGTGTTCACCGACGCCAAGCTCCGGGCGGCGGCGGTGCTGCTCGGGGTCCCGGCCCTGGGCGGGATGTGGGCCGCGTACCTCGTCCCCGGCGCCCCGCGGCTGTCCGAGTCGGTGGTCCTGCACCTGTGCGCCGCCGTGTCCTTCGGGTTCACGATCGGGGCGGTCCTGCGGGGCGTGTTCCGGGAGGACGGGGTCACGGTGGACGACGTGTACGGGGCGTTCTGCGGGTACCTGCTGCTCGGGCTGCTGTTCGGCCACCTGTACGCGGCGGTGGAGCTCGTCCGCCCCGGCTCGTTCCAGGGGGCCGGGATGTCCGCCCCGGCCCGCGACGACCACCACTTCCTGCTCACCTACTTCAGCTTCCTGACGCTCACCACGGTCGGGTACGGGGACGTGGTGCCGGCCGCGGACGCGGCCCGCGGGCTGGTGGTGGCGGAGGCGGTGGCCGGGCAGTTCTACCTGGCCGGGCTGATCGCCGAGGTGATCGGCCGGCGGGTCGGCCAGGCCCGGCGGAAGGCGGACCCGTAGCCGGGTCAGCGCGGCGGCAGCAGGTCGAGCAGCTCGGCGAAGTCGGCCAGGACGCGGGCCGGGCCGGCGGCCACCGCCTCGTCCCAGGCCCCTGCCCCGCCCGGCACCAGCCACACCGGCACCCCGGCCGCCGCCCCGGTCCGGACGTCGATGTCCATGTCCCCGACGTACACCGCGTCCGCGGCGGTCGCCCCGAGCCGGGACAGCCCCTCGAGCAGCATCGCCGGGTCCGGCTTCGCCCGCCCGCCGACGTCGTCCGGCCCGAGGACGCACCCGAAGTGCGGGCCGAGGCCGAGGGCGTCCACCAGCCGGCGGGTGAACTCGACCCGCTTGTTGCTGCACACCCCGAGCCGGTACCCGCGGCGGGCGAGTTCGAGGATCGTGTCGGCGACCCCGGGCATGAGGCGGGTGCCGGACTCCATGACCGCCTCGTGGTGCCGGCGGTAGACGGCCACCGCGTCGGCGACCGGGGCGGCCGGGACGAGCGCGGCCATCAGGTGGTCGAGCCCGTGCCCGACGTACCGGCGGACCCGGCCTTCCGGCAGCGGCGGGAGGCCGTAGGCGGCGCGGGCGTGGTTGGTGCTGGCGGCGATGGCGGGGAAGCTGTCGGCCAGGGTGCCGTCGAAGTCGAACAGGGCGGCGCGCATCGGGTGGGGTGGCGGGTGGCGGGTGGCGGGGGTGGTGACCACCCCGTTTAGCCGCGACGCGGAGTCTTCGGAGCGGAGCGCGGGGGAGCCGCCGCGCTCCGCTCCGAAGACTCCGCGTCGCGGCTACGCGGGGCGATGTTCATGGTAGGGCGGCGAACCCTTTCCGGGGCGGGGGGCCTCTGACCGGACGAGGCCGCTGACGCGGCGCGCGGTTCGCGGTATGTTGGGGGTGTCCGCCCTCTGCCGCGAGCCGCCGCCGATGTTCGACCCCCCGCCGGACCCGCCGGAGACGCTGACGCCCGAGGTGGTGTTCCGGGACTACGCCCCGCGGATCTACAACCTCGCCCGGCGGATGCTCGGGAACGACGCGGACGCCGAGGACGTGACCCAGGACGTGCTCCTGCAGGTGGTGCGGAAGCTGGACACGTTCCGCGGGGACAGCCAGCTCGGGACGTGGCTCCACCGGGTGACGGTGAACGCCGCCCTGGCCCACCGGGAGAAGCGGGCGAACCGGCAGAAGCGGGAGGCCGGGGAGGCGGACGACGACCTGGCGTCGGACGGGCCGGGCGGGGCGGTGCGGCGGTGGGACGTGGCCCCGGACGAGCCGGTCCTGGCGGCCGAGCGGGCAGGGATCATCGAGGCGGCGATCAACGCCCTGCCGGAGCCGTTCCGGGACGTGTACGTGCTGGCCGACGTGGAGCAGCTGCCGAACGCGGAGATCGGGGAGATGCTGGGGCTGAGCGTGCCGGCGGTGAAGAGCCGGCTGCACCGGGCCCGGCTGCGGATGCGGGAGGCGTTGGCCCCGCACTTCGAACAGGGGGTGGCGTCGTGACCTGCGCGGAGCTGGCCGAGGCGCTGCACGACTACGTCGGCGGCGACCTGGTCCTGGCGGTGCACGAGACGTTCGAGGTGCACGTCGCCGGGTGCCCGGAGTGCGGGGCGCTGGTGCGGACGTACCGGTACACGGTGCGGCTGGCCGCGGCGCTGCCGAAATGCGGGCCGCTCCCGCCGGCGGTCGAGGCCCGGCTGCGGGCGGCGCTGGCGGCCGAGCTGGAGGACGGGTGACGCGGGTCCGGGGGCCGTTCGCGTGGTGCCCCTCACCCGGCCCCGCGAAGCGCGGGGCCGACCTCTCCCCGGCGGGGAGAGGTGGGGCTACAGCGGCCTCTCGAAACGCGCCCGACCCGGGTAGCGACCGAGAAGACCGGGCGCCCCCACCTCTCCCCGCCGGGGAGAGGTCGCCGGCGCTTCGCCGGCGGGTGAGGGGCACCACCTCCCGTGAAATCCGGCCGCATCCGCCCTTCCGAGGCCCACCCATGTCCGCCCCGATCCCGCTCGCCGACTACCGCCCGTACAAGGACCTGCCGCCGCTCGCCGGCCTCTGCACCCTCGAAGAAGCCGCCAAGCCGGGGCTGTCGGTGGAGGAGTGCGTCCGCCGGTTGAAGCGGTTCCACTACGCGTTTAAGCGGCTGCACCAGATCCTGACCGCCCGCATCACGGCGGAGCCGATCTACGAGCTGAAGACCGCCTTCGCACACCACGCCTACCTGTGCGCCGAGCACGTCGCGGCGCTGCGGACGCGGATCGGCGAGATGCGCGAGCCGCCGCTCGGGCTGGAGGACGTGCCGCACCCGGCGCTGGAGGCGTTCTTCGACGAGATCCTCGCCGCCCCGACGACGGGCGAGTTACTCTGCGGGCTGGGGATCGCCGTCCTGGAACTGTCGGGCGCGTGCGAGCGGTACGTTGCGCAGACCAACCCACTCACCGACGCCCCGAGCCATCGCGTCCTTCGGTTCGCGTTGCTGGAACTGGGCGATATCGAGCGGTGGTGGGATCAAGTGGCCGTCGCCCTCGCCGAGCCGGAACTGCCAGCCCCCCCTGCCGGGGAGGAATACTGGGCGAACTACCTCGCCCGGTTCCTCGCGAGCGCCGGCCTCCTCGACGGAACCGCTCCCGAATCCGGCGACCCCATCAACCGCCGGTACTCCGCGAACCCCTACGTCTACGACCCCGTCCCGCGGCGCGACGAGCGGTTCGCCGACCCGTGGAACCAGGGCGTGAACGCCGAGAGCTTCCTCTACAACGAGGCGTTCCCGGCCCGGGCCAAGGCCCTGATGATGCTGTACAAGCGGCTCCGCGAGATCGACGTGCCGGAGATGATGGCCTCCATCATCTCCCAGACGCCGGGCAAGCCGTGGGGGTACTACCGCGACATGTCCCGGCAGCTCTGGGACGAGGCCCGGCACGCGATGATGGGCGAGGTCGGGTTCGTCGCCCTCGGCGTCGACTGGACCAAGGCCCGGATCACCTTCAACTGGTCGTACCGGCTGAACACCGAGTGCACCCCGATGGAGCGGCACGGGGTGCTGTACTTCATCGAGCAGGGGCTGATGCCGCGGACCGGCAAACGCTACGAGTTCGAGACCGGCCAGGCGTCCGGGCTGCCGCTGATCGCCACCCTCCAGGACTTCGACTGGGCCGACGAGGTGTTGCACTCGCAGATCGGTCGGCTGTGGTACGTGCCGGAGTTCGGCAGCCTGAAGGAAGCGCTCGACTACGGCGACCGGGCGTGGTCGAAGATCCTGAGCAACTGGGCGGCGGTGAAGGACCAGGGGCTGACCGCCCACGAGAACTGGTGGCCGGCGGTGTACGCGATGGCGTGCCGGGCGGACGGGGTCGAGCCGGACCCGGCGGTGCTGGCGTTCGCCGAGACGTACGAGGGGAAGCGGGCCGACCTCCAGCGCGTCGCGGCGGAGTGACGGCACCCCGTAGGGTGGGCCGAGTCCGGCGCTTCGCCGGGCGAGTCCCACCGGGTCACGAGTGGTGGGACTCGCCCGCAGGGCCGGGCTCGGCCCACCCTACTTCATCCGCCGGAGGTCGTCGAGGTTGGCCTGGCAGTACGGGCAGCCGATCTCCTCCAAATGAAACCGGACGTACTCCAGGAACTCCGGGTCGCCGGCCCCCAGCACGAACCCGCCGAGCTCGTCACGACTCGGACAGCTCGCCCGCTCCCGCCGCCAGATCGCCCCGGCGGTGTGCTCGCCGCGGTCCTCCTGCCCCATCACCTCGGTCAGCAACTCCCGCAGCTCGGCCGACCCCCGCAGGGCCCGCTCGACGGCCGCCAGCTCGGCGTCCGGCAGGGCGTCGTGCAGGTAGTCCCGCAACACTTCCCGGGTGATCGGGGCCATCGGCGGGTCCCAGCGGACGCGGAGGCGCTCGGTTCACTATACACGCCCGCCGCCCGGCGGTCGCCCCGGCCCCGTGTTGCACCCCGCCCGGTCGGAGGGGATAATCCGGTCGTGACGGTTCCCCGGGGAGGGCGGGCGATGCGGCGGACCATCCTCGCGGCGGCGGTCCTGGCGTGGTCGGCGGCCCCGGCGCGGGCGCAGTTCGTCTGCGGCCCGGCCTGCCCGCCGGGGTACGGCGGGTTCGGGTATACGGCCGGGTTCGGGTTCGCGTTCGGCGGGGGGAAGCCGAAGGTCAAGTTCGGCGGGTTCGCCGGCGGGTTCTACTCCTCACGGTCGGTGGTCGTCGAGTCGTTCGGGTTCGCCGGCCCGGTGGTGGTGGCCCGGCCGGTCGTGGTGGTCGTGAACCCCGGCCCGTACCGGGACCCGGACGCGGTGCCGCCCCGGCCGCCGGCCCCCGACCCGATTCCGGCCGGGCCGTTCGGCGGGCAGTTCCTGGTGATCGAGCCGCGGAAGCCGCTGCCGCCGCCCGGGGTGATCGTCCCGGATGTCGACCGGGTGGCCCCGCGCCTCCCGCTCCCGCCGCCGCCGGGCCGGGACCTGTTCGCCGACCCGGTGCCGGCGAAGGTCGACCGCCCCGACCCGGACCCGGTGAAGGAGGCGGCCCGGCTGTTGCGGCTCGGCCGGGAGGCGTTCGCGGCCGGGGACTACGGGCGGGCGGCTGAGCAGTTCGGGCGGGCGGCCGGGCTCGACCCGAAGGCGGCGGGGCCGCTGTTCCTGAAGGGCCAGGCGGCGTTCGCCTCGGGCGGGTACGGGGACGCGGTGGCGGCGGTCCGGGCCGGGCTGGAGCTGGACCCGGCGTGGCCGGCCGGGGTGTTCGACCCGAAGGAGCCGTACGGGGCGAACGCGGCGGCGTTCGCGGTCCACCTGGCGGACCTGCGGAAGGCGGTGGCGGCGAACCCCGGGGAGCCGGCGCTGGAGTTCCTGCTGGGCTACCAGTTGTGGTTCGTCGGGGAGCAGGCGGAGGCGAAGAAGTGGTTCGCGGCGGCCGCGAAGCGGCTCCCGGCCCCCGGCCCGATCGCGCTGTTCAAGTGACCCCGGCCGGCGGAACAGGTCGGAGGTCGCGGTTACTCCGCCGCCGGCCGCCGGGGGTTGCGCTCGGGAGCCTCCGCCGTAGGCCGCCAGGGGTGGAGCGGAGGCCCGCGAGGGCCGGAGCGCAACCCCTGGCGGGCGTACCCGGACGACCCGTGGCGAGCGCGACCCCCGGCGGGCGTACCCGGACGACCCGGAGCACCCCCGGGGCGGGCTCCGGGTCGTCCGCCCATAAAATGCCCCCGCCGGAACCGGGGCGGCCGGGATTCCGCATTCCGCACTCCGCACTCCGCGTTCCCACCGATGCTCCTGCTGTCCTGCACCGACGTGTCCCGCGGGTACGACGCCACCCCGCTGTTCGAGGGCGTGTCGTTCGAGGTCCACGCCGGCGACCGGGTCGGGTTCGTCGGCCCGAACGGGGCCGGCAAGACCACCCTCCTCAAGATCCTCGCCGGGCTCGACGAGCCGGACTCCGGCAAGGTCACCCTCCACGCCGGCGCCCGCCTCGGCACCCTCGTCCAGGTCGCCGACTTCCCGCCCGGCCGCACCCTGTTCGCCGAGGCCAAGAGTGCGTTCGACGAACTGATCGCCGCCCAGGGCGAGTTCCAGCAGGTCGCGGAGGACCTCGCCGCCTGTTCCGACGAGGCCCGCCGCAAGCAGCTGAGCGCGAAGTTCGACCGGCTCGGCGAACTGCTCAGCCACCACGACGCCTACGAGCTCGACCACAAGGTCGAGACGGTCCTCGGCGGGCTGGGCTTCAAGCCCGCCGACTTCGACCGCGACGCGAACACCTTCTCCGGCGGCCAGCAGCGGCGGTTGCTCCTCGCCAGGCTCCTCCTGTCCGCCCCGGACGTGATGCTCCTCGACGAGCCGAGCAACCACCTCGACATCGACACCACCCGGTGGCTCGAGAACTACCTCGCCCAGCAGCCGGAGGGGATGCTGATCGTCAGCCACGACCGGTACTTCCTCGACAAGGTGACGAACAAGACGTTCGAGTTGCACGCCCGGAAGGTGACCAGCTACCCCGGGAGCTACCGCCAGTACGTCCGGCTCCGGGACGAGCGGTTCGAGCGGGAGCTGAAGGAGTACGAGGCCCAGCGGGAGTACATCCTGAAGCAGGAGGAGTACATCCGCCGGGCGAGCTACGGCCAGCTCGCCAAGCAGGCCCAGTCGCGGGTCAAGGCCCTCGACCGGGTCGAGCGGGTCGACAAGCCGACCAAGGTGAGCGGGCCGAACATCCGGTTCTCCGAGGTGACGCGGTCCGGCGACAACGTGTTTCACGTCGAGGGCCTGGCGAAGCGGTACGGGGACAAGGTGCTGTTCGAGGGGCTGAGCTTCGACGTGCCGCGCGGCAAGCGGCTCGGGATCATGGGGCCGAACGGGTGCGGGAAGACGACCCTGCTCCGCATCCTCCTCGGGGACGAGGAGCCGTCGGCCGGCGAGGTGCAGCGCGGGCACCTGGTGTTCCCGGGATACCTGGACCAGCACCTCGCCCTGCTCGACCCGGACAAGTCGGTGATGCGGGCGGTCTGGCCGGACGACGAGCCGGACCACACCGAGCAGAAGATGCGCGACCTGCTCGGCGGGTTCGGCCTGCACGGCGAGCTGGTCGAGCAGCCGGTCCGGCAGCTGTCCGGCGGGGAGCGGTCGCGGGCGGCGCTGGCGAAGTTGACGGTGAACGGGGCGAACCTGCTGGTCCTGGACGAGCCGACCAACCACCTCGACATCTGGGCGTGCGACTCACTCGAAGAGGCGGTCAAGGCCTACGAGGGGACGGTGGTCGTGGTGAGCCACGACCGGTACTTCCTGAACCGCGTCTCGGACCTGCTGATCGTGTTCGCCGACGGCACCACCGAGGTGGTGTACGGGAACTACGACACCTACGAGCTGCTCCGGCAGTCCCGGGAGAAGGCGGGGGCGGGCGTCGGGCCGTCAGGCCGACGTGCTCCCGATGCCGCGTCGGGCTCACGCCCCGACGCCCGCCCGGAGCCGCCGGCGAAGCGGAAGCGGAAGTTCCCGTACCGGAAGGTGCCCGACCTGGAGGCGGACATCGCGAAGGCGGAGAAGCGGGTGGCCGACCTGGAGGCGGCGCTGCAGACCCCGGACGTGTACAAGGACGCGACCCGGCTGCGGGACACGATGAAGGACCTGGAGAAGCAGAAGGACGCGCTCGCCCGGCTGTACCAGCACTGGGAAGAGGCGGTCGAGCTGAACGGCTGACAGGTGTAGGGTGGGCCGAGCCGGCGCCCCGCCGGCGAGTCCCACCGCGGCTGAACAGGTGGGACTCGCCGGCGGGGCGCCGGCTCGGCCCACCCTACGGGTGGCGGAGGCGTGATGAAGCGGGTGTGCGTGTTCTGCGGGTCGGCGGCGGGGGCGAACCCGGGGTACGCGGCGGCGGCCCGCGACCTCGGGCGGGCGCTGGCCGGCCGCGGGCTGGGGCTGGTGTACGGCGGCGGCCGGGTCGGGCTGATGGGGGAGGTGGCGACGGCGGCGCTGGCGGCCGGCGGGGAGGTGGTCGGGGTGATCCCGCACGCGCTCGCCGGGAAGGAGATCGCGCTGGCCGAATGCACCGAGCTGGTCGTGGTCGACACGATGCACGAGCGGAAGGCGCTGATGGCCGACCGCTCGGATGCGTTCGTCGCTTTACCCGGCGGGTTCGGGACGTGCGACGAGCTGTTCGAGATCCTGACGTGGGCCCAACTCGGCATCCACTGCAAGCCGGTCGGGCTGTTGAACGTGTACGGGTTCTTCACCCCGCTGCTGGCGTGGCTCGACCACGTCGTCCGCGAGGGGCTGCTGCGGCCGAAGCACCGCGAGTTGGTGCTCGTCGCCGACGCCGTCCCGGAGCTGTTGGCGAAGCTGGCGGGGTGGACGCCGCCGGCCCCGGTGACGAAGTGGGTGGAGCCGGGCGAGCGGTGAAGTCACAGGGGCAGGTACTCGACGCGGTCCGACCAGTCGGCCTGTGCAGTCAGGTCATCGATCAGCAACAGGTCATCGATGATCCGCCGGAACGGGGCGGTGTTGTCCGCGACGAACACACCCGGCATCGCCAGACCGGCCGCCACGCGACCGGTTGCGAACCCGACCATCGTGTTCCGGTCGTGGGTCAGCACGATGCGGTCGTTCTGGGCGGCCCACTCCAAGAGGTCCGGATCGGGTGTGTCCTGTGCGAGGCCGGTGTCCTGAACCCGGATCAAGTCGAAGCCGGGCCGTACGCGGAGCACCCCGCGCACGACCCGGCCGTTGAAGTCGAAGTCCGTCACCACCCGCACCATGTTCACCCCCCGGCGGGATGCCCCGCAACGGGGTTGTCACCAGTATCGCCCACACGGCGACCGACGGGCGGAGCTTCTCCCGAATGTAACCCGTTGGGTTGCGACGCCTCCGCCCTGGCGCGGGCGGCCAGGAGGCGAGCCCGGATGTCCGGCAGGTGGCGCTGGGACGCCTCGATCCTCTTGCGCAGTTCCTCCCCCTCCCGGGCGCGCTCCGCGAGGTACGCGTCCACCTCGACCCGGTGCCGCAGATAATAGCCGACCACCGAGTACACGTCGGCCAGGTCGAGGGTGTCGTAGTCCTGAACGATCTGTTCCGGCGTCGCCCCGTCCCGGAACGCGTGGACGACGAGTTCCAGAATCACCCGGGTCGCGCCGACCCGGACGGTCCCGGTTTCGTCCACCCGCAACGGCGGGGCTTCCGGCTGGATGTTCAGGGGCATGGCTCCGGCCTCCGGGCGTCCGCGTAGGCTTTCCCGACACCCATCTTACAATACCCGCACCCCGTCCCCCCCTCCACCGCGAGCCCCGCCATGCCGGAGTACCGCACCGAGACCGACAGCATGGGCCCGATCCGCGTCCCGGCCGACCGGTACTACGGCGCCCAGACCGCCCGCTCCCTCGTCCACTTCAACATCGGCGCCGACACCATGCCCCGGGCCGTCATCCGCGCCTTCGGCACCCTCAAGAAGGCCGCCGCACTCGTCAACCACCACCTCAACATGTTCAAGGAGCGCAAGGGGAAGGACGGCACCCCGGTCAGCGTCCCGGTCGCCGACCGCGTCAAGCACATCGTGGCGGCGTGCGAGGAGGTGATCGCCGGCACGCTCGACGCCCACTTCCCCCTGCGCGTCTGGCAGACCGGCAGCGGCACCCAGACCAACATGAACGCCAACGAGGTGATCGCCAACCGCGCCCTCCAGCTCGCCGGCCGCAAGATGGGCGACAAGTCCGCCATCAACCCGAACGACGACGTGAACGAGTCGCAGTCGTCCAACGACACCTTCCCGACCGCCATGCACATCGCGGCGGCCGAGGAGATCGTCCACCGCCTGGTCCCGAGCGTCACCGCCCTGCGCGACGTGCTGGCGAAGAAGGCCGACGAGTTCAAGGACCTGATCAAGTCCGGCCGCACCCACCTGATGGACGCCACCCCGGTCACCCTCGGGCAGGAGTTCGGCGGGTACGTCGCCCAGATCGACTACGGCCTCAAGGCGATCCAGGCGGCGCTGCCGATGCTGTACGAACTGGCCCTCGGCGGGACGGCCGTCGGGACCGGGCTGAACTCGCCGCCGGGGTTCGATGTCAAGGTGGCGGCCAAGATCCGGGAGCTGACCGGGCTGCCGTTCGTGACCGCCCCGAACAAGTTCCAGGCGCTCGCCGGGCACGAGCCGCTGGCGTTCGCGTCCGGGGCGCTGAAGACGCTCGCGGTCGGGCTGATGAAGGTCGCCAACGACATCCGCTGGCTGGCGTCCGGGCCGCGGTGCGGGCTCGGCGAGCTGACCCTGCCGGAGAACGAGCCGGGCTCCTCCATCATGCCGGGGAAGGTGAACCCGACGCAGTGCGAGGCGCTGACGATGGTGTGCGTCCAGGTAATGGGGAACGACGCCGCGGTCGGGTTCGCCGCCAGCCAGGGGAACTTCGAGCTGAACGTGTTCAAGCCGGTCCTGATCCACAACTTCCTGCACTCCGTCCGGCTCCTGACTGACGCCTGCCGGGCGTTCCGGGAGCACTGCGCCGAGGACCGGGTGGCCCGCGACTACACCGCCCTCGAATACCACACCAGCCCCGAGACGCACATGGTCGAGGTCGACCTGGCCGAGGAGCGGTTCAAGCCGGCGCTCGGCAAGGACGGCAAGCCGGAGATGCGGCCCGGGATCGTCCCGATCCGGGCGAAGCTGAAGGAGTACATGGACAAGTCGCTGATGCTGGTGACGGCGCTGAAGCGGCACGTCGGGTACGACACGGCGGCGAAGATCGCGAAGGAGGCGCACCGGAACGGGACGACGCTCCGGGAGGAGGCGGTCAAGCTGGCCCCGCCGCTGGTGGACGGGTCCGGCCACCTGACCGGGGAGCGGCACGACGAGATCGTCCGGCCGGAGAAGATGATCGGGCCCGGAACGGAGTGACGGCGGATGACCTACTACCGCTGCGGGGCGTGCGGCGAGGAAGTCGTCCGCGGGTGGCTGCCGCCGTTCCGCACCCTGTACTACCCCATCCTCATGGCCGCCCTGGCGGTCGGCGTCCTGTACCCGATCGCCTGGTGGGTGCGGCAGTCGCTCCCCCCGCCGCCCGCCGAGCCGCCCCCGCCGGCCCCGTGGTGGGTCGAGGCGCTGATGCTCGGCGGCGTGCTGCTGGTCATCCTGGTCGTGGCGACCCTCATCGGCTTCGGGTTGTCGTGGGCCGAGGACCGGATCGTCCGGCCGAAGTCGTGTCCGAAGTGCGGGGCGCGGCGGTGGTCGCGGGTGCCGATCCGCGGCGGGTTCGGGCTGTGAGGCGGGCGGAACGAACACCGCCCGGCGGTGCGGGGACACCACCGGGCGGCAGGAGATCACGCCATGCGCGGCGCGACCTGACGCATAAACTAAACCCCGGCCGCCGGCGGTTCAACCGGGCGCGAACGATTTTTCCGCCGCCGCCCCATCCGCCGCCCGCCCGGCCTCGTCTTAGCAGAATCGGCCCCTCTCCCCGGAGACCCCCATGCGAACCCTCCTGCGACCCGCGGCATTCGCCGCCGCCGCCGCCGTCCTCCTCATCCCGACCGACGCCCCCGGGCTGATGATCGCCTTCCAGCCGCCCGTCCAGCGGGCCCTCACCGCCGAGACCGTCGTCGTCGGCAAGGTGACCGCGGTCGGGGCCGCGGATGTCGAGGTCCCGTCCCCGTTCCCCGGGGCCAGGGACAAGATGAAGTACCGGGTCGCCACCGTGAAGGTCTCGGCCGGCCTCCTCGGGGCGGACAAGCTCACCGAGGTGAAGGTCGGGTTCGTCCCCCCGCCGAAGGTCGACCCGAACGCCAAGCCGCCGGTCGGCGGGGTCCGCCCGATCCCGCCGCGCGGCCGGTTCGGCCAGCCGGAGCTGAAGGAGGGCCAGGAACTCGTCCTGTTCCTGTCCAAGCACCCGACCGGCGACTTCTTCATCCTCCCGGGGATGAGCCCGCCGCTCGACCTGGCCACCGACGAGGGGAAGAAGGAGCTGGAGGCGGTGAAGAAGGTCGCCGCCGTCCTCGCCGACCCGATGAAGGGGCTGAAGAGCGACAAGCCGGATGTCCGGGCCGAGACCGCCGCCGCCGTCGTGATGAAGTACCGGGCCCGGCCGGAGTTCGCCGCCGACGTGGACCAGGTCGCGATCCCGGCCGAGGAGAGCAAGCTGCTGCTGAGGGGCCTGGCCGACGGCGAGTGGTCGAACACCTTCCGGCCCGGGCTCCCCGGGCGGGCCGGCGGGCCGACCGCCATGCAGGCGTTCTACGCCCTCCAGCTGACCGTCAAGGACGGGTGGGTGCCGCCGGCCATCGTCCGCCCGGCCCCCGGCCAGCCGCAGGTCGACCAGGGGGCGGTGCTGAAGGACGCGTTCCAGAAGTGGCTCGACGGCCCCGGCAAGGAGTACGTCGTCAAGAAGGTCGTGGCGAAGAAGGCCGCCGAGAAGTGACCCGTCCCGCGTAGCCGCGACGCGGAGTCCTCGGAGCGGAGCGCGGGCGCAGACCCCGCGCTCCGCTCCGAGGACTCCGCGTCGCGGCTACGCCATTCCCACACCGGAGACACCCGTGTTACGCATTCTCTCCCTGGCGGCCGCCGCGGTCGCCCTGTGTGCCGCCCCGGCCGGCGCCAAGCGGATCGCCCCGCTCCCCGGCCTGGTCGAGAAGGTCGCCCGGTCCGAGGCGGTGGTCGTCGGCAAGGTGACCGCCGTCGAGAAGGACCGGGTGATGCTCCCGCAGTACCCCGGGGCCAAGGACAAGGTGGCCCACGCGGTCGCCGTCGTGACCGTCGAGAAGGGCCTGCTCGGGGCCGGGGCGGCGAAGGAGTTCAAGGTCGCGTTCGTCCCCCCGCCGAAGCCGGACCCGAACGTCCCCGTCCGCCCGGTCCGCGGCCGCGGGCCGGTCGACCTGCCGGTCGGCCTGGAGGGCGTGTTCTTCCTCACCGCCCACCCGGGCGGCACCTACCACGCGGTCGAGCCGGACCTCCCCCCGCTCGACGCCAAGGCCGAGAACTATAAGGGCCAGGTCGAGGTCGTCGGCAAGGCGGCCGCCGCCGTCGCCGACCCGATGGCGGCGCTCAAGGCCGGCAAGCCGGAGGACCGGTTCCTGGCCGCCGCCGCCCTGGTCATCCGGTACCGGACGGTCCCGAACGGGGTCGAGACGGAGGTGGTGAAGGTCCCGGCCGACGAGAGCCGGCTGATCCTCAAGGGCCTGGCCGAGGGCGACTGGTCGCGGTACGACCCGAACGGGGCGAACGGGTCGCAGACGTTCTACCGGCTCGGGCTGACCGCCGCCGACGGGTGGGTCCAGCCGGCGGTGAGCAACCCGGCCGGGGCCCCGGTCGACTTCACCGCCATCCTCAAGGACGCGTTCGGGAAGTGGGTCGACGGCCCCGGCAAGGACTACCGGGTCAACAAGGTCGTGCCGAAGGCCCCGAAGAAGTGAGCCCGGCCCCGGTTCGGGCGGGTCGCCGCTTCGCCCCGGCCCTTGACGCCCGCGCCGGGTGAGGCAGAATCACATCTGTGGAACCGGACGGCCGACTCGCCCGTCTAAGCCCCCGCCCCCGCCCGATCCGGTCGCCCGCCGCCCCGCCCGCCCGGGAGTCCCCGCATGTCGGCCCGCGCCTGCCTCTCCGCCGCCGCCGTCCTCCTCGCGGCCGCCGCCCCGGCCGCCGCCCAGCCCGACTCCCCGCTCCGACTGGTCCGCGGGATCCGCGAGGCCGGGATGCCGGACCTCGCCCTGGAGTACCTCGCGGACGTCGAGAAGAGGCTGTCCCCGGCCGACCAGGTGCTGGTCCCGCTGGAGCGGGCCCGGTGCCAGCTCGACGCGGCCGAGGACGAGCCGGACGAGGGGACCCGGGCCGGGATGGTGAACGCCGCCAAGGTCGGGTTCAACACCTTCCTGGCGTCCGCCCCGAAGCACCCGCGGGCGGCCGAGGCGTCCCTGTCCCTGGCCCGGCTGACCGCGGTCGAGGCGAAGGCCCAGCTGAACCGGGCCCGGCGGATGGACATCCCCCCGGCGCCCCCGGCCGACGCCCCGGACCGGGCCCGGAAGGAGGCCGAGCGGGACCGGGCCCTGAAGCTGCAGCGGGAGGAGGCGGACAAGGCCCGGCCGCTGTTCCAGCGCGCCAGCGGGCTGTTCGCCGACGCCGCCGCCCTGATCAAGACCCGGCTGGAGGACAAGTCCCTCGACCCGGTCGCCCGGCAGGCCCTGGAGCGGGAGAAGTTCGACGCCGACCTCGCCGCCGCCATCAACGTGTACAACCAGGCCGACACCGTGCTGGCGACCGGGGCCAAGGTCGGGCTGGAGCGGAACGCCCTGCTGGAGCGGGCCCAGAAGATGTTCGCCGAGCTGGCCAAGGGGCCGGTCTCCAGCCGGACGGTGTGGGTCGCCCGGGCCTGGATGGGCGAGCTGCTCGGGGACATGGGCCGGCCGAAGGACCAGGAGGCGGAGTTCGCGGCCATCGTCACCGCCCGGCAGGCGGAGGCCGACGAGGGGCGGCGGCTGGTCCAGTTCTTCCAGGTCCGGCGGCTGTACCTGGACGCCCTCCGGGAGGGGAACCCGACGAAACTCCCGACCGTGGTCACCGCCCTCCGCGGGTGGCTGGCCCGGCACGGGAACCTGCGGAAGCCGACCCCCGAGGCGCTCGCCACCCGGTACTACCTGGCGTTCACGCTGGAGCAGCAGGCCCTGTTCGCGACCGCCAAGCTGAAGCCGAACCCGGCGACCGGGGTGGTCGACCTGCCGGGCGACGCCCGGAGGCAGTACGAGGAGGCGGAGCGGCTGTACCGGGCCCTGACCCAGTCCGACCACGACTACACCGCCCGGGCCACCCAGCACCGGATGTTCGTCGTCCGCCGGCTGATCGGGGAGGCGGACAAGCCGGCCTCCGAGTACGCCACGTTCGAGACCGCCCAGATGGCGTCGCTCATCCAGATGGCCAAGCTGGCCGACGCCGAGGCGGTCCTCCGGGCGGCCGACGAGCCGGACGAGAACGACCCGTTCTGGGCCGGGGCCCGGGCCGCCCTGTCAACCGTCCGGGTGGCCGCCGAGGTGAAGGACCGGAAGGTGCGGGTGGTCGCCCTCCTGGAGCGGGCCCGGGAGCTGGCGACCGACAAGGACGCCCCGGCGGACGTGGCCGACACCCTGCTGAGGCTCGTCTACTTCTACCAGACGACGGACCAGCCGCACCAGGCGGCGGTGCTCGGGGAGCACGTCGCCCGGACGGTCCGGGCGGCCGGCGGGAAGGGGGCCCGGGCCGGGCTGCTGGCCCTGTTCGCGTTCACCGCCGCCGCCCCGCAGGTGAGGGCCGAGGCGGCCAACGACCCGGAGGCCCAGAAGGCGGTCGAGGCCCTCCGGGCGGTCGACCGGAGGCGGGCGATCGCGGTCGCCACGTTCGTCGACGAGGCGTTCCCGAAGGACCCGCTGGCCGACGCCGTCCGGCACCGGCTGGCCCTCCTGCTGGCGGCCGAGGGGCAGACGGACGCGGCGTTCGAGGCGGCGGCGAAGGTCGGCCCCGGGTACGCCGACGCCCTGACCGCCCGGCAGCTCCAGGCGGCCTTGGCCGGGGCCATCGTCCGCCCGGACAGCCCGGCCCCGGCGGACCGGAAGAAGGCGGTGTTCGGGCGGGCGGTGGCCGACCTGTCCCGGGTCCCGCGGCCGGCCCCGAACGCGTCCGAGGCGGACGTCCGCGGGTACCTCGGGTGCCGGCTCCGGCTGGCCGGGCTGTACCTGCTCCAGGCCCGGGTCGACCCGGGGGCGGAGGCCAAGGCCCCGGGGTACGGGGAGGCGCTGAGGATCGCCGACGAGGCCCTGGCCGCGGTCGGGCGGTTCGACGAGCTGGTGGAGAAGGGGAAGGGGCTGAACCTGGACGGGCTGGACCTGCACGCCCAGGCCCTGGAGCTGCGGACCCGCACCCTGTTCCTCCAGGCCCGCACCCAGGCCGACGCCGGGAAGGCGGACGAGGCGGCGGCGGCGGTCGAGGCGGCGGCCGCCGACGCGGCCCGGGGGCCGGTCCTGGACGACCGGGCGCGGAAGCTGACCCAGCCGGCCGACACCGACCCGCCCGAGGCGGCCACCCAGAAGGCCCGGGTGCAGGCCAACGCGGTGGCGGTCGACCGGTTCCGCCAGGACATCATCCTGGTCGGGTTCAAGCTCCGGTGCCTGCAGGGGAACGTGAAGGAGGCCCAGGCGATGCTCGACCGGCTGAAGGGGGCCGGCGGGGTGGAGGGGAACCAGAAGGCGCTGGAGGGGGTGACCCGGGAGCTGGCGGCGAAGATCGCCGACCTGAAGAAGCAGGGGATGGCGAAGGAGGCGGACGGGGTCGGGGCCGGCCTGGCCCTGTTGATCAAGGAGGTGTCCGCCCTGCCGAAGCTGGAGTCGACCACCGTCCTGTTCCTCGGCCAGACCCTGGCCGCGGTCGGCCGGTACGACGAGGCGGTGGCCGAGTTCAAGAAGATCCCGGTCCCGAGCGAGCCGGACTGGCCGACCCGGAACCCGGACGAGTACCCGCAGGAGAAGCGGGGGCAGATCCTGAAGGAGATCCGGGAGTACCGGTTCGCCCAGCTCAGCATCGCCAAGGCGTACCGCGGGGGCGGCAAGTTCGCGGAGGCCGAGGCCCTGCTGACGGGGGCGATCGGGGCCCCGGACAAGCAGGGGTACGCGTACCGCAGCCTGGACTTCAAGAAGGAGCTGGCCACCCTGTACGAGGCGAAGGGGGCGGCGGCCGCGGACCCGAAGGCGGCCGGGGCGGAGTGGGGCAAGGCGATGCGGGAGTGGACCGCCCTGACCAAGGTCGCCCAGGCGGTGATGGAGCTGCACCAGGGGCAGGAGCCGAAGCTGCCGGACCCGGCGAAGCGGCCGCCCGACGCGGAGAAGGAGAAGCAGGCGGCGTTCGACAAGGAGGTGGCGTCGTTCCCGGACCGGAAGAAGGGGTGGGACGAGCGGCGGCGGCAGCTCCAGGGGAACTACCTGGACGCGTTCTTCGAGACCAACCGGGTGGAGGTGGCGGCCAACACCCAGCTGGTCAAGGCCGGGCCGCGGATGGACGCCACCTACGAGCGGGTGGTGAAGAGTTGGATGTTCTTCGAGAACTCGTACAAGCTGGCCGAGCAGGAGGCGAAGGGGGAGGGGGTGGTGGCCCCGGCCGTCCGGGTCCGGTACGCCGACCTGCTCGACGCCCACCCCGGGCTGAAGGCCGCGTACAAGGCGGCCGGCGGGAAGTTCTTCCTGGACCGGCCGAAGCCGGCCGACTGAGGGGCGGTTCCCCGTCCGCCTTCCGACGAGACACCCCGGGTGCCGGGCGGCACCCACACCGAGGAGCACCCGATGATCCGGTCGGCGGCGCGCGGGCTGGTGGCGATGACGGCGGTCGGCCTGGTCCTGCCGGCGGCGGCCCAGCCGCCGGCCGGGCCGGCGGACAAGGTCGTGGTCGCCCAGAAGGGCGGGACGACGAAGACGTTCGACGGGTACCTGAAGTTCACCCCGGCCGGGCTGCAGGTGGTCGGGACGGACGGGAAGTCGACCCCGGTCGCCCCGGCGGACGTGCTGAAGGTGACCCCGGCGGACTTCGGGCCGGTGGACACGACGGCGGTGCGGGCGGCGGAGCAGGCGGAGGAGAAGAAGACGAAGGCGGACTACGAGCGGGCGCACCAGATGTACCGGGACCTGCGGGCGAAGGCGGCCGGGGCCCCGGAGCGGGTGCAGCGGTACCTGGACTACAAGGCGGCGCTGACCAAGGGCCGGGCGGCGGACGAGACCGGGTACGACGAGCGGTGGGCGGAGGCGGCGGACGGGGCGGCGAAGGAGTGGGCGGCGTTCGTGGCCGGGGCGAAGGGGTGGGAGGTGTGGCCGGCGACCCGGGCGGCGGCCCGGGTGTACGCCGAGCTGGGGAAGCACAACGAGGCGGCCGGGGTGTGGGGGCGGCTGGCGAAGAACCCGGAGGTGTCCCCGGACCTGCGGCTGGAGGCGGCGATCCAGCAGGTCGACGCCCAGGTGCGGGCGAAGGCGTACGCCCCGGCGTCGACGGCCGCGAAGGCCCTGCTCGGGGCGACCCCGGCCCCGCCGGGCCAGGCCCGGGACCGGCTGCAGGTGCTGGAGGCGGCGGCGGCGGCGGCCGGGAACGGCGACTTCGCGAAGGGGGTGGCGGACGTGGGGAAGCTGGTGGCCGGGACGAAGGACCCGGTGGTGCGGGGGGTGGGGCACGGGATGCTGGGCGAGCTGCACCTGGCGGCCGGGAAGCCGCGGGAGGCGATGTGGGAGTTCCTGTGGGTGGAGACGGTGTACAACGCGGACCGGGACGAGGCGTTCAAGGCGATGTGCCGGCTGCCGGGGCTGTTCAAGGCGCAGGGGGACGAGGACCGGGAGAAGGCGTACCACGAGAAGCTGCGGCGGGCGCGCGGGGCGTTCTGACGGGGCCGGCCGGCGGGTCGACTCCCCTTGCCGCGGCCCCGCCCGCCCTTAGAATGAACCGTCTTGGGGGGCGGTAGCTCAGCTGGTAGAGCGCTTCGTTCGCAACGAAGAGGCCGGGAGTTCGACTCTCCTCCGCTCCACTGTGCCGGCCCGGGGTGACCCGGGCCGCCCGCGTTCCCGGCCCAGCCGAAGCCCTACAATTCCAAGCGCTTTCCGGCTCGACCAACCTCCCGCCCCGCGCCGCCCGGGGTGGGAGTTTACCAGCCCGCCGGGGGTTGTTCCGGCGTGGTTTGGTGCCAGTTTGGTGCCACCCCGGTCTGCCCGCCGCGGGTGCCGGTCCGGACCCTCCGCCGCGGCTCCGAGCGGTTTCCGTTCTGCTCGGCCCGGGTGGCCCAGCGGCAGTTCCCGGGCTCGTACCCGCGGCCGTTGTCGACCCGGTCGAGGCCCCGCCCGCCGCCCGGGTGGGGGGCCACGGGGCCCCGGAACGGCGGGTGCCGGTCCTACCGGGGAACGAAGCAATCGCACACGGATAAAGATGATGAAGACCGGATCAAAGGGATCAGACAGAATATTGATTTTGTCTGATCCTCTGCATCCTGCCTGAATCGTCTTTATCCGTGTGCGATTGCTTCGAGGAGCTACCCATGACCGTGTCCGCCGTCCGCGTCCGCCTGTGCGTCCTCGACGACATCGCCACCGGGCTGGGCCGGGCGTTCGCGGTCGGCGGCCGGCGGCTGGCCGTGTTCCGCGGGCGGGCCGGGGAGGTGTTCGCGGTGGACGCGGAGTGCCCGCACAAGGGCGGGCCGCTGGCCGACGGGATGCTGGTCGGCGGCCAGGTCGTCTGCCCGCTCCACACCGCCAGGTTCGACGGCCGGACCGGGGCGTGCGACCAGCCGGGGCTGTGCGGGGCGGTCGGGGCGTACCCGGCGGAGGTGCGCGACGGGGCGGTGTACGTCACGGTGCCGGCCGAATGACGCCCGCCCCGCTAGCCCTGGCCGACGCCGCGCCCGCCGGGCTCGCGGTCCGCACCCACTGCCCGTACTGCGCGTTCCAGTGCGGGGTGCGGATCGGCGAGGGGTTCGGGACGGACGAGCTGAGCGTGTCCGGCGACCCGCACTTCCCGGTGAACAACGGCGAACTCTGCATCAAGGGGTGGACCTCGGCCGCGCTGCTCGGCCACCCGCGGCGGGTCACGTCGCCGCAGCTCCGGGCCGCGGACGGGTCGTGGCAGGCGGCGTCGTGGGACCAGGCCCTCGACTTCGTCGCCGACCGGATGCGCGACCTCCGCGACCGGCACGGGCCGGACGCGAACGGCGTGTTCGGGTCGGGGGCGCTGACGAACGAGACGGCGTACCTGCTCGGGAAGTTCGCCCGGGTGGCCCTGGGCACCGCGAACATCGACTACAACGGCCGGTACTGCATGTCGTCCGCGGCGGCGGCCCAGAACCGGGCGTTCGGCCTCCACCGCGGGCTGCCGTTCCCGGTCGCCGACGTCGAGCACGCCGGGGTGGTGCTCCTCGCCGGGGCGAACCCGGCCGACACCCTCCCGCCGATGACCCAGTGGTTCGACCGGCGGCGGCGGGCGGCCGGATGATCGTCGCCGACCCGCGCCGGACCGCCACCGCCCGCGCCGCCGACCTGTTCCTGCAACTCACCCCCGGCACCGACCTGGCTCTGGCGAACGGGCTCCTCTTCCTCGCGATCGAAGAGAACCTGGTCGACCGCCGGTACGTCGCCGACCGGACGACCGAGTTCGATGCCGCCCGGCGGGTCGCGCTGACGTACGACCCGGCGCGGGTCGAGCGGCTGACCGGCGTCCCGGAACTCGACCTGCGGAAGGCGGTGCGGTGGCTGGCCGCGGCGCGCGGGGCGATGATCCTGACCGGCCGCGGGGCGGAGCAGCATAGCAAGGGCGTGGACACGGTCCACGCCTGGATCAACCTGGCCCTGGCGCCCGGCAAGGTCGGTAAGCCGAACGGCGGGTACGGGTGCCTGACCGGGCAGGGGAACGGGCAGGGCGGCCGCGAGCACGGGCAGAAGGCTGACCAACTCCCCGGTTACCGGCTGATCGAGAACGACGCCCACCGCGAGGCGGTGGCGCGGGTGTGGGGTGTCAGCTCGGTGTCACTGCCCCGGAAGGGGAAGAGCGCGTTCGAGTTGCTGGACGACGCGGCTGTCCGCGGGCTGTTCGTCATGGGGTCGAACGTGGCGGTCGCGTCGCCGCACCTGGCCCGCATCGAGCAGCGGCTGAAGGCGCTCGACCTGCTCGTCGTCTGTGACGCCTTCCCGAACGAGACATCGGACCTCGGCCACGTCTTCCTGCCGGTCCACCAGTGGGCGGAGCAGGAGGGGACGATGACCAACCTCGAGGGCCGGGTGATCCGCCGACGCGTGGTCGCCGACGCTCCCCGTGGGGTCGCCGGCGACCTCGACGTGCTGCGGGAGTTGGCCGAGCGCCTCGGCTGCGGCGAGCGGTTCGCGTTCCACACCCCGCGCGCGGTGTTCGACGAGTTCCGCCGCGCCACCGCCGGCCCGGCCGACTACGCGGGCATCACCTACGAGCGGATCGACGCCGAGGACGGCGTCTTCTGGCCGTGCCCGGCGGAAGACCACCCCGGCACCCCGCGGCTGTTCGCGGACCGGTTCGCCCACCCCGACGGGCGGGCCAGGTTCTTCGCGGTCGAGCACCGGCCGGCGGGCGAGGAGCCGGACCCCGAGTACCCGCTGTTCCTGACCACCGGGCGGTACAAGGAGCACTACAACTCCGGCGCCCAGACGCGGCTCGTCGAGAAGCTGCGGCGGGCGAAGCCGGTGCCGCGGCTGCAACTCCACCCGCGGCTCGCCCGGCAGCACGCGATCCGCCCGAACAGCCGGGTGGCGGTCGAGAGCCGGCGCGGGCGGGTCGAGTTCGCGGCCGAGGTGACGGCGGACATTCGGCCCGACACGGTGTTCGCCCCGTTCCACTGGGGCGGGCGGGAGGCGGCGAACCGGCTCACCGGGGCGGCCCTCGACCCGGTCAGCCGGATGCCGGAGTTCAAGCTGGCGGCGGTCCGGATCGCCGGCGTCCGCCCGGCCGCGGAGGGCGACCGGTGAGGCGGCGACTCGCGATCCTCGGGAACGGCCCGGCCGCCGGCCGGCTGCTCGACGACTTGGCCACCCGCGGCGGGCTCGGGGCGTTCGACGTGGCCGTGTACGGCGAGGAGCCGCACGGGAACTACAACCGCATCCTGGTCGGCCGGGTGGTGACCGGGGCCGGGGTGGACGAGATCACGACGAAGCCGGCGGACTGGTACGCGACCCGCGGCGTCACGTTCCACCGCGGGGTGAAGGTCGAGCGGCTCGACCCCGCCGCCCGCCGGCTCGTCACCTCGACCGGCGAAGAACACCCCTACGACACCGCGGTGTTCGCGACCGGCAGCGCGGCGGCGGTCCCGCCGGTGGACGGGTTGCGCCAGCCCGACGGGTCGCCGCGCGGCGGGGTGCACGTCTTCCGCACCGCCGCCGACTGCGAGGCGATCCGCGGGCGGTCGCGGCCGGGGGCGAGTGCGGTGGTGGTCGGCGGCGGGCTGCTCGGGCTGGAGGCGGCGAAGGCGCTGTCGGACATCGGGCTGCACGTGACGGTGCTGCACCGCGGCGAGACGCTGATGAACGCCCAACTCGACCGGTTCGGCGGCGGGCTGCTGCGGCGGGCGATCGAGGGCGTCGGGGTGTTCGTCCGGACCGGGACGACGGCCGCGGAGGTGATCGGGAACGGGAAGGTCGAGGCGGTCCGGCTGGACGCCGGCGGGGTGCTGCCGGCGGACCTGGTGGTGTTCGCGTGCGGGGTGGTGCCGCGGGTCGAGGCGGCGAAGGCGTCGGGGGTGCCGGTCGGGCGGGGCATCCTGGTGAACGACCGGCTGGCGACGGCGGTGCCGGGGGTGTACGCGGTCGGCGAGTGCGCGGAGCACGCCGGGGTGGTGTACGGGCTGGTCGCGCCGATCTGGGAGCAGGCGGCGGTGCTGGCCGACGTGCTGACCGGGGCGAACCCGCAGGCCCGATACCGCGGGTCGAAGATGTACGCCCGGCTGAAGGTGGCCGGGGTCGAGGTGGCGAGCATGGGCCGGGTCGAGCCGGAGTTCGACTCGGACGAGGTGGTGCAGGTGTTCGAGGACCGCCGCGGGGTGTACCGGAAGCTGATCGTCCGGGACGGCCGGCTGGTCGGGGCGATGCTCGTCGGGTGCACGGCGGCGGCCCCCGGCCTGGTGCAGCTGTTCGACCGCGGCGACCCGCTCCCGCCGAACCGCCTCGACGTGCTGGCGACCGCCGGCGGGTCGGCCGCTGACCCGGAGGTGTGCAACTGCCACCGGGTGACCGAGTCGGCGCTGGTGGCCGCGGTCCGCGGCGGGTGTTCTACCCTCCCGATGTTGGCCGACGCGACCCGGGCCGGGACCGGGTGCGGGTCGTGCCGCGGCCGGCTCGCCGGGCTGATCGCCGAGCACGCCCCGGGCGTTCCCACGAGGACGACATGACCGAAGCCCCCGACTCCGACGCCGGCCCGCGGACCCGCGTGCTGTGGCTGTCCACGACCGCGTTCACCCTGCTGTTCGCCGTCTGGCTGATGCTCGGCGTCCTCGGCGTCCGGGTGCGCGACGAACTCCACCTCAGCCCGGCGCAGTTCGGCTGGCTCCTCGCCACCGCGATCCTGGCCGGGTCGCTGCCGCGGCTCCACTTCGGCATCTGGGCCGACCGGTACGGCGGCCGGCTCGTCCTCACCCTGCTGCTGCTCGGCTGCGCCGTCCCGACGGCCCTGCTGGCGTGGGCCACCACCTACCCGGAACTGCTGGTCTGTGCGGCGCTGTTCGGGCTGGCGGGGAACTCGTTCACGGCCGGCATCTCGTGGGTGTCGGCATGGTACCCGCAGCGGTCGAAGGGGACGGCGCTGGGGGTGTTCGGGGCGGGGAACGTCGGGGCGGCGGCGACGAAATTCCTCGGGCCGGTGATCCTGGCGGCGGTGCCGGCGGCGGGGTTCTTCGGCGGCCTGCTCCCGGGCGGGTGGCGGTTCGTCCCGGTCGCCTACGCGGTGATGCTGGTGGGGATGGCGGCGGCGGTGTGGTTCCTGAGCCCGCGTCCGGACCGGTGCCCCGGCCGCGGCCGGACGACGCGGGAACTCTTGGCCCCGATCCGGCACGCCCGGGTGTGGCGGTTCAGCCTGTACTACGTGATGGTGTTCGGGGCGTACGTGGCGCTGGCGGCGTACCTGCCGCGGTACTACGTGGACGTGTACGGGCTGCCGCTGGCGACCGCCGGGTACCTGACGGCGCTGTTCATCTTCCCGGCAAGCCTGCTGCGTCCGCTCGGGGGGTGGTTGTCGGACCGGTACGGGCCGCGGGCGGTGACGTACACGGTGTTCGTGACGATGGCGGCGGCGCTGGCGGTGGTATCGGCGGTGGACCCGGGGCCGTGGGGGTTCACGGCGCTGATGGTGGTGGTCGGGTGCGGGATGGGGGTCGGCAAGGCGTCGGTGTTCAAGTACGTGCCGGACTACTTCCCGCGGGACGTGGGGGCGGTGGGGGGCCTGGTGGGGATGCTCGGGGCACTGGGCGGGTTCGTCTTGCCGCCGGCGTTCGGGGCGCTGGGCCGGGCGACCGGGTCGCCGCAGGCGGCGTTCCTGGCGCTGTTGGGGCTGACGCTGGCGAGCCTGGGGTGGCTGCACCTGGCGGTCCGCCGTCTGACGGCCGCGGCGCGGGCGACCCCGGCGGCCGAGCCGGTCGCGGCCTGACCCGTGCCACGGCCGGACAGGGTGAAGGGGGCCCAGTGCGGGGGTTGCCGGACGCTGGGGCCTTCCGGTCAGTCCTCAGCGGCACCCCGGTCAGGTCCTATACCCCGGACTCGAACCCGCGGGCCGTGCTGAATTTGCCTCTATTGCACCTGCTCCACGTCTGGTTCGGCCGCCCGCTCGGGCCGGGAACCGATTTCTAGTGATTTATTCAGTAAAATCGCTATAATTCACTACAAGTCGGTATAATGCCTCCATGGACCCAATCAAGAATCCGTTCTCACCGGGCGCCGGCTCCCCGCCACCGGAACTCGTCGGGCGAGATCCGATCCTGAACCAAGCCCGCACCCTCCTCGGCCGGGTGCGGGCGAAGAGGCCGGAAAAGAGCTTGATGTTGACCGGCCTCCGGGGGGTGGGCAAGACGGTCCTGCTGAACGAGATCGAGCGGCTGGCCAAGCAACAGGACTACCGGACCGTCTTCATCGAGGCGCACGAGGATAAGCCGCTCGGCGCCCTATTCGCCCCTCACCTCCGCACTCTTCTGTTCGAGCTGAACCGGGTGAAAGGCGCGCTCGACAAGGTGAAGCGGGCGTGGGCGGCTTTCCGCAGCTTCGTCGGGGCCATCAAACTGAACGTGGGCGACATCTCGCTCGGGTTGGATGTGGAGCCGGAGAAGGGGTTGGCCGACAGCGGAGACCTCGAGGTCGACCTACCGGCCCTGTTCGTCGCGATCGGGGAGGCGGCGGAAGACCGGGCGTCGGCGGTCGCCGTCCTGATCGACGAGGTGCAGTACTTCAGCGCGAAGGAACTCGGCGCGCTGATCATGGCGATGCACAAGATGCAGCAGCGGCAGCTGCCGGTCGTGCTGCTCGGGGCCGGACTGCCGATCCTCCCCGCCCTGGCCGGGGAATCGAAGTCTTACGCCGAACGGTTGTTCGGCTTCCCGGATGTCGGGGCCCTCTCCGAAGTCGACGCGGCGAAGGCCCTGCAGGACCCGGCCCGGGCGGCCGGCGTGGCGTTCGACGCCGACGCCCTCGAGGAGGTCTACCGGCTGACCAAGGGGTATCCGTACTTCATCCAGGAGTGGGGCTACCAAGCCTGGAACCACGCCGCCGACAGTCCGATCACCCGGGTAGACGTGGCGCAGGCGACCGCCACGGTCATCGACCGGCTCGACCGGAACTTTTTCCGCGTCCGATTCGACCGGCTGACGCCCAGCGAGAAGACCTTCCTGAGGGCGATGGCCGACCTGGGCCCGGGCCCGTACCGAACAGGAGACATCGCGGCCAAGCTCAAGGTCAAGGTGACGAGTCTTGGTCCGAACCGAGCCAAGCTGATGAAGAAGGGGGCCGTGTACAGCCCGGCCCACGGCGAAATGGCCTTCACCGTCCCGCTGTTCGACGAGTTCATGACCCGGGCGATCCCGGAGTTTAACCCGTAGGTCATCGCCCGCTCCTGGGGACCGGGCGGGCCCTGCCCCCCCCGGCGGTGACCCCGGCAGGTTGGTCACCTTGGCGCCGAACCTGCTCCCGCCGCTGTACGACCGGTTCGACCGCGTCCGGACCCACCGCCGCCGTCGGCTTCCGCCGCGCCCACTTCGCCGCCCGCACGCTCACCGGCTCGCCCGCCAGGACCCGGCCCAGGTCCGCCGACACCTCCGCCGCCGTCGGGTACCGGTCCGCCGGGTCCTCCTCCAAACACTTCAGGCAGACCAACTCCAGCGCCCGCGGCACCGCCGGCACCACCTCCCGCGGCCGCACCGGGGCGGCGTGCAGCACCAGCGACAGGATCGACATCAGGTTCCCGCCGTCGAACCGCGGCCGGCCGGCAGGCACTCGTACAGCAGCACCCCCAGCGCCCACACGTCGGCCGGCGGGCCGGCGAACTTCGACCGGCCCCCGGCCTGCTCCGGGGCCATGTACTGCGGCGTCCCCAGGGCCACCGCCGTCCGCGTCAGGTCCGCCCCCGCCCCCGCTTCGCCAGCCCGAAGTCCGCCGCGGGGAAGTCGCCGCGGGCGGGCTCGGCCGGCGGGTCGGGCGGGGAGGTGGAGAGCTTGCCGGGCGGGGCGGAGAGGTCGAGGTAGCGGGCGGCGGGGTCGTCGGCCGAACGGCTCGGGTCGGGGGCGGACATCGGCCGACTCCGGTTGGGGGTCGGGGACGATCATACCCGGCCCGGCCCCGGGGTTCAAACGGTCACCCGGCCGCCGCCCGCACCCGGCCGAGCAGCCACGGCAGCAGCGTCCCCTCCCCGAACCGTCGCACCGCCTTGGCCGCCAGCACCGCCGCGTGCCGGGGCAGCCACCGCACCCGCTCCCACCCCCGGACGTTCCGCCAGAACACCCGCTCCTCGTTGCACGACTGCCGCTCCACCGCCCGCCACCCCCGGCCGGCCCCGTAACTCGACGACACCCGGTGCCACACCACCGACGCCGGGTCGTACACCACCCCGTACCCGAGCCGCCGCAGCCGGAACGACAGGTCCACGTCCTCGAAGTACGCCCGGAAGTGCTCCGGGAACCCACCCGCGGCCAACAGTGCGGCCCGGCGGTAGAACGCCGCCGCCGCCGACGCGCCCCACACCGGGCCGGCCACGCCGAGGTCCGTCCGAGCCGGACGCGTGAGCGACGGAAGAGGCAAGACCCGTCGCTCACGCGTCCGGCTCGGAAAGGCCAGGCCCGACCCGCGCTTCCGGGCGAACCCGCCCATGTCGTACTCGTCCCCGGCGGTGTCGATCCGCGGCGGCAGGCCGCGCGCCGCCCGGTCCGGCTCGGTCCGCAGCACCAGCGGGGCCACCGCCCCGACCCCCGGGTCCGCGAACCACCGCACCGCGGCCTCGGCCCACCCGGCCGTCACCTCCGCGTCGTCGTTCAGCAACTCCACCACCGGGGCCGTCGCCGCCGCCACCCCCGCGTTCGCCGCCGCACAGAACCCGCCCGCGTTCGCCCGCCGCACCACCCGCACCGCCGCGAACTCCGCCGCCGCCCGCGACACCACCGCCCCCCTCGACCCGTCGTCCACGACGACCACCTCGGTCCGCGGCGGGGCGAACCGGGCGACGCTCGCCAGGCACAGCCGGAGGAGGTCGGGGCGGGAGTGGGAGGGAATGACGATGGAGAGTGGGCAGTGGGCAGTGGGCAGTGGGCAGTGCGGAGACTCGGCCGGGGTTTCCTCTTCGGTCTTCAACTGTCCACTCCCCACTGTCCACTGCCCACTACGATGTGCGTCCGTCCTGCTCGGCGGCGACCGGGTCGAGGAACGCGGCGGCGTACCGGATCCGCCGGCGGGCGTCCTTGTCCCGGCCGGCGGCCACGTCCCCGACGAGGCGGCGGAGCTGGGCGTAGCACCGGCCGGCGTCCCAGTCCCCGCGGGCCGCCGCCCACGCCTGCCGCAGGCTCGCCTCCGCCCACACCACCGCCGACAACACCCGCGCCCGCCACCCGCCCCAGTGCTTCTTCCCGTAGGTCAGGAGGGCGTGCCGGGTCATCAGCCGCAAGGGCGCCGGCACCCGCCGGGCGTGCAGCGGCCAGTGGTGCGTCACCTCCAGCGACGGGTCGAACCACACCCCCCACCCGGCCGCCGCCGCCCGCCGGCAGAAGTCCACGTCCTCGTAGTAGAGGAAGAACGACTCGTCCAACCCGCCGAGCTGGCGGAAGCAGTCGCGGCGGACCAGCAGGCACCCGCCGGTCACCCAGTCGACCGGCTGGCGGGTCGGCTCCGGGCGGTGCGTGCAGCGCCGCCGCGACCGCGGCAGGAACAGCCCGCCGACCGTCCGCCCGAGCGTCGGGTACGGCCCGCTCGACGCCTGGTCCGACCCGTCCCGGTTCCGCAGCCGGAACCCGACCACCCCCGCCGACGGGTCCTGGGCGGTCAGCCGCTCGACCGCCGCCGACACGTCGTCCAGGAACTCGTCCGCGACCGTCACGTCCGGGTTCAAGAGCAGCACCCAGTCGCTCCCGTCACGGGACCGGCGGCGGCCCGGCGGGCCGACCCCCTCGGTCACCCCGCGGTTCACCGCCCGGGCGAACCCGAGGTTCCGGCCGAACCGCCGGACCGTCACCCCGTGCAGCTTCTCGAGCTTCCGCGCCGCCGGGTGCGACGGGGAGTGGTTGTCGACGACGACGACCTCGGCCTCGCCGGCGCGGACGGCGACCGACCGGCGGAGCTGGCCGACCAGCCGGGCGGTGTTCTTCCACTGGCAGAAGTTGACGATGACGACGCGGACGGCGGGGGCGGGCGGTGCGGGCCGGCGGTGCGGGGCGAGGGGGCGGGGCGCGAGGGCGGGTTCCGGCGCGGGCGGGGCGGACCCCGGGGTGCCGCCGGGCGGGACTGCCAGAGCCATGCCGGATTCCTTCCCTGCTGCCGGGCACACCGGTCGCGGGTCCGTCCGCGAGGTGGGCGATTCTAGGCGCGAAATCCGGGCCGTGCAACCGCAACCCGGGCGGCCGGGCGACTTGGGCGAACCCGGGGCGTCAGCGACGGGGTGGCGGGGAGTTACCGATCCGGGCGGAAGCAGACCCGAAGCCCGATGAAGTCGTAGGCGGTGACGGGCGGGGTCCAGTGGCGGAACGCGGTGCGGCAGTCCACGCCGCCGGTGCCCCACGACCCGCCGCGGAGTACGCGGCGATCTTTTGAATATTCGTTCTCGCACCATTCCCAAATATTCCCGATCATGTGCTGTAGCCCCCACGGGTGCCGCTCGTACTTCCCGCCGTTCGTGTCCTCCACCTGGCACGGGCGCTCCAGGTAACGCCCTTTCGTGTCTGTCCCATAGGGGTAGTTCCCGTTGCAGTTCGCCTCCGTCCCGTTCAGCCGGTCCCCCCAGTAGAACGCCTGCTTGTTGCCCTTGCCGCCGCGGGCGGCGTACTCCCACTCGTCCTCGTGCGGCAGGGCGAACGTCCCCGCCCCGCCGAACACCTTGGCCGCCCCCGCCCGCCCGTTCACCTTCGTCAGAAACCCCTGGCAGTCGTTCCAGCTCACCTGCTCGACCGGGAACCGGGCCGCGTCCAGCCCCTTCGCCTTGTTGTCCTGCTTCCCGTCGAAGTAGCTCGGGTTTTTGCCGGTGACGGCCGCCCACTCGGCCTGGGTGACCTCGTACTTGCCGAGCCAGAACCCCCTCGCCGTGTACTTCCCGCGCTTGTCCTCGGCCTCCGCCGCCAGCCAGTCCGGCTCCTTCGCATCGCTGAGTCGCTTCAGAACGGCGTCCCGCTCGGCCTTCGGGCTGCCGAGCTGGGCCTCGCCGGGCGGGATCCAGCAGAACACCATCTTCACCCCGTCCGCGATCTCGAAAGACCGCTCCTCCCCGGCCTTCGGCTCCGCCTTTTCCTTCGGCGCGTCCTGCGGTAGGGCCGCGAGCGGGAACAGCAGCACCGGGAACAGGACCACGGCGGCGCGGAGGGCGCGGGCATAGAACATGGCGAACCCCCGTCGGGAAGTCGGGACCCGGGTCAGAGTACCACCCGGGCCACGGTCCCACAACGGCCGACCGCCGCGTCACCACGCCACCTTGCGGAGGTTAGGCATACCGTCGGCGAACTTGTCGGCCGCGTCCCCGGTCACCCGGCTGCCGCGGACGCTCAGCGTCCGCAGCCCGTCCAGCGACCGCAGCTCGGCCAGGCCCTTGTCGGTGACCGCCGTCTTGTTCAGGTTCAGCACCCGCAGCCGGTCGAACCCCTTCACCGTCGTCAGCCCCTTGTCGGTCACCAGCGGGTTGTCGGGAAGGGCGAGGTGCTCCAGCTTGGTCAGGTCCTTCAGCCCGGCGAGTTCGGCGTCGGCCACCCCGCACCCGACGAAGGCCAGGTGCCGCAGCTCCTTGCACTGCCCGACCGCCGCGACGGACGCCGGGGCCAGGGTCGCCTTCTCGACCGTCAGCTTCCGGAGGTGCGGCAGTTCCTTCAGCACCGCGAACCCCTTGTCCGACAGCCGGGTGGCGTCGAACACCCCGACCGCCCCGACCTGCGGCAGCTTCCGCAGCGCGAAGAAGGTGGCGTCGGTCGGGCCGTCGAACGTCGCCGCCACCCGGGCGTCCGCCGACAGCTTCGGGTCCACGACCGCCTTCCCGCCGAGCCGGGTCACGGCGTCGATCGCGGCCCGCTCGTCGGCGGGGTCGGCCGGGCGGGCGGTCGGGGCGACGACGAGAACGGCGAACGCGGCGGAACGCATGGCTCTCTCCGGCGACGGGCGGTCGGTGACAGTGTAGTACACGGCGTAGCCGCGACCCGAAGGGGAGCGCGTGCCTCCCGCGCTCCCCTTCGGGTCGCGGCTACGCTTTCCGCTTGCCTTCGCCCCGCCCCGGCGGCAAACTGAGGTGGTCCGCCCGCCTGCCGCGACCGACCGAACACACCCTCCCACCTGGCACCTCCCCCGTCGGAGAACGGTATGCTGCGCGTCGTCGGCGGTTCCGGCTCGGACTGCACCGGCCTGACCCGGCGGAACTTCGTCCAGGCCGGGCTGCTCGGCGGCCTCGGCCTCGGCGACCTCCTCCGCGCCCGGGCCGCGAACCCGGCCCCCGCCCGCCGCGACACCAGCGTCATCCTGTTCTGGATGAGCGGCGGCCCCGGGCACATGGAGACGTGGGACCCGAAGCCGGACGCCGTCGCCCAGTTCCGCGGCCCGTTCGGCTCGGTCCCGACCACCCTGCCCGGCGTCCGGTTCGGCGAACTCTGCCCCGAGCAGGCGAAGATCGCCGACAAGCTGGCGGTGGTGCGGTCGGTCACCCACGGGTCCGGCGACCACACCAAGGGCAACCACTGGATGCTGACCGGGTTCGAGGGGCCGGCGTTCAACGCCCCGGACTTCATGACCCAGCGGCGGCCGAGCATGGGGTCGGCGGCGGCGAAGCTCCGCGGCCCGAACGCCCCCGGCATGCCCGCCTACGCCGCCGTCCCGCACCTCAAGGGCGGGACCGACAACTTCTTCCACTACGCCGCCTACCTCGGCCGCGGGTCCAACCCGTTCAACACCGAGTCCGACCCGAACCTCCCCGAGTTCAGGGTGCGGAACCTGGCCCTCCCGGCCGACATGCCGATGGCCCGGCTGGAGGACCGCCGCACCCTGCTCGACACCCTCGACGCCCGCCGCCGGGCGGCCGACGCCCGCACCCCCGACCCCGACCCGTTCCGCGAGAAGGCGTTCGGCCTGCTCACCAGCCCGGCCGCCGCCAAGGCGTTCGACATCTCGGCCGAGCCGGCCAAGGTCCGCGACCGGTACGGCCGGCACACCTACGGCCAGAGCGCCCTGCTCGCCCGCCGGCTGGTCGAGGCCGGGGTCACGTTCGTGACGGTGAACTGCGTCCCGTGGGACCACCACGGGACCGCGAACCGGCTGAGCACCACCGACGGCGGCAACCAGTGCATCCCGCCGTTCGACCGGGCGTTCGCGGCGCTGGTCCGCGACCTGATCGACCGCGGGCTGTACGGGAAGACGCTGGTGGTGGCGATGGGCGAGTTCGGCCGGACCCCGCGGATGAACCCGGAGGGCGGCCGCGACCACTGGGGGAACGTATTCAGCCTGGTGATGGGCTGCGGGTCGATGAACATGGGCCGGACGGTCGGCCGGAGCAGCCCGAAGGGGGAGTACGTCGCGGACCGCCCGGTGACGCCGCAGGACGTGACCGCGACGGTGTTCCACCACCTCGGGGTCGACGCCCGGGCGGTCCACTTCCCGGACACCGAGGGCCGCCCGACCGCCCTGGTCGAGACCGGCGCCCCGGTCCGCGAGTTGGTGGGGTGAAGGGGTGTAGGGTGGGCCGAGCCGGCGCCTCGCCGGCGAGTCCCACCACCCCAGGCGCGGTGGGACTCGCCGGCGAGGCGCCGGCTCGGCCCACCTCCTCAGGCGCGGTGGGACTCGCCGGCGAGGCGCCGGCTCGGCCCACCCTACTACGGGACCGTCCGGAGCCGGACCGATGTCGGACGCCCCGCCCGCCCCGCCGACCGCCGCCCCGCCCGACCTGACCGGCCGGACGCTGGGCGACTACCACCTGCTCCGCCGGCTCGGGGCCGGCGGGATGGGCCAGGTGTACCTCGCCCGGCAGCTGTCGCTGAAGCGGGACGTGGCGGTCAAGCTCTTGCGGAACGACCTCGCCGCCGACCCGACCGCCCTGGCCCGGTTCCAGGCCGAGGCCGAGGCGGTCGCCCGGCTGAACCACCCGAACATCGTCCACATCCACCAGGTCGGGGAGCACGACGGGCTGCGGTACATGGTGCTGGAGTACGTCGACGGGCGGAACCTGCGCGACTACCTCGCCCGCAAGGGGCCGCCCGAGCTGGGGGTGGCGGTGGCCGTCGCCCGGCAGGTCGCCCTGGCCCTCCAGAAGGCCCACGACCGCGGGATCGTCCACCGGGACGTGAAGCCGGAGAACATCCTGGTCACCCGCCGGGCCGAGGTGAAGGTGACCGACTTCGGGCTGAGTCGGTTCTTCGCCCCGACCGACCGGCCGGTCAACCTGACCCAGAGCGGGGTGACCGTCGGCACCCCGCTGTACATGTCCCCGGAGCAGGTCCAGGGGAAGCCGACGGACCACCGGACGGACCTGTACTCCCTCGGGGTGACGTGCTACCACCTGCTCGCCGGCGAGCCGCCGTTCACCGGGGCGACGGCGTTCGACGTGGCCCTGAAGCACGTCCAGGAGCACCCCCGGCCGCTCGCCGACCTCCGCCCGGACCTCCCCCCCGAGCTGTGCGCCCTGGTCCACAAGCTGATGGCCAAGGACCCGGCCGACCGGTACCCGTCGGCCCGGGACGTGATCCGCGACCTGGCGAAGGTGCGGGACGGGCTGTCCGCCGCCCCCGGGGCGACGGCCGGGCTCGCCCTGTCCGGGCCGCACCCGAACGGGGTGCCGGCGGACGGGGCCGCGTCGGCGGCGCTGTCCGGGGCGGTGCCGCCGGGCCGGCCGGCCCGGCGGGGGCGGTGGGCGCTGGCCGCCCTGGCCTGTGCGGCGGCCGCCGCCGGCGGGGTGCTCGGGTACGTGGTCACCAACCCGGGCCCCGGCCCGGCCCCGGCCGCCGCGGCCGGCCTCCCGGACGTCCGCCCGACGGAGAAGTTCGTCACCGCCCGGGAGCGGGAGCTGCTGGCCCTGCTCGGGAACCGGGAGAAGACGCCGCCGGAGGAGGTCGTCCGGGCGTCGGTCGAGCTCGGGCTGTTGTACGCCCGGGACCCGCGCCGGCAGGACGACGCCGAGTACCGGTTCAAACGGCTGGAGGGGGAGAACTTCGTCCCGCCGTCCGGGCTGAAGAAGGGCGACCCGGAGCTGGTGAAGCTGACCCGGACCGCCGCCCTGGCCGGGGCGCTGGGGCGGGCGGTGGTGCTGGCCCACAAGGACACCCCGGGCGCGGCCAAGGATTCGAACGACGCGGTGATGAAGGCGATGGCCGACGCGGCCGCCCGGGTGCCGGCCGACAAGCTCCCGAAGGCGGACAAGCTGGACAAGTACGAGCGGGGATACCCGGTGGTGGCCGGGCTGTTGCTGAGGTACCCGGACCTGGCGCAGGCGGTGGCCGAGGGCCTGAACCGGAACGCCCTGACCCTCGGGGTCGCCACCCTCCCGGCCCCGCAGCTGGAGCTGCTCCGCTCCCCGCCGAAGGCCGGCAAGCGGGAGTGACACGGGTCCCGTCACTCCAGGTTGATGTCGATCGTGTTCGGCCCCGGCTTGACCGGGTACGTCAGCCCGGACTTGTGCGGGGTGTCGTACCTCCCGGGGATCGGGAACCACCCCTTGACCTCCGGCCGGGGCGGCGGGGGCGGGGCCCCCTCGCGCTGGATGACCTGGAAGTCGGAACTCTTCGGGTTGACGCTGCTGACGGCCACCTTCGCCTCGCCCGCCAGCACCCCCTGGACGGAGTAGGTGCCGTCGCTCCCGATGGTGCTCTGCTTCAGCCCGCCGTCGGGCCCCTCGAACTGCACCGTCCCCCACACCACCGTCTTCCCCTGGTAGGTGACCTTCCCGGTCACGTCGCCCCGGCCCGGCCCGCACCCGGCCAGCGCGAGCAGCACGGCCGCGGCCGCCGGTCGGCACGCGGCCCGCACCCGGGCCGAACCTCGTGACCTCATCGACACCCCTCCGGGCGAGCGGGCGGGCCGTCAGTCGACCCGGACGACCTCGCCCCCCGCCCGGGTGGCCAGGGCGGCCTGGGTGGAGGTCGGGGTGTTGTAGCTCAGGAACCGGACCGACCCGTCGGCGAACGCCCAGTTCCCGCCGCCGGGGTGCTTGCTCCAGTAGTGGTGGGCGTCGCACCCGTTCGCCGGGTCCCCCGGCCCGAACCACTGGTTCCCGCTCGGGCACGGCCCCCCGGCCGGGTTCCGGGCCGCCATCCACAGCCGCGAGTTCGGCAACCCCATCGCGCTGTCCAGCTCGTTGTACCCCCAGAACCCGCTGAACGACCCGCCGGCGGCGGCCAGGTCCGGGTACGACGGCCGCTCCCCCACCATCAGGGTAGTCGACGTCCCGTCGGTGATCGACGGGAGGGTGACCACGAAGTCCCACACGGCCGTCGTCCGGGTGCCGTCGGTGAAGTGGCCCCAGTACGCGAACACCCCCTGGACGTTCCGGTTGTGGCTGTCCCGCTGGTCCGTGTTCGGGGCGTTCACCGCGAGGTAGTTCCCCAGCCCGAACGTCCCGGTCGTCTTCCGCCCGTCGGACGGGCAGACGAGGAGTTTGGCGACGTAGTCGTTGCCGACCGCGTCGTTCCGGACGTGCGACCCGCTCGGGGCGTTCAGCCCCGGCCCGTAGGTGGTCGGCGGGGCCAGCTCGGTCGCCCGGAACGGCTGCTCGAAGTACGGGAACAGGAGGGCGAGCCAGTTGCACCGCGGGCTGTTGTTGATGTGGGTGTTCTCGGGCGGGAACTTCCCGAACGTGTCGTGGTAGTTGTGCAGGGCGACCCCGAGCTGCTTCAGGTTGTTCTGGCAGGTGCCGCGGGCGGCGGCCTCCCGCACCTTCTGCACCGCCGGCAGCAGCAGCCCGACCAGCACCGCGATGATGGCGATGACGACCAGCAGCTCGATCAGGGTGAAGGCCCTCGCCGGCCTCCGACGACACGGCCGCGGCATGACGGCGCCTCCGAAAGGGACGGACCGGGGATGACGGCGACCCGCCCGGGCCGGGGCGGTCGGGGAGCGGTCCGGGCCGGCGGGGGAGGTGACCGGCCGGAGTCACCCTAGCCGGGCGGCGGCCGGGGTGCTAGGCGTATCGCCATTACACCACCGGGTTGTCAATGTGTCATTCGCCCCGCCCCGGAGGCCCCGAGTGGACGACACCCCGCCCCTCGACCGCCCGCCGAGCCTGGTCGTCCAGGTCGAGCGGCTCCTCCGCCGGCAGGTCGCCGAGGGCCGGTTCCCCGGCGGCCGGCTCCCGACCGTGGTCGAGCTGGCCGAGCGGCTCGGGGTCAGCCGGGAGACGGTCCGGCTCGCCCAGGGGGTGCTCCAGCGGGACGGGCTGTTGGTCAAGACCCGCCGCCGCGGGACGTTCGTCCGGGCGGCCGCCCCGCCCCCGGCCGACCCGGCCCCCCGGGCGGTCGGGTACGTCCAGGCCGGGTACGCCGCCCGGGACGGGGAGGAGGGCGTCCTCGGGGTGGTCGACGGGCTGATGCTCCAGGGGGCGGTCGAGGAGGCCGGGCGGGCCGGGCTCGGGGTGCTCGTCCGCCACGTCCTGAACACCGAGGCCGGGCGGCTCCTCCCGCAGTTGGCCGGCTCGCCCCTGTGCGGGGTGGTGTTCGCCTCGTTCGGCGAGGAGAAGGTGCTCCGCCGGGCGGCCGGGCTCGGGCTGCCGATTGTCCTGCTCGACCACTCCGACCCGCGGGCCGGGGTGCCGTCCGTCCGGGACGACTCGTTCGCCGGGACCCGGGCGGCGGTCGCCCACCTGCTCGGCCTCGGGCACCGGCGGGTGGCGTTCGTGAACTGGGCCCGGACCGAACTGAACCCGTGGCGGGCCCGGGGCTACCGGCAGGCGTTCCGGGACGCCGGGGTGGCGCGCCGGCGGGCGTGGGAGTTGGCCGCCGAGGTCACCCCGGCCGGCGCCCGCCGGGCCGTCCGGGAGGTGCTCGCCCTCAACCCCCGGCCGACCGCGGTCTACTGTTTCAACAACACCCTGGCCGCGCTGGTGGTGGCCGCCCTGTGGGACGCCGGGGTGCGGGTGCCGGCGGACGTGAGCGTGGTCGGCGGCGGCGGGGCGGCGGTCCCCGGGCTGGCCTGCCACCAGGCCGACTGGCAGGAGCTGGGGCGGGCGGCCGTCCGGCTGCTGTTGCGGTCCGCGGCCGGGCCGCCGCCACAGGTTCTCGGCCCGCACACCTTCCACACGGGGGAGACGGCCGCCCCGCCGTCCGAGCCGGAAACGTGAGTGACGGACCCCGGCCCCCCGTCGCTCACGCGTCCGGCTCGGACGGCCCGCCTACGCCTTGTCGAGGTGCGACTGGAACGGCTCGTCGCAGGCGTCGGCGACCTTCCGGGCGGCCATCAGCCCGGCGAACACGCACCCGCTCAGGACCGCGTACGTCCCCATCCGGATGGTGGTGAACATCACCTTGGCGAACGTCCCCGACCCGGCGTGCGTCTCGACCACGACGACGGCGAACACCAGCACCCCGAGGGCCAGGAACCCGGGCCCGATCGTCGAGATCCCGGCCGCCCGGGTGCACTCGTGGCTCAGATCCTCGTCCCCGGTCGCCCGGGCCAGGCACGACAGGAGCATCAGCAGCAGCATCGTCCGCACCAGCTCCGCCAGCCCGACCGCGATCGACAGCCCCATCTCCCCCTTCGGCACCAGCTCCTGGTCCCGGTACACCGCCAGGGTGAGGTAGAAGGTGACGGCGTCCAGCCGGGTCGGGACGAGGCCCCACACGGCGGCCGGGCCGTTCGCCTCCGCCTCCCGCCCGGGGTTGTAGTCCGTCCCCTTCGCCACCGCCGCCCCGAGCAGGACGAGGTGGAGCCCGACGGCGACGGCGGCGGCGATCCCGTACCCCCAGTGGCCCGGGCTCGGCGGGCCGGACAGGCACAGCCCGACCCCGACCGCCCCCAGCACCCACCCGACCGCCCCGACCGCCCCGGCCCCGACGATGAACGCCGGGCTCGGGTCGCTGACCGCCGACTGGAACCAGAACGCGATGATCAGCATCATCGACAGGGTGAACAGGACGAGCGACCCCCAGACCAGCTTGCACCCGACCGCCGCCCGGCCGAACGCCGCCCGCAGGGCCGCCCGCTCGGCCGCCGAGAGCCCGTCGTCCTCGTCGGCCCGCCGCCGCTTCCGCGGCTTCTCGGCCGGGTCGATCGGGTCGAAGTCGCGGTTCTCCGGGGTCGCCGCCGGGGCCTTGGTGGGGGCGGGCTTCTTCCGCGGCGGGGCGGGCCGGCGGGCCGGCTTCCGCACCGGCTCCGGCGGCTCCTCCACCTCCTCCGCCTCCGGCGGGTCCGGGGCGAACACCTCCCGGCACGCCGGGCAGCGGACCAGGTCGGTGGTCCCGTCGGGCACCTCGAGTCCGGTCCGGCAGGTCGGGCAGGTGAGCCGCACGGGCGGCCTCCGAGTGGGTTACCCGCGGCGGGCCTTCCGGGCCAGCCGGGCCAGGCTGTCCTTGGCCGACATGGCGGCGAACACGGCCGGCAGGTTCATCAGGGCGTACCCGACGCACACCGCGGTCGCGGCCAGCCCGACGAGGTACTGGGCGGACGAGCCCATCTTCGCCTCGCTGACCAGGACGATGACGAGCAGGAAGAGGAGGGCGGCGGCGCCGCAGACGACCGCGGTGATCAGCACCCCGGTCCCGGCCTTCTGGGCCGCGTCGTGGTCCTTGGCCGCGGCCGCCGCCCCCTTCACCGCCACGTTCAGCATGATGCACCGGGCCACCTCGACGAGCCCGGCCAGGGCGAACAGGAACCCCTCCCCGCCGAGGCTCGCCCCCTTCGGCAGGTAGATCAGGGCCGGCAGGATCAGGTCGGTGATGACCAGGCTGTTCCCGAGGACGATCCAGTCGAACGGCAGGAGCCCGAGCCCGCCCCGCCCGCCCAGCCCGTCGGACACCTTGCTGTAGCAGATGACGACCACGATCAGGTGGACGGCGGCGACGCTCACCGCCCCGATCGCCACCCCCTTCGCCCGGGCCGGCCCGGCGATGAGGAAGCTCAGCCCGACCAGGGCCAGGACCATGCTCCCGGCCCCGGTCAGCCCGGACACCGCGAACAGCCCATCCGGCAGCTTCGAGAACATCCCGATCAGGCTGAGCACGGCGAGCAGGCTGAACGACCCGACGTACAGCCACTGCCCGATCGTCAGCAGCAGCATCCCGGTCGAGGCCGGGCCGTACCCCCCGCCGCCCTTCGCCGGCCGGCGGTCGTAGTCGTCGTCGTAGTCGTCCTCGTCGTCCCGCCGCCGGCCCCGGCCCCGCCGCGGCCGGCCGTCGTAGTCGTCCTCGTCGTCGTCCCGGCGGCCCCGGCCCCGCGACCGCGGGCGGTCGTCCTCGTCCTCCTCGTCGTCCCGCCGCCGCTTCCGCGGGCGGTCCCGGTCGTCGTCCTCCTCGTCCTCGTCGCGCCGCTTCTTCTTCCGCGGCGAGTCCTCGTCGAACTCGAACTCGGCCTTGCTCGGCGGTGGGGGCGGGGGCGGGGGCGGCGCGGCGGCCGACCTGGCCGTGGCGGCGGACTTCGGGGCGGCCCGGGGCGGGGGAGGTGGGGGGGCCGGCTCGTCGTCCACCACCTCGAACGCCGGAGCGGCGGGGACGGCCGGGAACACGGCTTGGCACTTCGGGCACCGGACGTTCCCCTTCGACCCGTCCGGGACGCGGAGCTTCGTCGGGCACTTCGGGCAGGCGACGACGGGCACGGGAGGGACCTCGGGGGGTGAACGAGGGCGGGTCGGAACCGCGTGTCTTCGGGCCGCGGGTGGATCCGTGTCGCGGAACCCCTCACCCGGCCCCGCGCTTCGCGGGGCCGACCTCTCCCCGCTGGGGAGAGGTGGGGGCCGCGGGGTTCCTCGGCAGCTTCCCGAGTCGGCCTTCGGAGGGGCCGCACCGCCCCCACCTCTCCCCGCTGGGGAGAGGTCGCCGCCGGCGCCTCGCCGGCGGCGGGTGAGGGGCGCCACCTGCCGAGCCGACCCGGGTGGCACCCCACCCCGCGGCACGAGCAAGGACGCTTGTGCGACGGGACCGCGGGGTCACTTCCCGCCGGGCGGGGCGTACTTCGCCAGCCAGCCGAACACCTCCCGGTGCCAGAACTGGCCGTTCTTCGGCTTCAGCACCCAGTGGCCCTCGTCCGGGAAGTTGACGAACCGCGACGGCACCCCCTGCCGCTGGAGGGCGCTGAACAGCTCGTGACCTTGACCGATCGGGCACCGGAAGTCCAGGTCGTTGTGGATCACCAGCATCGGCGTCTTGTGCTTCGCCAGGTTCCCGGCTTTCTTGTGCGGGGAGAACTCGGCGTACTTCCCCGGCTTCTCCCACGGCAGCCCGCCGTGCTCCCACTCGTCGAACCACAGCTCGTCGGTCGTCCCCCACATGCTCTCGAAGTTCCAGACCGAGCAGTGGGTGACCAGACACTTGAACCGCGGGGCGACGTCGCTGACGGCGAACCAGTTCATCATGTACCCGCCGAAGCTGCCGCCGGCGGACGCGATCCGCCCCTTATCCACGTAGGGCAACTTTTCGACGTAGTCCAGCCCGGCGACGAGGTCGCGGTAGCACTTCCCGCCCCAGTCGCCGGTGATCTCGTCGACGAACTTCTGTCCGAACCCGGTGCTTCCGCGCGGGTTCGGCAGGACGACGACGTAGCCTTGGGCGGCCCACACCTGCGGGTTCCAGCGGAAGCTCCAGTTGTCCTCCCACGCCCCCTGCGGCCCGCCGTGAACGAGGTACGCGACCGGCCACTTCTTCTTGTCGTCGAACCCCGGCGGCTTCAGGACCCACATCTGCATCCCGCGGTCGCCTTCGACCTCGACCGAGGCCGGCTCCGGCCGGGCCAGATCGAGGTCGGCGAGCAACGCGTCGTTCGCGCGGCTGAGGTTGAGGTTCGGGATCGCCAAGTCCCCGGGGGACGGCTTTCCCGTCCCGTCCCACTTCGGCTTCCCGGTGACGAACACCTCGGCAGGGCGCGACATGGTGGCGTTGGTGAACGCGACCGTGCCGTCCTTGGCCGCGGTGAGGGACCCGTAACTGCCGACCGCGGAGCCGACCCCGTTCGCGTGCAAGTGGGTGTTCTCCCCGACACCGGGGGACTCGGGGTACGCTCCGTAGACTCGGGTGGAGCCGTCCCAGTCGGCCGTCAGCCAGATTTCCTTGTCGGTCTTCCAGACGAATTCGTTGGCCGATCGGTCGAACGGCTGTCGACGGGGTTTAGCTCCGGGGGGCAGACCGGGCGGGTTCGGAAACTCCGCCTCGCGCGTCAGCCCGACCACCTTCCCCGCGAGCGTCCCGTCCGGCTTGCACTCCGCCACGAGGATGTCCCACTTGTCGGCCTCGTACCCGGCCGTCTTCTGGGCGCGCCACGCCAGCTTCTTGCCGTCCGGGCTGAACTTCGGCCCGCCGTCGGCGGCCGGGTTGTCCTTCGTCAGCGTCTCCCACTTCGGCGACGTGTTCGTGACCGAGACGCGGCACAGGTCGTAGTTGGTGCTCCACGCCTCGTCCTTCTCCGGGACGGCGGTGAACACCAGGTGCTTCGAGTCCGGGGTGAAGGTGAAGTCGTCGCCACTGGAGAACGTCGTGCTGGTCGGGTAGGCGTCGCGGTCGCCGGGGGTCACGTCCCGGCAGTCGTTCCCGTCGACGGTGACGACGAACAGGTGCTGCCGCTTGTCGTCCACGTACTCGACCCAGTGGCGGTAGAACAGCCGGGTGAACACCTTCGCCTTCACCGGCGACTTCTCCCGCTCGTCGTCCTTCGCCTTGTTCAGCTTGTCGCTCTCGCGGAACGGCTTCTCGCTGTACTCCGGGTAGACCGCCGACACGAACGCGACCGACCGGCCGTCCGGCGAGAAGATGCCGGTGCCGGCCCCGGTGGAGATGTCGGTCAGCTGCCTGGGCTCGCCGCCGTCGGCCGACACGGTCCAGAGCTGGCCGGTGCCGGTGCGGGTCGACTCGAACAGGATCGTCCGGCCGTCCGGCGACCACCGCGGGCCGGTGTCCTTCTTCCCCTTCGGGTCGGTCAGCTGCTTCGGCGGAGTCTTCCCGTCGGTCGCCGCGACCCACAGGGCGGTCGTCGACTTGTTCTCGTCCAGGCTGACGGTGGTGACCTGGTAGACGACGTGCTTGCCGTCCGGGCTGATCTGCGGGGCGGCGACCCGCTTGAACGCGTACAGGTCCTCGACCGTCATCGGCCGCTTGTCGGCGGCGGCGAGGGCGGCGGGGATGAGGAGTGCGGCGACGACGGCCGCCCGGAGCGACGGGTGCATGCGGGGTCCTTGTCGGGTCGGGGTGCGGCCCCGGAGGGCAGAGTGTGTTGTACCCGACGGCGGCGACGGGCGGAAGTCGGCACGGCGGCACAACCCGCACGACCGCCCCGCCTCTTCCGCCTTCCCCAGCTTCCGCCGCTGGCGTCGCCGTCCGCCCCCGCCTACAATCGGCGCAACCCGAGCGCCCGCAACCCCGAGAGCCGCACCGTGAGCCCCCGCACGCCCCGCACCGGCCGCCGGCCGGCGTTCGCCCTCCTCGCCGCCGTCCTCCTCCTCGCCCCGACCACCCGGGCCGACGAGCTGGACGATGTCCGCAAGGAGATCGCCGACACCGAGAAGCAGCTCGCCGCCCTCCAGAAGAGGCTCGACGAGCTGAAGTCCCGCACCCCCGCGGCCGCCGGCACCGTCCCGACCGACGCCGTCAAGAAGATGGCCTGGCGGTGCATCGGCCCGGCGAACATGGGCGGCCGCGTCACCGCCCTCGCCGTCGTCGAGAGCGACCCGACCACCTACTACGTCGCCACCGCCTCCGGCGGCCTCCTCAAGACCACCAACAACGGCACCACCTTCTCCCACCTGTTCGACAAGGAAACCACCGTCTCCATCGGCGACGTGGCCGTCGCCCCGTCCGACCCGAAGATCGTCTGGGTCGGCACCGGCGAGGCCAACCCGCGCAACTCCGTCTCCTACGGCGACGGCGTCTACAAGAGCACCGACGGCGGGCTGAAGTGGGAGAACATGGGGCTGAAGAAGTCGTTCCAGGTCGGCAAGATCATCATCCACCCGAAGGACCCGAACACCGTCTACGTCGCCGCCCTCGGCCGGCTGTACGGCCCGAACGACGAGCGCGGGGTGTTCAAGACGACCGACGGCGGGAAGACGTGGGCCAAGGTCCTGTACGTCGACGACAAGACCGGGGCCGTCGAGCTGGCGATGGACCCGTTCGACCCGAACGTCCTGCTCGCCGGGATGTGGGAGCGGAAGCGCGACGGGTTCGACGGGGTGTACGGCGACGCGTCCACCTGGCCGAGCCCGGACCAGTACGGACCGGAGGTCACCTACGGCCCCGGCGGCGGCCTCTTCCGCACCGCCGACGCCGGCAAGACGTGGGCGAAGCTCACCGGCGCGAAGGCCGCCGCCGGCCTGCCGACGGTCAACACCGGGCGCATCGGCCTCGACTTCTCCCGCAAGACGAAGGGCCTGGTGTACGCGATCATCGACACCGAGAACGTCGGCAAGGGCCGCACCCCGCTGACCGTGTACATGGGGATGACCAGCGACACCGCCAAGGGCGGCGGGGTGCGGGTCGAGGAGGAGCCGGAGGCCGACACCCCGGTCGGCAAGGCCGGGCTGAAGAAGGGCGACGTGATCACCGCCCTCGATGGCACCACGGTCGCCGACTACGACGACCTGATGGACTTCATGACCAAGAAGAAGCCGGACGACGTGGTCAAGTTCACGGCGAGGCGGGGCGACAAGGAGCAGGCGTTCGACGTGAAGCTCGACGCCAAGAAGGACGACCGACCGGCGGCCCCGCCGGTCATCGGGGTGCGGTTCGTCCGCCCCGGGCTGACCGTCGACCAGGTGACCGAGGGCGGGCCGGCGGCCAAGGCCGGGGTCAAGGCCGGGGACGTGGTCACCGCCGTCGGCGGGGCCAAGGTGGCCGACCAGAAGGAGGTGACCGTCGCCCTCGGGAAGCTGAAGGCCGGGGAGAAGGTGAAGGTCGCCCTGAACCGCGGCGGCACCCCGGTCGAGGTCGAGGTGGTGCCGACCGCCGGCCCGGTCCGGATCCCGCCGACCCGCCCGTTCCAGCTCGCCGCGGTCGTCGGCGGGCAGCAGCCGAACGTCCAGAAGGACCAGGGGAAGCAGGGGTTCCAGACCGGCGGGGTGTACCAGAGCGGCGACGGCGGGAAGACGTGGAAGCGGGCGAACAGCCTGAACCCCCGGCCGTTCTACTTCAGCCAGGTCCGGTGCGACCCGAACGACGAGAAGGTGGTGTACGCCCTCGGCGACCTGCAGGTGTGGCGGTCGAGCAACGGCGGGGAGAAGTTCGCCGCGTCCCCGGCCCGCGGCGTCCACCCGGACCACCACGCCCTGTGGATCAACCCGAAGGACAGCCGGCACATGATCCTCGGGTGCGACGGCGGGTTCTACGCCACCTACGACCGGGGCGACAACTGGGACCACCTGAACGTGCTGGCCCTCGGCCAGTTCTACCACGTCGCGGTCGACAACAAGAAGCCTTACAACGTGTACGGCGGCTTGCAGGACAACGGCAGTTGGGGCGGGCCGAGCCGGACGCTCCGCGGCACCGGCCCGGTGAACGACGACTGGCTGTTCCTCCTCGGCGGGGACGGGTTCACCTGCCGGGTCGACCCGTCGGACCCGGACGTGGTCTACGCCACCAGCCAGAACGGCGGGATGAACCGCCGCAACCTCCGGACCGGGGAGAGCCGCGGGATCGGCCGCGGGCCGGTGAAGGCGGACGAGCCGCTCCGGTGGAACTGGAACACCCCGTTCATCGTGTCGGCCCACAACCCCGGGATCTTCTACTGCGGGGCCCAGTACGTGTTCCGGTCGGTGAAGCGGGGCGAGGACCTGAAGGCGGTCAGCCCGGACCTGACGGCGTCGAAGAAGGGGACGCTGACGGCGATCGCCGAGAGCCCGCGGAACCCGGACGTGCTGTGGGCCGGGACCGACGACGGGAGCGTGTGGGTGACGAAGGACGGCGGCGGGAAGTGGGAGAACGTGCTGGACAAGCTGAAGGCGGCCGGGCTGCCGGGGCCGCGGTGGGTGTCGAGCATCGAGCCGAGCCGCCAGGCCGAGGGCCGGTGCTACGTCTGCCTGGACGGCCACCGGTCGGACGACGACAAGCCGTACCTGTACCTGACCGAGGACTACGGGGCGACGTGGAAGCCGGTTGTCGGGAACCTGCCGGCGTTCGGCTCGACCCGGGTGCTGCGGGAGGACACCACGAACCCGAGCGTGCTGTACTGCGGGACGGAGTTCGGGGTGTGGGCGTCGGTGAACCGCGGGACGAGTTGGGCGAACATCAACGGGAACCTGCCGACGGTGGCGGTGCACGAGGTGGCCCAGCCGACGACGGCGAGCGAGATCGTGGTGGCGACGCACGGGCGGAGCGTGTGGGTGGTGGACGTGGCGAGCCTGCGGCAGATGTCGGCGAGGACGGTGAAGGCGGAGAAGGGCGAGACGACGGTGGACCCGCTGAAGGAGGCGGTGACGCTGTTCGCCCCGCCGGTCGCGACGCGGTGGAAGCTGGAGGGCGGGCGGGAGTCGCCGTACTCGAAGGAGCTGCGGAAGTTCTACGGGACGAACCCGGCCCCGGGGGTGGCGTTCGAGTACCTGGTGACGAAGCCGGGGAAGGCGGCTTCCTTGAAGGTGACGGACGCCGGCGGGGCGGTGGTGCGGGAGTTCCGGACGGCCCCGGCGGAGGCCGGGTTCCACCGGCTGGCGTGGAACCTGGCCGGGCCGGGCGGGACGGTCTCGGCCGGGACGTACCGGGTGGTGCTGACGGTGGACGGGAAGGAGTACGCGAGGACGCTGGTGGTCGAGAACGACCCGAAGGCGGACCCGAAGGCGGTGATCGGGTACGACATCCGGGTCCCGGGGACGGAGGACGACGAGGAGGAGGCGGTGCCGGCCCCGCGGGCGAAGGGGAAGGACTGACGGGGACCCGGGCGAACCCGGAGCGTCGGCGACGGGGTGGCGGGTGGTGAGAACCGGTTGCCCGGGTCCGGCTTGGTGATTGTTGATGACGGCCATACCCCTGGGTTTGGGGGTATCATCAATAAGAACCCGACCCGGTTCTTTTATTGATGACGCCCCGAACCCCAGGGGTGTGGACGTCATCAATAAAAGAACCGGCCGGATTCTTCCCCCGTCAAAATCCGGGCCGCCGGGCGGGGTTCGCCCCCGACTTGCCTCCCGACGCGCCCCCCCTCACCCGCCGGCGAGGCGCCGGCGACCTCTCCCCCGAAGCAGGGGCGAGGTGGGGGCACCGCGGCCCCTCTTCAGGTCACCGACCCGGGAGGCTGATGAGTGGACCGGCGGCCCCCACCTCGCCCCGCGCCGGCGGGGAGAGGTCGGCCGCGAGTCCGCGAGCGGCCGGGTGAGGGGCGCCACGCAGACGGTCGCCCGGCCGCCGACCCCGCCCACAACAGTCCCCGGCCCGGGAAGCTCCCGAGAAGACCGGAAGCCCCCACCTCGCCCCCGCTTCGGGGGAGAGTTCGGCCCGGCGCCCCGCCGGGCCGGGTGAGGGGGAACCACCTCCCGGGACGACCCGCGCGACAGCCCACCCCGGCCGCCCGCGGTACAATGGGGCCGGCCCGGGCGGGGGTCGGTCATGCGGGTGCTGTCGGCGGGGAAGCGGGAGGTGGTGGCGGTCGGGTTCGCCCCGGGCGGGGCGGCCCTGGTCGGGCTGTACGACTGGGACGGGGCGTTCGTCTGGGACCCGGGTTCGGCCGACCCGCCGCGCCGGTGCCTCCCGGCCGGGCACTTCTACCCGCGCGCCCTCGTCTTCACCCCGGCCGGCGGCCTGGTCCGCCCGGCCGGGCCCCGGCTGGTCGCGGTCGACCCGGCGACCGGCGACCGCTCGCCGCTGGGGCCGGTGGCCGACCGGTCGCCGGTCAACGACTTCGCCCTCGCCGACGGGCGGGTGGTCCTCCAGGCCGGGTCGTGGCACGCCCCGTCCCTGTCCGCGTGGCACCCGGCCGGGGACGGGTGGCGGCCGGGCTGGGCGGAGGACGTGGGCGGGCAGGCGGGCGGGCTGGCCCTGTCCCCGGCCGGGGACCGGTTGGCCTACCTGCGGCTCCGGTCGTACCGGCCGTGGCGGTACGAGCTGGCCGTCCGGGACGCCGCGACCGGGGACCCGGTCGCGGCCCGGGACTACCCGTACCGGTCCTTCCGCCGGCTCCACTTCCGCCCCGACGGCCGGCAGCTGGTCGCCGTCTGCGAGATGACCCTCTTGGTCTGGGACCTCGACCGGGACGGCCCGCCGCGGGCCGTCCGGAACGACTCCCGGAAGCACTTCACCGCGGCCGCGTTCCACCCGTCCGGGCGGCACCTGTTCACCACCAGCAACGACACCACGGTGACCGTCTGGGACGCCGCGACCTGGTCGCCGGTCGCCCGGTACACCTGGGAGGTCGGCCGGCTGCGGAGCGTGGCGGTCAGCCCGGACGGGGCGGTGGCGGCCGCCGGGAGCGACAAGGGCCAGGTGGTGGTGTGGGACGTGGACCTGTGACCTCCACAGATAGCGGCGGGCTTGCCCGCCGTGCCGCGGGGGCGGTGACCGATGCGGGTGATCGAGGCGTTCGACAGGCCGGTGCGGGCGGTCGCGTTCTCCCCGGACGGGCGGTTCCTGGCCGCCGCGGACCGGTACGAGGTGGCCGTCTGGCCGTGGCCGGCGGGCGCCCCCGCGGCTCGCGCCCGGTCCCCGGCCCCGGTCGGCCAAGTGGCGTTCACCGCCGACGGCGCCTGGGTGGTGTCGGCCGGCGACGCGGGGTTGTACTGTCACCCGACCGGGCCGGGCGACCGGGTCCTGCTGGCCACCTCCCGCCTCTCCGGCGGGGTCGCCGCGTCCCCGGACGGGAAGACCGTGGCCGCCACCCGGGCCGGGCACCGCCGGCAGGTCCGGTTGGAGCGGTGGGGCCTGCCGGGGTTCGCCCCGAAGACCGGGTTCGACTTCTGGTCCCCGTTCGCCCGGCTGGCGTTCAGCCCGAACGGGGAGTTCCTGGCCGGGATCGGGCCGGACACGTTCGAGCTGCGGGTCGCGGTCAGCGGCGGGCTGAACGGGCGGCACCAGGTGCGGTACGTCGGGGACGGGTTCCTGGCGTTCTCCCGGGACAGCCTGACCGTGGTATTCGGGTGGGAGACGGACCTGCACGTGATGGAGACGCGGGCCGGGAACCTGCTGCGGCGGGTGGCGTCGCCGGGGGAGGCGTTCCGGGGCGCGGCGTTCGTCGGCGGGCGGCACCTGGCGACGGTCGACGGGACGCCGGAGCTGCGGGTGTGGTCGGCGGAGGGGTGGAAGGTGGAGCGCGGGTACGACTGGGGGGCCGGCGGGCTGACGTGCGTCGCCGCGGCCGCCGACGGGCTGGCCGGGGTGTGCGGGACGGAGGGCGGGAGCCTGGTCGTGTTCGACGTGGACGAGTAGCGGCCCGAACCGGGGCGGGCGTCCGGGCGTCCGTCTGCGTGGCGCCCCTCACCCGCCGGCGAAGCGCCGGCGACCTCTCCCCAGCGGGGAGAGGCGGGGGCTGGCTGGCCTTCTCGCCGGCTTCCCGAGTCGGGTGCGTGCGGAGGGGCCGCCCGGCCCCCACCTCTCCCCGCTGGGGAGAGGTCGGCTCCGGCGCTTCGCCGGAGCCGGGTGAGGGGCGCCACCCACCGAGTACCCCGGAGAGCCTCCCGCCCCGGAGGGCCGCCATGTTCGCCGCCGCGACCGCGTCCACCCACCCGGTCACCCACCTCGCGTTCGACCCGGCCGGCACCACGCTCGCGGTCGGCCAGCCGAACTACGGCGTCACCCTGTTCGACCGGGCCACCGGCCTCCCGGCCCGCACCCTGCCGCTGCCGCGGGTCGCGGGGTACGGGTCGGTCGTGTTCTGCGCCGGCGGGGCGCGGCTGGCGGTCGGGTCGCTGAAGGGCGTCCACCTGTTCGACGCGGCCACCGGCGACCTGGTCGGGCACGGGGGCGGGTGGACGATGGCCGGGGCGGTGCTGGCCGAGGGCGGGGACGGGCTGGTGGCCGCGGTCCGGGGCGGGCTGCGGGACGTGCGGCCGTCCCCGCCCGCCGCCCGGTCGCTGTGGTCGCACGCCCGGCCGCTCCAGAGCCGGGCGGCGGTGGTCGCCCTGTCGCCGTGCGGGCGGTGGGGGTTCGGCGTCTACGAGCGGGTCCGGCCGTCGCTCATCGACCTCCGCACCGGCCGCGTCGCGGCCGCCCTCGACCACCGGTACCGGAGCCGGGCCGGGGTGGCGGTCACCTTCTCCCCCGACGGCGGGCGGTTCGCAGTGGCCGACGGGACCGACGTGACCGTCTTCGACACCCCCGCCGAGCCCGGGGCCGAGCCGGACGGCGACGACGACGACGCGCCGCCGACCGTCGCCCCGCCGCCGCGGAAGCTGATCGAGCCGGTGTTCGTGCTGGGGCGGGCGGACGGGGAGCGGGGGCGGGAGTGGCGGCCGGCGGTGGCGTTCACCCCGGGCGGGGGCGGGCTCTTGGTGCGGCGGCCGCGGAACCGGGTGCAGCTGTGGGACGTGGCGGCCGGGGCGAGGGCGGCCGAGTGGGGCTGGCGGCTCGACTCGGTGACCTGCCTGGCGGTCGCCCCGGACGGGCTGACGGCGGTCGCCGGGGCGCGGTTCGGCCGGGTGGTGGCGTGGGACCTGGAGTGACGGGGCGAGCCGGGAGCGTGAGCGACCGGAGGGCCTGACGTTCTCCGGCCGCTCACGCTCCCGGCTCGCCGCCGGAGTCCCGGCCGCTCACGCCGGGACCGCCGCGTACCGCAACACCTCCAGCACCTCGGCCGGGTCGCAGCCGTAGATGCCGGCCCCCCACGCCGCGTTCTGCTCGACCACCGCCCAGCCGCGGCCGGCGATCACGCCGACGTCGAGCACCGCCGCCCGCGGCAGGTCGACCCGCCCGTCCGCGAGCACCGCCCGGACGAACGCCCCGGCCTCCGCCAGTTCCGCCCCGGACGCCTCGAACCCGTTGTCGCGCTGGAGTTCGCCGTCCCGCAGGTACACCGACAGCGCCCGGGCCTGGCGGTCGAGGACGAAGCAGCGGAACTCCTTCTCCCACCGCACGACCTCGGCGACGAGGACCGGGCCGTCCTCGTCGTACCCGTCGGGCAGGTTCGGGCCGGCGTACACCCGGGCGGGGAAGCTCTTGTCGTTCGGCGGCTTGACGAACGCCGGCTCGGCGAGTTGGCGGGCGGCGCGGAGGGTGGTGAGCGACACCCGCCGCTTGCGGAACTCGTCGGGGAGGCGCGGCAGCCAGTCGGTGGCCGGTTCGAGGAGTCGGAGGCCGAACTGCTCGGCGAGGGTCGGGCCGAACAGGGTTTCGAGGTAGAGGACGGGGTCGGGGACGGAGCGGAGTACGTCCGGGACGCGCCAGGTCGTGAGCCGTTCGACGCCCCAGCCGAGGCGGCCGGCGGCGCGCCACAGGGCCTGGGCGTCGTCGGTGAACCGGGGGGTGAGGATCAGGGTCGGCATCGGATCCGGCACCCGCTCAAGCGCGCCTTTGCCACAGCGGCAGTTCGCCCGGCTCGGCCGGGCGCCAAGCCGACGGGTCCACTCCCCACTCGTCTTCGGCGCAGAGCAGACCCGTCGGCAGGTCGGGCTGGAGGTAGTCGTGGGTGTTCCGCCCGGCGGCGTAGCGGTAGACCAGCACACCCTCCCCGCCGCCGTCGTCGACGATCTCGAACCGCTCGTCCCCGCGCTCGGCGACGAGCAACACCTTTTCCACCTCGTAGCCCCCCAGACCCGGAAGCGGGCGGCGGTGCCGGGCGGCCGGTCACCCCTCGGCGGGGGCGTCGCCCGCCGAGGGGTCGGGGATCAGGCCGAGTTGCTTGCGGATGACCTGGCCGAGGGTGTCCGCGACCTCCCGGTGCCGCGGGACGGGGGCCTGCGCCCCGGTCGCCGGGTTCCGGTACACGTCGTGCCGCCGGCCGTGGCGGACGAGCACGCACCCGGCCTGCTCCAACTCCCGGATCAGGTCCCGGCGCTTCACACCTCGAGCTCCACCGGCTCCCGCTCGGCGCCGGCCGGGGCCGGCGTGCGCTCCTGCGTCACCATCAGGTCGTAGGCGTCCTGGATGTTCTCCCGGAGTTCGTCCAGGGTCTCGCCCTGGCTGAACACCCCGGGCACCTCCAGCAGCCGGCCGACGTAGAAGTCGCCATCCCGCCAGAACTCGAGCGTGAACCGTCCGCTCATGACCTCCCCCTCGGAACCTCGGGTCGCCACGGGTGACAGGGTCACGGCCGGGCGGCGGTCAGGGCGTCGCGGACCGGGCCCTGGATCGGCGCCAACGCCGCGTTCACCACCCGCGTCGGGACCGTCGACGCCAGCTCCCGCACCGCACCCTGCCGGAAGTCGTCCCGGGCCTGGTCCGTCGAGCCGAGCCCCCACCGCGCCGCACCCAGGAAGTACCACCCCAGCGCGTCCGTCGGGTCGGCGTCCACCGCCGCCGCCAGGCTCGCCGCCGCGTCCGAATACCGCCCCAACTTGTACGCCGTGATCCCCGCGTCCAGAGCCCGCGCCGCCGCCGCCGCGTCCCGCCGCGGCAACTCCACCGGCCGACGGAACGGCGCCTGACGGTCCGTCACCGACGCCAGCCCGACGTCCGCCGCCGTCGCCCACAACACCTTCTCCCGCGCCGCCGGGCCGTGCGCCGGGTTCGCCCGGGCCGCCTCGAACTCCGCCTTCGCCCCCGCCAGGTCGCCCTTGAACAGCAGCGCCAGCCCGGCGACGGTGCGGGCCTTCCCCGCGTCCGCCGACCCCGGCGGGGCCGCCGCCTGCGCCTTCCGGGCGGTCCTCAGCGCCTCCTCCGCGTCCGACGCCCGCCGCAGCTCCACCAGGATCGGCAGCCACAGGTCCAGCGCCTGCCCCGGGCTGACCGCGTTCTCCCGGTCGGCCGCGATCTGCTTGTCCTTCTCGGCCACCCGCACCTTCTCCGCCGCCACCGCGGCGTTCAGCACCCGCACCTTCTCCTCGAACCCCGCCGTCAGCTTCTTCGCGTCGGCCACGTACTTCTCGGCCGCCGCCTTCAGCTCCGCCGTCTGGTCGTCCTTCAGCTTGCCGACGGCCGCGGCGTGCCCCTCGGCCAGCTTCTTCATCGCCAGGGTGTGGTCGGCCGCCAGCCGCTTCGTCTCGGCCTCCAGCTTCGCGTCCGCCGCCCGGACCGCCGCCTCGGACTTCGTCAGCCGGCCGGCCAGGTCGAGCAGTTGGGCGGAACTCAGCCCGCCCCCGCCGACCGCCATCATCCCCGGCGGGACCAGGGCGGACAGGGTCGGCCCGGTCGCCCGCTCGGCCGCCACCTTCTGGGCCGCCCGCAGCTCGTCCGGGCCGAACTTCTCGCCCAGCAGCTTCGCCCCCTGCAGCTCCTTCGCCACCGCCGCCACCAGGTCGTCGGCCGCCTTCCGCGCCTTCTCCTCGGCGTCCAGCTTCTTCTCGGCCGCCGCCTTCGCGTCGGCCTCCTTCTTCACCTCCCCCTTCAGGTCCGTCGCCAGGTCGCCGGCCACCTTCAGCTCCTTCATCGCGACGCCCAGCTTGTCGGACGTGTCCTTCAGGTCCTTCGTCGCGATGGCCAGTTTGTCGGACGCGTCCTTGAGGTCGGTCTTCAGCCCCGGCACCCCGGCGGCGGCGGCCCGGTCGGCGGCCAGGGCGGCCACCGCCTTGTCCGCCCCGTCCTTCTTGAACAGGTCGGCGACCGGCTTGCTCCCGTAGATCGCCGCCCGCAGTTCCCAGTACGCCTTCAGGTCGTCGCAGGACCGGGCGAAGATCTGCTCCAGCGGGTCCGACAGCGGGTTCAGCCCGCGGCCGGGGTTCGCCTTCGCCTGCTTCAGGTGCGCCGCCTTCGCCTTCACGATCTCGGCGGCCGCCTCGGCGAACTTCTCGCCCGCCGCCAGGTTCACCGCCTTCCAGAAGTGCACCCCGGCCTCCACCTCATCGGCCCCGGCCTTCGGGTCCGGCTGGAGCAGGGTGACGGCGAGGAGCAGTTGGTGGGCGTCGGCCGGGGCGAGCCGGCGGGCAGCCCCTTCCGGCGGCGGGGGCGGGGCCGCCGCCGGGGCGGTCGCGGCGAGCCGGTCGAGGGCGGCGTCGAAGGTGGCGGCGTAGGCCGGGAACCGGGCCCGGGCGTCCTCGTACGCCTTACGGGCGGCGTCCCGGTCGCCGGCCAACTCGTGGGCCACCCCGACCTGCACCGCGGCCTTGACCGCCATCCGCACGTCCGCCTTGGCGTCGGCCGCCACCGCCTGCAGCTTCTCCCGGGCCGCCTTCAGCCCGGCGGCGTCCGGCTTCCCGGCCTGGACGACGGCGAACAGCTCGGCCTCGCCGACCGCCGCCCGGACCTCCGGGTCCGTGTCCGGGAGGGCGGCGGCGATCTTCCGGGCCCCGGCGAAGTCCCCGGCCCGGACGGCGGCCGTCACGTCGGCCGGCTTCGGCGGCGGGGCCTCGGGGGTCTTGGGGTCGGGGTCGGTCTTCCCGGGCTGCGGGCGGGGTTGGGGCGCCTGGGCGGTCGGCTCGGCGTTCGGCACCAGCCCGCCGAAGTACACCCCGGCGCACGCCCCGGCGGCCACCACCGCCCCGACCAGGGTGCCGCCGGCCCACGCCCCGGCCCGCCCGCGGGCCGGGCGGGCGACGGCCGCCGGGGCCGGGGCCGGGCGGGCGACGGCCACCGCCCGCGCCCGCCGCGCCGGGGCCGGCGCCGGCGCCGGGGGCGGGGTCGGCGGGGCGTCGGCCGGGACGACCGGGCCCTCGGCCGACGACCCGGACAGCCAGTCGATCTCGACCGACGGGTCGTCCTCGTCCCCCGGGCCCGGCCCGGTCTTGCCGGCCGGGGTCTTCGGCCCGGCCGACCCCTTGCCGCGGCCGCTCAGCACCCCGGTCGGCGGGCCGGCGGCGGCGGCCGGGTCGGCCCCGAGCACGTCCGCCTCGCCCGCCCCCCAGTCGAGCATCCCGGCAATCGGGTCCGGTTCCGGCTCGGGGACCGGGGTCTTCCGCGGGACCGACCGGGACGGGCTGGGCGGCCCGAAGATCCGGGACGCGGCCGCCTCGTCCTCGGCCGACGGGTGGTCGGAGAACTCGACCGACGAGTCGTCCTCGGCCGGGACCACCGAGGACTCGCCGAGGGCGACATCAGACGACCCGCCCCGGGGCTTCGGCCCGGCCCCGGCGAAGATGCTCGACCGGGGGGCCGGCTGCTCGTCCGTCCGGTCCTCGTCCGGGTCGTGCAGCCCGAGGTCCGGGGCGGTCCGGCCGCCGGCCAGCGGGTCGGCCCCGCCGGCCGCGGCCGCCAGCTCCGGCGGGACCGGCAGGTCGTCGACCGGGGTCAGGTCGAACTCCGTCCCGCCCGGGTCGGGGAAGGTCCGCCCGACCCCCGGGGCCTCGATCCGGACGGCCGACCCGTCCGAGTCCACCTCCGGGCGGCCCGGCTCGGCCAGGTCGCCGAGGATGCTGGACGCGTCGTGGGTCGGGTCCGGGGTGGCCCCGTAGTCCGGGGCGTCGGCCCCCGGCGGGGGCGTCTCGACCGGGCCGAACGGCAGCTCGGCCGACGGCCCCAGGTCGAACAGGCTGTCCCCCTCCGGGAAGTCGTCCGCCTCCGGCAGGTCGTCGGCCAGCGGCAGGTCGTCCCCGGCCAGCTCGACCGGGACGGTGCTCCCGCCGGCCGGCGGGTCGAACAGCAGGGCGACCTCGGACGACCGCGGCCCGGCCGCCGCGGTGCCGGACGTGGACTCGTCGGCCGCCGCCACGATCACGTCCGACCCGCCGGTGACCGGGGGCGGGGCCGGGTGCGGGTACTGGTCGGCGAGCACGTCCGAGCTCTCGACCGCCGGCGGCGGGCTCTTGGCGATGTCCGCCTCCGGGGCGTCCGGCGGGGCGGCCGGGGGCGGCTGCCGCGTCCCGCTGTCCGAGGTCAGCCACCCGGACGCCGGGGCCACCGGCCGGACCGCCCCGCCCAGCAGGTTGAGCGAGGACGGGTCGGCCGGCAGCGCCTCGGGGATGATGTCGCTGGACGACTCGGCCAGGAACGGGTCGGACGCGTTGGCGCCGAGCTGCACCCCGGACGACCGCCCGAGGTCGATCTCCTCCGACGCGGACTGGCCGGCGACCGGGACGTCGGCCCAGCTGTCCGCGGCCGCGGCCGCGGGCGGCCCGAAGTCGATCTCCTCCGACCCCGACAGGCCGGCGACCGGGACGTCGGCCCAGCTGTCCTCGGGCGGCGGCGGGGCGAGCGGGGCGGTCTCGTCGGTCGGGTCGTCCTTCGGGTCCGAGGCGGGCTTCCGGTCCGGGTCGTTCGGGTTGTTCGGCATGGGGTGTCCGCTCCGCGGGTCGCGGGGTCCGCCGGGCGGCGGTCGGGGCGGGGCGCCGCGCCTGAAATGCTATCCCGCATTGTCTCCCGCCGCGACGCCCGGGCCAACACCTTTCGCGCATTTCTCCGCACCCCCGGCGGAACCGTCGGAACCTCCCGCCCCCCCGCCGCCTCCCGGCCCCGCCCACCCCGCCAGGCTCCGGGGCCGGCACCTTCCCTCGGTCCGGGTCTGGTCTCGGTGTGGGAGGGCGAGGCTCCCGCCGAGCCGAAACGCCCGGCTCGGCGGGAGCCTCGCCTTCCACACCGGGGAGCCACCCCGGTCCGGGACGGATTGCCTAACCCCCCGGCAGGTCGTACACTCGTCCCGTCTGGCAGAGTCGAACCCGGCCGAATGCCCGAACGGAAACACCGTTTGCAATTGCTTTGGGCATCGCAACGGCGGCCGGACGGGAGGAGGGTCCGTCGACTCGAACTAACCCTAACTCGGAGAAGCGGTTGCCTCGAACGCCAACGCCCCAGGGGTTTCTGGCATCACGGTTGCTTTAAGAGGATTAGCCAATCGGACCCGAACTCCCCGGTCGGTCAGGCCGCCACCACCAGCCTCAGTGGTACGGGGGGTTCGACGGACGGGACGGTCACCCGGCGCCGCCGGCGCCCCAACGGTTCGGACGGCAGGCCCGCGCCGCCCGGCCCTCACCCGCAGGTGACAACGTGCAACCGCTGTTCGACGCCATTTCGGCCGACGGCCCCCGGGCCGACCAGGAAGTGGTGGAGCTGCCGCTGCTGCTCCCCCGCTGGCAAGCGATGGAACTGGAGGCCGCCGCCAGCCGCCGCGGGATGACGACCGGGCAGATGCTCCGGCGGGTGATCGGCGAGCTGCTGGCCGCCCGCCCGGCCCCCGCCCGCTCCTGACCGGCCCGAGGCCCCGGGGCGCCACCTCCACCCCGCGCCCCGGCTGGACCGCCCGTCCCGTTCCCCTACGCTATCCCCGCGCCCTCCCGTAGCAGTCGCCGCTTGCGGCGTTGCGCGCAACGCCGCAAGCGGCGACTGCTACGGGAGAACACCCCCTCCCGCGGACGAGTCCCCCATGTTCGCCGTCCTCCTCTCCCTGGCCGCGGCCCAGCCGCCGGCCCACCCGGTCGTCCCGCTCTGGCCCGGCAAGGCCCCGCACGCGGTCGGCGACTCCGACGCGGACAAGCCGAGCCTGACGGTGTTCGCGGCCCCGAAGGGGAAGGCGAACGGGGCGGCGGTGGTGGTCTGCCCGGGCGGCGGGTACGGGGTGCTAGCCGCCGACCACGAGGGGAAGCAGGTGGCCGAGTGGCTGAACGGGATCGGGGTGTCGGCGTTCGTGCTGAAGTACCGGATCGCGACCAAGGACCGGCCCGGCCCGCTCCACCCGGCCCCGCTGGCCGACGCCCAGCGGGCGATCCGGCTGGTCCGGGCCAAGGCCGCCGACTACGGGGTCGACCCGGCCCGGGTCGGGGTCTGGGGGTTCTCGGCCGGCGGGCACCTGGCGAGCACCGCCGCCACCCACTTCGACGCCGGGCGGAAGGACGGCGACGAGGTGGAGCGGCAGAGCTGCCGCCCGGACTTCGCCATCCTCGCGTACCCGGTGGTCACGATGGAGGCGGGGGTGACGCACGGCGGGTCGCGGCGGAACCTGATCGGGGACAAGCCGGACGAGAAGCTGGTGGAGTTGCTGTCGAACGAGAAGCAGGTGACGAAGGAGACGCCGCCGGTGTTCCTGTTCCACACGTCGGAGGACAAGGCGGTGGTGCCGGAGCACGCGACGCGGTTCTACCTGGCGTGCAAGAGGGCGGGGGTGCCGGTCGAGCTGCACATCTACGAGAAGGGGCGGCACGGGGTCGGGCTGGGCCGCGACCCGAAGTGGACCGGGGGCGAGGCGTCGGTGGCGACGTGGCCGAACCGGCTGGCCGACTGGATGAAGTCGCGCGGACTGCTGGAGAAGAAGTGACCGACCACCACCGACTCGGGTCGCGAGCGACCAGGCGGTCGGTGGGTCGTGTCTCGGTGTGGGAGGGCGGGGCTCCGGCCGAGCCGGTGGCGCCCGGCTCGGCCGGAGCCCCGCCCGCCCGCACCGGGGTGCGATCGGTCGGCGGCCGGGATCGGAACGGCTTGATCCGTGTCGTCAACTTCTTGCTGGCGGCCCTCTGCCGGGGTAATCTGCTCTCTGCCGAGATTCGCACTCCCCGAGGCGTTCGCCCAGGGAGATCGGCAGAAGTGAGAAAGGACATCCCGTGACTTCGGTTTCGAGAATCTGTCTCGCGGCGCTCCTCTGCGCGGCCTCCGTGCAGGCGGCGGCACCCGTGCCCCTGTTCACCCAGAAGGGCACCGACCCCTCGTTCGCCGACGTGCTGAAGAGCGGCAAGCTGCCGCAAGGGAAGAACTCGACGACCGGCGTGACCGGGTCCACCATCGACGTGATGAATCAGCTCGTGGAACTCACCCCGGAAGCCCGGCGGCCGATCGCGAAGGACATCCGGATCCACACCCTGGGGAACAGCTTCATCCCGCGCAAGGATTTCGCGAAGTGGTCGAGGTGGTATCAGGAGGACGGCAGCACCCAGGTGTTCAGGCTGTTCGTGGGCGAGGAGAACGTGCGCAACACGCGCGAGAAGGCCGCGCGGATCGAAGCCTTCACTGCGCTGAACTGGAAGCGCGGCGCCTGGCACGAGTGGAGCGGCACCTACACCGTCGTCAAGCCGCACGGCGCGGCGGTTCTCCAGGTGATGAACAACGTCAACGAGTGGGCGATGCAACTCGGCATGAACGCACAAGGCGACATCACCCTCAACCACCGCCGGGCGGCGGACCAGGTGATCGCAACGGGCATGGTGGGAAGACCGTTCCACATCCGGGTCCGGGACAACGGGCACGACTACGAGGTCTACCTGGACGGACGGAAGGTCGGCGAGGGTATCTATGCGCGACCGGAGGGCGAGACGAATTTCCGTTGGGGCATGTACGTAGGAGGTACCGACGTGCGACAGGACGCCATGATCTTCGTTTCGGGTGCCACCGTCCGGTAAGCGACCGGGACATCGGGAAGCCGAAGTCGGTCGCGTTCGACCCTTCTCGCCGCCGGCCGCGGCCGGCGGCGAGAAGGGTCGAATCGTCGTCTGGGACGCGGACGGGTGACGCCGGGACCCCGGCGGTTTTCCGGCTCACGCCGACCCGCCCGGCCCGTTACGTTACCGGCGGGTCACGTCCAGTGACCGACCGGCACGTCGCGAGGACCGGGGATGAAACGGACACACGGCGGCGCGGCCGCCCTCACGCTCGCCCTGGCCGCGGGGGTCGCCGGGCTGCGGCCGGCCGGGGCCGCCCCCGACGACGAGCCGGCGGCCGCCCCGCCGCCGCGGGCCTCGGCCCTGGCCGGCAGCGCGGTCGCCGCCGTCCTCGACGCCAACGGCGGGAAGCCGCCGGCCACCGGCGAGGACCTGGTCAAGGCCCTCGGCAAGCTCGGGACGTTCGCCCAACTGCCGGTCGTGTTCTCGGGCGTCCGGCTCGACTCCGGGGTCGGCAACCCGCGGGTCGTCATCGCCCAGGTGGTGGACGGGCTGGGGGACGCCGGCCCGGCCGACCCGAACCTGACCGGCCGGCTGTTCCTCGCGGCGAACATGGAGCGGGACCCGAAGGGCGGCGACCCGCGGGTCCGGTCGGTCGAGTTCATCTCCTGGAACACCCTCCGCCGGCGGTTCGACTTCGGGGTGATCGACGGGATGGGCGGGGACGCCGCCCCGGAGCTGCGGGTGGTGGACGGCGGGCGGTGCTTCGCCTGCCACAAGAACAAGGGGCCGATCCTCGGGGCCGCCCCGTGGACGAACTCCACCCACCACACCGGCCTCCGCACCCTCACGATCAACCGGCTGCGGCTGGACCCGGCCGTCCCCGGGGGCCGGGACCGGGTCGACGGGATGGCCCTGGCCGCCCCGGCGGCGGCGGCGGTGGACGGGGCGGTCCGGACCGGGGCGTCGCTCCGCCTGGCCCGGGAGACGTTCCGGCTGATGAACCGGTCGGACGGCGGGCGGAAGGCGTTCGTCGCCCTGCTGGTGGCGGTCGCCGCCCCGGGGCCGCTCGACCCGAACGACAAGCCGGTCCGGGCGGTGGTGGACGCCTGGGGGAACGACCCGTCGTGGACCCGGTTCGTCACCGACTGGGTGGCCGTCGCCCGGGGGACGAACACCGGCACCCTGGTCGACTTCGCCCCGATCCCGAAGCCGCTGTACGCCGGGTGGGGGACGCACTTCGCGACGATCCAGCCGGTCCCCCAGCCCCCGCCCGGCGGGTTCCCGTCCCCGCAGGCCGCCGCCGCGTTCGCCAAGAAGGTGGAGACGGTCGTCGCCAGCAACCAGCGGGTCGAGCAGCAGCACCAGGACCGGCTGCGGCAGCTCGCCCTGTTCGACGCGGCCCGGGCGGCCGGGGTGCACGGGGTCCCGAGCGTGGCCCAGCCGAGCAACCCGCGGGCGTTCGTCCCGCCGCAGCCGAAGGTCTCCCAGCGGCCGAGCGGGATGGTCAACCCGTACCTGCTGGCCGGGACGATCGGCCTGTCCGGCGGGGACCGGAAGTTCCTGTGGGAGTCGCTGGCCGCGGCGGCCGGGCGGGTGAAGAACCCGAAGGTGACGGCGGCGGTGCTGGCCCGGGCGGTGTTCGAGGGGGAGGAGTTCGCGGACGTGCTGGCCGGCGGCCCGCTCCCGGACCGGGACGAGTTCAAGGACCGGTTCGTCGCCGGGCTGGACGCGGTGCTGAGGACCCGGCACGGGCTGGCCGGCGGGTTCGCCCCGGACCGGGCGGAGTACGCGGGCGGGCCGCGGCACGACCCGAAGGCGGCGGAGTCGGCCGAGGCGGCGGTGGTGCCGACGTCCGCGTGCCTGCGGTGCCACGACATCCGCCCGGCCGGCACGGCCCGCCCGTTCGAGCCGATCCCGGACCTGGCGTTCGACCCGTTCGACAAGGCCGGGCGGGCGGCGTGGCTGGCCGGGGTGGCGGACCGGGCCCGGCGGAAGGCGGTGCTCGGGCGGCTGCTGGAGCGGATGGCGACGGACGCGGACATGCCGCCGGAGGACGCCCCGGAGCACGATCTGTTCCGGGTGAAGGGGGCGGCCGCGTTCGCCGAGGCGCGGGCGTTCCTGGAGGCGGAGCTGGAGAAAATCAAGAAGCCGTGAGATGGTAGCAGGCGCACTCCGTGTGCCGTCCGCCGGGCTCGGCGTGCGGACGGCACACGGCGTGCGCCTGCTACGCCCGGTCACGGGACGGCGAACGTAACCGCCGCCCAGAAGCTCTCCCAGTCGGCCGGCGGGTCGGGGTTCTTCTCCGCGACCCGCCGCATGAACACCGCCCGCACCACCCACGCCCCCGACTTCGTCAACTTCAGGCTCGCCTGGCCGGCGCGGTCGGTGGTCGCGGTCGCGGCGGTGAGCGCGTCGCCGTCGCGGTGCCAGGCGGTCACCTTCGCCCCGGCGAGTGGCTTCCCGTCGAACGTCACCGTCACCGGCAGCGCGTCGCCGCCCTTCAGGGCGAACGGGTTCTTCGCCGGAGTGATCTCGAACCGCTGGCCGAGCGGCTTGGTCGGGGTGTCGTCGCCGTCCGGGCCGACCTGCACGACGGTCTTGAGGTAGCGGCGGTACCGCTCGCGGCCGTCGGCGCCGGCCTCGCCGGCCGCGTCCCGGGCCTTGAGCACGTCGTCGAACCCTTCCTCCTTCAGGTACGCGGCGAACTTGTCCGGCTTGAGGGCGATGCTGGACCAGTCGCGGTCGACGCGGAGGACGGCGGTGCCGGCCTTCGGGGCGGGGAACGCGAACGCCGGCTTGGCGCCGTCCTTGAGGCCGGGGAAGTCGGCGGTCAGCTGCTTGCCGGCGTGGAGTTCGAGCCTGGCCGTCCGCTTCGGCTGGTAGGCGACCTCCTGTTCGGGCTTGAACGCCTCGCCGACGTACATCCGCACCGGCACGTCCGCCCCGGCCTTCGGGGTGAAGGTGTCGGGGACGAGCCAGTAGTCGTGGGCGGCGGCCGGGGCCGCGGCGAGGAGGACGGCGAGGAGCGCGGCGCGGGTCACGGACCCTCCTCAGGCGGGGCGGCGCGCGAGGAACTGCTGCACCAGCGCGGCGAGTTGTTCGGCCGTCAGCCCGGTCGGCCGGGTGCGGACGTACTCGCTGACCCGGTCGGCCAGCTCCCGGGCGAACGCGGCGTCAGGGTCCGGCGCCCGTGGCCGATCCGGGGGGGCCGGCGGCGTCCCCGGCGGGGCGGACGGGTCGTCGAAGTCGACCAACGCCCCGTCCCGCATTTCCGTGTCCGGGTTGCCCTCGAACGACGGCCGGGGCGGGCGAGGTGCCGGCGGCGTGCCCGGGGGGTCGAGTTCGAACCTCGCCTCGAAGGTGACCAGCGGCGGGTCGTCGTCGGGCTTCATCACTCACCCCTGAGGTCCGTACACCTGGATGGGCTGGTCGTCGAAGAACTCGCCGTCGCAGAAGAACTCGACCGGGTACCGCCCGGCCGCGGGGAACACGACGTCTTCCAACAGGAACCGGCCGTAGACGGAGGCGTTCGGGTCGGTGAAGTCGTACTCGGAAACCCGGGCGTGGCCGACCCGGGCGCCGGTCGCCGTGCGGATCAGGTCGATCCGGAACGTCACCCTCCCCCGGCCGCCGCGCAGCCACGCGAACACGCACAACTTCTTCAGCGTGTACGGGAACGTGCCCCCGGCGGGAACCCGGACGGCGTTCCACAGGTTCACGACCATCGGCTTGCCGCCGGCCGGGTTGGCGACCACGTCGTCGCACACGTACACGCCCTTCAGGACGGGCTTGATCGCGCCGGCCATGCCCGCCTCCTGAAGTTTACCCCGGCCCGCGACCGGCCCGCAACCGCCGGCTCACCCCTTCAGCGCCTCGTCGTGCTTCAGCCCGGACGGCGGCAGGTCCGCCTTCCGGCAGTTCGCCAGCGCCGCCCGCGCCCCCGCGAACTGGTCCGCGTCGTTGTCCTCCCACTCGATACTCACCGCCCCGTCGAACCCGACCCGGTTCAGCTCGATGAAGATCTCCTCCAAGGAGTTCGCGTCCCGCATCGTCCCCGCGGTCACGAACTTCCACCCGTTCGTCCAGTGCCCCATCCCCCGGTGCCCACCGAGCCGCCCGCCCCGGCAGTGCTCCCGCTCCACCTGCACCCCCTTCACGTGGGCGCAGTGGATGAACGGGGCGAACTCCCGGATGAACTGGACCACCGACACGTTCTGCCACTCCATGTGGCTCCCGTCGAGGTTGAACCCGACCACCCCCTCGTACCCCGCCTTGCACATGTGGTTGATGTAGTCCGCCGCGCTCTCCAGGTCGCCCATCGCCCGCTCGCTCGGGTGGCACTCCAGGTCGAACGTCACCCCGTACTTCTTGCACTCGTCCCACACCGGGCCGAACCGCTCGACCAGCAGCTCCAGCGACACCTGCCGGACGTCAGGCAGGTCGTACCCCTCGATGTTCCCCGGCAGCGGCGGGAACAGGAACCAGTGGCTCCAGCAGTTCGCCGGGCTGCCGACGAACCCCGGCAGGGCGACCTTCCGGCCCTGCAGCTTCGACAGGTGGCCGGCGACCCGGACGCACGCCAGCAGGTCCTTCTTCGCCTCCGCCTGGATCAGTTTGCCGACCTCCGGCGGGACGTAGTACGGGTCGGTGCGCGGCGGGGCGTTGCCGGCGGCGCGCCACGCCTTGTACGCCGCCCGGGCCTCGCCGGGGCGGCAGAAGTTCAGCGTCTTGGCGCTCGGCTCGTCGCCGAGCACCTGGCCCTGCAGGTGGGTCGCCAGCGTGAAGATCTCCAGCCCGTGGGCCTTGGCCGTCTCGTACCGCTGCCGGGCGAACGCGGCGGCCCCGGCGTCGGTGTCGGCCTGGCGGAGGTCGAACTGCCCTTCCCAGGTCGCCTCCTCGTACCCGTCGAACCCGGCCTCCTGGACGAACTTCAGCCACTTGGCGAAGTCGACCCCGCCGAACTGCCCGCGGACCAGCCCGATCTGGTGGTAGCTGCCCTTGCCGCTGCGGTGCGCGTCGGTCTGCTTGAAGCCCATCGGGGAACTCCGGAGAGGGTCAGGCGAGCCGGGGACGTGAGTCCCCGGTGGCGGACACGGATTACCGCAGACTGTACGGCCGCCGCGGACGGCGGGCAAGCGGTTGCGGGCCGCGCCCGCCGCCGCCAGAATGGCGGCATGGACGAGCGCGAGGCTCTGGTGGCCGCGGTCGCCGCCGACCCGGACGACGACACCCCCCGGCTGGCGTTCGCCGACTGGCTGGACGAGCACGACGAGCCGGACCGGGCCGAGTTCGTCCGGCTCCAGGTCGCGGCGGCCCGGTCCGACCTGCCCCGGCCGTGGGACCGGCGGAACACGCCCCCGCGGCGGCTGGAGTGGGACCGGCGGGCGGCGGAGCTGTTCGGCCCCGGGTGGCCGCGGTGGTTCGCCCCGTTCTTCGCCGCCCTCGGGATCGGGGCCGCCTGGCCCGGCCGGTACAAGACGCTGTTCCTGGACCGGGGGGCGTCCGACAAGGCGGTCCTTGCGGCCCGGGTGGACGAGGAATACCCGGCTGGCGGCCCGGTCCCGGCCGGCCGGCTGCACGTGAGCCGCGGGTTCGCGAGCTGGCTGATGCTTGACGTGCCCGGGGTGTCGCCGGCGGAAGCGTTCCGGCACGAGCCGCTGACCTCGGTCGGGTTCACCCTCACCCGGGCCGAGGAGTGGGCGCGGACGAGCGGGCCGGCCCTCCGCCAGGTCCGGACGATCGACCTGCGGTTCTCGTCCCGGGGCGACCCGGTCGCCCGGGTCGCCCCGGTGTTCGACGACCCGCACCTTTCCGGGGTCCGGGAACTGAGGCTCGGCCCGGCCTACCACTGGGTGGCCCCGGCGGCCCTCGACCGGCTGGTCCGGTCCCCGCTCGCGGCCCGGCTCCGGCGGGTCACCCTGACCACCGGGCCGGACGGGTTCGCCGCCCTGTCGGCCGCCCCGCCGGACCTGCCGTGGGAGGAGTTCGCCACCGAGTTCGGCGACTACGGGCTGTCGGCGGAGTCGGTCCGCCGACTGGTCGCCCTCCCGTTCCGCGGCAGCCTGCGGGAGCTCGCCCTGCCGAAGGCGTTTCTCGGGGACGCCGGGGTCGCGGCCCTGGCCGCGGCCGGCGGGTGGGACCGGTTGGAGCGACTCGACCTGACCAACACCCGGCTGACCGACGACGGCCTGCGGGCGCTGGCGGAAGCCCCGTTCGTCGGCCGGCTGACCCACCTGCGGGTCGGCCGGAACCGGGTGACCGCGGCCGGGGTGCGGGCCCTCGCCGCGGCCCTCGACCCGGCCCGGGTGCGGGAACTGGCGGTGCGGACCTACCCCGACTTCGACGAGCTGTCGGCCGGGACGTGGGCCGCCCCGCCCTGCGGGAGCGGTTCGGCTCGCGGCTGGTCGAGGACTGACCGCCGGGTATGCTGCCGGGGTGAGTCCGCGCGCCGCCGACGCCGTGCTGAAGTGGCTCCTCCGCGCCGTCGGCGGGGTCGAGCTGCTCGCCGTCCCGTTCGTCTTCTTCCCCGTCCCGTGGATGGACCAGGTCCACCGCCGGGTCCTCGGCCTCGGCCCCCTCCCCGACGGCCCGATCGTCGAGTACATGGCCCGCAGCCTGTCGGTCCTGTACGCCGCCCACGGGGCCATGGTCTTCGCCCTGTCGTTCGACCTCCCCCGGTACCGACCCCTGATCCGCCTCGTCGGCGTCCTCCACCTGCTGATCGGGGCGGCCGTCCTCGCGACCGACCTGGCCGCCGGGATGCCGACGCCGTGGGTGCTCGGCGAGGGGCCGGGGATCGCCGTCGGCGGGGCGCTGGTGCTCCTCCTGAACCGGGCCGCCGAACGGCCCGACCCCTCCCCCCCGGGTGTCCCATGACCGCCGACCGCCGCGCCTTCCTCGCCGCCGCCGCCGCCACCGCGGGCGCCGCCTGCCTCACCGCCGCCGACGGGGACCGCCTCCGGGTCGGGTTCGTCGGCGTCGGGAGCCGCGGCACCGCCCTCCTCCGCAACTTCCTCGACGCCAAGCTGGGGGACGTGGTCGCCGTCTGCGACCTCAAGCCGGAGCACGCGAAGCGGGCCGTCACCCTCGTCACCGGGGCCGGGCAGAAGGAGCCGGTCGTGGTCGACGAGTGGGCGAAGCTCCTGGCGATGAAGGACGTGCAGGCGGTGGTGTCGGCCCTGCCGTGCGACCTCCACGCGAAGAACTACCTGGACACCATCGCCGCCGGCAAGGATCTGTACGGGGAGAAGCCGATGTGCCTCACCCCGGCCGACTGCGACGCGGTGGTGAAGGCCGCGAACGCCAGCAAGCAGGTCGTCCAGGTCGGGTTCCAGCGGCGGGCCGACCCGCGGTTCGTCCAGCCGATGAAGCTGATCCACGGCGGGGAGATCGGCGACCTGGTCGAGGGCCGGATCCTGTGGTCGAACGCGTGGGGGCCGCTCGGCGACTGGTTCGGCAAGCGGGCCCGGAGCGGGGACTGGATGGTCGAGCAGGCGTGCCACAACTGGGACGTCATTAACTGGGCGTGCAAGGGCCTGCCGGTCCGGGCGATGGGCCTCGGCCGGACCGGGCTGTACAAGGCGTTCCAGCCGGACCGCGACGTGCACGACTACTACTCGGCGGTGGTCGAGTACGACACCGGGTGCCTGGTGAACATCCTCCACTCGTGGGTCGCCCCGGGGCGGACCGGGAAGTTCGCCAAGGAGTTCAACGACGAGTACACCCGGCTGAACGGCGACAAGGGCGGGGTCGACTTCAACAGCGGGCTGTTCAGCTACCGGAAGGAGCTCGGCAAGCCGGACCGGGTCGGGCACGCGGTGGAGGGGGCGATCAACAACACCCGGCTCGGGCTGGAGGCGTTCGCCGCGAGCGTGAGGGGGCGGACCCCGCCGGTGGCGACGGTCGAGCACGGCCGGGACGCGGTGCTGGCGTGCCTGCTGGTCCGCGAGGCGGTGTACCAGAAGCGGCCGGTGACGATGAAGGAGCTGCGGGGCTGACCGCCACCCGAGGGGGCCGACATGATCCACGTCGTCGCGACGATCACGCTGAACCCCGGCACCCGGGCCGCGTTCCTGGACGTGTTCCGGTGGCTCACCCCGCTCGTCCGCGGCGAGGACGGGTGCGTCGAGTACCAGGCGACGGTGGACGTGCCGACGACGCTCGCGGTGCAGGACCCGCCGCGGGCCGACGTGGTCACCGTCGTGGAGAAGTGGTCGGGCGTGGAGGCGCTGTACGCGCACACGACGGCCCCGCACATGGCCGAGTACCGGGCGCGGGTGAAGGACTACGTGGCCGGGGTGAAGTTGCAGGTGCTGGAGCCGGTGTAGGGTCGGGTCCGAGCCCGAGCGCCAGCGAGGGGAAACGTCGTCCCTCGCTGGCGCTCGGGCTCGGACCCGACCTACCCCCGCCCGGCCCGCAGCCGCTCGCCGAGCCGCCGCAGCCCCTCCGCCACCGTCACCTTCGGCTCGTACCCGAGGTCGCGGCGCGCGGCCGAGATGTCGTACCAGTGCGACGTGGACAGCTGCACCGCCACGAACCGCGTCATCGGCGGCTCCCCGCTCAGCCGCAGCAGCCAGTACAGGTTCTCGAGCACCCGGCCGGCGAGCCGGGCCTTCCACGCGGTCACCGTCCGGGTCACCGGCGGCGCCCCCGCCTCGCTCAGCACCCGGTCGATGAACCCCCACAACTCGACCGGCTCGCCGTTCGAGATGAAGTAGTTCTTCCCCGCACACGCCGCCCCCACGGCCAGGCGGTCGGCGGCGCACAGGTGGGCGTCGGCGGCGTTGTCGATGTACGTCACGTCGACCGTCACCGGGCGGGTGCCGATCCGGCGGAGCCGGCCCTTCCGGGCGGCGGCCACCACCCGCGGGATCAGGTGCGGGTCGCCGGGGCCGAAGATCAGGTGCGGGCGGAGCGACACCGTCGCCAGGTCCGGGCCGTTCGCCGCCACCACCGCCTTCTCGGCCGCCGCCTTCGTCTCCGGGTAGTCGGCGTCGAAGTGGGCGGGGTACGGGAGCGACTCGTCCCCGCCCTCGATGTCGGCCCGGGCGTGGACGACGCTCGGGGTGGAGGTGTACACGAGCTTGCGGACGCCGTGCTTCCGGCACGCGGCGATGACGTTCTCCGTCCCGGTCACGTTGGTGGCGACGAAGTCCCGGCGGCGGCCCCACACCCCGGCCTTGGCGGCGACGTGGAACACGATGTCGCACCCGGCGGCGGCCTTCTCGACCGCGGCCGGGTCGGCGAGGTCGCCGAGGCACTGCTCGACCCCGAACTCGTCCAGCCACGGGTACGCCGACCGGGTGAACGACCGGACGTGGTCCCCGCGCTGCCGGAGCAGCCGGGCCACCGCCCCGCCGAGGAACCCCCCGCCGCCGGTGACCAGTGCCCTCATCGGGCCGCCTCCGCCGCGACCGCCGGCCTCCACCGCCGGCCCAGCCTCTTGTTCGCCCACGCGGCCAGCTTCTCGCGGAAGATCTTCGAGTTGTGCCTCACGTCCACAGGGAACCCGGGGTGTTCGAGGAACGTGGTGACCGGGCGGACGTGGTCGAGCCGTCGGCCGGCGTCGCGCAGCTCCCCCGCGAACCGCGCCCACCGCTTCCGCCGGTCGGCCCGGATCCCGACGGGGGTGAGCTCCACGCACAGCACAGGGTACGTCCTCCCGCCACGCGCCACGCCGACGAGGGCGGTCCGGAACACGCCCGGGACGGTGTTGAAGACCGGCTCGACCATGTCGGTGAACAGCGGCCCGTGCGGGGTCTCGACGCGGTGCGCCTTCCGCCCGCAGAACCACAGCCGGCCCTGTTCGTCCAGGTAGCCCACGTCGCCCATCCGGTGGAACACCTCGCCGGTCCGCGCGTCCCGGATCTTCGCCAGGCCCGTCGCTTCCGGGCGGTTGACGTACCGCCGGGTCACCACCGCCCCGCGGACCACGACCTCGCCGACCTCCCCGGCCGGCACCCGCAGCGTATCGTCCCACTCCGGGATCGGCCCGTCGGAGATGCGGATAATCCGCACCTCGACCCCCGGCACCGGCCGGCCCACGCAGACCCCCTTGCCCTGTTCCGTCAGGTGCCGCGTCTCCCCCAGAATCTCCCGGCTGCCGACGTTCGCCACCGGCAAGGCTTCCGTCGCCCCGTACGGGGTGAACACCTCGGCCGTCGCGGGCAAGAGCTTCGCCAGCCGCTCGACCGCGGCGGCCGACGCCGGGGCGCCGGCCGAGATGACGCGGCGGAGCGTCGGGAGCGGGGCGGTCAGCTCGCCGAGCCGGCGGACCACCGCCGGCGAGCCGAACAGGTTCGTCACCCCGAACTGCCTCACCTGGGCGACGGCCTTCCGCGGGTCGATCCGGGCCGGGCGGGTGGCGTCCATGTCCGGGACGACGCACGTCATCCCGAGGGCCGGGCCGAACAGGGCGAACAGCGGGAACGTGCACAGGTCGACCTCGCCCGGCTCGATCCGGTAGGTCGCCTTCAGCGCCTCGACCTGGGCGGCGAAGTTCCCGTGGGTGTACTCCGCCCCCTTCGCCGGCCCGGTGCTCCCGCTGGTGAACAGGACCGCCGCCGGCTCGTCCGCCGCCACGCCCGGCACCGGGTACGGGCCGCGACCCTTCCCCGACTCGCGGAGGTCGGCGAGCGCGTGGCGGCAGAAGAACCGCCCCCGGCCGACGTTCACCGTCGCCCGGACGGTGCGCTTCGCCCACCCGAGCAGCCGGCGGGCGAGGTGGGCCTTCGGGACGCCGACGAACCCGACCGGCTCCGCCTCGGCCAGGCACCGGCCGAGGTTCCGCACGCCCATGCCCGGGTCGACCAGGACCGGGACCGCCGCGACCTTGAACAGGGCGAACGTGAGGGCGAAGAAGTCGGCCCCCGGCGGGACCATCAGGGCGGTGCGGACGCCGCGGCCGATGCCGCAGGCGGCGAGGCCGTGGGCGACCGCGTCGGCGTCGGCGTTCAGCCCGGCGAACGTCAGGGTGAGGTGTTCGGACGGGCCGTCGGGCTTGACGCCGCGGCGCGGGACGTGGACGGCCGGGCGGGCCGGGTGGTCGGCCGCCATCCGGGCCAGGTGCGCCGCGACGTTCAGCGGAGACGGGGGCATGCGGTTCAGTTTAGCCGCGACGCGGGGCGGATCGGGTGCTTCGCCAGGAACTCCCGGACCCGCGGGACCACCTCGTCGGGCGCGTCTTCGAGCAGGTAGTGGCCGCAGTCCGGCCAGGTGTGCGCCTCGGCGTGCGGCAGGTGCCGTTGCCACTCCGCGAGGAAGTGGCGGTCGAACACGAAGTCCCGCATCCCCCACAGCAAGAATGTCGGCACCCCGGCGAACTTCGGCAGTGACAGGGCGGTGTCACGGACGACGTCGTACCCGGGGTCGGACTCCTTCAGCGGGATGGTCTGGACGAACTTGAGCACCGCGACGCGGTGCTCCGGGGTGTCGTACGGCCGCAGGTACATGTCGCGCACGTCCGGCGGGAGCGGCCGCCGCGTCACGCACCACTTCGCCGCCGCCCGGCAGAACGCGTTCCGCCTCAGGATCAGCCACGCCCCGAGGCGGGTGTTCCGGCCGACCCACAGCGACCACGGCAGCCGCTTCGCCGCCGGCAGCGGGAACGCGGCGGTGTTCGTCGCCACGATCCGCTTCACCCGGTCCGGGTGCCGGGCCGCGAACGCCATCCCGATCATCCCGCCCCAGTCGTGCAGGACGAGGGTCAGGTTCTCGCGAAGCCCGAGGTGGTCGAGGAGGGCTTCGAGGTCGTCCACCCGGGACTTCAGCGAGTAGTCGTAGACCGACTCCGGCGGCTTGTCCGACAGCCCGCACCCGATGTGGTCGGGCACCACACAGCGGTAGGCGTCGCGGAGGCCGAGGACCAGGTTGCGGTAGAGGAAGCTCCACGTCGGGTTGCCGTGGAGCATCACGACCGGGTCGCCGGCCCCCTCGTCGAGGTAGTTCATCGTCAGGTGCGGGCGCCCGAGCAGATCGGGGCGGACGAAATCGTGCGGGTGGAACGGGTACAGCCGGCGGAACTCGGGGTCGTCGAACGGGGGCATGAACAGGGTCGAAGTCCGGGAGATGACGTGGGCGTCGGGCATGAGGAGCCGGGACTTGTAGTAGGGTGGGCCGAGGCCGGCTTTGCGGCCGAGTCCCTCCACCGTGTCGCTCTGGTGGGACTCGCCGGCGAAGCGCCGGCTCGGCCTACGGGATTACCACTCGACCCCGAGCATCAGGCAGTTCAGCCCGCTGCCGATCCCGAGCAGCCCGACCCGGTCGCCGGGCCGGAGGAACTCCCGCTCCTCGGCCAGGGCGGCGGTCAGCGGGAGCGACACCGTCCCGACGTTCCCGAGGAACTCGAACGTGCTGAACTCCTTCTCGGCCGGGATCCCGAACGCCTTCAGCATCGCGTCCCGGTGCCCGGCCCCGACCTGGTGGCAGATCACCTTGTCCAGCTGGTCCGCCGCCCACCCGAGCTTGCCGAGGAACTTCTTCCACGTCCGCAGCCCGAGGTCGACCCCGTACTTCAGCACCTCGCCCGCCCGGGTCTCCATGAACGGCACCATCACGTGCCGCAGGCCGAAGTCGATGCTCTTCTGGACCAGCGCCCCGGCCTGCTGGCCGAACACCTTCTCGACCGTGTGGACGGTGGCCGGGAGGAGCGACTTCATCCCCCACCGGCACAGGGCGTGGTACTCCGGGGCGTTCTGCGCCACCCCGCCGACCACCCGCCGCCGCTTCCCCCGCGACAGCTCCTCGCTCACGACCAGCACCGCCACCGCCCCGGACCCGCCGGTCAGCGTCGCCACCGACTCCCGGAACAGCTCGACCGACTTGGTCGACACCATCCGGTCGATCACGTTCTCGTTGATCTCCCGGGCCGTCTCGGCCGACACCACCAGCCCGGCCCGGGCCTGCCCGAGCTCGATCCGGTTGGCCACCTCGACGATCCCGTTCAGCACCCCGAGGCAGGCGTTCGAGAGGTCGAACACCGCCGCGTCCGGGTTCAGCCCCAGCTCGTGGGCGACGGCGCAGGCGGTGGCCGGCTCGAACGCCTCCCGGCACACCCCGGCGTAGATCAGCACGTCCAGGTCGGCCCCGGTCAGCCCGGCCGCGGCCAGCGCCTTCTTCCCGGCGGCGGCCGCCCCCAGCGACAGCGGGTACCCCGGCTCCCACCACCGCCGCTCGTTGATCCCGGTCAGCAGCTCGAGCTGCCCGGGGCTCATCCGGAGGGCCTGGTACACGGGGGAGAGGCGCGACTCCAGCTCGGCCGTCGACACGACGACCGGCGGGAGCTCGTACCCGATCGCCTCGATGTGGACCTGGGTGTACTTCATGCGCACGCGCGAGTCGGGCGAGGGGCCGGCCCCGGAATCCGGTCCGGAAGCGACTGCTAGTCTACGGCGAAGTCCGTCATTTGGTAGATGACCCGGCCGTCGACCGTCAGGAACCCGGCGGCCGTCAGCCGGCGGGCGGCGTCGTCCGCGGCCGTCACCTCCAGCACGACGGTGACCTCGCGGTCGGCCGGGAGGACCTGCCCGCGGTACGTCCAGGCGTGCGGCCGGTTCAGGGCCACGGCCGGGGCGGTCCCCCACCGCCGCCACGCGGCGTACTTGAGGAGTTGCAAAAACGATTCCAACCCGAGCGACCCGGGCCAGACCGGGTCCTGGTGGAAGTGGGCCTGGAAGAACCACGCGTCGGGGTCGACGGCGATCGTCCCGACGACCAGCCCGAGCCCGGCCCGCCCGCCGTCCGGGACGTAGGCGATGCGGTCGACCATCCGGAGCATCGGGGCCGGGAACGGGGCGTCGTGCGGCAGGGCGCCGGCCTCGGCGCGGCCCGCCTCGGCGGGGGTCGGCCACGGCACCGGCGCGTCGCGGATCCCGACCTGGTCGCGGAGCGCCGCCCTGGTGAAGAACCCGAAGTACGTCGTCCCGGCGTACACCGGCCCGACCCGGTCGCGGACCGCCAGGTCGTAGTGCTGGATCACCATCCCGGCCGAGTGCGACACGCCGGTCAGCTTCACCGCGGTCGTCAGGGTGCCGGTGTCGGGGGTCACCCGCCGGAACTGGGTGGCTTTCCCACCGAGGTTGCGGAACGACAGGTCGTCCGGGCTGGTGAGGGCCGACCCGCAGTACGCGGCGAGCCACCCGCACGGCTGCAGGGCGACCTCCAGCAGGACCGCGAACGGCATCGCCCCGGACCGCTCGGCGGCGAAGTACCAGGCGTCGGGCGGGACCTCGTACTCGGCGAGGCACGCCGCCCCGGCCTTCATGACGAACGGCTCGCCGGCGGTCGGGGTGGCGCGGGTGAGGAACTGGAACGGCGGGCCGGGCAGGCGGGCGATGACGCGGTCCCGGTCGAACACCCGGTACGGTTCGCCGAACGCCTCCGACGGGTTTCCGTTCGAGAACGCCAGGATGGAGGCGGAGTCGTACACCACCCGACCGTTTAGCCGCGACGCGGAGTCCTCGGAGCGGAGCGCGGGCGCGTCCCCCGCGCTCCGCTCCGAGGACTCCGCGTCGCGGCTAAACGGTGCCCACATCCGCTCGAGCTTCCCCCGCGTCAGCCCCGACATCCGCAGCGACATGCTCGTGATCTCGACGATCGGCTTCCCGTCGGCGGACATCAGCGCGTCGGCGAGGCAGTACGGCTCCGGGCCGTACCCCAGCTCCTTCACCGTCACCTCGTAGGTGACCGTCCGCGTGGTCCCGACCACCTGGCCGCGGCACTTCAGTCGGCTGTCGACGCCGGGGACCGGCTCGCACACCACCCCGCCCGCCTCCCCCACCCACCCGAGCCGCATCAGGAGCACGCGGAGGGTGTGGAGGCAGCACTCGTACATCAGCGTGCCGGGCATCACCCGGTCGTCGACGAAGTGGCAGGTGAGGAACCAGTCGTCGGGGCGGATGTCGAACTCGGCCCGGACGTACCCGAGGCCGAACCGCCCGCCGGCCGGGTCGACGACCGGCACGCGGTCGACGAGCCGGAGCATCCCGCCGGGGAGCGTGGCGGGCGAACGGAGCGGCAGGCCGGCGAAGTCCGGGCCGAACGCCGCGGCGAGGTCGCCGGCGCGGAGCGCGGCCACCTGTTCCGCGGTCAGCGAACACGGCCGCGGCGGGGCGAGGTCGCGCCAGTCGGCCGGCCGCTTCCCGGGCAGCGGCTTCCGGTCGAGGGCGGTCTGGACGATCCCCTTGCCGGCCGCCAACGCTTCGGCGGTGAAGAACCCGGCGACGCCGTTCCGCATGGTGATGAACGGTTGACCATTGACCGTGCCGTCGAACCGGAACCGAAACAGCCAGGCGTCGCCCTGTTGCGTGAACTCGTCGATGTGGATGTCGTAGACGACCGTCTCGCCGACCGCCGGCAGCCCGCGGTGGAACCGGACGACGGCGTCGAGCAGCCGGTAGACGGCGAGGCCGCGGGTCCGGAGGTCGATCCCGAGGTACCCGGACAGGAAGAGGTCGGCCTGCCCGGCCTCGACCGCGATCGCGGTCGGGATGCGGCCGGCGTCGAGATACCAGCGGTCGGGGCGGACGGCGTGCTCGGTGACGACCCGGCCGCGGGTCAGCGACAGCGGCTCCCCCTCGATCCGGGTGATCCGGTCGACGAGTTGGAGCGGCCCGTCGGGCAGGCGGACGCGGGTCGGGAAGGTGTCGATCTCGGCGAAGGCCGGCCCGAGGGCGTCGGCGACCTTCCCGGCGGCGAAGGTGCAGCACTGCTCGTAGGTGAGGGACCGGAGCACCCCGTCTCGTGGGCGAGGCACTCCTGCCTCGCCCGGGTCGGTGCGAGGCAGGAGTGCCTCGCCCACGGGGGTGCCCGCGGCCAGCAGCAGGGTCTGGAACCGGATCACCCCGGCGACGGACTCGGTGAGCTTCCGGCTGACGCGCAGGAACGCCTCCTGGGCCTGCATGTTCAGCACCCGGACGTTCGCGACCGCCTCGATCACCGGGGCGAGTGACAACGTGGTGTCAGCGGAGATGGTAGCCGGGGCGGCGGGTCGCGGCGGCAGCCCGACCGGGACGACCACCACGTCCCGCCCGGCGGCGGCCGGCGGGCGGTGCCCGACGCACCGCGACTCCCCGCCGTACAGCGCCGCGAGGTCGACCGGCAACCGCTCGGCGGCCAGGTGGGCGACGACCCGCAGCACCTGTGACGCGGCGTCCTGGCGGGCGGCGTGGGCCGCCCGGGCGAGGTGCGGGCGGTCGCCGAGGATCGCCCCGACCACCCGGGCGCACGAGTTCCCCGGCCCGACCTCGACGAACGCCCGCACACCGTCCCGGTACGCCGCCTCCACCACCGCCGGCACGTCGATCGGCCCGACCAGCCCGGCCGTGATCGACGCGGCACACTGTTCCTCGGTCGGGGTGTAGCTCCGACCCCACGCCCCGCTGTAGACGGTGACGCCGGACGGCGGGGTGACCGGCAGGGTGTGCAACTCCCGGTACGCGGCCTCGACCGGCCGCCCGGCCTCGCAGTGGGCGAGCGTCACCCCGGTCAGCGGCGTGACCGGCCTGCCGAGCGCGGCGGCCAGGCCGTCCACGTCCGCCCGCGCCCCGCCGACGACGCACTCGCCGGGGGTGTTCACGATCAGCAGGTACGCCCGGCGTCCGGGGCGGAGGTGGGCGGTCACCTCGTCGGGGCCGGCCGCGATCACTCCGACCGCCCAATCGACCGCCTCTCCGAAGTGTGCCCGGGCCGCGTCGTAGGGCGGGGCGAGGTCGGACGCGAACAGCGTCGACCGCTGCATCCGCCGGAACATCTCGTCCCGGTCGCGCCACGCCCGCACCCCGAACAGCCCGGCACTCTCGCCCAGGCTCAGCCCGACCATCGCGTCGCACCGCACGCCGAGTGACACGAGGATATCACTCACGAGCGCGCCGACGGTGACCTGGCCGAACATCAGGTCGCGCGGCGGGGCGGCGTCGGCGGACCCGTCCCAGAAGTGGTCCGGGGCGAACTGGCCGCGCAGCAACCCGTTCTCGGCCTGCTGGCAGCGCAGCACCTCCGGCCACTGCGCCGACAGGTCGCGGCCCATCCCGTCGAACTGGTTGCCGGACCCGGGGAAGACGAACGCCACCTTCGCCGCCGGGCCGAGCGGCCGCGGGGCGTAGAACACCCGGTCGCGGACGGCCGGCCGGGCGCTCGCCGGGAGCGGCTCGTCGGGGTTCGTCCGGAGGTGGTCGGCCGCGAACCCGACCTGCTCCGCGAGTTCGTCCGCCGACCGGGCGACCAGCGCCGCGGCGAGCCGGCGGTCGGGCGCCGGCGGCGATGTGCGGAACCACTCCCGGGCGACCGCCTCGATGTTCCGGCCGGCGTGCCGCACCGCGAGGTCGCGGAGCCGCCCGAGACCGGCGACCAGGTCGGCCGGCGCGTCGCCCTCGACCGCGAACACCGCCTCGGCCCGCGCCCCGAGCGGCTGCCGCCGCTCCGGGTCGGCCGCGTCCCCGGCGTACTCCTCCAACGCGATCGCGTAGTGCGTGCCGTCGGCGCCGGCCGCTTCCACCGCCGCCCGCCGCGGCCCGGCCTCGCGGTCGTGCAGCCAGTACCGGGCCGGCGTCTCCGGCAGAATCTCCTGCCGCAGCGCGACGCACGCCTTCGCCAGAGCCGCGGCCGCGGACGCCGCCCCGACCGCCCCGACGTCGGCCGCCGCGTCGAACCGCACCGCCCCGTCCGCGACCCCGGCCCGCGCCGCCGCGGTCGCCGCGTCGGCCGCCACCCCGACCCCGGTCACCACCGCGTAGACGCGGTCGCCGTCCCGCTCCGCGTCGGCCAACCGCTTCAGCACGAACGCCGCCGCCCCCTCGCCCGGCACCGCCACCCCGCCCGGCAGCACCGCCCGCGGGTCGCACGCCAAGTCGACCCCGCCGACCACGACCCGGTCGAGTTCGCCGGCCCGCAGCGCCCGCACCCCGAGTTCGACCGCCCGCGCCGCCGAGCCTTCTTCGCTGCAGACGGTGTGGCTCGGCCCGCCGAAGTGGAACGCCCGCGCCACCCGGCTCGCGGCGATGCTCCCGAGCGCCCCCATCGTCCGGTCCGCGGTCAGCGGCGGCCCGCCGCCCGCCCCGCTCCACCTCAGGTGGAAGTTCGTCGTGTTCGGGTCCAAGGCCAGGCCGACGAACACCCCGGTCGTCGGGTCGCCCGCGGCGGGCGACGTGCCGCGGCAGTCGTCGAGGGCGGCGGCCGCGACGTTCAGCAGCAGCAACTGCTGCGGCAGCGTCTCGGCCAGCTCCTTCGGCGGGGTGCGGAACCGGCCGGCCGACACGGACAGCGACTCGATCCCGAACGCCGGCGGGCACGGCTCCGCGGCCTGGCCCCAGCCGTTCGCCTTCGGGGCCGGGACGGCCGGGTCGGCGGCGAAGACGTGCTCCTGGAACGTCCGCAGGTCGTCCCACGGCCCGAAGTGTGCCCCCACCCCGACCACCGCGACCGGCACCGCCTCACGCCGCGGCTCGGGGTAACTCACCTCGGCCGCCGACGCCCCGGTCCACTCCTCGATCAGGAGGTGGGCGTTCACCCCGCCGAACCCGAACCCGCTCACCGCCGCCCGCCGCGGTCCGCCCCCCCGCCGCTCCCACGGCTCCGGCGCCGACAGCACCCGGAACGGCCCGCCGGCGTACCGCAGCCCGTCCGCCGGGCCGGCGAAGTTCGCCTGCGGCGGCAACAACCCGGCCCGCATCGCCAGCAGCACCTTCCCGACCGCCGCCGCCCCGGCCCCGGTCAAGAGGTGGCCGACGGTCGACTTCACCGACCCGATCGGGCAGCGGCCCGGCTCCCACCCGCTCTCGCCCCACAGCTCGCGCAGGCTGTCGAACTCGACCGCGTCGCCGACCGGGGTGCCGGTCGCGTGGCACTCGACCAGGTCCACGTCCGTCGGCCGCCACCCGGCCTTGGCGTAAGCGGACCGCATCGCCCGCAGTTGCCCCTCCTTCGCCGGGGCGAGCAGGTTGCCCCGCATGTCGTTCGACACCCCCACCCCGGCGATCACCCCCAAGACCGTGTCGCCGTGCGCCAGCGCGTCCGACAGCCGCTTCAGCACGAACACGCCCGCCCCCTCGCCGACCATCAGCCCGTCGGCCGCGGCCGAGAACGGCGAGCACCGGCCGGACGCGGACAGCGCCCGCAGCTGCGAGAACCCCATCTGCGTGTACTGGCAGTCCGGCCGCGAGCACCCGCCGGCCAGGACCGCGTCGAGCCGGCCGGCGAGGAGGTCGTCGGCCGCCAGCTTCAGGGCGTACAGCGACGAGGCGCACGCCGCGTCGAGGGTGAAGCTCCCGCCGCCGAGGCCGAGGCCCTTCGCCAACAGGCCGGCCGGCAGCCCGGCGACGTACCGGTTCAGCGGGTGGGTGCGGCCGGGCGCCCCGCCGAGCACCTCGCGGCAGAGGGCGTTCGCCTTGTCCGTCGGCAGGCAGATGTTCCCGAGCACCACCCCGACCCGCGACCGGTCCACGGCGTCGGTCTTCGCCCCGCGCCACGCCCGGTTCCCGACATCAAGAACCAAGTGGAACAGCGGGTCGAGTTCGGCCACCAGGCCCGGGTCGAGGGCGAGGCCGGTGAGGTCCGGGGCGAACGGGTCGAGGTCGTACCCGCGGGCGGAGTACACCGTGTCCGGGTTGGCGATGCGGGGGTCGAGGCAGCGGTCCGGCGGCAGCGCCCACCGCCCGGCCGGCACCTCGCGGGAGCAGTCGGCGGCGGCCGCGACGTTCGCCCAGAACCGGCCGAGGTCCGGGCCGGACCCGGGCAAGCGGGCGGAGAAGGAGACGATCGCGACGCGGTCGGTCATACGGATCCCGGGAAGGAACGGCCGGGCGAACCGCGACCGTCAGGGAGCGGGTGTGGGGCGTGACACCCGCTCCCTGACGGTCGCGGTTCGCCCGGCACCCGGCCGTTCTTTCCCGGAAGGCGGGTCACTGCTTGACGAGCTGGTTGCGGCGGAACGCCTGGTTCAGCGTCTTCTCCATGACGCACTCGTAGTCCTGCATCTGGGCCACCACCCGGCCGTCCGAATCCAGGTAGTCGATGTCGGCCCGGGCGAACGTCCCGTCGTCCCGGCGGATCCGGATCACCACCGTCGTCGGGTCGCTCGGGAAGCTCTTGCGGTACTGCCGGTACCGGCCGGCGAAGCACGGGAGCGACCCGGTGTCGTGCCGGGCCTGGGTCCACAGGATCATCATCTGGAAGCTGGCGTCGAGCACCAGCGGGTCGGCCACCCACCCGGACCGGAGCGGCGCCCGGAACCACCCGGCAGGGGCCGGGGCCGGCCGGGCGGTGCCGATGAACGCGTCGTAAGACGCCCCCTCGATCGCCTCGATCCCGCGCAGCCCCGGGCCGTGGAACAGCCGGTCCCGGTACGCCTCGGCGACCGAGTACGGGACCGCCGTCACCGGCGGCGGGCGGTCGGCCGGCGGGGCCGGCGGGAGGGCCGCGGCCAGCACCACCTCCGCCCGGGAGTGGACCGCGTCCCGCCCGTCCCGCCGCCGCCCGCGCAGCTCGACCGGGACGACGAACGTCTTCCCCTGCTTCACCGCCTTGCCGGCCAGCGCCCGCAGGTGGACCGGGCCGGACCCGTCCACCTGCACCGCGCTGGTCACCCGCAGGTCGTTGAACCCGTGGAACACCAGGCCCGGGTTCCCGTGCAGGGCGGCGTGGGCCAGCCACTCCAGGTGGACGGCCAAGGGGAGGACCGCCCGGCCGTCCAGGACGTGGGCGGCCAGGACCGGGTGGGTGTCGGCGTCCACCACCCGCTCGAACGCCGGGGCGAGGTCCGGGGCCGGGGCCGGCGGGGTGGCGGCCGGCGGCGGGGTCACCCCCGACCCGGCCGGGGCCGGGACGATCCCGGACCCCGGGGCCCCCGGCGGGCGGGCCAGGGCGACCACCTCGACCGCCCGCCCGGCGGCCCCCAGCTCGTCCACCAGGAACCGGGCCCCGTCGGCCGGCGGGATCAGCCCGACCCCCTCGGCCTCGAACAGCTTCCGCAGCCCGGGGGTGACCATCCCGCCGTCCCACGGCCCCCAGTTCACCGCCACCACCCGGCACCCGGGGCGGCGGCGGGCCTCGGCCTGGGCCGTCTTGTTCAGCACCTCGTTCGCGCAGGCGTAGGCGGCCTGGCCGACCCGCCCGAGCCGGGCCGTCGTCGAGCTGAACAGGGCCAGGACCTTCAGGTCGTCCGGGCCGAGCAGGTCGAGCAGGTTCCGCAGGCCCCCGACCTTCGTCCCGTAGACGTGGTCGAACTGCTCCGGCGTCAGGTCCTCGACCCGCCGGTCGGCCAGCACCCCGGCCCCGTGGACGACCGCCGTCACCGGGCCGAACTTCGCCCGCACCTGCCGGACCAGCTCGGCCACCGCCAGCCGGTCGGTGATGTCGACCGCGAAGTACGCCGCCCGGTGCCCGGCGAGCCGGTCCAGGGTGCGGCGGACCTCCCGCCCGGCCACCACCCGGTGGTACTGCTCCCCGACCTGCCGCGGCCCGGCGGACGGGCCGAGGTGCTCGGCGATCGCCTTCTTCAGCTCCGCCTCCCCGGTCACCCCGGCCAGCCAGGCCGGTTCCGGGGCCGGGGTCGCGGTCCGGCCGGTCAGCACCAGGGTAACCGGGAACGCCTCGGCCAGGGCGACCGCGGCCTCGGCCGTCACCCCGCGGGCCCCGCCGGTCACCAGCACCACGTCCTTCGGCCCGAGGTCCGGCGGCGACCCCGGGCGGCGCACGGCCCGGGCTAGCTCCAGGGTGCAGCGGTGGGTGGCGGTCACCCCGACCTCGGCCGGCCCGACGGCCAGCACCTCGTCGGCGACGGCGGCGGCCGCGGCCCGGGCGTCGGCGAACCCGGGGTCCACGTCCAGGGCCTTGCACGCCACCTCCGGCCACTCGTGCCGGGCGGTCTTGGCCAGCCCGGCGAGCCCGCCGGCGGTCGGGTCGGCGTCGGCCGCCAGGTTCGCCAGCCCGAACGCCCCGTCGAGCCGGGCGACGGTGGCCAGGAGCGCCCCGGCGGCGCGCCCGGCCTGCCGGAGCCGCGGCCCGGCCGCCTTCACCCACCCGAACGCCCGGCGGTTCAGCCCGGGGTCGGTGTCGCGCCCGGCCGGGGCGACCAGGACCAGCCCGGCGACCGACCCCGGGACCGCGTCCGGGACCGGGTCGGCCCAGCCGAACGCCTTCGGCCGCAGCCCGCGCCCGGTCAGGGCGACCGCCACCGCCGCCGGGAGCGGGTCGCCGCCGCCGACCACCCACACCTCGGCCCCGGCCGGGACCTGGACCCGCCCGCGCGGGGCGGCCGGGTCCAGGTCCGCGACCCGGAGGACGCTCCGGTCGATGACCGCGGCGGCCGGGGCCTCGGCCGGCGGGCGGCGGGCCCCGGAACCAGATACCGGGGCCGGCTCGGCCGGGGGCGGCGGCTCCGGGGCGGCGGGGGCGGGGTTGTACGGCTGGATCGGGATCTTGGCCGTGGTCGGGCCGGGGTCGGGCCTGG
>PNKH01000021.1 GCA_013822345.1 Isosphaera sp.
GCCCTGATGGTCCCGAAGGTCCGGCACTGGGAGAAGCTGTTCCTCGACCTGTCCGACGCCGACCTGCTGGCCAAGAGCATGGAGCTGCGCGGCAGGGCCCGCGGCAAGTACGACCTCGACACCCTCCTGCCGGAGGCGTTCGGGCTGGTCAGCGTGGCGATCCAGAGGACCCTCGGGATCCGCCCGTTCGACGTGCAGCTGGCCGGCGGGGCGGTGATCCACTTCGGCGGGCTGTGCGAGCTGGCGACCGGGGAGGGGAAGACGGTCACCGCGTCCCTGCCGGTGTACCTGAACGCCCTGGTCGGCAAGGGCGTCCACGTCACCACCGTGAACGACTACCTGGCGAAGCGGGACGCGGACGACATCGGCCCGGTGTACCGCAAGCTCGGGCTGACGGTGGCGTGCCTCGCCCAGAAGATGGAGGACCAGCTGCGGGCGTCCGCGTACCAGCAGGACGTGACCTACGGGACGGCGGCCGAGTTCGGGTTCGACTTCCTCCGGGACCGGCTGAAGGTCCGCGGCGGGCAGGCCCAGACGGCCCCGTTCTGGGCCCCGTGGCTGCCCGGGGCGGGGGCCGGCAAGCTCGACCCGCGGGTCCAGCGGGAGCTGCACTTCGCGGTCGTCGACGAGGCCGACAGCATCTTCATCGACGAGGCCAAGACCCCGCTCATCATCGCCAACCCGACCCGGCTGGCCGAGCCGGACGAGCGGGTGGTGTACGAGTGGGCGGACCGGGTCGCCCGCGGGCTGAAGCAGGGCGAGCACTTCACCCTGGACGTGAAGAAGGACAAGCTCGAGCTGACCGACGCCGGGCGCGGGGTGGTGCGGTACTCCGACCCGCCGGCCGGGAAGCACTCGAAGGCGATGGACAAGCTGCTGGAGGCGGTCGAGCGCGGGCTGCAGGCCCACTACCGGTTCGTCCGCGACTGGCAGTACATGGTGACGAAGGAGAACAAGATCGTCATCATCGAGGAGGGGACCGGCCGGCCGATGCCGGACCGGCACTGGCGGGACGGGCTGCACCAGGCGGTCGAGGCGAAGGAGAAGGTGCCGATCAACATGCCGAGCGAGCACGCCGCCCAGATCACCTTCCAGAACTTCTACCGGCTGTACACCAAGCTCGGCGGGATGAGCGGGACCCTGCTGCCGAACTTCTGGGAGCTGCGGAAGGTGTACCGGCTGTGGACCACCCACGTCCCGACCAACCGCCCGTGCCTGCGGGTGATGCTGCCGGACGAGGTGTACCCGACCGAGGACGCCAAGTTCGACGCGGTGGTGAAGAAGACGCGGGAGATGCTGGCGGCCGGCCGGCCGGTGCTGATCGGGACGCGGACGGTGGACTCGTCGAAGAAGCTGTCGAACAAGCTGACCGCGGCCGGGGTGCGGCACCAGGTGCTGAACGCCGAGCAGACGGCGAACGAGGCCGAGATCGTGTCCCGGGCGGGGCAGCCGGGGGCGGTGACGGTGGCGACGAACATGGCCGGGCGGGGGACGGACATCAAGCTCGGGCCGGGGGTGGCGGAGGCCGGCGGGCTGCACGTGATCGGGACGGAGCGGCACGAGGCGGCGCGGGTCGACCGGCAGCTGGTCGGGCGGGCCGGGCGGCAGGGCGACCCGGGGAGCGCGCAGTTCATGCTCGCCCTGGACGACCAGTTGCTGGAGGGGCTGGGGACGACGCGGCGGGACGAGCTGCGGGAGTACGGGAAGCGCGGCGGGGACCGGAACTGGACGGCGCACGCCCCGCTGTTCGGGTTGGCCCAGCGGCGGGTGGAGCGGCGGCACTACCGCCAGCGGCTCGACCTGAAGAACTACGACAAGCAGCGGCAGGAGATGCTCAAGGACATCGGCGCGGACCCGTACGTCGACTGACGAGCGGTTCCGGGAGGGCGAGGCTCCCGCCGAGCCGCAGCTACTGGTCCGGCCCGCGTCGCCCGGCTCGGCAGGAGCCTCGCCCTCCCATGCTCCCAGCTTCCGGACCCGCTTCGCCGCCGCAGGCCCGGCTCGCCGTGCCCCTCGGCCTCGCCGGGATGCTCTTCCTGCTCCTCGTCCGGCCCGTCTACGACGTCGACATCTTCTGGCAGTTGAAGCTCGGCGAGCTGATCCTGGCGACCGGCGGGCCGGTCGCGGCGGAGCCGTTCGCGGCGGCGCACCTCGGCGAGCCGCTGCCGCCGCTGGCGTGGCTCGGCCAGGCGGCGTACGCCCAGGCCCGACTGCTCGGCGGGTGGACCGCGGTCCGCGTGTTCGACGCGGTGGTGTGGGTCGGCGGGTTCTGGGCCGTCGCCGCGGCGTGCCGGCGGACGTGGGCGCCGCCGCTGGCGGCGCTGGTGGCGGTCGGCGTCGGGTTCATGGCCGCGATGCCGTGCGCGAGCCTCCGCCCGCAGAGCTTCGCCGCCCTCGGGTTCGGCCTGCTCCTGGCGCTGGTCCGCCTCAACCTCTCGCCGACGCGGATACTCCTGTTCGCCGCCCCGCTGCTGGTGCTGTGGCAGAACCTCCACCCGTCGGTGACGGTGGCGGCGGTGGCGGTCGGGTCGGCGGCCGCGGTCGGGTGGGTGCGGTGGGCGGCGGGGTTCCGGTCGCGGCCGTGGGCGCTCACCGGGCTGACCGCCGTCGTCGCGGCGGCGGTCTGCGCGACCCCGGCCGGGTGGCCGGTGCTGGCCGTGTCGGCCGATAACGCGCGGATGAGCCTGGCCCTCGGGGTGAACGAGTGGCGGCCGCCGTGGGTGGCGGGGAACCGGTCGGCCGGGCTGACGTTCGCGGCGGCGGCGGTCGTGTCGGCGTGGCTGCTGGTGCGGAACCGGCGGCGGATCGACTGGGAGGAGTTGGCCCCGGCGGCGGCGCTGTTCGTGCTGACGCTGACGGCCCACCGGTTCGCGCTGTTCTTCGGCCTCGCGGTGGTGCCGCCGCTCGCCCGGGTGCTGACCGCCCGCCCGGTGGTCACCGGTGGTCCGTACCGGCCCGGCACCTGGCTCGTCGTCCTCCTCGCGGTCCCGGCGGCGCTGCTCGTCCGGCCGACGCACTTCCACGAGTCGCTGCCGCTGGCGGGGGTGGCCAGGCTCAAGGAGACCGGTATCGGCGGGACGGTGTACTGCCACTACGCGTGGGGCGGCCCGCTGATCGACGCGGGGCACCCCGACTGGGCGGTGGCGTTCGACGGGCGGTACTACCGGTACACGGCGGACGAGTGGGGGCGGTACGCGGCGGGGGTGCGAGGTGAGTTCGGGGTCGCGGAGCTGGACCGGGTGTACCGGCCGGCGGCGTACTTCCTGCGGCCGGGGTTGGACGACGTGCTGATCGCGGCGCTGAGGGCGGACGGGGGTTGGCGGGAGGTGTACGCGGACCGGGTGTGCGCCGCGTTCGTGCGGTCACGGTAGCAGGTCGGCGACGGCCACCGCGTTCGCCGGGGCTGCGAGCGGGGCCGCCGACCCGCCGCGGCCGAGGACGGCCTGGCGGAAGTAGGAGTGGCCGTGCGGCTGGCCCGGGTCGGGGCGGGGGTCGCGGAAGACGACGAGCCGGTCGTGGACGAGGTCGATCACCCAGTAGTCGGCGATCCCGCCGGCCGCGTACAGGTTCGCCCTGTCACCGGTGTCGTAGGCGAGGGTCGAGTCGGACACCTCGACGACGAGTTCGGCCGTGGTCGGCTGGACGGCCGCGAACGTCCGCGGGTCGCCCCGGACGACGGCCAGGTCCGGGACCGGGTCGGTCGTCTGGCCGGGTTCGAGTGCCATCTGCACCCGCACCACGAACCCGGGGTGGAAGATCGACTTGAGGAGGTAGTCGGCGAGGGTGAGGGCGGTGGTGTGGGGCGGGTTCGGGGCCGGCATCTCGAGCAGTTCCCCGTCCACGAGAATGACGTTCCGGCCCTCGAACACGCCGGCGTCGCACACGTCGTGGAAGTCGTCGCAGGTCCACCGCACCCGCGGCGGGGTGGGGGCACCCGGGGCCGTCGCCGTCGCCATGCGCGTTCCTCGTTACCGCCGCTCGGCCCGGGCGAACACCTCGGCGAGCGACAGGGTGAACCCGGGCAGCAGGTCGCCGCCGTCGAGGGTGCCGTCGGCCGGCACCGGGGCGACCTGGTTCGGCCCGGTGAACACGTTCGCGGACCGGGACTCCGGGTCGATCTCCCACACCAACTTCACCCCGGCCCGGAAGTACTCGTCCCGCTTCCGGGCCATCTCCCGCGGCGTGTCCGACGCGCTCAGCACCTCGACCACCAGGTCCGGGACGACCGCCGGCACCTTGTCGGACCGCGGCGGCGGCTTGCCGCCCGGGAGGCTCTTCCACGACAGGAACGACACGTCCGGGGCGCGGCCGAGCCCGGGCAGGATCTTCATCACCCCGTCCGGGCCGAGGAACATCCCCAGGTCGCGGGTCGAGGCGAACATGTACAGCTCACCCATGATGATGAAGTTGACCCAGGACTCCCGCTGCCCCATGTGCTTCTCCACCAGGGTGTTCTCGACCCACTCACAGACCGGCCCGCGGCGCTCCTCGTTCACCCGCACGAGGTCTTCGAACGTCGCCGTTCCCGGAAACGGGTGCATCCGCACCCGGTCGGGCGGGATGTCGCCGAGGCGGTGGAGCAGGTCCGCGACCGTCTCCGGTCGGGCCGGCGGGGCGGACGGGGCGGGCAGTTCGGTCGCGGTCGTCATCGGCGTACCTCCGGACGGATTATCCCGTACCCCGACCCCCGCCGCAACGGCGGTCACGCCTTGCCGAGGACCGGGTCGACCACCCAGCAGCCGCGGACGTGCGTCCCGTACGGGTCCGGCAGTGGCCGAGCAGTTGCTCGGCCTCGCACCCGGCGTCCTGCAGCGCGCCGGACGGGACCGGCATCGCGGCGAAGCCCCGCCGGTCGGTCGTACACCCCGGTCGATCACCGCGAACCACTTCTCTTCCGTCATCGTCCGTCCCCCGCAGGGGGCGAACGCATCTGCGATGCGTCGCTAACCGGGGTGTCGTCCCCGCTCTAAAATGCTCCCATGACGAACGCGACCGCCGACCTCCCGCCCCCGCCGACCCGGTACCGCGACCCCCTCCACGTCGGGGCCGTCCGCCTCCCGTCCCGGTTCAACCTCGCCCCCCTCGCCGGGTACACCAACCTGCCGTTCCGCCTGACCGTCCGCGAGCTCGGCGGGGTCGGCCTCTGCACCACCGACCTGGTCAACGCCCGGGCCATCCTCGAGGGCATCCGCAAGACGATGGACCTGCTCGCCACCGACCCGGCCGAGCGGCCCCTGTTCGTCCAGATCTTCGGGAGCAAGGCGGCCGAAATGGCCGGGGCCGCCCGGTGGCTCGTCGACCGCGGCCTCGCCGACGGGATCGACATCAACATGGGGTGCCCGGTCCGGAAGGTGGTGGCGACCGGCGGCGGGTCGTCGCTCCTGTGCGACACCACCGGGGCGACGGTCGACCTGGTGCGGAAGGTGGTCGAGGCGGTGCCGGTCCCGGTGACGGTGAAGATGCGGCTCGGGTGGGACGACGACCAGCTCACCGCCCCGCACTTCGCCCGGGAGTTCGAGAAGGTCGGGGCCGCGGCGGTCACCATCCACGGGCGGACCCGCGAGCAGGGGTTCGGCGGCGGGGTGAGCCACGACGGCATCCGCCGGGTGGTCGAGGCGGTGGAGAAGATCCCGGTGTTCGGCAACGGGGACGTGCGGTCGGTCGCCGACGCCGCACGGATGATCGACGAGACCGGGTGCCACGGGATCGCGGTCGGCCGCGGGGCCCTGGCCGACCCGTGGGTGTTCCGGCAGTTCGACAACTGGGTGAGGACCGGCGACCCCGGGCCGCGCGGCACCTACGCCGAGCGGATCGGGTTCATGCGGCTGCACCTGCGGCGGCTGGTGGCGTGGCGCGGCGGGGAGAAGTACGGGTGCGTCCAGTTCCGGAAGGTGGCGACGTGGTACACCAAGGCGCTGCGGCTGCCGAAGGCGGTGCAGCAGCGGCTGGTGATGCTGAGCGACCTGGCCGAGTTCGAGGACGTGATCGGCCCGTTCGCGGAGTCCGGGCCGCCGCCCGGGTGGGGCGAGTGGGACGCCCAGCAGGCCCACGTCCCGGTCCCGGCCGGCCCGGTCGCCCACTGGTGAGGAAGAGAAGGGGTGAAAGGGTGAAAGGGTGAAGGGGTGACAAGACCACCCTGTTGTCACCCCTTCACCCTTTCACCCTTTCACCCCTTCATCGGCGACTCGATCCGGCTACGATGACCCCGGCAACCTTCCCAGCGAGAACCCCCATGACCCCGCTCCAGTCGCTGGTCGCGTCCGGCACGAAGTTGTGGCTCGACTCGGTCGACCCCGACCTGATCAAGCTGAACCGGAGCCAGGGGGCGACCGGGGCCACCTCCAACCCGATCATCATCGCCGGGCTCCTCAAGACCGGCCGGTTCGACGCCGACATGAAGACGTTCTTCGCCCAGGGGAAGGACGACGAGGCGGTCGCCTGGGCGATGACCGACCGGCTCGTGAAGCAGGCCCAGGACGTGTTCGCCGACGTCTGGGCCGACACCCGCGGGGACGACGGGTGGGTCAGCTTCGAGCTCGACCCGCTGCTCGAGGACAAGGACCAGCCGCGGGACGCCGCCGGGCGGACGGCCGAGTACGTCCGGCTCGGCAAGGAGTGGGCGGCCGGGCACAAGAACCGGATGATCAAGGTCCCGGCGACGCCCGGCGGGCTCGGGGCGATCGAGGACCTGGTGGCCGCCGGGGTGTGCCCGAACATCACCCTGATCTTCAGCGAGCGGCAGTACCTGCTGGCCCGGGACGCGGTCTGGCGCGGGGTCCAGCGGCGGGCCGACAAGGAGAACGTGAAGAGCGTCTACAGCATCTTCGTCAGCCGGGTGGACGTGTACACCGAGAAGCACGTCCCGGCCCTGTCGGCGGCGGCCCAGGGCGAGGTCGGCATCGTCAACGCCAAGCGGATCTGGAAGCTGAACCGGGACTTCTGGGCGGGCAAGGGGCTGGCGCGGAAGCAGGAGATGATCTTCGCCAGCACCGGGGCGAAGAAGCGGCTGGACGGGAGCATGCCGGACGCCTGGAAGTACGTCGAGGCGTTCGCCGGGAGCGACATCGAGACGAACCCACCGGAGACGAACGCGGCGGTCCAGGCCAGCGGGCGGACGTTCACCCGGCGGGTGGACCAGCTGCCGCCGGCCGACGTGCTCGCCGACATCGACGCCAAGGTGGACAACGCGAAGATGGAGGAGGTGCTGATGCGGGAGGGCCTGGCCGCGTTCGCCGACCCGCACAAGGCGCTGATCAAGTTGATCGGGGAGAAGCGGGCCGCCCTGAAGTCGTGACCCCGCGGCGGCCCGCCCGGTCACCCCGGCGGGCCGTTCGCCGCCGGGGCGGCCGGTGGCGGGCCGAGGTGGTCGATCTTCAGGATCTGCACCAGTGAGACGTGGACCACGACCTCGGCCGCGGCCCCGCCGGTGCCGGGGCTCGGCACCCCGATGGTCGCCATCCCGAGGGTCGGGACGATCATGTCCGGGTGCCGGATCTCGTACCGCTCCCCGCTGGTCAGGATCACCACGAACGGGCGGAACGGGTTCGCCCGGGTGAACGACAGGATGTCTTCGCGCCGCACGGCTCGCCTCCTCACTGCGGGGTGATGCCGTCCACTATCCACTGGCCGGGGGCGGCCCCCTTCACCAGCTTCATCAGGTACGCGGCCTTCGCCCCGCCGGCCCGGGCCACCTCCACCCGGAAGGCCGCGTCCCTGGCCGGGGTCACGGCCGCCGCCTCCGCCTTCCCGCCGATCTCGTCCAGCTTCCACCCCAGCTTCGGCGGGCTGTACCCGAGCGCCTTGTCCCCCTCCAGCGGCGGGGCCAGCTGCGCCCGTAGCGCCGGGGTCAGCCCGGCCGCGACCGCCGCCACCCGCTCGTCCCGCCCCATCACGTCCTTGTCGCACACCGCGGCGGCGACGGCCGACGCCGCGAACTGCTGCAGGACCGCGTCCGGGGCGGTCCCGGGGTCCGGGCCGGTCGGGACGACGGACGACAGGGACAGCCAGTCCGCCTTCCACGCCCCGCCCTCGCCCACCATCCGCAGGGCGTACCCGCCGGACTTCCCGACCAGCGCCCCGCGGAACAGGGCCACGTCCCCGACCCGGGTGGCGGTCAGCGGCGGCCCGAACCCGACCCCCCGCCCGACCCCGCGGAGCCACCCCGCGGCCGCCGCCGGGCTGTACCCCTTTTCCTTGTCGGCGGCCGACACCGCCGGCTGCCCGACCGCCCGGGCGAACCCGGCCGACAGCCGGTCGGCCCCGGCCGTCTCGCCCGCGACCGCCTGCAGGAAGTCGACCGCCTCCTTCCCGACCCCGGTCGTGACGTCGACCTTCGGGTCGACCTTCGGCGGGGTGCCGGGGTCGGCCTTCGGGTCGGTGACGAGCGGCCGCGGGTCGTCCTTCTTGCCGCCCTTGTCGTCGGGCTTGGGCTTGTCGCCGCACCCGGCCAGGGCGAGGGCCAGGCCGGCGGCGAGGGCGGCGGGCCGGAGCGCGTGCGGGGTCATCGGGGTTCCTTTCCGTGGGGCGGGTCAGGCGGTCGGGGCGGCGGGCGGTTGCCCGGGGAGGGCGAACAGGTCGGCGACCCGGCACGAGAAGTCGGGGAGGACCCCGTTGCCGGTCAACTCCTCGGTCTCGTCGAGCACCTTGTTGAACTCACCCGCCCGGTACACGGCGACGGTCCGGTCCTCGGGGTCGATGAACCAGATGAGCGGGATCCCGCGCCGCTGGTACTGCTCGATCCGGCGGCCGGTCCGGTTCGGCCGGTCGTCCGGGGACAGGACCTCGACGACCAGCTGCGGAACCCGTTCGGCGTACTTCGGTTCGAGGTCTTCGAAGCGGGGGGCGTCGAGGAACACCATCAGGTCCGGGCCGCGGACGGTGTCCGGGTTCCGGCGGACGACGAGGCCGGAGTCGTTGCAGGCCGCGTGCCCCCCCCCGCGACGGAACAGGTACTGCCCGATGATGAGGCCGACGAGCCAGCAGACGGTGCCGCGGCGGATTCCGGGCGAGGGCATCTCCACCACCCTTCCGTTGTCGAGCTCCCACCGCCGGTCCGCGTTCTCCGGCCGGTTCGCCCAGGCGAAGAACTCCTCGGCCGTCATCCGCGGGGTGGTCGTCGCGGTGTCCGTCGCCATGCGGTGCCCTCCGTGCGATTCACTTGCTCAGCTCGACCACCAGCTTGGCGGCCGCGGTCAGGTCGGCGGCGGTCTTCAGGGTCGGCAGGTCGGCGGCCGCCTTCCCCAGGATCTCCCGCGCCTTCTCCACCTCGTTCCCCTCCAGCCGGACCACCACCGGCACCCGGAACCCGACCTCCTTCCCGGCCTTCACCAGGGCCTCGGCGATCGTCGCGCAGCTGGCGATCCCGCCGAAGATGTTCACGAACACCCCCTTCACCTTCGGGTCCGCCAGCAGGATCCGGAACGCCTCGATCGCCCCGTCCGCGGTCACGCTCCCGCCCACGTCCAGGAAGTTCGCCGGCCCGACCCCGTGCTCCTTCCCGTAGTAGTTCACCATGTCCATCGTCGCCATCGCCAGCCCGGCCCCGTTCACCAGGCAGCCGATCGTCCCGTCGAGCTGGATGAAGTTCAGGTTCGCCTTCCCGGCCCGCACCTCGGCCGGGTTCTCCTCCCCGAGGTCGCGGAGGGCGGCCAGCTCCTTGTGCCGGAACAGGGCGTTGTCGTCGAAGTCGATCTTCGCGTCGAGGACGACCACGTCCCCGGCCTTGGTGATGGCGAGCGGGTTCACCTCGGCGAGGCTGGCGTCGGTGTCGAGGAACACCTTGGCCAGGGCGAGCATGATCTTCTCGGCCTTCGGCACCTGGTCGCCGGTGAACCCCAGCTCGTGGGCGAGCCGGCGGGCCTGGAACGGCTGCAGCCCGGCCTCCGGGCTGACGTGCGCCCGCAGGATCTTCTCCGGGTGCTTGGCGGCCACCTCCTCGATGTCCATCCCGCCCTCGGCGCTGGCCATCAGCACCGGCACCCCGGCGGCCCGGTCGAGGACCACGGCGAGGTAGAACTCCTTCGCCGGCTCGGCGTCTGCCTGGACGATGAGCGTCTTGATCGGCTGGCCCTCGGGGCCGGTCTGCTTGGTGACGAGCGGGTGGGCGAGCATGGCGGCGGCGACCGCCTTGGCCTTCTCCCGGGAGCTGCAGAACTTCACCCCGCCGAGCTTCTCGCCGTACCCCTTGAGCTGCCCGGCCCCGCGGCCGCCGGCGTGGACCTGGGCCTTGACCATCGCCCCCTTCCCGCCGAGCTGGTCGAACGCGGCGGCCGCCTCGTCGGGGGTGGTGGCGACGACGTGCTTCGGGACGTTCGCCCCGGCGGCGGCGAGCAGGTCCTTGGCCTGGTACTCGTGGATCTTCATGGGGTGGTCCCGGGGGTGTCAGGGTTCGTGTGTTATAGCGGCGGCCGGGAACCGCTGAAAGGGGCCGCCGGGGCGGGCGGCGTTGGGGTTGTGCGGCCGGGGGGTCGGCGGCATGATCCCGCCGGTTCCGCCCCGTCCCCCGCGGAAAGGAGTCCGTGCATGTCCCGTCGGACGGTCACCCGGTTCACTCTCGCAACAATCCTGGCCACGTCCGTCGCTGCCCCGTCGCAGGCACAGCTGCCACCGGTGGGCGAGACCCGCACCGGGCAGTTCCAGTTCTCCGGCTCGTTCAACACGGACGAGGGGCTACTGCCCCGGCCGGCGGAAGTGGCCCCGATGCCGCGGGCGAAGGGCGGGTTCACCTTCGAACTGGACATCCGGCTGTCGCTCGGCCGCGAGGTCCCGGCCGCCCCGATGCCGCGGGCGAAGGAGCCGAACCGCGTTGCCGCGATCGGCCCGCTGATCCTCGCCTACGACTTCGACTTCCCGGTCAACAAGGGCCCGTTCGACCGGGGCCAGACGTTCAGCATCAGCCCGGGCTTGTTCGGCGGCACGGGCTGCGAGACTCCGCCCTCGCCCCCGCTGTGCCGGGCCGTCGAGTGCTGCCCGGTCCTGCCCGCCGCCGGCCCGAACCTGGTGAAGAAGAAGATCGGGGAGTACTACGGGGCGCCGACCGGCCGGGTCGTCGTGGCCGCCACCCCCGCCCCGGTGTGCCCGCCGTGCCCGACGCCGGTCGCCGTGCCGCCGTGCCCGGTTACGGCGGCCGGGCTCCCGGTCGTCGTCGACCCGTGCGGCCCGATCCGGTTCGGCTTCGGCCAGGCCGAGCGGCTGGGGACCGACTTCCCCGTCCCCCCGATGAGCGCGAGCCTACCCGGCGCGGGCCCGGTGCTCCCGCGGCCCGCGGCCCCGGCGGTCCGGACGTTCGAGTACCACCCGGCGCACCCGGGTCGCCTGGCCGTCGCCCCGCAGGTGCTGTTCCAGACGCCGCCCCTGGGCGGGTACGTCACCAGCCACGAGTACGTCCCCATCCCGCCCCCGCCGGCGGTCGTCCGCGCCTGCACGACACCGTTCACCGACGAGGGTGACGTCCGCTTCCCGCCGCCGCGCCAGCCGGCCGTCTCGTTCCCGATCCCGGCCGGGGACGCCGGCTTCTACAACCAGTTCGAGTACGTCCTCACCGACCAGAAGCACGCGGGGGTTCAGGCGTGCCCGGCCCCGGCCCCGGTCGCGTGCCCGCAGTGCGCCGGACCGGCCTACCCGCACCCGCTCCGCACCGTCACGGCCGTCCCGCCCCGGGGGACGTTCGTCGAGATGCACTACGGCTCCGTCCACCCGTGCCCGCCGCCGGTCGTGCTGGTGCCGATGCCGCGGGTGATCGTCGAGGTGGTCGGCGAACTCCGGCCCGCGAGCGGCGGCTTCCGCATCGGGTCCGATTTCCATGCGGGTTCCCAATCGTTCGCCGTCCAACTCGCCCGGCCCCTCCCGGCCCCGGCGATGTACCCGCCGTTCGCCGGCCCCGGCTATCCGCCGCCGCTCGCGACCGCCGCCGTCCCGCCGTGCCCGCCGGCCCCGCCGGTCGCGTGGAACCCGACCCCGCCGCCGAACGTCCCGGCCGGCGAGTTCGGGATGATGGCCGACGCCCTCGCCCGGATGGCCGGGGTGGCGCAGGCCCCGGCGGTCCGGCCGGCCGTCGGGTGTGCCGTGCCCGACCCGGTCCTCGTCCCGGCCCCGGCCGCGGTCGGCGGGTGCTGCGTCCCCGTCTCGGCCCCGCGGGCGGCCGCGGCGGTCGAGAAGCCCGGGCTCGTCGGGACGTGGGTGCGGGAGGTCGGGCCGGTGGTGTACGTCCTGAAGGTCGCCCCGGACCACCTGACCATCACCGTCACCGCCGCGACCGAGGGGGACGACAAGACGGTGTCGACCGAGGGGATGGTGCTGACCGCCGACTACCACCTGGCCCGGGACGGGGCGACCCTGGTCGGGCTGATCACCGGGATGGACGCCGCCCTCGACGGCCAGCTGCCCGACGGGTTCGACCTGCCGCGGTTCGGCGAGGAGGTGGCCCGGCTGCAGAAGGCGCTGACCGACAAGCCGTTCGCCCTCACCGCCCGGCGGTACGGGGACGCCCTGGTGGTCGGGAACGTGCGGCTGCCGGAGGTGGCCGACGGCCCCGGGACGTGGTGCCCACTCGGGATGCTCGGCGGGCGGTACGCGGAGACGACCGGGAAGGCGCTGCCGAAGCCGAAGGCGGTGAAGGTGGCCGCGCCGCCGGCCCTGACCCTGCCCATGGGGCGATACCTCGACCGGCACTACCCGCAGTACTTCTCCCCGGACCCGGACTTCCCGCTGCCGCGGGAGCTGGCCACCGACCGGATTCCCCCGCCGCCCCCGGTGGCGACCGTCACCGCCCCGGCCCTGCCGACCCCGCCGATGCCCACCCCGACCCTGCCCGACGCCCCGGCCAAGGGCAAGAAGGGGAAGAAGAAGGCCGAGACCGATGACCAGAAGATGAAGCGGCTGCTGTACCAGTCCGAGACGCTCGGCCCCGGCCCCAACACCCCCCAGCGGATCACCGGCGGGATTCTGCCGTGACCGCGTGACCGGCGAGTCGGGAGCGCGAGCGACGGGAGGTAGCTCCTCCGGTCGCTCACGCTCCCGGCTCGCCGCGCCGCCACACCCCGACCGCGCACGTCCCGCCGCGACCGAGTATCCTACGGCGAACCACCCGCCGGGGACGCCCCGTGTCGCTCCCGTTCGACCTCCGCCTCACCGACCCGCCCGCCGCGGCCGTCCGCGCCGCACTGACCCGGGCCGTCGCGGCCGCCAACGGGCGGCGCAAGACCGGCGTCCTGCGCCTGTCCGCGGACGGCCCCGCGACGCTCGCCAAGCGGGCCACGGCACAGCCCGAAGGCCACTACGCGAACGCCGGCCAGCCGCCGCAGGTCGGGGCCGCCCGACTGGCGCTCGCCTGGTGGACGGCCCCCGGCGGGCGGAAGCTGGTCCGGGTCCGCGGGTGGCGCGACCCGTCCGGGAGGCACGGGGAGGCGCTGGCGGCCACGGGGCGGGAGCTCAACAGCCGGCCGGCGGTCTGGCACCTCGACCCGGAGCGGGTCATCCGGGCCGAGGCGAACGGGTCGGCCGAGTGGGTGGCGGCGTGCGGGTGCGGGGCGGTCGGGTCGCCGACCTCGCTGGCGTGGGCCGGCGGGATGTGCGGGCCGTGCCGCGACCGGGTCGACGAACTCGGCCCCGAGGCCGTGGCCCACGAGCCGGGGCTGCTCCACGACCCCGGGTTCGAGCCGTGGAGCGTCGGGTTCTCTCCGGACGGCCGGCACGTCGCCGCGGCCGGGGCGGACGGGCACCGGGTCTGGGACGCCCGGACCGGGGAACTCGTGGCGACCACCGCCGAGCCGACCTACAACCGCCGCGCCGCCACCCCGGTCGTCGGCCCGGACGGCCGGTTCGTCGTGATCGACGACAACGAGAACCTGCTGATCCCCCACGCCCCGCCGGCGTGGCGGGCCGGCCGGCCGGTCCGGATCGGCCAAGCGGTGACGTCCGCCCACTGGACCGGCCGCCCGGGCGAACTCCTCGTCCAGCGGTACGGCGGCTTCGACCGGGAGGTCGGGCTGGTCACCCTCCCGGCCGGCCGCGGGCCGACCCGGCGCCCGCCGCGGGTGTGGGCCGAGCTGACGGCCGTCCGCCCCGACCCGGCCGCCCCGCGGGCGGTGTTCTGCGCCGCCGCCCACGTCGCCGTCTGCCGGGTCAAGCCGAACGGCGAACTCCCGGTCGAGCACCGGTTCCGCCTCGGGACCGGGGAGCGCGACCGGACCGGGGCCTGGGCCCAGCCGCCGGATGTCGTCCGGTTCACCGCCGACGGGGAGCGGCTCCTGTTCGCCGGCCGGCACGGGGCGGACGGGTCGCAGCTGGAGCTGTGGCGCCCGGGCCGGCCGACGGCCCTGCTCCAGGCGACCGTCCCGTTCCGGGTCCGGGACGCCGCGTTCTCCGCCGACGGGGACCACCTGTTCCTGCTCGCCGCGGCCGGGGCGGTGTCGGTCTGCCACCCCGGGCTGGTGACGCACGTCCGGGCCCGGCTGGGGTGGCACGCCGCGGGCGCGACGGGCCTGGCCGTCTCCCCGGACGGCCGGACCCTGGCGACGGCCGGGCCGGAGGGGGTGAAGCTGTGGCCGGTCGCCCGGCTGCTGGAGGTGCTGTGATGGCGGCGGCGGAGGTGGACGCCCGGCTGATCGACCCGACCCCGGCGGCGTTCGCGGCGGCGCTCCGGAAGGCGCACGCGGCGGCGAACCGCGGGGTCGTCGGCCGGGCGGTACGGCTCGACCGGGACGACGGGTTCTGGGGCCGGTTCGCCCGCGACTGCCTGCGCGAGCCGGAGGGGCGGCGGCGGTCGTGCCGGGCCGGGGCGCAGACCCCGGAGGTGCTCGCCGGGTGGTGGACCGACCCGGCCGGGCGGCGGCACGTCCGGGTCCTCGGGCGGACCCGGAACCGGTACCCGCGGCTCCGCCCGGAGGGGGAACTGCGCGTGCTGCCGCCGTGGTGGCACGTCTACCCGGAGGCGGTGCTGGCGGTCCGCCGCGGGAGCGGCGAGGAGTACCTGGCGTGCTGCCGGTGCGGGGCGGTCGGGTCGCCGGCGTCGCTCGGGTGGATGGGGGACACCTGCGGCCCGTGCTTCGACCGGGCGGCCGACGGGGGGGCGGTGGCCGGCGGGTTCGGGCACTTCGGCGGGTGGGGGGCGCGGCACGCCGGGGTGGTCGGGTTCTCGCCCGACGGCGGCCGGCTGATCGGCACGGACCTGGCCCTGCGGTGGCGGGCGGTGTCCCGGGCGGACCGGGCGGCGGTCGGGTGGAGGAACCTCGCCGGGACGGTGGCCGCGGTCGGCGGGGGCCCGGGCGCGACGGTGGTCGCCCGCGGGGACGGGACGGTGTACCGGTGGGCCGGGGCCGGGCCGCCGGAGCGGGTGGCGGCGTGGCCGCGGGTGTACGGCCGGGTGCTGCTGTCCGCCGACGGGGCCCGGGCGGTGGTGCTGTCGGCCGGGGCCGGGTTCACCGCCGACCTCACGGCCGCCCGGCCGCGGTACGCCCGGGCGGACGGGCTGCGGGCGTACGCGGCCGCCCGGTTCACCCCCGACGGCGGGCGGGTCGTCGGGCTCACCCCGGCCGGGGAGCTGCTCGCCCTCGACCCGGCGACCCTGGCCGAGACGGCGGTGCGGGGGAACGTGTTCGACGGCCTGTCCCCGTACGGGTTCGCGCACGACCTGGCGGTGTCCCCCGACGGGGCGGCGGTGGCGGCGGTGCGGGAGACGTACTCCCCGCCGGCCCACGCCGTCTGCCTCGTCCCGCTCGCCGGGGGCCGCCCGGCGGCCGACCTGCCGCTGCCGCGGTGGCACCGCCCGACGGCCGCCGCCTTCGCCCCGGACGGCGGCCACCTGGTCACCACCGACGCCCAGACCGGGTGGGCCGGGTTCTGGGCGTTGCCGGGGCGGAAGCCGGTCGGGTTCGTCCGGGCGGTGCCGGAGGACCCGGGGTGGCGCGGCGGGCGGGTGGAGTTCTCGCCGTGCGGCGGGGCGGTCGCCGTGCTGTACGCCGGGTTCCACCAGGACCGCGGGTCGACGGTGGTGGTGTGGCCGTGGCCGGAGGTGGTGAGGGCGGCCGGCTCGGAAGAGAGGGGGTGAGGGGGTGAACGGGTGAAGGGGTGACAGAGACATGCTTGGTCTTGTCACCCCTTCACCCGTTCACCCCCTCTCTGCTCTTGACCGGTCGCCGCCCGGGCCGGACAATCCCCGCCCATGCTCCACCAGTCGCGGCACCTGCGGGTGACGGCCGAGCACGGCACCGCCACCGCCTGGCTCGCCTTCCCCGGCGACCCGCCGAACGCCCTCGACCTCGCCCGCCTGCGCGAGCTCGACGACGCCGTCCGGGCGGTCGCCGCGGCCCCGGCGGTGCGGGTGCTGGTGGTGAGGTCGGCGAACCCGGCGGGGTTCTGCGGCGGGCTCGCGCCGGCGGCCGTCGCCAGCCTCCGGAGCCCCGCCGACCGGGCCGCCTTCGCCTGGTTCGGCCAGCAGGTGCTCGACCGCCTCGCCCGGCTCGGCGCGGTCAGCGTCGCCCTGATCGACGGCCCGTGCCTCGGGGCGGGGCTCGAACTCGCCCTCGCCTGCGACTACCGCGTCTGCGTCGCCCGGCCGACGACGCACCTCGGGTTCCCGGACCGGTTCGCGTGCCTCGGCGGGAGCGCCCGGCTGCGGCGAGTCGGGCGGCGGGCGGCGGACCTCGTCGCCACAGGTCAGACCGTGTCGGGGCGGGAGGCGCGGGCCCTCGGCCTGGTCGACGTGGCGTGCTGCGAGCGGCGCGGCAAGATCGAACTCCGCACCTTCCTCGACCGCCTCGAAGACCGGCCGGTGAAGCGGTGGGCGGCCGACGACCTCCCCGGGTTGGCGGCCGAGCGGGCGGCGTTCGCGGCGTGGCAAGGCGGGGGCGAGGCGGAGGTCACCCCTTCACCCCTTCACCCCTTCACCCCTTCACCCCTTCTCTTCGGGCTGCTCGGGGCCGACCCGCACGCCGCCCGGGTGGTGGCGGAGGCGGTGCTGCGCGGCGGGGCGGCGGTGGTATGCGACGACCGCGGGGCGGTGGCCGCCGGGATCAGCCGGGCGCGGGACCGGGGGTTCGTCACACCGCTGGAGGCGGACCAGGCCCGGGGGCGGGTGCGGGCCGCCGACCGGCTGACCGACTTCGCCCCGGCCGGCCTGGTGTTCGTGTCCGCCGGCCACGACCCGCGGCCGGTCGCCGCCGTGGTCCGCCCGCGGACGATCATGTGTGTCGGTCCGTCCGCCCCGGCCCCGCACCGCCGCACCGTCCACGTCACCTTCGGCAACGAGAACCGGGCGAGCCTGACCCCCGGCCCGCGGGCCGACGCGGACACCCCGGCGGTGGTCGCCGCGTGGCTCCGGTCGCTCGGCGTGGCCGCGACCGTCCCGGCGGCCGCGGCCCTCTCGCGGGCGGCGTAGGCCCTCCTACCATACCGGCATGGACTCCCCCGCACCGGACGCGCCCCCGAAGCTCGCCCCGGCCCGTGACCGCGTCGCCCCGGTTCACGCCGCCCTGAAGCGCCTCTACCCCGACGCCTTCACCGGCCTCACCCACGCCGACCCGCTGCAGCTGCTCGTCGCCACCATCCTGTCGGCACAGTGCACCGACGCCCGGGTGAACACCGTCACCCCGGCCCTGTTCGCCCGCTACCGGACGGCCCGCGACTTCGCCGCGTCCGACCCGGCGGAACTCGAGCGGCTGGTGAAGCCGACCGGGTTCTACCGGAACAAGGCGAAGAACATCCGGGCCTGCTGCGCGGCCCTGGTCGAGCGGTACGGCGGTGAGGTGCCGGCGAGCCTGGCCGACCTCGTCACCCTCCCGGGGGTCGGGCGGAAGACGGCGAACGTCGTCCTCGGGGACGCCTTCGCCACCCCCGGCATCACCGTCGACACGCACGTCGGCCGGCTGTCGCGGCGGCTCGGGTGGACCCGCCACCGGGACCCGGTGAGGGTCGAACTGGCGCTGATGAAGATCGTCCCGCAGGAGGACTGGACCGACCTGAGCCACCGGCTGATCCTGCACGGCCGGAAGGTGTGCCTGTCGCGGAAGCCACGGTGCGGGGCGTGTGCGGTGGCGGGCCTGTGCCCGAAGGTCGGGGTGAAGGGCCTGGCCGCGAAGCGGCGGAGGAAGCCGACGAGGCAGCGGGGCGAACCCCGACCGTGAGGGAGGGGGTGACGTCACCCCCTCCCTCACGGTCGGGGTTCGCCCGGAGCGGCTGTCGTCCCCCGCTTCCCGCCTACCATGACCTCATGTCAACCCTCCTCGACCGCTTCCTCCGGTATGTCCGGATCGACACCAAGGCCGACGAGAAGTCGTCCACCTACCCGAGTTCGCCCGGTCAGCTCGTCCTCGGGCGGATGCTCCGCGACGAGTTGCTGGCGATCGGCCTGGCCGACGCGGTGCAGGACGAGCACGGCCTCGTCTTCGCCACCGTCCCGGGGAACGTGCCCGGGGCGCCGACGATCGCGTTCAACGCCCACGTCGACACCAACCCCGAGAACTCCGGCAAGGACGTCGACCCGCAGGTGATCCGGAACTACGCCGGCGGGGACCTCGTGCTGCCGAAGGACCGGTCGAAGGTGATCCGGGTCGCCGACAACCCGGAGCTGGCCGGCCTGGTCGGGAAGACGATCATCACGACCGACGGGACGACGCTGCTGGGGGCGGACGACAAGGCCGGGCTGGCGGTGATCATGGAGGCGGCCCGGACGCTGGTCGAGAACCCCGACCTCCCGCACGGCCCGGTCCGGGTGGTGTTCACCTGCGACGAGGAGATCGGGTTCGGGGTGAAGCACCTGGAGCCGGCGCAGGTCGGGGCGGTGGTGGCGTACACCCTGGACGGGGCCGGGAGCGCGGAGATCGAGGACGAGACGTTCTCGGCCGACGCCGCGGTGGTGACGGTGACCGGGGTGAACATCCACCCGAGCATCGGCAAGGGGCGGATGGTGAACGCGGTCCGGCTGGCGGCGATGTTCGTCGACCGGCTGCCGCAGCGGACGCTGAGTCCCGAGACGACCGACGGCCGGCAGGGGTTCATCCACCCGCTCGGGGTCGAGGGCGGGGTCGGCGAGACGCGGGTGAACTTCCTGCTGCGGTCGTTCGACACGCCGGAGCTGGCGGTGCAGGCGGAGCTGCTGCGGGAGGTCGGCCGGCAGGTGGAGCGGGAGTTCCCGGGGGCGCGGGTGAAGGTGGAGACGCGGAAGCAGTACCGGAACATGAAGGACGGGATCTCGAAGGACCCGCGGGCGGTGGAGTACGCGGCGGAGGCGGTGCGGCGGGCCGGGATGGAGCCGAGGTTCAAGGTGATCCGCGGCGGGACGGACGGGGCGCAGCTGACCGAGAAGGGGCTGCCGACGCCGAACCTGTCGACCGGGGAGCACAACCCGCACTCGCCGCTGGAGTGGACGTGCCTGGAGGAGATGGAGGCGGCGGTCCGGGTGGTGGTCGAGTTGTGCCGGGTGTGGGCCGGAAAGTGAGGCGGCCCGGTCCGAGCCCGAGCGCCAGCGAGGGTCGAGCGCAGACCCTCGCTGGCGCTCGGGCTCGGACCGGGTCCGTCATTTCCCGCCGGCCGGCTTGGTGGTCACGTCCCAGAACACGTCCTTCCCCTTCGGCCGGGTGAACCACCACAGCACCCCGGTCACGGCCGCCAGCACCGCGGTCAGCGCCAGCGGGGCCGCCCCGAACAGCAGGTTCAGCGCCGCCAGGTACGGGCTCGACTCGTCCTTCGGGGTGAAGTCCAGCCCGAAGTGCTTCATCGCCGCCGACGCCGCCGGCAGCACCACCGCCGACAGCCCGGAGATGACGACCGCCGTCCGCTGGCGGACCCGCACGTCGAGGCCGATCTCGGCCAGGACGGCGTGGTCCTGCCGGAGCAGCACCCGCGCCCCGGTCACCTCCCCGAGGACGTGCGGGACGACGTGGAAGGTGAACACCTGGTCGTCCGCCCCGAGCCGGGTGACCACCGCCGGCGGGTACACGTCGCACCCCGGCAGGACCGGCTCGATCTCGACCGGGGTGTCCCCGTCAAGTTCGAGCGGCCCGGTCGCCTTCTGCCCGACGTGCCGCTTGACGACCTCCTCGACCTCCTGCCGGGTGAGGGTGACGAGCAGCGGGAAGACGCGGGCCGGGTTCATCCGGGTGTAGTACCGGACGGTCGCCCGCCGGGCCTCGGTGGTGCGGGCCCGCCGCTTCGCCTTGCCGGCGGGGGCCTGTTCGGCCGTCCCGAACCCGGCGTCCTCGGAGTCCTCGTCCGCCGACTCGCGGCGCCGGCTCGGGGCCGCGACCTGCGGGGGCGGGGGCGCGGACGGACGGGCAGGGGGCGGATAAGCCGGCGTGCCCAGGGTATCGGCCGGGTGGCTGATCGGGCGGAGGGTGACCGGGATCGGTTCGTCCGCGGCGGAAGGGAGCACCTCGCCGAGGGTCAGGAGCGGGACCAGGGGGCGGCCGGCGAAGACGAGTTCCCACCCGGCCGGGGTGCCGGGCAGGCCGAACTGGGCGACCAGGGTGGCGATCAGGTCGGCGACGCGGGTGGCGGCCGGCCGGGTGATCGCGACGCCGATGTCCTGGAGGCCGGTGACGACGGTGACCCGGAGGCGGACGGCGGCCGGCGACATGGGCGGTCCTGGGGTGGTGCGGGGTCGGCGTTTCTCAGGTGTTCGCGGCGGCCTCACCGATCTTGCGCCGGAGGGCTGCCGGCCGGGCCTCAAACCGATCCGGAACCTCGTCACGGATCGCCACCGTCGTCCCTCCCGAGTTCGCCCCCTCACCCGGCCCGCCCCGCGAGGCGCGGGGCGGGCCGACCTCTCCCCCGAGTACGGGGGAGAGGTGGGGCCTCGGGGCTCCTCGGTCGCTCGGCGCGGCGGGTGCGTTCGGAGGGGCCGGACCGCCCCCACCTCTCCCCCGTACTCGGGGGAGAGGTCGCCGGCCCGGACGGAGTCCGGGCCGGCGGGTGTGGGGGCTCCACGCACCGTGAAACCGCACCCCCCGCCCCGCCGGGGGCGTCACTTCAACACGCCCAGCAGCCTCCCCACCTCCGTGAACGCCGTGATCGCCTGATCGAGCTGCCCGTCGGTGTGCGCCGCCGACACCTGGATCCGGATCCGGGCCTGGCCCTGCGGCACCACCGGGTAGCTGAACCCGATCACGTACACCCCCCGCCTCAACAACTCGTCCGCCATCCGCGTCGCCACCGCCGCGTCCCCGAGCATCACCGGCAGGATCGGCGTCGGCCCCGGCTTCACCACGAACCCCGCCCCCTCCAGCCCCGCCCGCAGCCTCGCCGTATTCGCCTTCAGCCGCGTCCGCAACTCGCCCGCCGCGTCCACCAGTTCCAGCGCCTTCATCCCCGCCACCACCAGCGCCGGCGGGACCGAGTTCGAGAACAGGTACGGCCGCGACCGGTTCCGCAACCAGTCCACCACCTCCGCGCTCGCCGCCGTGAACCCCCCGCTCGCCCCGCCCAGCGTCTTCCCCAACGTCCCGGTGATCACGTCGATCCGGTCCAGCACGCCCAACTCCTCCGCCGCCCCGCGGCCGGTCGCCCCGAGGTGCCCGGTCGCGTGGCAGTCGTCGATCCCGACCAGGGCGTCGTACCGGTCCGCCAGGTCGCAGATGTCCGGCAACTTCGCCAGGTCGCCGTCCATGCTGAACACGCTGTCGGTGAAGACCATCCGGAACCGGCAGTCCTTCGCCTCCTCCAGCTTCGCCCGCAGGTCGGCCAGGTCGTTGTGCCGGTACCGGAACCGCTTCGCCTTGCACAGCCGCACCCCGTCGATGATCGACGCGTGGTTCAGCTCGTCGGAGAGGATGGCGTCTTCCTCGGTCAGGAGCGGCTCGAACAGCCCGCCGTTGGCGTCGAAGCAGGAGATGTACAGGATGCTGTCGGCCTTGCGGAAGAACCGGGCGACCTGCTGCTCGGCCCGCTTGTGGATGTCTTGCGTCCCGCAGATGAACCGGACACTCGACAGCCCGTACCCCCACGCCTTCAGCCCCTCGGCGGCGGCGGCCACCACGTCCGGGTGGTTCGCCAGGCCGAGGTAGTTGTTCGCACAGAAGTTCACCGCCTCCCGGCCGTTCACGACGATGCCGGCCCGCTGCGGGGACTCGATCCGCCGCTCGGCCTTGTACAGGCCCTTCGCCCTGAGGTCGTCGAGCTGGGTGCGGAGGTGGGCGTTGAGGCGGTCGGACGGCATGGCGGCATCTCCGGGGGGCTGCCTGGACCGCGGCCGTCCCGGCCGCTGCCCGGGCGTGTCGGAGGGTTATGGTATCCGACCGACGGGCGAGGCGCCCGCGCTCCGGGGCGGGAGCGGCCGGGACGGCCGCGGTCCAGGAGAAGAGCGGCCGGGGCGGCCGCGGTCCCGGGTCAGATGACGTACTGCAGCCCCTCGCTCTGGGCGAGGAGGTCGGCCAGGGTGGTCTGCTTGAGCACCGCCTGCTGCGCCTCGACCACCTTGTCCCACACCGCCCGGACGTTCCGGACGTAGGCGGTCGGCTGGAGCACCACCCGGTTCTTCCGGGACGGCTTCCGCGGACCCGGCTCGACCGGGTCGACCACCCGCAGGATGTCGTACAGGGTGATCTCGTCCGGCCGGCGGGCCAGGGTGTACCCGCCGGCCGCCCCGCGGACGCTGTCCACCAGCCCGCGGTTCTTCAGGTCCAGCAGGATCTGCACCAGGAACCGGTCCGAGATGCCGTGCTTCTCGGCCACGTCCGCCAGCCGGACCGGCCGCGGGTCGGCGTGCCGGGCGGCCAGCTCCAGCAGCGCGACGCAGGCGTACTCGGCCTTGGCGGAGAAGAGCATGGGATTTCAGATTGCAGATTTATGATTGACGATTGAAAGACGTTCGTGGGCCATGCCGGAGCCTCGGTTTGAAATCTGAAATCACAAATCTGCAATCTCAAATCCCCCCGCCGTCCTGCTGTTCGATCACGTGCAGCCCGCACTCCTTCTTCACCTTCCCCGCCCACCGCCCGGCCCGGTCGTCCTCACCCGGCGCAACCGGCCGGGTACACGGCCAGCAGCCGATGCTCGGGTAGTCGCGGTCGTGCAGCGGGTTGTACGGCACGTCGTGCCGCAGCGCGAACGCCCACACGTCCTTCTTCGTCCAGTTCAACAGCGGGTTCACCTTCACCAGGCCGAACTTCGCGTCCCACTGCACCACCCCGGCCTTCCCGCGGTCGGCCGTCTGGTCCTTGCGGATGGCCGAGATCCAGGCGAGCGGGGCGATCCGCTCCAGCGCCCGCCGCAGCGGCCGGATCTTCCGGTCGAAACAGCACTGGTCCGGACGGAGGCCGTGCAGCGGCCCGCCGTGCTCCGCCTCGTACTCCGCGACCGTCTGTTCCGGGTGGACGTACTCGACCGCGATCCCGTAACGGGTCTTGATCCGCTCCCGCAGCGCGAGTGTCTCCGGAAACTGGTATCCGGTCTCCAGGTTGATGAACCGCACCCCCGGCTCGATCCCGGCCAGCAGGTGGATGACGCAACACCCCTCGACCCCGAACGCCGTCGCCATCAGGAGCCGCGGGTGGAACCGCTTCACCGCCCACCGGAGGATGGTTTCGGGGCCGGCTTCGGCGAGGTCGCGGTTCGCCTGCTCGATCGCGTCGGCCGGAAACGGGGTAGCCGTCATCCCACCCTCACCCTGACCCGCGGATTCCTTATCGGCATTGTAGGGATTCAAACGGACTGATCAAGATGGGCTCCCCGAAACGCACCGCACCCGGCCCCTTGCGGGGTCGGGTGCGGGGGTCGCCGGGTCACGGCCGACGGAGGGCTCCGGTCAGTACTTCGTCAGGTCGTAGGTGATCCGCTTCTGGGTGTCCGGGTTCGGGCCGACGTACAGGTGGAGGTGGTCCTTGTCGATGTACAGCACCTGGACCCGGTTCTTCCGGACGTAGGTCGGGAACGGGTAGTCGCTCTGGATCGTCTCGGTGTAGTACACGATGCACTCCCAGTGGCAGTGGTGCAGCTGGGCCGGGCCGACCAGCGGGAAGAACCGCGGCGGGTCGATGGTGTCGACCAGCTTCACCTTCTTGATCACGATGTCGTCCCGGAACTCCTCGTAGATGTACGGCACCCCGCGGGCCACCCGGGGCATCGCCCGCAGGATCTCCCCGTCGCTCGGCGGGTCCTCGCACACCGGCGGCGGGTACCCGTCCCGGACCGGCGGCAGGATCGGCGTCTTGCCGTCGTTCCGGTGGCTGTACTTGGCGTCCATCCGCTCGGCCGTCCACGGCTGGACCGGGATCGGGGTGAGGAACCCGAGGGTGTGGAAGTGGCACCCGGCCAGCCCGGCCGGGAGGGCGGCCAGGCCCAGCAGCAACAGGTGGCGACGAAACCGGAACATGCTCCCCTCCGTGCGGGCCGGACGGTCCTTCGCTGCCGGTTGTATCGGCCGCCCCGGGAGGGTGGGTTGAGCCTTTCGGGACCAAGTTCCGCTTTCTGCCGACCACCACTCCCGCCGCGGCCGTCTACCATGAGGACCAGTGACCAAGGACCAAGGACCGAGGACCGAGCATGGTCTTCCTGTCGCGCATCTACACCCGGGCCGGGGACGGCGGGGACACCGGGCTGGGGGACGGCACCCGGGTGCCGAAGGACAGCGCCCGGGTCGAGGCGTACGGGCAGGTGGACGAGCTGAACGCCGTCCTCGGGCTGGTCGCCGCCCACGGCCCGGACGTGCCGGACGCGGCGCTGCTCCGGGCCGTCCAGAACGACCTGTTCGATGTCGGGGCGGACCTGTGCGTCCCGCCGCCGGCGAACGAGGAGCCGGGGAAGGCCGAGGCCCTGCGGGTGACGGCCGGGCAGGTCGGGCGGCTGGAGGCGGCGATCGACCGGCTGAACGAGGGGCTGCAGCCGCTGCGGAGCTTCGTCCTGCCGGGCGGGACGGCGGCGGCGGCGTGGCTCCACCTGGCCCGGACGGTGTGCCGGCGGGCGGAGCGGGCGGTGGTCCACCTGGCGCGGGCGGAGAAGGTGAACCCGCAGGCGGTGGCGTACCTGAACCGGCTGTCGGACTTCCTGTTCGTGCTCGGGCGGGTGGCGAACGACGGCGGGAAGGCGGACGTGCTGTGGGTCCCCGGGGCCGGGCGGGAGGGTCCGAGCCCGAGCGCCAGCGAGGGTTAACGTCGGCCGCCCGCTCGGGCTCGGACGGCATAGGCGCCCCGGACTTCTCCGGACGTGGCTTCCCCTCACCCGGCCCGGCGGGGCGCCGGGCCGACCTCTCCCCCGAAGCGGGGGCGAGGTGGGGGCGGTGCGGCCGCCGCACAGGTCACCGACCGGGGCGGCGAACGAGAGGACCGGCGGCCCCACCTCGCCCCGCGGAGCGGGGAGAGGTCGCCGCCCCGGACGTTCGTCCGGGGCGGCGGGTGAGGGGCGACCACCTGCCGCGAAGTCCGGCGGCCACACGAGCCCCGCTCGCCCCGGTCACTTCCCCCGCACCCAGTCCACCGTGAACCGGGCCAGCGTCAGCCGGCCGCTGTACGCCTTCGGGTTGTCGGCCGGCCCCCGCTCGTACAGCATCAGCACCGTCCCGTCCGGCAGCGCCGCCAGGTCCGAGTACCCGCTGAACCCGGCCTCCACGCTCCGCTTCGCCGCCCACGTCTTCCCGCCGTCGTCGCTCACCCGCACCGTCACGTTCTTCCGGTCCCGGTTCGACCCCGGCGCCGGCGGCGCCTTCGCCCCGGCCTTCTCCAGGTTGTCCGGGTTGCTGAACAGCAGCACCGGCTTCGGCCCCGGCACCGCCAGGAACCCCGCCATGCAGACCGGCTCGACCAGGGCGTCGTCGAACTCCGGCTTCGACCACCGGGTCGCCCCGTCCGGGCTGCGGGTCACCAGCCGGCGGTTCGCCTTCGACTCGCTCCGGGTGTTCAGCACCACCGTCCCGTCCGGCAACTCGGCCACAGCCGACTCGTTCGGGTTCACCCAGTCCGCGGTGTTCGGCACCGCCACCTCCCCCGGCTTCCACGTCCTCCCGCCGTCGTCCGAGTAGACGGTGGTGACGACGCTCGGCCGGTGGGCGTGCCCGCCGGTCCCGGTCGACAGCCACACCGGGACCAGCAGCCGCCCGGACTTGAGCTGGATGCCGTGCCCCGGGCCGGTGGCCAGCACCTTCCAGTCGTAGGTCTTCTTCAGCGGGTCGAACGCGGCCGCGGTGATCTCGGCGGGGGGCGACCAGGTCTTCCCGTCGTCGTCACTGCGGGCGTAGAAGCACCGCATGTACTCCAGGCAGAACAGGAGGTGGACCGCCCCGGACCGGTCGGCGATCACCACCGGGTTGTTGTACGTCACGTCCTTCGGGTCCGCGAGCTTCTGGGCCAGGGCGACCGGGTTCTTCTCCTTCGGCCCCGGCACGTCCGCGACCTTGACCGGGTCGGACCACGTCTTCCCGCCGTCGCCGCTGCGGCGCAGCAGGATGTCGATGGTGCCCCAGTCCCCGCGGTCCGACTTGCGGGCCTCGCAGTACGCCAGGACGGTCCCCTTGGCGGTCGCCACGACCCCGGGGATGCGGTACAGCTTGTACCCGCCCTTGTCGGCCTCGAAGAGGTCGACCTTGTCCGGGTCGGCGGCCGCGGCGGCGGTCGGGAGGGCGAGCAGGAGGACGGCGGCGAGGCGCGACATGGGGTGACTCCGGGCGGGATGACGGCAGGTTACCCGGGGGTGACCCCGGCGGCACGCGGAATCCGCGTCCAACCGTTGTGCGACCGGCTCTACCGTTAATTAAGCCGGGGCGATTCGCACCCCGCACGTCTCATCAAAATGTGTTTGTCCGAAAGGCCCCTTCCAATGCCCCCACGCCGACCGCCCGGTCACCGGGCCTTCACCCTGATCGAGCTGCTGGTCGTCATCGCCATCATCGCGGTCCTGGTCGGGCTCCTGCTCCCGGCCGTGCAGAAGGTGCGGGAGGCGGCCGCCCGGACCAAGTGCCTGAACAACCTGAAGCAGCTCGGGGTCGCCCTGCACAACCACCACGACACCCGGGGGCGGTTCCCGGCGGGGACGGGCAACACCCACAACCCGGACTACGCCACCGACCCGGACTGGTGCCGGGCGACCCAGACGTCGCTCGGGTCGACGCAGGCCCGCGCCCCCTGGACGGTCGCGGTGCTCCCGTTCCTGGAGGACCAGGCCCTGCAGGACCAGTTCAACCTGGGGGCGCCGTTCACCACCAGCTCGAACGTGACCAGCTCGAACGCGGCGAACCGGGCCGCGTTCGCCCTCCCGAACCGGCGGCTCCAGTGCCCGGCGGACCCGAACTCCGGGCCGGGCGTGAACAACACCAACTACCACGGGGTGCAGGGCGGGTGGGTGAACCCGACCCCGCCGCCGGCGGTGTACTGCGCCGCGGTCGGCGGGAACCGGGTGTTCCTCCGCAACGGCATCCTGTTCTTCAACTCCCAGGTGGCGATCCGGGACGTGACGGACGGCACCTCGAACACCTTCCTGGTCGGGGAGACGAAGTACTGCACCACCCCGACCGCCCGGGCGGACGGGACCCACGTCGGCTGGTCCTCGGGGGCGAACGCCTACCAGTTCGCCAACCCGTACGGGCTGGCCGGGGCGGTGCTGCAGATCAACGCGGTCACCACCCACGGCGGGAACGCCGACCAACTCGGCAACTTCTCCCGGCTGTTCGGCAGCTTCCACCCGCGGGGGTGCAACTTCCTGCTCGCCGACGGGTCCGTCCGGTTCCTGTCCGAGGACCTCCCGCTGGCCACCTACCGGCAGCTGGCGATCCGGGACGACGGCCTCCCGGCGGGGGGTGCACCGTGACCCGGGTGCTGTCGGCGGCTGCGGTGCTGGCGGCCGGGTGCGGGGGCGGCGGCCCGGCCCGGTATTCGCTGGAGGGGTCGGTGACGCTCGGCGGGGTCCCGGTCCCGGCCGGGGAGATCGCGTTCGAGCCGGACGACGCCCGCGGGAACACCGGCCCCGGGAGCGTGGCCCGGATCCGGAACGGGCGGTACCAGACGGAGCCCGGGCTCGGGGTGGTCGGCGGGGCCTACCTGGTCCGGATCATCCCGATGACCGGGACACCGGTCGGCGACTCCGAGGACGGCCGCCCGCTGCTGCCGAGGCCGCACGTGGAGGCGGTCGAGTTGCCGGCCGGGGAGACGACGCGCGACTTCGACATCCCGGCCCGGAAGGTCCCGGGCGGGTGAGTTCCGGCGGCGTTCGCCCCCTTTCCCCCTCGAAGGGTCGAGTATGTCCTTCCGCAGACCGAGTCGTTCCACCCGGTCCGTCGGGTTCACGCTGATCGAGCTGTTGGTGGTGATCGCGATCATCGCGGTCCTCATCGGCCTGTTGCTCCCCGCCGTGCAAAAGGTGCGCGAGTCGGCGGCCCGGACGAAGTGCCAGAACAACCTGAAGCAGATCGGGCTGGCCCTGCACAACTACCACGACGCGTTCGGGGCGCTGCCGCGGGCCGGGGAGCGGCGGAACGAACTCAGTTGGCACGTGTACGTGCTGCCGTACCTGGAGCAGGAGAACCTGTTCCGGGAGTTCGACCTGGCGACCGCCGGGGACTACCGGGGGATGCGGAAGAACGACCCGCACGGGTTCCGCCGGATGCCCGGGTACCTGTGCCCGTCCAGCCCGCGGGAGCGGGCCCCGACCGCCGCCCCGCACCGGGTGAACAGCGGGGAGTTCGTCGGCGGGCAGCCGCCGTACACCACCCACTACTACGGGATCCACGGGCCGAAGGGGACGAACCCGGCGACCGGGCTGGCGTACCCGGCCGACGCGTCCGGGAGCGAGGGCGGGTTCGCCAAGTCCGGGTTCTTCCCCCGGGACACGACGACCACCGCCCAGGACGCCGGGCGGCGGCTGACCGACGCGACCGACGGGACCTCGTCCTCGATCCTGGTCGGGGAGATGTCGTGGGAGAACAACCAGACCGGGACCCGGTACCGGACGTGGGTCCGGGGGTGCGACTCGTCCGGGTCGGCCGAGCCGTTCGTGTGCGCCGGGACGAAGAACGTGGTGAACCGGATGAACACGTACGCGACGAACGTGTTCAACGACCTGGCGATGGGGAGCCAGCACGCCGGCGGGGCGAACTTCTGCTTCGGGGACGGGACCGTCCGGTTCCTCCGCGAGTCGATCCCGCTCGACACCTACAAGGCCCTGGCCAGCATCAACGGCGGCGAGGTCGTGTCCGGGGAGTGACCCCGCGACGGCAGGGCCGTTTCGTTCTCGGCGGGGTGAGGCGCACCCGCTCCCGGACGGTCGCGGTTCGCCCGCCACCCCGGCGAACCGCGACCGTCCGGGAGCGGGTGCGACACCCCTCCAGACCACCTGACCTCACGAACGAAACGGCCCTGCCCGCGGCGGGGCGGGGCTTGCGGCGTCCCCGGCGGCGGGGGTATGATCGTCGCGTCATCCGGCCGGGCGGGTCCGCCCGGCCCTGTCCCGTCACCCGTTCGCCGCGGGCGCGGCCCGCCCCTCACCGGTCGCCCCGGTCCGCGCCCCGGAGGGCCGAAGATGCCTCTCCCCCGTCCCCGCCGCGCCTTCACGCTGATCGAGTTGCTGGTGGTGGTCGCCATCGTCGCCGTGCTGATCGGGCTCCTCCTGCCGGCCGTCCAGAAGGTGCGGGAGACCGCGTCCCGGACGCGGTGCCAGAACAACCTGAAGCAGATCGGGCTCGGGATGCACCACGTCCACGACACCCAGGGGTACTTCCCGTCCGGCGGGTGGGGGTTCCGGTGGGTGCTGCACGACCCGCAGACGTACGGGGTCGGGCGGCGGCAGGGCGGCGGGTGGGTCGGGAGCATGCTCCCGTACGTCGAGCAGGAGGGGATCTACAACCTCGGGGTCGGGGCGACCCCGGCCCAGATGCGGGTGGTGAACGCCCAGCGGGTCGCCGTCCCGGTCCCGATGTACAACTGCCCGACCCGGCGGACCGGCGGGCCGTACCCGAACGTCGGCGGGAACGACTACCGGGAGTGCGACCCGACCACCCCGCCGCTGATGGCCCGGTGCGACTACGCGGCCAACGCCGGGGACCACCAGACCCCGCAGAACGGGCAGGGGCCGGTCGACCTGGACCAGGGGCTGAACGGGCCGTTCACCTGGGTGCAGGGCGGGGCCACCGGGGTCGTCTACCAGCGGAGCCAGACCCGGATCGCCGACATCCCGAACGGCACCACCAACGTGTTCCTGGCCGGGGAGAAGTGGATGGACTCGGCGGAGTACCGGACCGGGGCGCACGGCGGGGACAACGAGACCATGTACAGCGGGTACAACAACGACGTGAACCGGGTGACGTTCAACCCGCCGATGCGGGACCTGCCGAACACCCCGGCGAACACCACCACCCAGCCGCAGTTCCGGTTCGGCAGTGCCCACCCCGGCGGGGTGAACATGCTGATGTGCGACGGGTCGGTCCGGCTGGTCGAGTTCGCCGTCGACCCGGCCGTGTGGAAGGCGATGGGCCGGCGGGCCCAGTAACCGAGGGAGGGACGTCGTGACCGGTGACAACGGGCTGACGCGGCGGGCGTTCGGGGCGGCGGCGGTCGCCGGGCTGGCCGGGCTGGTGGCGCGGGCCGACGACCCGCCGAAGCCGCGGAAGATCCTGCTGCGGTCGTCGTGGCAGACGGTCAACATCGGGGACATCGCCCACACCCCGGGAATGCTCGCCTTGTTGGAGAAGCACCGCCCCCGGGACGAGGTGACGCTCTGGCCGAGCCCCCTCAGCCCGGAGGTGGAGAAGCTCCTCACGACCCGCTTCCCGAAGCTCACGCTCGCCAAGACGGCGGCCGAGCAGGACGCCGCCCTCGCCGCCTGCGACTTCTTCCTCCACGGGTCCGGGCCGGGCCTCGTCGGGCGGCGGGAGGCGGACCGGGCCCGCCAGGCGGGCAAGCCCTACGGGTTCGGCGGCGTCACCCTGAGTGACGCCGAGCTGAAGGCGGAGCGCGACCTGCTGGCCGGGGCGAAGTTCGTCTTCTGCCGCGACACCGACTCGCTGAACGCCCTCCGCAAGGCGGGCATCAAGGGGCCGGCGACCGACTTCGGCCCGGACGCCACCTTCGCCCTCGACCTGCGCGACGACGTGGCCGCCGACAGGCTGCTGAAGGAGCACAAGCTGGAGCCGGGGAAGTTCCTGTGCGCCGTGCCGCGGCTGCGGTGGACGCCGTACTGGGAGATCCACCCGGAGCGGGTGAAGCCGAACCCGGAGCGGAGCGCGGTGAACGAGGCGTTCGCCGACCGGGACCACGCGAAGCTGCGCGACGGGATCGCGGCGTGGGTCCGGGAGACCGGGATGCGGGTGTTCCTGGTCCCGGAGATGACCTACGCGGTGCCGCGCCTCCGCCCGCTGCTGTACGACCCGCTGCCGAAGGACGTGAAGCCGCACGTGGCGGTGCTCGACCGGTACTGGCTGACGGCGGAGGCGGCGGGGGTGTACGCCCGGGCGGCGGCGGTGGCGAGCTTCGAGATGCACTCCCCGATCATCGCGGTCGCCAACGGCACCCCGGCGGTCCTGCTCCGCCAGCCGACGGACACCCGGAAGGGGCAGATGTGGCGGGACGTGGGGCTGACGGAGTGGATCTTCGAGATCGACGACACGACGGGGAAGGACGTGGCCGGGTGCCTGGTGAAGATCGGGAGGGACCAGCCGGCGGCACGGAAGGCGGCGGAGGTGGCCCGCGGGGTGGCCCGGGAGAAGATGGCGGCGATGGTGAAGGCGGTCGGGTGACGGTCCCGGGAGGGCGAGGCTCCCGCCGAGCCGCGTGGCCCCGGCTCGGCGGGAGCCTCGCCCTCCCACTTTCAGTCCAGCCCGTTGCGGGTGCGGCGCAACTGGGACTCGTGGGCGAGCGGGGGGTACAGCGTCCCGCCGAGCCACCCGCCGACCAGCCCGGCCAGCAGCACCCCGCCGACCACCGCGGCGGCGACCGGCGGGGCGAGCAGCGGCAGCCCGTCCAGGCCGAGGGTGGCCAGCCAGTACTCGACCGGCGGCAGGGGGCCGCCGGCCTTCGCGCACAGCCCGAGCACCCCGGCCCCGGCGAGGCCGCCGGCCAGCAGCCCGTGCCGCGCCCCGGCCCCCGTCCCGGCCCCGGCCGCCGCCCCGCCCAGCAGCGTCGCCAGGGCCGCCAGCTGCCACGTCAGGTACTGCCCCTGGCCGAGGCTCTGGACCCGGAACATCCCGCCGGTGTTCCGCTGCACCCCCTGCCGGAACTGGTCCGCCGTCCCGACCGCGGCGGCCATCGCCACCCCCGCCGCCAGCACCCGGGCCCAGGCGGTCGGCCGGCCGGCCGGCTCGGCCAGGCCGTCGGCCAGGGCGAGCGAGCTGCGGCGGCCGTCCGGCGGCGCGGCCGCCGGCAGCGGCGGGGCGGCCGGCCAGACCCGCGCCCCGAGCGCCCCGGCGGCCGTCCCGGCCACGGCCAGCAGCGGCGGCTGGAGGTACAGGACGAGGTCCTGCGGCGGCGCCCCGGCGAGGAGCTCGTACCCGAGGAACAGCCCGCCGCAGACCGCGCCGACGGCCAGCCCGAGCGGGTACCCGCGCGGCCGCCCGGCGGCCGCCACCAGCGCCCCGAACCCGACCGCGACGGCCTGGGCGGCGTGGACCGCCGCCAGCCCGCCGACCGACAGCCACCACCCCGCCGGGTCCGGGGCGGACGCGAGCACCGCCCCGGCGGTCAGCTTCCGCAGCCCGAGGTACAGGCCGAGGGCCAGGACCGTCCCGACCGCCACCCGGCCGACGGCGGTCGGGTCGGGTCGGGGCGGGAGGTCGGTCGGGCGGCGCGGGGCGTCCGGGGACACCTCGTGCGGCATCAGGAGGAGCCCGCCGCACCGCGGGCACCGTGTCACCCCGGGGTACGGGGCCTGGCAGGCGGGGCAGAACAGTTGCATGGGGGTCCGGGCGGCGACCGGGCGGGGTCCGCGCAACTGTAGAACGCGAACGCGGGCGGTGCCGTAGGGTGACGGCCCCCGGGCGGTGAGCGCCCCGGACGACTCGGGAGGTGGCGTCCCCTCACCCGCCGGCGGGGCGCCGGCGACCTCTCCCCAGCGGGGAGAGGTGGGGGCACGGTAGCCCCTCCCGGGGTCACCGACCCGGGAAGCTGTCGAGGCGACCGGTGGCCCCCACCTCTCCCCGCTGGGGAGAGGTCGGCCCGGCGCCCCGCCGGGCCGGGTGAGGGGCGCCACGCACACGGTCGGGGTCGGACACCCGCCCCCGCGGCCCCGCTTCACCCCCCGTCGAGGTCGTCGTCGAACCGGAACACCGCGGCCGACTTCACCCCGCTGTCCGACACCGTCAGCGCCCCGACGTAGATCGTCCGCTTGCTCCCGGCCGTGACCACCGCCGGGCCGCTCAGCACCCCGTTCCCCTCCACCCCGTCCCACAAAAACCCCGGCAGCTGCTTCTCCCACACCACCTTCCCGGTGTGCGGGTTCAGGCACGCCGCCTTCCCCTCCCGGCTCACCGCGTACACCGCCACCGGCGCCCCGCCGGCCGTCGCCACCGCCGGGCAGCTGGTCACCGCCCCGCCGACTCCCGTCTTCCACCGCAGCTTCCCGGTCTTCCGGTCGAGGGCGTACACGAACCCGTCCCGGCACCCGGCGTACACGCTGAACGCGTCGGCCGCCAGGCCGGTGTGGACCGACCGCGGCAGGTCGTACCGCCACGCCTCCTTGCCGGACTCCGCGTCCAGGCAGACCACCGCCCCGGCCGGCTCCTTCTCCCGCACCCCGCCTTCTTCCTCGTAGTCGTGCGCGTCCGCCCCCATGTTCCCGGTGCCGACCCCGTAGTACACGGACTTCCCGGCCGCGAGCGGGGCGCCGAACGCCCGCAGCTTCAGGTCGGTCCGCCACAGCTCCTTCCCGGTGGCGGCGTCCAGCGCGACGGCGACGTAGGAGTACAGCCCGCTGCCGACGAACACCCGGGTGCCGTCGGCGGACAGGGCCGGGGCCGCGTCGACGTGGACGCCGGCCGCCTTCCCGCCCTTGAACCGCCACCGCTCCGCGCCGGTCGTGGCGTCGGCGGCGACCAGCCCGTCGTCCCCGGCCGGGAAGAACACCCGCCCGCCGCCGACCGCCGGCGCCCCCTCGGTGTGGCTCGCGGTCTTGAACGGCGCGGGCCACGCCGGCTTCCCGGTCGCGGCGTCGAGGCAGAACAGCCGGCAGTCCTTGTTCTCGTGCAGCCCCTCCCCGCAGTACACCTTCCCGCCGGCCACCGTGGGGGTGCAGAACACCGGCAGGAGGTCGTCGTCCGCCTCGAACCGCCACTTCTCCTCGCCCGTCTCGCGGTCCATGCAGACGAGCTGCCCCTCCTGCGTCGAGCGGACGAACTGCGTCCCGAAGTACAGCCGGTCGCCGGCGACGGTGACCCCGGACAGCACCTGCGTCGCCTTCTTGACCGGGAACGTCTTCACCCCGACGAGCCGCGGGCCGATCGTCTCGGCGTCGCCCTCCGTCGTCCCGGTCGCCACCGGCCCGGACCCGGCCCGCCCGGTCGTCAGGACGGTGACGAACCCGCACAGCAGCAGAACGCCGAGCCCGACGGACTCGCCCGACAGGCTGAGCCGGACCCCCGGCGAGCCGGGAGCGTCAGCGACCGGAGGACCATCCGTCGCGGCGGTCAGCTTCCGGTATCCGGCGTACAGTCCGGCGGCGAGGGCGGCGACCCCGACGAAGATGATGTCCCGCATCGGGAGGTCGAAGTTCGCCGCCCACCCGGACTGCCAGGCGACGAGGAGGGCGACCAGCCCGACGGCCGCGGCCAGCCCGGCGAGCGTGAGCAACTCGGCCCGCCCGGGGACGGCGGTCACGGCCGGGTCGGCGGCGGCCATCCGGCGGTAGCGCCGCCCGGCCCACGACAGCCCGACCGCGGTGACGAGCATCAGGTACAGGGTGAACGCGGTCGGCCCGGCCCACCACGAGGCCGGCAGGGCCTCCGGCCAGTAGGACCGGACCAGCCAGTAGATGAAGGCGAAGGTGGTGTTCAGGCTGGCGACGACCAGGAACGCCCGCCACCGCTTCATCCCGACCGCGAGCCGGGCGGCCAGCCCGGGGAACAGGGCCGCCAGCACCGCCAGCGGCCCGACCAGGGCGAGCGACGGGATGACGCCGAACAGGGCCGGCGAACCACCCCCGTTTAGCCGCGACCCGGAGTCCGCGGAGGGGGGCGCGGGCGCCGACGTCGCGCTCCCCTCCGCGGACTCCGGGTCGCGGCTAAACGGGGCGTCGCCGCACTTCCCGTCCTTCTTCTCCGCCGGCGGCCCGTACCCGGGCTTCTCCTTCTCGTCCGGGGCCGGCGGCTTCGCCCGCTTCGCCAGCCCGTCCTCGACCGCCTTCACCAGCTCCGCCGACGTCCCCTTGAACGTCCGCCGGAGGAACGGCTCGCCGTTCTGGAACGCCCACCGCACCACCTTGTCGGCCTCGTCCTCCGTCCCCTGAACGGAGAACCACGACCCCTCCACGAACGCCTTCGCGTTGTACCGCTTGCCGCGCTTGCTGACGAAGAACACCACCTTCCGGTCGCCGCCGAGCCGGTCGAGCACGGTCTTCGTGTCGCCCGCCTTCTTCGCCTCGTCGTTCCCGGTCATGTTCACCGGCAGGCGGTCGAACGGCGGGTCGCCCTTCAGCTTCTTCTCGACCGTGAACACCGCCGACGGCTTGTCCGGGTCGAGCTTCCCGACCGCGGCGACGAAGATGAAGTCGTCCCCGTCGAGCACCTCGGCGAGCGGGGTGAGTTTGGTGATGACGGCCGGGGCGGGGGCGGCGGGCAGGAGCAGGGCCGCGAGCGCCAGGGCGGCGCGGGGGCGGGTCAGGCGCATGGGGTGGGTCCCGGCGGGGCGGCAGCGGTCCGAACTAGTGTAACTCGCGCCCGGGGGAAAGGCACCACGTCCGAGCCCGAGCGCCAGCGAGGGGCCGGCGCCACCCTCGCTGGCGCTCGGGCTCGGACGGGTTCTTCACGCCCGGCGGAACTGCTTGTCCAGCTCCTGCCGGCTGAACAGCAGCGACGTCGGCCGGCCGTGCGGGCAGTGGTGCGAGTCCTCGGCGAGCTGCCGCAGGTGCAGCAGGTGGGCGATCTCCTCCGGCGTCAGCCGGTCCCCGGCCTTCACCGCCGCCTTGCACGCCATCGTCGCGGTCAGCAGGTGGAGCATCGCGTCGCGCGTCGGCGGCCGCTCCTTCGTCAGGAGATGATCGACGACGCCCTGGAAGATGACGTGCGGCGGCTTCCGCCCGAGCAGCGACGGGTAGCTCGACAGCAGCACCGTGTTCCCGCCGAAGTCGGACACCTCCAGCCCGAGTTCCTTCAGCGCGTCGGCGGCCTCCAGCACCAGCGCCGCCTGCTCCGCCGGCAGGTCGATCGGCTCCGGGATGAGGAGCCGCTGGACTTCGAGCTGCCCGGCCCGGATCCGCCGCCGCAGCTGCTCGAACAGGATCCGCTCGTGCAGGGCGTGCTGGTCGATCACCAGCATCCCCTCCGGCGTCTCCAGCACCAGGTACGCGTCCTGGATCTGGATCGCGGACCGCGGCGGCGCGGACGGGAGGTCGGCGAGGGGCGGCGGGGCGAAGTCCGGCGCGGGCGGCTCGTCCGGGACGGCCGGCGTACTCCCTTCCGGCGGTGCGACCGGGCGTCCCGGCTCGCGGACCGGCTCCCGGGGCGGCGGCTCCCACGGGGCGACGGTCCGGCCCGACACCTCGGCCCGCGGCGACGCGGCCGCCGGGAACGGCACCTGCGGGCCGAGGTCGGCTTCGACCGTCGGCCGGGTGAACAGCCCCGGTTCCGGCGTCGTGTCCCGCCGGATTTCCGACTCCTGACCCCCGACCCCCGACTCCGGACTCCCGAGAGGCGTCGTCAGCCGGGGAACCAGGTTCTCGCGCAAGAGCCGGCCCTTCACCGCCGCCCGCACCAGCGAGTAGATCAGGGAGTTCTCCTGGAACCGCACCTCCGCCTTCGTCGGGTGGACGTTCACGTCCACCTTGTCCGGCGGGACGGTGAGGTACAGGAACCCGACCGCGTACCGGCCGGTCATCAGCAGCCCGCGGAACGCCTCCTGCAGGGCGTGGGCGACGCTCCGGTCGCGGAACCACCGGCCGTTCACGAACAGGTACTGCAGCTTCGCGTTCCCGCGGTCGCACCCCGGGTCGGCGACGTGGCCCCTCAGCCGGACCGGGCCGGGGCCGGTGTCGATCTCGTACAGGGCGTCGCGGACCTCGCCGCCGAAGAACAGCGCGACCCGGTCGAGCAGCGCGGCGGACGCCGGGATGTCGTACACGAGCCGGCCGTTGTGCCGGAGGGTGAGGTGGAGGGCGGGGTTGGCGAGGGCCAGCCGGGTGACCGCCTCGCAGACGTGCCCGAGTTCCGTCGCCGTGCTCTTGAGGAACTTCTTCCGGACCGGGACGTTGAAGAACAGGTGGCGGACCTCGACCCGCGTCCCGGGCGACCCGTTCCACGGCCGGACCGCCGTCAGCTCCCCGCCGTCGCACCGCAGCTCCGCCCCGCACGGCTGGTCCGGCGGGCGCGATTGCAGGGTGACCTGCCCGACCCCGGCGATCGAGGCGAGGGCCTCGCCGCGGAACCCCATCGTCCCGACCGCGAACAGGTCGTCGGCGGTGCGGAGCTTGCTGGTGGCGTGTTGGGCGAACGCCAGCGGCAGGTCGTCGGCCGCGATCCCGCACCCGTCGTCCACGACCCGGATCAGGTCGACCCCGCCGGCGTCGAGGTCGACGTCGATCCGGGTGGCCCCGGCGTCGACGGCGTTCTCGAGCAGCTCCTTGACGACGGACGCCGGCCGCTCGATCACCTCGCCGGCGGCGATCTTGTTGACGACGTCCGGGGGGAGTTGGTGGATTCGGGGCATCGTTTGGTAGGGTGGGCCGAGCCCGGCTCTGCGGGCGAGTCCCACCGGACGGAGGCGGTGGTGGGCCGAGCCCGGCGAAGTGCCGGGCTCGGCCCACCCTACGGAGGTCGGAGGTAGTATCGCGGCCCGGGGCGGAGGGCGGAAGCCCGGTTGGGGGGCTTGCCGGCCGGCGCTACAGTGGGTGGAGGTGCCGGATGCCGCCGGAACGCCAACTCGGGTCGTCGATCGCCGCCGCGGTGCGGGCGCTGTTGGACGGCGACTTCTCGGCCGCCGGGCCGGTCCTGGACTGGCTCGGGGAGCACCGGCCGGAGGACGCGGGGCACTTCCGGTCGCTGGTCGGGTTCCTGGCGGCCGGGACGTTCGCCCGGCCGGCGCACCCCGGGGCGCTGCGGCCGGGCGACTGGGACGACTTCCGGCACGGGCTGACGGCGCTGTTCTGGTTCGAGCTGTACACTGCCGACAGCACCTGGGCGGCGCTGACCGAGGCGGTCGGGCGGCTGAAGGCCGGCGGGCCGCGGGCGTTCGGGTTCACCGGCGGGTGAGGGCGTTATGGGCTCACACCAGGGCGGACAGCGTCAACTTGCGGCCGACGGCGGCGGCGTACACCCCTAGCGTCTTCCACGTCGGGTTGGTGAGCATGCCCGTTTCGAGCCGGGACAGGGTTTCGGCCGCCAACCCGGTCCTCTCGGCTACCTGTGCCAGGGTCAACCCGGCCGCGAGGCGGGCCTCCCGAAGTTGTCGGATGCACGCTTGTAGCTGGAAGTAGAACGGGGCCGCGTCGGCGAGTTCCCCTGGGGTCAGCACCTCCCCGACGCCGGGCTTGCGGGCCAGCCTCGCCCGCAACTCCTTGGCCCGCTCCCTCACGTCGGCCGGAACGACACCGACGAGCGTCCCACGGGACGCCCCCAGCCCGCCAACCCGGGAGGGCAGCGCGACGGAGGCTCCCGCGGGCAGAGCGGCCTTCCCCGCCAGTACGTCCCGGATTACCACCCACTTCGAGGCACCCTTCTTGGCGGGCTTCTTCCCCGGTTTAGGCGGCCGAGGCTTAGACTTCGGAACGGGCACCTTGGCCTGGACTTTTCGGACCGTCGGCATCGTTCTCACCCCCCCGGATCACGCCGGTTCGGGAACCTCGTACGCGGTGATCGGATACACCGCGAGCGGGTCTTCATCGACCACATCCCAGGCCACGATGATGTGCTTGCCGGTACTGGTCCACCCGAACTTGCACGGCCGGCCGCTGGACTGACTCACCCCAACGGGCAGGGCCGGGTCGAGCAGGACACCGTCGACCTCCTCGGGGGTCAGGCCGTGTTCGGCGACGTGAGCGGTGTTCCCGTCCGGGTCGTCGGGCAAGTCCCAGAAGACGGTGGCGTCTCCCATCCCGGGCCCCCGGCGGTTGATGTGACGTTACCATCAATGACTTAAAAGTCAACACTGTTCAGTCGCCCTTACGGACGGCCTCTTTCTTCCACTCCCCGAGTTTGCGGTACAGCGTCCGTTCGGCGATCCCGAGCACCCGGGCCGCCTCCTCCCGGTTCCCCCCGGTCAGCTCCAGCGCCCGCTCCGTGTAGTACCGCTCCACCTCCTCCAGCGGCCGCCCGACCAGATGATCCGGCCCCGCCGCCGGCCCCGACCCCCCCGGCACCCCGTGCGGCCGAACCCCGGCGTCCTCCGGCAGGTCGTCCAGCCCCAGCTCGCCGTCGAGGTCGAGCACCACCATGCTGTCGAGCAGGTTCCGCAGCTCCCGCACGTTCCCCGGCCAGTCGTACCCCTCGAACGCCTTCCACGTCGCCGCCGCCACCTTCGGCACCGGCTTCCCGTACCGCTTCGCCAGGTCCCTCAGGAAGTGGGCGGCCAGCTGCGGCACGTCCTCCCGCCGCTCCCGCAGCGTCGGCAGCCGGATCGTCCCGACCTTCAGCCGGAAGTACAGGTCCTGGCGGAACCGCCCGGCCTCCACCTCCTTCTGCAGGTCCTTGTTCGTCGCCGCCACCACCCGCACGTCGACCGTCACCGGGGCGTTCGCCCCGATCCGCACCACCTCGCCGTTCTCCAGCACCCGCAGCAGCTTCGCCTGGAGCGACGGCGGCATGTCCCCGATCTCGTCCAGGAACAGCGTCCCGCCGTGGGCGTACTCGAACCGCCCCTTGCGCTGGCCCTTCGCCCCGGTGAACGACCCGTCCTCGTGCCCGAACATCTCGTCGTCGAGCAGGTTCTCGTTCAGGGCGGCGCAGTTCACCGCGACGAACGGCTTCGCCCGCCGCGGGCTGTTCGCGTGCAGCGCCTTGGCCACCAGCTCCTTCCCGGTCCCGTTCTCCCCGAGCACCAGGACCGACGCGGTGGTCGGGGCGTACGCCCGCAGCAGTTGCACCACCCGCTGCATCCGCGGGCCGTTCCCGACCACCCCCTCGAACCCGAACTTCTCGTCCAGCTGCCGCCGCAGGTCGCGGACCGTCCGGACCCGCTCGGCCGACTTGTCCACGACCGCCCGGAGTTCGGCCAGGTCGAGCGGCTTCTGGAGGTAGTGCGACGCCCCGAGCTTCATCGCCTCGACCGCGGTCTTGACGTCGGCGAACCCGGTGACGACGAACACCTCGGCGTCTGGCCGGGCCTGCCGGCAGCGGCGGACCACCTCCAGCCCGTCGAGGTCGGCCATCCGCAGGTCGGTGAGGACGACGTCGAACGGCTCCTGCTCCAGGCGGGCGACCCCCGCCTTGCCGGTGGTGCAGACGGCGCAGGCGTGGCCGCGCCGCTCCAGGCTCTCGGCGATGGTCTCGGCGAGGGCGCGGTCGTCGTCGATGACCAGGACCCGGAGCGGCTCGGGCGGTACGGACATGGGGGGACCTTTCGCGGGGCGTCCGGGTTAGTGTACCAAACGGGTGGCCGCTTCCCCCCGCCCCCGCCGCCGCGTATCCTCGTGGGTGACCCGCCCGCCGTCGCGCCCGGAGTTCCCCACCATGATCCGCCCCCGCCTCGCGGCCCTCGTCGCCACCGCCGCCGCCGTCACCGCCGTCGCCCTGGTCGGGCAGGCCGAGCCGAAGACCGCCGCCGGGAAGATGCAGGCCGCCGCCGGCAAGTTCCTCGCCGCCCTCACCCCGGAGCAGAAGGCCAAGGCGACGTTCGCGTTCGACGACCCGCACCGGACCAGGTGGTTCTTCACCCCGCAGCAGGACAAGGAGAAGAAGTTCACCCGGAAGGGGGCCCGGCTGGAGGAGATGACCGACGCCCAGCGGGCGGCGGCCCTCGACCTGCTCCGCACCGGGCTGTCGGCGAAGGGGTACGAGCAGGCGACCGCGATCGTCGGGCTGGAGACCCTGCTCGGCCAGCTGGAGGGCGGCAAGGGGGCGATGGTGCGGAACCCGAACTGGTACTTCGTCAGCGTGTTCGGCGACCCGGCCGGGTCCGGGAAGTGGGGGTGGCGGTTCGAGGGCCACCACCTGTCGGTCAACTACACCCTCGACAAGGGCGAGGTGACCTCGGCCACCCCGCTGCTGTTCGGGGTGAACCCGGCGGAGGTGAAGGCCGGGGAGAAGAAGGGCCTGCGGGTGACGCCGGAGATCGAGGACCAGGCCCGGGCGCTGATCAAGTCGCTGACCCCGGAACAGGATAAGGTCGCGAAGCAGCCGAAGGAGTTCTCCGAGATCAAGGAGGGCCAGCCGGACGCGGCCGTCGGCGGCCCGGTCGGGGTGACCGCCGACAAGCTGACCGCGGACCAGCGGGCGACGCTGGCGAAGCTGCTGGCGGCGTACACCGACCGGATGCCGGCGGACCTGGCCGCGGCCGAGGGGAAGCGGGCCGCGGAGACGCCGCCGGAGAAGCTGTACTTCGGGTACAGCGGCAGCCCGGAGCCGGGGAAGCCGTACACCTACCGGGTGCAGGCCCCGGGGTTCGTGGTCGAGTTCCTGAACGTCCAGGCGGACTCGGCGAAGAACCCGGCGAACCACATCCACAGCGCGTGGCGGCGGCTCCCGGCGGACTTCTGACCCGGCCGACCCGAAACGCGCTCTACACTAACGGCAGCGAACGGCCGGGCCAGTTCTGGTGGCCCGGCCGGGGGCGGACCCCGGCGCGTCCGGGGGGCACGCACACCTTTCATCCTCGAAAGGGCAAACCCGCCGCGAGGCGGGGGCGCAAAGCCACGGGCCTCCGGCCGCCCCACTCACACGGCCGGAGGTCGCCTGGTTGCCGAAGGGACGGGCGGTGAAAACCTGTCCATCCCGGGGGCGCCGGGTCACACCGGCGCCCTTCCGTGCCGCCCCGGGCCGGGTCACACCGGTCCGCCGGGGTTCGCCCCGCTACCTTCCCCCACCCCGGTACAATTCCCGGTCGGGTGTGTGCGTCCCCGACGGGCCGCGAACCGGGGGTCGAGCCGTGTCCGTCCAGAGCGTCCGGTGCCCGTGCCTGGGCAAGCTCGAGTGCAAGCTCTGTAACGGCTCCAAGTTCTACGACTACGACGTCGGCCCGCGCGGGTGGATGCCGTTCGCCTGCCCGACGTGCGCCGGCACCGGCCGCCTCCCCGACGACCCCGGCCCGTCGCGGCCGTGCGTCACCTGCGGCGGCGAGCGGCGGATCGACCCGGCGTACCCGCCGCTCCCGCCGGGCGCCCTCGGCGTCCTGCGGAAGATCTGGCGGATCTTCTTCGGCGGGAGTTAGGGGCCGGCGAGCCGCGACCGCCAGGGAGCGGTTGGGCGGGCCGCTCCCTGGCGGTCGCGGCTCGCCGGGTCAACCGCCCAGCAGCCTCAGCACCCGGTCCTCGTCCGCCGACCGGCCCCGGCCGGCCCTCCCGGCCGGGAGCGCCCCGGCGACGAACGCCTCGACCACCGCCGGGTGGACGTAACTCTTCCGGCACACCGCCGGGGTGTTGCCCAGCGCCGCCGCCACCTCCCGGACCACCGCCGCGACCGCCCGCTCGGCCGCCGCCTTCGACGCCGGGGTCGGCTCGGCCGCGAACCGGGCGGCGGCCAGCACCGTCCCGGCCCACGTCCGGAAGTCCTTCGCGCTGAATTCCCCGCCGCCGGCCGCCCGCAGGTACCGGTTCACGTCCCCCGACCCGACCGGCCGGCCGTGCCCGCCCGCGTCCCGGTACTGGAACAGGTGCTGGCCCGGCACCTCCCGGCACCGCCGGACCACGGCCGCCAGCTGCCGGTCGGTCACCGTCCGGTCGTGGGCGACGCCGCTCTTGCCGCGGAACCGCACCCGCACCGCCCCGGCCGGGAAGGTGACGTGCCGGTCCCGGAGGGTGCTCAGCCCGAACGACCCGTTCGACCGGACGTACTCCGGGTTGCCGACCCGGAGGTGGGTCCGGTCGAGCAGCCGGACGACGGCGGCGAGGGCCTTATCGCGGGGGAGCCCGGGGCGGGTGAGGTCGGCGGCGACGCGCTTCCGCAGCCGCGGCAGGGCCCGGCCGAACGCGAGCAGCCGGCCGAACTTCTCGCCGTCCTTGCGGGCGCGGAACGCCGGGTGGTAGCGGTACTGCTTGCGGCCCTTCGCGTCCCACCCGGTCGCCTGGAGGTGGCCGCCGGGCTTCGGGCAGACCCACACCCGCTCCCACGCCGGCGGGATCGCCAGCGCCGCGATCCGCGCCAGGGTGAGCCGGTCGCGGACCAGGCGGCCGTCCGCGGTTCGGTAGCAGAAGGTGCCGCGGACCGTTTCGCGGACGATCCCAGGGTCGGCGTCGGACGCGACGCACACCCGCCCGGGGAACCGGAACGCCACCGACACGACCGGCATGGGCACCTCCGGGCGAACCGCGACCGTCAGGGAGCGGGTGTCACCTCCAGCACCCCCCGACACCCGCTCCCTGACGGTCGCGGTTCGCCCGGGCAGGAATGCAACCCGCGTGCCCCGGCCCGGGGTTTGCTCCGTCCCGCCCGTCCGCTCCCGCGTCTGGAGTGCCTTCGATGCCTGCGCCCGCGACCAGTGCCCGCGCCCTCCGCGAGAAGCTCCGCACCCACTTCGGGTTCCGCACCTTCCGCCCCGGCCAGCTCGAAGCCGTCCGGTCGGCGATGGAAGGCCGCGACGTGCTGGTGGTGATGCCGACCGGGTCCGGCAAGAGCCTCTGCTTCCAACTCCCCGCCCTCGAACTCGAGGGCACCACGGTCGTCGTCAGCCCACTCATCGCCCTCATGAAGGACCAGGCCGACGCGCTCCGGGCGAAGGGGATCGAGGTCGCGGTCATCAACAGCGCGCTGTCCGCCGGGGAGCGGCAGCAGGCCGAGGCCGACATCCTCTCGGGCAAGGCCGAGTTCGTGTACACGACCCCGGAACAGCTCGCCAACCCGGACTTCCGCGCCCTGCTCAAGCAGCTGCTGATCGACATCTTCGTGGTCGACGAGGCCCATTGCGTCAGCCAGTGGGGGCACGACTTCCGGCCGGACTTCCTGGCGCTGGGCCGGGCGATCGACGACCTCGGCCGGCCGCCGGTCCTGGCCCTGACCGCGACCGCCACCCCGGACGTGATCGACGACATCCTCCGCATCCTCGGGATGCCGGACGCGGACGTGGTCCACACCGGGTTCTACCGCCCGAACCTGGCCCTGTCGGTGGTGCCGGCGGCCGGCGACGGGGAGAAGCGTGAGGCGGTCCTCGACCTGCTCGGCGAGGACGGCGACGGGACCGGGATCGTCTACGCGGCGACGACGAAGGCGGTGGACGAGCTGGCCGAGTTCCTGGACGCCGGCGGGGTGGCGGTGGCGGCGTACCACGGGAAGCTGGCGGCGAAGAAGCGGGCCGAGGCGCAGGACCGGTTCATGGCCGGGGAGGTGTCGGCGCTGGTGGCGACGAACGCGTTCGGGCTCGGGATCGACAAGCCGGACATCCGGTTCGTCGCCCACTACCACCTGCCGGGGAGCCCGGAGGCGTTCTACCAGGAGTTCGGCCGGGCCGGGCGCGACGGGGACCCGGCCCGGGGGGTGCTGCTGTACGACCCGGCGGACCTGAAGATCCAGCGGTTCCTCGGGGCCGGCCGGTACCCGGACGACACCGACCTGGTGAACGCGTACCACGCCCTGGAGCGGCTGGCCGACGGCCCGGAGCCGCCGGCGCTGGCCGACCTGGTGCCGATCTCGCCGCTCCCGAAGGGCCGGCTGAAGGTGTGCCTCGACCTGCTGGCGGCCCGGGGCGTGGTGAAGAACGGCGACGGGCACTACCGGCTGTTGAAGCGGGGGCTCGACCGCGACCAGGTGGCCGGCGAAGGGCGGGCGTACAAGGAGCGTCACGAGCGCGACCGGGAGAAGCTGACCCGGCTGACCGACTACGCGGAGGGCCGGGCGTGCCGGTGGCGGGCGCTGCTCGACTACTTCGGGGACGCGGACGAGCTGTCCGGGCCGCGGTGCGGGCACTGCGACCGGTGCGCGTTCCTCGGGGTCGGCGAGCCGGCGGATGCGGCCCGGGCGGCGGGGTAGCGGAAGACACCGAGTTGGTCAGGTGACCGGACTTCGCGGGAGGTGGGTCCCCCTCACCCGGCCGCTCGGGGACTCGCGGCCGACCTCTCCCCCGAGTACGGGGGCGAGGTGGGGGCGGTGCGGCTCCGTCACAGGCGCCCGCGCCGTTCGGGTTCACCGGCCCTCACCGCGGGTGGGGTATTGCGTCCGGCCCGTCCGGACGCGATAACCGGTGACCGACCACCCCCACCTCTCCCCCAGACTCGGGGGAGAGGTCGCCGCCCGCGGCGGGCGGCGGGTGAGGGGGAAGCTGCCACTTCGACCGGGGGCACTCCCATGCCCGACCGCCGGCTGATCGAGTTCGCCCGGGCGATGCGGCGCGAGCCGGCCCCGGCCGAGGAGGCGCTGTGGCGGCTCCTCCGGGACCGCCGGCTGGGCGGGTACAAGTTCCGCCGCCAGCACCCGGTCGGGGCGTACGTCGCCGACTTCTACGCCGCGTCCGCGGCCCTGGTGGTCGAGGCGGACGGCGACTCGCACGCCACGGAAGAGGGTGCCGAGCACGACCGCGTCCGCCCCGCCCACCTCGAAGCGCTCGGCCTGGCCGTCCTCCGGTTCTGGAACACGGACATCGCGGACGACCCGGACGGCGTCCTCGACCGGGTGTGCGAGGTCTGCGCCCGGCGGCAGGGGGTGCGGCGGCGGTTGTTGCCGCGGGCGCATCCGGGCGGGGAAGGCTGAAGGGCGATCGCGGCCGGGCGGACCGGTAGCCTTCCCCCTCGCCCGCCGGGCGGGGCGAAGCGCCCCGCCCGGCGACCTCTCCCCCAAGTCTGGGGGAGAGGTGGGGCCTTCCGGTCTTCTCGGCAGCTTCCCCGATCGGGCAGCTTCGCAGGGGCCGCACCAGCCCCACCTCTCCCCCAGACTTGGGGGAGAGGTCGGCCGGCCCCGCGGCCCGCGGGGGCCGGCCGGGTGAGGGGGAAAGCTGCCGAGTCGCGCGGTCGCGGTGCCCGGCTCTCGAGCCGGTAACCGCTGGCCGCGGCGGCGGCCGGCGGGTAATCTGGGCGGGACCGCTCCCTCCCACCCGGACCCGTCATGTCCGTCGCACCCGACGACACCGCCGCCCCCCGCACCGGGTGGGCCAGCCTCCGCGACCTGAACCGCTACCAGTGGTTCGTGTTCGCCGTCGCCGCCATCGCCTGGATGGCGGACTGCATGGACCAGCAGCTCTTCAACCTCGCCCGGAACATCTCCGTCACCGACCTGGTGGCCGGCGGCCTCGCCCCGGACGAGGCGAAGAAGGCGGTCGACTTCTGGAGCACGATGGCGACCGCCGTGTTCCTCATCGGGTGGGCGACCGGCGGGCTGACGTTCGGCATGTTCGGGGACCGGATCGGGCGGGTCCGCACCCTCACCTACACCATCCTCCTCTACTCCGTTTTCACCGGCCTGAGCGCCTTCTCCCAGGGGCCGTACGACTACTGCGCGTACCGGTTCCTGACCGGGCTCGGGGTCGGCGGGGTGTTCGCGGCCGCCGTCGCCCTGCTGGCCGAGACGATGCCGGCGAACGCCCGGCCGTTCACCCTCGGGCTGATGCAGGCCCTGTCCGCGGTCGGGAACTGCACCGCCGCCCTCCTGTTCATCAGCCTCGGGCTGCTCGAGTTGTACGGCTACCTGGACGGGCTGAAGTCGGTCGGGCTGAGCGCCTGGCGGGTGCTGTTCCTGATCGGGATCTTCCCGGCGCTGCTGGTGATCTTCATCCAGCGGCGGCTGGCCGAGCCGGAGTCGTGGGTGCGGGCGAAGGCGGCGGCCGACGCCGGGACCGGGAAGAAGCTCGGGTCGTACGGCGAGCTGTTCGGCAACCCGGTCACCCGCCGGCACGCCATCCTCGGGATGCTCCTGGCGTTCGTCGGGGTGGTCGGGTTGTGGGGGATCGGGTTCTTCTCGGTCGACCTGCAGCAGAAGATCTTCCGCCCGATCTACGCCCAGGAGGCGGTCGAGCGGTATCCGGCCCCGGCCGGACTGGAGGAGGCGGTGAAGGCGGCGCGGGAGAAGCCGGAGTCCGGGCGGACCGCCGCCGACGCAGCCGCGCTGGAGCAGTTCGCCCCGACCGACAAGGAGCGGGGGCAGTACGTCAAGGGGCAGGTGATCATCTGGGCCGGGGTGACCTCGCTGTCGATCAACGTCGGGGCGTTCTTCGGCATGTCCGGGTTCTCGTGGCTGAGCAGCCGGGTCGGGCGGCGGCCGGCGTTCGTCGTCGCGTTCGTGGCCGCCGCCGGGAGCGTGGCCCTGCTGTTCATGGGGCTGCAGACCCGGACCGACGTGGTGTGGATGAGCACCCTGATGGGGTTCTGCCTGCTGGCCCTGTTCGGCGGGTACGCGATCTACCTGCCGGAGCTGTTCCCGACCCGGCTGCGGGCGACCGGGACGAGCTTCTGCTACAACGTCGGGCGGTTCATCGCGGCGAGCGGGCCGCTCGCCCTGGGGTACCTGACCGCGACGGTGTTCGCGTACACCGCGAGCGAGGGGGCGGACATGCCGAGCCGGTACGCCGGGCTGGCGATGTGCGGGATCTTCGTCCTCGGCCTGGCGGTCCTGCCGTTCCTGCCGGAGACCAAGGACAAGCCGCTGCCGGAGTGACGCATGCCGACCCCGCCCGACTGGCTGAAGCTCCGCGACGGGGCCCTGAAGCCCGGCGTCCGCGCCGAGACCACGTTCGTGCTCGTCGGCGGGAGGCCGCTGTACAAGCTCGAACTCCGCCCGGCCGCCGGGACGATCGCGTGCGCCGTGTCGAACACGGTCAACGGCCGGCGGCTCGACGACCCGAAGGCCACCTACCCGACCGCCGACGCGGCGCTGGCCGGCGGGCTCGACCAGCTCCGCAACGCCCTCGGGTGGTGACCCCATGGCCGTCGCCCTCGCCGCCCTCCTGTTCGCGGCCGGCCTCGACCCGGTCGAGGCCCGGGCCGGGCAGTTCGCCGCCGGCCGGAAGAACTGCGGGGTCGCGGTCGGGGTGTGGAAGGACGGGAAGGCCCGGGTCGTCGGCCGCGGGACGGTCTTCCTGCCCGGCGGGGAGCGGACCCCGGACGGGGCGACCGTGTTCGAGATCGGGTCGGTCACCAAGCCGCTGACCGGCGTCCTCCTCGCCGAGGCCGTCCGCCGCGGCGAGGTGAAGCTCGACGACCCGGCCGCCGACCACCTCCCGCCGGACCTCGCCCCGCCGACCGCCGACCCGAAGGTGCCGGTCACGCTCGAGCACCTGGCCACCCACTTCTCCGGCCTCCCGGTCCAGCCGCCGCTCATCGGGCTGACCGCGAAGAACCTGCTCAACCCGTACGCCGACTACGACCGCACGAGGCTCGCCGCGACCCTCAAGGGCGTCGTCCCGTCGAAGAAGCCGGGCGAGGCGTACGGGTACTCGAACCTCGGGGCCGGGCTCCTCGGGCACGCCCTCGTCCGCGCGGCGAAGGCCGACTCGTTCGACGCCCTGCTGCGGGAGCGGGTGTGCCGGCCGGTCGGGCTTCGGGACACCGGGGAGGCGCTGACCGGCGGGCAGCGGGCCCGGTTCGCCCGGGGGCACGCCGCGGACGGGAAGCCGACCCCGCACTGGGACTTCGCCACCCTGGAGGCGTGCGGCGGGGTCCGCTCGACCGGCGACGACCTGCTGCGGTTCGCCGCCGCCTGCCTCGGGGAGCCGAAGACGGACCTGCTCCCGGCCATCCGGCAGGCGACGGCCCCGCGGCGGGACGTGGCCGGCCGCTCCCGGGTCGGCCTGTTCTGGATGACCACCGCCCCGGACGGCGGCCCGGTCCGGGTGTGGCACAACGGGTCGACGATGGGGCACCGCTGCGTCCTGATCCTCGTCCCGGACCGGCGGGCGGCGGTGGTCGTGCTGTCGTCCGTCGCCACCCCCGAGGTGGACAAGCTCGGGGTCGAACTCGCGGACCACGTCGGGCGGTGAGCGGCCCGTCTACTGCCCCTTCGCCAGGAACGACACCCCCTGTCGCGGGGTCGGGCCGAGGTGGCAGACCTGGTCGAACCCGAACGCCCGCACCACCCGCACCAGCACCTCGCCCTCGTCGGCGCTCGCGCACCCGAACAGGAACCGGCCGTTCTCCGTCACCGCCCACGCCCCGCCGGTCTGCTGCACCTTCAGCGCGCCCGGGTCGAACCGCCGGCCCTGGGCCGCGAACGGCACCCGGGTCGGGGCCCTCCCGTTCACCAGGAAGAACGTCAGCCCGGCCGACCCGACCCGGCAGAACTCGGTCACCCGGGCGTCGGCCAGGGTGCGGGCCGCGTCCCGGGCGGCGGACTCGGTCGGCCCGAACCGCCCGACCACCTCCGCCCCCGCCGCCACCACCCACTCCCCGCCGTCCTTCCGCACGTCCAACTTCCGCGGGTCGACCTTCACCATCTCGCCGACGAACCCGACCCCGGGGACCGGCACCCCGACCCGGGTCAGCCCGTCGACCTGCGCCTGGAGGGCGGCCCGGGCGAGCGGCCCGCGGTCCGACGGGCCGGCGTCCGGGCCGACGAACAGGTACGTCAGCACCGGGGCCTGCGGCGGCCCGACCACCCCGACCCGGTTGAACCCGTACCGCCGGACGACGGCCAGGGCCTGGTCGGCGTCCGCCCGGACCGGGCCGAAGTTCAGGAGGATGTTGTCGTCGTCCCGCAGCACCCACGTCCCGCGGACCGCCTCCACCCGGACCGCCTTCAGGTCGACCGGGACGACGACCCGGGCCCCCGCCCCGGTCACCGCCGGCCCGCCCAGCCCCGGCCCGACCACCCCCGGCTGGCCGTCCTTCTTGTCCTCGGGGACGCCGACCCCGAGGGTCGCCGGCGGCCGACCGTTCACCAGGGCGTACTCGACCACCGGCCGCGGCGACCCGATCGCGGCCCACTCGGTCGGCCGGAGGTCCTTGTACACCCGGAGGGTGTCGCGGGCGTCCTGCTCCCGGTCGCCGAAGTCGCGGAGGAGCCGCTGCCCGGCCCAGAGCTGCCACCCGCCGACGGCCCGCTTCAGGGTCACGTCCGCGGCGGCGAGGGCGAACTTGTTCTCCGGCTGCGGGAGCGGGACCTCCTGCGGCTGGGCGACCGGCGGCGGGGCGACGCCCGGCGGCAGCGGGTTCGGCGGGGGCTGGGCGGTCGCGGTTCCGGCGCCGAGGACGAACCCCCACGTCGCGAGCAGCCGGCGCATCACCCCACCCTCCGGGACCGGGGACAGCGAATCTCCGGGTGGTATCGGTCGTGCGGGCCGGGGGACTTGAACCCCGTCCCGACAGGCCCGCGGCGCGAGCAGGGGCTTCCTGCTCTGGTCCTTGCTCGCGCCGCGGCCGTGTCTCGGTGTGGGAGGGCGAGGCTCCGGCCGGGCCTACGCCTTGGCTCGGCCGGAGCCTCGCCCTCCCACACCGAGACACGACCCGCCGTCCGGCCGGTTTGACCCGGGGCGAACCGTCCGCTACCCTTGTCGGCCCGACCAACGGACCCCGGCCGGCAGGTGGCCATGCGCTGGACCGACCTCGCCCCCCGCCCCGACCTCACCCTCGCGGGCCGGCTGCTCAGCTTCCTCCTCCTCCTCCTCCCGACCGCCGTCCTCGGGTCCCTCGCGTACCGGACCGGGTCGCGGCAGGTGCTGGCCGGGGCCGGGGTGCAGGCCCTGTTCCTGGTCGTCTTCCTCCGCGCCCACCCGGTGTGGCGGCCGCCGGTCGGGGCGTCGGTCGTCGTCCTGTACCTGATCGCCCTGGCCTGGGCGTGGGTCCCGCTCCGCGGGTCGGCCGACTGGGCCCCGCACCTGGCCCAGGGGGTGCTGCTGGTCGCCGCGGTGGTGCTGCTGGCGGCCAACGACCTGTCCCGGTCCGGGGCCGAGGCGCTGCGGCGGGCGACCAAGTGGGCCCGGCGGATCGCCGCCCGGCGGCGGTGGCCGGCGGTCGCCGAGTGCCGCCTCGTCCCGGAGGCGGCGGCCCTCCGCGGGGCGGTCCGGGACGACCCCGGGCCGGCCCTGGCCCTCCTCGCCGACCCCCGCCCGGAGGTGCAGGCGGCCGCCCTCGGGGCGCTCGAGTCCCGCACCCGGTGGCGCCCGGGCGAGGCCGAACTGGTGCTCCGGGCGGTCCGGGAGAGCCGCGAGCCGGCGGTCCGGGCGGCCGGGGCGTACGCCCTCGGCGGGGTCTCCGGGCCGGACCTCGTGGCCGGCCTCGCGGGGCTGCTCCGGGACCCGGCGGTCGAGGTCCGGCGGGCGGCGTCCGAGGCCCTGCTGTGGGGCGCCGAGGCCCGGTGGCCGGCCGCCCGGGACGCGGTCAAGGAGGCGATGGCCGACCCGCGGCTGGCGGACGACGGCCCGCTGTTCGCCGGGGCCCGGCTCCCGGCCGCCGCCGTCGCCGACCTGATCACCTGGTCGGCCGAGCACCCGCCGCTGGCCCGCCGGGCGATCCTGACCGTGGCCGAGCACTACCACGCCGACCTGCTCGCCGGCGACCGCCCGGACGTCGGGGCCGAGCTCGCCGCCATGACCGTCGGGGACGACACCCCGCCGGCCCTGCGGGTCGAGCTGGCCTCCCTGCTGCGCGACCACCACCTGCTGACGCCCGACCTGCTCGACCGGCTGACCAACCCGGACCAGCCGGCCCCGATCCGGCTGTTCGCGGCGGAACTCATGCTCCGGCTCGACCCGCGGAACCCGGACGGGGTGGACGTGCTCCGGGGCCTGGCCCGGCAGCCGAACCGGGAGCTGGCGGTGCAGGTGGCCGGGGTGCTGCAGGGGGTGCTCGGGATCGACCTCGGGCTGCCGGACGGGAGCCCGCCGGCCCCGAACTCGAAGGCCGCCGCCGAGCTGACCCGGCGGGTGTTGGCGTGGGCGAACGGGTCCGACCCGGCCCGCAAGGTGGCCTCGCCGCCGGCGAGCCGGCCGTCGTCCCCGGGGTTCGGCCCGCGCCCGCCGGCCATGCCGCCGGCCGCCCCGCCGAACCCGTTCCTGGAGGACTCGCTCCTCGACCCGCCGCCGCCCGACCCCGGCGCGGAGGACGACGGCGCGTCCCGCCTGCCGATCGACGACGAGCCCCCGCCGCGCCGCCGGCCCGGGTCCAGCGCGGTCATCTGACCCCGGACCCGATAAACCCGGACGGTCGGACTATTGCAACTCGGTCCGGGTCCGGGTACTCTCTTCTCCGCCGCAGGTCTCTCGTACATGCGTCCCTCTGTCGAAACAGCGCCCGATCCGGCACGGTCCCTCGGTCCCCCCGGGAACTGTGATGAGACTCGCCCACCTCCTGGCTTGCGCCGCCGTCCCGGTGGCCCCCCGCCCCGCGCCCGCCGGGTTCGTGACCGCCGGGTCCGAGGCGACCGCCCCGGCGGTCTTCGCCTCCGACCCGGGGTGGGGGATGGACCCCGCCCCGGCAGGCGGGTCTCTCCGGGCCGGGCTCCTGGACCTCGTCGCCAACCCGGGCGGGCGGGTCGCGCCCCCCGGTCCGCCGCCCCCGGACCCCGTCCCGGACTGGACCCTCCCGTCGGTCTTCGGGCTCGGCGACCCCGCCCCGCCCCCGGACCCCGCCGGCGACGGTGCCCGGCCTCCCCGGCGGGCCAGCCTGTCCCGGTCGCCGGCAGCCAACCGGGTGGCGGGCCTGGCCCTGCTCGGCTTAGGGGCGACCGGCCTGTTCGGGTACTGGTGGTCACTCCGGCGGGCCGGCCGCCCGGGCGACGAGCACGGCTCGCGGCGGCGCGGCCCCAGGGCCGGTCCCGCCACGGTGCTCGACTGGGTGGCCGGGCGCGCCGCCGCGGTCGCGGCGGCGCGCCCGGCCGCCGACCGGTACGGCGGGGGTGGATGTCGGGCGGCGGGTGACCAGGTGGTGGCGCCGGTTACCGAGGCCGAGGCGGCGCCGGCCGACCCGACCGGCGCCGGTGCAGCCGAAGGGAGTACGGTTTTCGACCCACCGGCCGAGGACCCCGCGGCGGGAGCGACCGCCGACCCGGCCGAGGCCCCCGCGGTCGAGGCGGAGGCAACCCCCGAACCGGTGGCCGCGGCCGACGAGGTCTTCTCGGCGACCGCCGAGTTGGCGGTGGCGGTCCCGCCGGAGGTGTTTCAGACCGTCGTCTACCTCTCGCCTCCGACCCCGGACGACGGGGCCGGCGAGGGGTTCCTCCCGCCGGCGGGCGGGCCGGACCCGGAGGTGGTCGGGGACGGCGGCCCGGGACCCGATGACGTGCTGACCATCCCCGACCCGCCGCTCCCGGCCGACCGGATTGCCGTGCTGGCGTGACCGGTTACCCGGCCCGGAAGACGACGACCGCCCCGGACCCGCTGCCGGCGGCGAGCGACCGGTCGTCCGGACCCCACGCCAACACCGACGCCTCGGCCCCGGCGAACGCGAACGTCCCGACCTGCGGGCCGCGGGCGTTCGCCGGCTGCCACAGCACCACCCGCCCGTCCGTCCCGGCCGACGCCAGGAGGAACCCGCGCGCCTGGTACGCCACCGCGGTCAGGGTGGCGTCCTCGGCGTGCCCGTCGAGCATCTGCGGGGTCGACCCCTCCGGCCCGCCCGGCCCGGCCCTGCAGTCCCAGACGCACGCCACCGGCCCGCCGCCGGTCGCCAGGTATCGGGACGTGTGGTCCCACGCCAGCTCCCGCACCTTCGTCCGGTAGCCGTACATCTGCAGGTCGCGGGACTCGTCGTAGTACCAGAAGTGGACCGTCGCGTCCTGGTTCCCGTGGGCCAGGATCGACCCGTCCGGGCTCCACGCCATCGCCAGCGGCGACCCCTTCCACGCCAGCACCTTCACCGGGTCAGCCCCGGCCGCCGGGGCGTACGTCGTCGCCGCCCCGTAGGCCAACACCGTGAGGTGATCCGTCCCCGGCCGCCACGCCAGGTCGGTGACGGTGCCGGCCTGCGGCGGCAGCTCCCGGACCAGGTCGCCGGCCGCCGTCCACACCCGGGGCTTCCGCCCGGCGGCCGTCGCCAGCCACCGCCCGGACGGGTGCCACACCGCCTTCTCGGCCCACGCCGCCCCGGCCTCCAGCACCTTCGCCTCGGCCCCCGCCGCCGCGTCCCACAGCCGCACCTTGCCGTCCTGGCCGACCGATGCGAGGAGGGGCCCGCCCGGCTGCCACGCGACGGCGGCGGTGCCGAACCCGTGGCCGGGGAACTGGCGGGCCGGCTTGCCGGTGGCGGCGTCGAAGACGGTGACCGGCCCGCTGACCGCCGCCGCGGCGAGGAACCGGCCGTCCGGCGACCACGAGAGGGAGATGGCGTGGTCCGGCACGGCCGCCTGCCACACCGGGCGGAGCTTGTTCTCGGGCTTGCCGGGGGTGGGGCGGGGCATGGGTGGGGTGGGTGGTGAGGTGGTGGGGTGGCGGTGGTCGCCCGCCAGGGGTTGCTGCGCTCCACCCCTGGCTACACTCAGGCGTCCCTCCGGGACTTCAGACAAGACCGGTGCCTCAGCCGCGGAGCGGCGACCGAGGGTAGCCAGGAGCTTTGCAACGATTCGCGGTCGGGACCCGTAATCGTCGGCCGACTCCAGACCTCGATAGCCGATCAGGCCGCGATCGGCGCTGCACCGTGGCCAATCACGCCCGGAACCGGCCGAACCTGCCGGGCGGAATTGGCGAATCGTTGCAAAGCCGTAGCCAGGGGTGGAGCGCAGCGCAACCCCTGGCGGGCGGGCGACCACCGCCGCCGGGTCACGCCAAACACGCCTCGAACCCGGCGGTCAGCGCCTCGCGGTCGAGATTGCGGCCGATGAAGACGAGCTTGTTCGTCCGCGGGTCCTTCCCCCACGGCCGGCCCGGCTTGCCGTCGAACAGCATGTGGACGCCCTGGAACACGAACCGCTTGTCGTCCCCGCGGACGCTCAGCACCCCCTTCATCCGGAAGATGTCCGCCCCCTTCGCCTGGAGCAGCTCGCTCATCCACCGGTTCAGCTTCTTCGGGTTCACGTCCCCGGGCACCGTGATCCCGACGCTCGTCACCGACTCGTCGTGGACGTGGTCCGGGGCCGGCACCGGGGCGTGGTCGTGCTCGCAGTGGCCGTGGTCGTGGTCGCAGTGCTCGTGACCGTCCTCGTGGTGGTCGTGCCCGCCCGCGGCCTTCAGGAAGTCCGGCTCGTGGTCGAGGACGCGGTCGAGGTTGAACCCGTTGACGTCCAGCACCCGGTCGAGGTCGACCTCGGCGTTCGTGGTCCGGTACACCGTGGCGACCGCGTTCATCGTCCGGACGCGCCGTTCCAGGGCGTCCAGCTCGGCCGGCGTGACGAGGTCGGTCTTGTTCAGCAGGATCACGTCGGCGAACGCGATCTGCTCCTGCACCTCCCGGCTGTCCCAGTGCAACAGGACGTGCTTCGCGTCCACCAGGGTGACGATCCCGTCGATCCGGGTCTTCGCCTTCACCTCGTCGTCCATGAAGAACGTCTGGGCGACCGGCCCGGGGTCGGCCATCCCGGTCGTCTCGACCAGGATGTAGTCGAACTTGTCGCGCCGCTTCATCAGGTTGCCGAGGATGCGGATCAGGTCGCCGCGGACGGTGCAGCACAGGCACCCGTTGTTCATCTCGAAGATCTCTTCCTCGGAGCTGATGACCAGGTCCTGGTCGACCCCGACCTCGCCGAACTCGTTCTCGATGACGGCGATCCGCTTGCCGTGGTGGGCGGTGAGGATGCGGTTCAGCAGCGTGGTCTTCCCGGCCCCGAGGAACCCGGTGAGGACGGTGACGGGGACGCGGTCGGGTGCGGGCGTGGGCACGGACTTCCCCCGGCGGGTGCGGTACTGGTGGGGGAATTGTACCGCCCGCGGGCGGGGGCGGGAGAAGAGGCGCCCGGCCGGGTTTCCCCTGCACCGGGCGCCCCGCCAGCGGGAAACGGGCGGGGAACGCCCCCGCCCGCTGGGGGAACTGCGCGGGGCGGGGGACTTGCGCCGCCGCTTGCGGCGTTGCGTCGCCCGCAACGCCGCAAGCGGCGGCGCCCGCCCGTCAGTCGTGCCGCAGCGCCTCGATCGGGTCGAGCCGGGACGCCCGCCACGCCGGGTACAGGCCGAACAGCACCCCGACCGCGACCGAGAACCCGAGCGAGATGAACACGATCGGGACGTGCACCTTCGCCGGCAGCGGGATGCCGGTGAACCACCCCCCGTCGAGCATCGCCGACCACGCCGCCGGGACCGCGAACACCGCCCCGAGCCCCATCACCACCCCGCACAGCCCGCCCACGGTGGTCTGCACCACCGCCTCGATCAGGAACTGGGCGACGATGTCCTTCTGCTTCGCCCCCAGGGCCCGGCGGATGCCGATCTCCCGGGTCCGCTCGGTCACCGTCGCCAGCATGATGTTCATGATCCCGATCCCGCCGACCAGCAGCGAGATGGACGCGATCATCGCCATCAGGGTCAGGAACCGCCGCTTCGCCCGCTCCGCCTCCTCCAGCTTGTCCAGCGGGATGACCACCGCCCAGTCCCGCTTCGGCCCGTGCTCCGCCCGCAGCACCGCCTCGACCGCCCCGCCGACCGCCTTCACCCTCTCCCGCCCCTCCTCGGTGTCCACCTCCGCGTCCACCGTCAGCGTCACCTGGGTGTACTCCACCTGCTCGGCCATCCGGCTCCCGGACGCCCGGACGTAGATGATCTTCCCGAACCGGGCGACGGTCGTCGCCAGCGGGATGTAGATGTCCCGGTTGTACTCCTCGGCCGCCTGGCTCCCGCCGGTCCCGCCGGTCCCCATCCGCTCCCGCAGCACCCCGACCACGGTGAAGTCGAACCCCCGCATCTGGACCACCCGCCCGAGCGGGTCCTCGAACGGGAACAGCTTGTCCGCCGCCTCCGCCCCCAGGACGCACACGTTCTTCCGGTCCCGGTCGTCCGTCTCGGCCAGGAACCGGCCCCCGGCCGTCGCGAACTTGTGGATGTCGGCGTACTCCGGGGTGGTCCCGATCACCCGGGCGTTGACCAGCCGCTCGGCCACCCGTGCCTCGGTCGGGAACACCCGCAGCGGGACGGTCCGGACGACCACGTCCCCGAACGTCCGGAACCGGTCCAGGTCCCGCTTCGTCAGCCCGTAGGCGGTGACGAAGTTCCGGGCGCTGGTGGCCGAGTCGTCCGGCGGCTTCACGCTCCGGACGATGATGTTCGTCGCCCCCTGCCGCTTGATGTCGTCCAGGGCGTCCTGCATCGACCCCTCGCCGAACGCCATCAGGGCGATCACCGAGCTGGTCCCGATGATGATCCCGAGGACCGACAGGAACGACCGCAGCTTGTGCAGCCACAGGCTCTTGAACGCCAGGCTGACGCCCCGCCGGAGCTTCGCCGCCCCGGCCGCGGCCAGCGCCCACCGCAGCGCCACCGCCCCGACCAGCAGCCCGCCGCCGACGAGCAGGGCGACCTTGATCAGGAAGGCGTCCGGGTGGCCGTCGAGGAGGGACATGGGGTGGAAGAGAAGGGGTGAAGGGGTGAAGGGGTGAAGGGGTGACGAGACCCCACCACCCGTCAGAGGCCCATCTCGACCACGGACCGGGCGTCGTTCCGGGTGTCCGACTCGACCCGCCCGTCCCGCAGCCGGACGACCCGCCGGGCCCAGGCGGCGATGTCGTTCTCGTGGGTCACCATGATGATCGTCTTCCCGGACCGGTTCAGGGTCCGGAGCATCTGCATGATCTCGACGCTGGTCTTGGTGTCCAGGTTCCCGGTCGGCTCGTCCCCGAGGATCAGGTGCGGGTCGTTCACCAGGCTGCGGGCGATCGCCACCCGCTGCTGCTGCCCGCCGGACAGCTGCAGCGGGCGGTGGTCGAGCCGGTCCCCGAGCCCGACCATCTCGGCGAGGTCCACGCACCGCCGCTTCGTCCGCTCGTCCAGGGCGATCCCCTGGTACAGCAGCGGCAGCTCGACGTTCTCGACCACCGTGTACTGCGGCAGCAGGTTGTACGACTGGAAGATGAACCCGAGGTAGGTGCTGCGGACCTCGGACAGCTGGTCGTCGGTCATCCGGGCGACGTTCATCTCGCCCAGGTAGTACGACCCGCCGGTCGGCTTGTCGAGGCACCCGAGGACGTTCAGCAGGGTGGACTTCCCGGACCCGGACGGCCCCATCAGGGCGACGAAGTCGCCCTCGTCGAACGCCAGGTTCAGCCCCTTCAGGACGTGAACCGTCTGCGTCCCCATGTAGTAGTTCTTGACCAGGTTCTCGACGCGGACGATCGGGGGCATCGGGGTGGCGGGGGTGGGTGGTTGTGTACGGGCGAGCCGGGAGCGTGAGCGACCGGAGGGGGTAGGCTCCGGTCGCTCACGCTCCCGGCTCGCCGGGGCCGCGTCACTCCGGCGGCGGGCCGCCGGGCCCGGCCTTCCGCTTCCCGCCGGCGCCCTTCTTCGTCGGGTCGCCGCCGCCGGCCGGGGCCTTGTCCCCGCCGGGCTCCCCGCCGCCGGCCCCGTTCCTCGGCTCGGCCTTCGGCTCGGCCGCGTCCCGGGTCTTGGTCTTGTCCTTGTCCCCGAGCAGCACCTTCGGGTTGGTCACCACCTCGTCCCCCTCGGCCAGCCCGTCCCTGACCTCGACCACCCGCTCGTTGTACAGCCCGAGGGTGACCGCCTTCCGCTCGTACCGGTTGTCCGGGGTGCGGACGAACACCTCCCGCTTCCCGCCCAGCTCGGTCCCCCCGACCACCGCCTGGAGCGGCACCGTCAGGACCGGGCCGGCGGCCGCGTCCACGCTGATCGTCACCTCGGCCGTCATGTCCGGCTTCAGCCGCTCCCCCTCCAGCGGGGTGACCGTCTTGCCGTCCGCCCCGAGTTCCCCGTCGATCCGGACGAACGTCGGGAACAGCTTCACGTCGGACACCCACGAGTCGGCCTGGCTGGCGACCGGGGCGACGCTCCGGACGTGCCCGACGAACTGCTTGTCCGGCAGCGACTCGACCCGGACGGCCGCCCGCTGCCCGTCCGCCACCTTCCGGTACTCGAACGGCCGCAGCCCCTCCCGCACCTTCTCGACCGTGTCCGGGCGGGTGGCCAGGAGCCGGCCGTACGGGTCGAGGCTGGTCAGCATCCCGACGTGGGCGAACTCGACGATCTTGGTCGGGACCCGCACCTCCCCGCGGAGCCGGGACACCATCGCCTCGTGCACCTTGGTGTTCACCTGCATCTTCGACAGGTTCGGGATGCGGAGCATCTTCTGCCCCTCCTTCACCTGCGCCCCCGGCTCGATCAGCGCCTGGGCCGAGCTGCCGCTGCTGTACCGGCTGCTCCCCTCCGGCTTGAAGTAGACGACCATCGACCCCTCCTCGATGTCGTCCGGGGCGTGGATCTTGCACTCCCGCCGCTGCTTCTGGATGTCCTCCAGCTTGTCCACCTGCTGGTCGTAGATGCTGGTCGAGGTCTGGCGGGTGATCCGGGCCTGCTCGACCGTCGCCTCGGCCTCCAGCCGGGCCTGGTCGAGGGCCCGGGCGGCGTTGTTCCGCTTGCTGGTCAGGTCGGTCACCCGCTGCCGCCGGTCGTGGCTCTCGAGCAGCTTCCGCTTCGACTCCAGGCTCCGCAGCTTCTCTTCCGAGCTGGCCAGCCGGGACTCGTCGGCCTGGGCCTGGGCCGGGCTGTAGAACGACTGCTTCACCATCCGGGCGGCGTGCCGGGCCTTCTCCTTGTTCTGCTCGACCTCGGCCCGGGCGAGCGAGATCTGCCCGGCCAGGTCGTCCAGCTCCTGCCGGTACGACCCGCCCTCGGACAGGGCGGTCGGCATCCCGAGGAGGGCCCCGCGGGCCAGCAGGGCCGGGTCCGGGGACAGCCCGGTCAGCTTGTCCAGCTCGATCTCGGCGAGGACCAGGGCGGCCCGGGCCAGCTCGATCGCGCTCTCGTTCTTCTTGACCGTGATCTCGTAGTCCTTGTCCGCCCGGACCTTCAGGGCCAGCTTCTCGGCGACCGCGATCTGCTGGGCCTCCTCCTGGTCCTTCAGGGCGGAGTCCTCCAGGGTCATGATGTGCTGCCCGGGCTTCACCCGGGTGCCGTCCTCGATCACCCAGATGATGGTCGTCGCGTACCCCTTGTTCCCGGCCCGGACCTTGCAGGCGATGTCCTTGTTGTCGGCGCTCTCCAGCTGCCCCTTCTCGGTCACCGTGACCCGCAGCTCCTCCTTCTTGACCGTGTGGAGCATCACGTCCGGCCGCTCGGCCGGCGGGCGGGTGTAGTAGTACCCGGCCCCGCCGCCGGCCGCGACCAGGACGGCGAGGGCGGCCGCCCAGTACCACGCGGCCGACCCGGCCTTGGCGGGGCGGCCGGGGAGGGCCCGGGGGCCGGGGCTAGTCCCGGCCGACGGGCTCCAGGCGGGCGGGGGCGGGGAGCCGCCCGGGAGCGGGATCGGGTCGTGGAGGGTCGTCGGGTCGGGAGCCTTGCTCATCACACCACACCCCGCGGTCGTCGAGTTGCAGCAACTCGAGGTCGAGATACAGGGTCATCCGGGCGATGCCGTAGTTCACCCAGATGTTGAACAGCGTGTTCTGGGCCTGGAGCAGGTTGTTCTGGGCCCGGAGCACCTGGTCGGTCAGGGCGGCGGCCGCCCCGGGGTCGATCACCGCCCCGGCCGCCAGCGGGGCGAACAGCGTCTCCCGGGCGTTGTCCAGCTGCGAGTACGCCAGCTCCACCGCCCGCTGCTGGATCGCGTACAGCTCGGCCAGCGCCCGCAACTCCCGGATGTCGTTCCGGACGTCGTTGGCGATGTTGTCCTCGAACGCCATCAGGGTCCGCCGCTGCCGCTGGTAGGCGATCAGGGCGGCCCGGTAGTTGTTCCGCTCGGCCCGGCGGACCAGGGGCAGCTCGCCGCGGAACGTCAGCCGGTTGCGGGCACGGTCGGAGGAGAACGCGAACGGCTGGTTCCCGCCGGCGGGGGTGGTCACGTCGTAATCATACCCGACGTCCAGCGCCCCTTGTAACGAATTCGCCTGGACCGCGATCTGCCGGTACGCGTCCACCACCTGCCCGCGGGCGTTCATCAGGTCGAGCCGGGCGGTCAGGGCCGCCCGGATCCCGGCCGTGTACGCCTCGTCCAGGTCGACGGCCAGCAGGTCGACCCCGTCCACCGGGGCCCCCGGGAGCCGCGGCCACCGGGTCCGGGCGTCGGCCAGCCGCTCGTTCCGGGCCTCCAGGGCGACCTGGAAGAAGGCGTTGAACGCGTCCCGGAAGGCCCCGGCCTGGACCCGCCCCCGGTCCGCCGCCCCGGCCCCCTCCCACGGCCGGGCCTCGAACGCCCGCAGCGCCCGCTCCAGCCCGACCAGGTCGATGTCGGACTCGACCGCGGCCAGCCGCCGGGCCTCGTCCGGCGGCTCCGGCTGCCCCGCGTCCTGACGCTTCTCCCGGGCGGCCCGCAGGGCCGTCCGCTCCCGCAGGAGGTCGGCCTCCCGGGCCAGCAGCGCGTTGTTGGCCAGCCCGGCGAGGGCGTCGAGTCGGGAGTCGATACCCCGGGCGAAGGCGGTCCCTTTCACCAGGGCGGACCCGGCCAGCAGCTTCCGGAACCGGGCCCGGGTCTCGGCCGGCGGGTCGGCCGGGCTGTACCGGGAGGCCGCCAGCTCCAGGTCCCGCACGTCGGTGCTCACGTCCTCGAACCGGGACAACTGTTCGCGGACCGGGCGGAGCGGGCCGTCGTCCGGGTCGAGCCCGACGGTCAGCGGCAGCCCGACCTGGAGCTTGAAGTTGTCCAGGGCGTCCAGGTACCCGCGGATGCCCGGCCCGGTGATCCCCCCGGTCGCCCCCTGCCCGAGCAAGTTCGCCCGGCTGTTCAGGAGCTGCACCTCGACCTGGTTGACCTGGAGCGGGGCGATCAGCCCGCCCTCCTGGAACGCCCGGGCCCGGCGGAGCAGCAGGTCCAGCTCGGCCACGTTCCGCCGCTGGTTGTCGACGATCGCGTCGAGCTGCAGCAGCGGGAGGAACCCGACCGTCGGGGCGGTCAGGTTGCCGCCGATCCCGCGGCCCAGGTTCTGGGACAGCCCCTGCAGCCCGTACGGGTTGTTGGTCACCTCCCCGCCGGCCGCGATCGACACGTAGAACAGCTTGCGGAACCGGGCGTACGACCGCATCCCGTAGAGCATGTTCCGCTCGGCCTGGGTGAGGCTCTCCAGGTTCACGGCGAACCCGCCGCCGCGCAACAGCGGTTGGAGGAAGCTCAGGCTGAGGTTCGAGAACGCGACATCCGGGCGGCCCGACCCGAGGTCGATGACCACTTGGTTGGCGAGCCGGACCAGGAGCGACGCCCCGGTGGCGAAGTTCTTGGAGAACCCGGCGGTGGTGTCGAACCGCCACAGCCGGCCGCCGCCCCGCTCGCTGCCGAGGAAGTCGCGGGTGACCTGCTCGGTGAAGAACGCCTGGGCGGCGAAGTTGTACCGCTCCAGGGTGACCGGGAGGGCGACGAGGTACAGGTCCTCGCGGCGGTCCTGGAACTCCCGGCTGTTCAGGAGCCCGAGCTCGACCGCCTGGTCGAGGGCCAGCCGGAACCCGCCCTGGTTCGAGGTCAGGGCCCGGAGGCTCTCGTCCCCGAGGGCGCCGCCGTAGGGGAGGGCCTCGGGGTTGACGGCCGGGTCCGGGGGGAGCGGGCGGGGGGCGTTCGGGAGCTTCTCCGGCGGCGGGTCCTGGGCCGGGGCCGCGGGCGCGGGGTCGGGGAGGGCGGCGGGCGGGGCCGGTTCGAGGGCGACCGCCGGGGCGAGGTCCGGGCCGCGGGACTCGGTGACCGCCGGGCCGGCGACCGCCGACCAGGCCGGGGCGGCCCCGGGGGGGGCGGCGCGGGCGGCGGCGGCGCGGGCGCGGTTGTCGGCGTCCCACTGCTCGAGGAGGCGGAGGTACCCTTCGCCGTCGTACCGCCCGACGCCGGTCTTCTTGGTCGGGTGCTGGGGGTTCGGGGAGAGGAGGCGGGCGGCGGCGTCGTCGACCGGGTAGGGCGGGCGGTCCGGGTTGTACGGGTGGGCGAACCGGGCGTCCGGGTGCGGGTAGACGTACCAGTTCTTGACGACCCAGTCGGGGAACTGGTTCTTCTGGGTGATGACCCCGGCCACGTCCGCGTCGGCCCGCTCGCGGAAGAACTTGCGGGTGCAGCCCGGGGCGGCGGCCAGGAGCAGCGCGACGGGGACCAGGTGGCGGCGGGCCGATCCGTGCATGGCGCATCCCGCAAGGGCCGGAGCACCGGAACATCCGGTCCTCACGGTATCGGCCGCCCAGACTACCGGACTTCAGGCGTCTCGGGTTGTCCCGACATAGGGGTGGGGTCCGCCGCTTGTGGCGTTGCGGGCTGGGGGCTACGCAACGCCGCAAGCGGCGGCGCGGCGCTAACCCGGGGGCCGTATGGGGCGTAACATGGTGGGGGAGGAGGGCCGGATGGGGGAAGCCACCGACGAGGCCGTGGCGGCGCTGGGCCGGATCCCGAGCGGGCTGTTCGTGCTGACGGTCCGGGTCGGCGGGGCGGACACCGGGATGCTGGCGAGCTGGGTGCAGCAGTGCTCGTTCGACCCGCCGCAGGTGTCGGTGGCCCTGCGGAAGGGGCGGGACGTGCTGGACGGCCTGGCCGACGGGGCCGGGTTCGTGGTGAACGTGGTGCCGGAGGGCGGGAAGGCGCTGGTGGGTCACTTCGGGAAGGGGTTCGGCCCGGGGGAGCCGGCGTTCGACGGGCTGGAGGTGCGGCGGGTCGGGGACTTCCCGCCGGTGGTGCTGGCGGCGCACGCGTGGCTGGGGTGCCGGGTGGTCGGGCGGTGCGACGCCGGGGACCACGTGCTGGTGGTCGGGCGGGTGGAGGCCGGCGGGGTGTTGGCCGACGGCAAGCCGACGGTCCACGTCCGGAAGAACGGGCTGCGGTACTGACCGGGGCCGGTCGGAATGCCGCGCCGGGCCGGGCGAATACCTCAACAGCGGGACCCGCCCCGGGGCGATCCGGGACCGCGGCCCCCGGCCCCGGCCCGGAGGATCAGGTGACGCCCGCCGTACTTCCCGCCGCGGTCGAGGTAGTCGAGTCGCCCGGTGGGGTGAGCTACTTCTTCCCCCGGCGGGAGGAGGACTGGTGGGCGTTCTTCAAACCCACATTCTTCGTGTTCGTGCCCGGGCTGGCGCTCGTCGGGGTGGGCGTCGCGGTCGTGCTCGGGGAGGTGGCCGGGGCCGTGACCGCCGCCGTCCTGGGCGGGGTCGTCCTGTGCTGCGTCTGGCTGTTCCTGTACGACTACGTGAGCCGTCCCGAGGTCCACTTGGCCGGGGGCGAGCTCCGGGCGGTCGAGCGGGTCGGGCCGTTCTCCTGGTCCCGCCGCCGGCCCGCCGTCCAGGTCCGCCGGCTGGTGGTCACCCGCGACCCGGGCTGGGAGGGGCCCGGCGAACCGGGCCGGACCGTCATCCTGGCCGAGTGCGCCGGCGCCGGCCCCCTCCGACTGGCCCCCGGGTACCCGCCCGGCTGGCTGCTGGCGGTGGCCCGGGACCTGAACCACCGGATGGGGCGGGCCGAGGCCGACGAGCTCCCGGCCGCCCCGCCCGCCCGGGCCGAGGTGGTCGAGGCGGTCGGCCCGGTGCCGCTGCCGGACGGGTCCCCCGAGCGGCCCGAGCGACCCGCGGGGAGCACCGCGGTGCTCGAGCGCCACCCCGACGGGGTGACCGTGATCGTCCCGCCGGCGCGCGGGCCGGGCGGGTGCTTCGTGCTGTTCGGGCTGGGGTGGGCGGCGGCCCACCTGGCCGGCGCGGCCGGGCTGGGCGTGGGGGACGGCCCGGTGTGGTGGCTCCTCGCCGTCGCGGCCGTCGGCCTCGGGGTGTTCGCGTGGGGGGTGATCCTGATCCGCCGGCGGGCGGTGCTGGCCGTGGTCGGGGACGAGTTGCTGGTGCAGCGCGGCGGGGTGCTCGGGGTGACGGAACGGCGGTGGCGTCGGGACGAGCTGGCCGATGTCTGCCCCGGTCGGACCGGGGCGACCGTGAATGACGAGCCGGTCCTGGAGTTGCAGATCCACCTCGCCACGGGGGAGGTGTTCCGGCTCCTCGGGTGGCGGGCCGGCGACGAGCTGGCCTGGATGGCGACCGTCCTGCGGCGGGCGCTCCGGCTGCCCAAGGGCCGGACCGACCTCCCCGACCCGGACCGCCCCGGGCCCGGCGACCAGGCGTGAGGGACCCGATGGCCGACGACCCGATCATCAGCCCGGACACCCACCGGGAGAACCGCCTCCCGCCGCGGCAGGCGCAGACCCGGAAGTGGCCGGTCCTGCACGCCGGGGCGGTCCCGCCGTTCGACCCGGCGACCTGGGACTTCACCGTCTTCCCGGTCCCGCTGGTCGATCAGGTCAAGCGGTTCACCTGGCCGGAGTTCGCCGCCCTCTCGCGGGTGAAGGTGTTCGCGGACATGCACTGCGTCACGCGGTGGAGCCTGCTCGACAACCTGTGGGAAGGCGTCCCGACGCGGGAACTGCTGAACCACGTCCGGGTGTCGCCGGCGGCGAAGTTCGTGATGGTCCACTGCGAGTACGGGTTCAGCACCAACCTGCCGGTCGACGACTTCTTCGGCGACGACTGCGTGTTCGCCCTGCGGCACAACGGCCAGGACCTGACGCCGGACCACGGCTACCCGGTCCGGCTGGTGGTGCCGCGGCTGTACGCGTGGAAGAGCGCGAAGTGGGTCCGCGGGGTGGAGTTCTTGGAGGCGGACCGGCCGGGGTACTGGGAGCAGTGGCGGAACGGCGGGTACCACATGCGCGGCGACCCGTGGGCGGAGGAGCGGTTCCGCCCGGACGCGGAGTACACCGGGTCCGGGTCGCTTCTGTAGCCGGCGAACCGGACGGGGGTCAGCGCCGCCGCCCGGCCAGCCACAGGCCGGTGAGGGCGACCGCGGCGGCCGCCGCCAGCCCGGCGACCCACACCCCGCCCCGCGGGGCGGACACGGCCTCCTCGTCCTCCTTCGGCGGGGCCGGCTCCTTCTTCGTGCCGTCCGGGGCGGCGGTCACCACGATCCCGTTCTTGGCGTCGATCTTCTCCACCTTCCACTCCCGGGTCACGACCTTCCGCGGGTCGGTGTCCTTGACCTCGGTCAGGGCGCCGAACCCGCCCTTCCCGCCGACCTGGCCCTCGACCTTGCCGGCGGCGACGGCGGCGTGGAACTCCTTCTCGGTCGGGTACGCCTTGGCGGCGTCCTTCGGCACCGCCTGGAGGGTGACGAACCGGAACCGCCCGCCGCGGCCCTCCCCGGCGATGACGAGCGGGGTCTTCGGGTCGAGTTTCACCGGCTCGACCTTGTCCCCGCCGGAGACGAGGAAGAAGGCGAGGTCCGGGTACTCCTTCTCGGTGGTGATCGTGTTGTCGAGGACGACCCGCTTGAGTCCCTTCGGCGGGGCGATGTCGGCCGCCGCCGTGCCCGCCAGGACCAGGCCCGTGACCGCCGCCAGCAACCGGCTCATGTGCGCCTCCGGAACGGGGTTCGGAAGTCCAGACGATCCGCGGCCGCCGGCGGATGGGTCGAAGGGCTCAGCCGGCCGGGGACATGAGCTTCCGCAGGGCGGCGTTCGGCGGCGGCGGGTTGTCGAGAACCGCGAGGAACAGGTCGCGGTCGGCGTCGCTGAGCGGGTGCGCGTGCGGCAGCGGCGGCAGTTCGTCCGCCTCCGAGAGTGGAACGACCTTCGCCTTGCGGACGATCACCTCCGTGTCGCTCACCACCTCGACGAGCACCGTCGTGTTGGCGAACCCTTTCGGAAGCGTCAGCCGGGCCTTACCGTCGGTCACCCGGACATCGGGGGCAGTTGTAGGCATCGCTAAGCATCTCCGAGCATCTTTCTGCATTACTTAGATTACCCGGGTATTTTCTATTGTAAAGGGCACTTTCCCGCAACGGTCTTGTGGGAAAGTGGGCTACCCCCGTACGGTGTCATCTGTTAATATGTGCTTCTTCTGAAGAGATGGAGTAGCGAATGACGCTCATAATTGAGCAGCTTGCGGGCAAGCACGACCGGGGCGGCTTCGATTGCGGCAAGCCGTCGCTGAACGACTTCCTGACCCGATTCGCCTCGCAGTACGAGAAGCGGAACCTCGCCCGGACGTACGTCTTGGTCCGTGACGGCGAGGTGAAGGTGTTGGGTTACTACACGCTGGCGAGCAGCGCGATCGAGTTCGACACCCTACCGGCAGACCTGACGAAGAAGCTCCCGAACCACCCCGTTCCGGCGATCCTCTTGGCCCGGCTCGCGCTCGACCAATCCGTTCGCGGACAAGGGATGGGCGGGAAGTTGCTCCGCGACTGCTTCGAGCGGTGCCTGTTGCTGGCGGACCAAATCGGCATCCACTCGCTGGTCGTGGACGCGATCGACGACGAAGCGGCGCGGTTCTACGAGCACTACGGGTTCACGCGGTTCCCGGACCAACCCGGCAAGCTGTTCATCCCGCTGGCGGTGGTCCGGCAGGCTGCGGGCGGCTGACCCTCACCGGTCGATCTCGCCCATGACCACGTCGAGGCTGCCGACGATCGCGGCCACGTCGGCGACCAGGCACCCGCGGCACAGCTCCTTCGTCACGCTCAGGTTGCAGAAGCAGCTCGACCGCGCCCGCACCCGCAGCGGCACCGCCTCCTTCGCCGGCCGGCCGACGACGTGGAACCCCATCTGCCCGCGCGGGCACTCCGTCTCGACGTAGCACTCCCCGCCCGGCAGCGCCCGCGGCGGCTCCACCCGGTGCGAGTACCGCGTCCGCATCAACTCCGCGAGCTTCGCGTCCTCCTTCTTCGCGTCCTCGGCGGACAGTGCCGGGCGGCGGGCCGCGAACTCGGCCTTCACCCGCTCCCCCTCGGCGTGCAGGGCGTCGTACTTCGCGATCGCCTGCTCGACGAGCTTGATGCTCTCCACCACCTCCAGCATCCGCACGTAGAACCGGTGCCAGCAGTCGCCGATCACCGCCCCCGGCGGGGTGCGGTCGAACGGCGGGATCGGCACGTCGAACGTGTACTCCTCGTACCCCGAGTGCGGCTCCGTCTTCCGCAGGTCCCACGCCGGGTCGCCGTTGGTGCGGTCGAGCGACGCCCGCAGCACCGGGCCGGTGCAGCCGTAGCTCAGGGCGGCCGCCTTCGGCAGAACCCCGACGTTCGCCGTCCGCTTGACGAAGATGTGGTTGTCGGTCAGCAGCGCGTGGTACTCGGGGATGCGCGGCTTGAGGTAGTCGAGGAACTTCGTGCACCGGGCCGTCCACCCGGCCGGCAGGTCGTCGTGCGCCCCGCCGATGGTCAGGTAGCTGTAGGTGAGCCGGGCCCCGCACACGTCCTCGAACAGGTCGAGGATGTGTTCGCGCTCGCGGAACGCGTATAGGAACGGCGAGAACGTCCCGAGGTCGAGGCCGTAGGCGCCCATCCCGACGAGGTGCGACGCGATCCGGTTCAGCTCGCCGATCAGGACGCGGATGACGCGGGCCTTCTCGGGGACGGCCAGCCCGCACAGCTTCTCGACGGCGAGGCTGTACCCGAGGTTCATGTTCATCGCCGCCAGGTAGTCCATCCGGTCCGTGTACGGGATGAACTGGATCGGGGTGACGTTCTCCCCGATCTTCTCGGCGCAGCGGTGGAGGTAACCCAGGTGCGGGGTGACTTCGGACACGACCTCCCCGTCGGTCCGGAGGACGAGCCGGAGCACCCCGTGGGTGCTCGGGTGCTGCGGCCCCATGTTGACCAGCATCTCGTCGGTCCGGACGTCGAACTCGACGACGGTCGGGTCGGTGCGTTCTTCGGGCGGCATGGGTGGTCCCGGGTGGTCAGGCGGCGAGCCGGCGGCGGATGTCCTCTTCCTTGCGGAGGAACTCGGCGGCCGCCTCGGCGTCGCCCAGCCCGCGGAGGACCTCGGCGGACACCCGGAAGCAGTCGGCGACGCGGCCGAACAGGCCGGCCCGCTCGAACAGCCCGGCCGCCTCGGCGGCCTTCGGGGCGGCGTCCGCGAACCGCTTCAACCCCTTGAACAGGACGGCCTGTTCCAGCAGGCACTCGGCCAGATCGACCGCGGCGCGGGGGTCGGGGCGGGCCTCCGGGTGTGGGGCGGCGCGGCGGACCGCCGCCGCGACGAGCGCCGGGTCGGGCGGGACGAGCTCGAGGTCGGCGTCGGTGAACTCGACGAGGATCGAGTCGTGGCTCTCGGTGCGGTCGGCCGGGTCGTCTTCGGGGGTGGCCGCGGTCACGACGTGCCTCCGGGTTGATGGACCCGCACCCCCCGTTGGGCCGCCCACTCCCCGTTCACGGACAGGGTGAACAGGTAGACGCCCGGCCGCGGGAAGACGAACTGCGGGTACCTCACGACCAATTCTAACGTCCGGTGCCGGTCCGGGAACCGGAGAACCCCGCGCCGCTGCTGGAGTGGTTCGATCGTGTCCCCGTACCAGGTCACCAACAGGTCGAACGGGACATCACCCTCGCCGTCGGTCAGGAACGCCAAGACGCACAGCGGCGAGTCCATCCGGGCCGGGAACGAGGTGCAGCGCACCCCGGTGAACACCCGGGTCAGCGAGACCTCCCCGGGTTGCCCTTCGGAGAACACGTTCCGGCAGATCGTCAGACCGACGACCACGGGCGGGTGCGTCGCCATGCGTCCTCCGGTTGCTGGCGGAGTCGGTATCATACCCGCCGGCCGCCCCGCATTCACCCACCGAGCCTCCCCATGTTCCCGCTGCTGCTCGCCGCCGCCGCCGCCGGCCCCCCGGAGGTCGCCCCGCCGCCCCGCGAGGTCACCCCGCTCACCCGCTGGGGCAAGAACATCCTCGCCATCGAGAAGCGGCTCCAGGCCGACCCGCCGAAGCCCGGCGGGGTGTTCTTCGCCGGCAGCTCCAGCATCGTCCTCTGGGACCTCAAGAAGTCGTTCCCCGCGGCCGGGTACGTGAACGTCGGGTTCGGCGGGTCGGTCATCGCCGACAGCACCTGGTTCGTCCCACGCATCCTGTCCCCGTACAAGCCGGCGGCCGTCGTCTTCTACGCCGGCGACAACGACCTCGGCCGCGGCGGCAAGCCGGAGCAGCTGGCGGCCGACTTCGCCGCGTTCGTCGCCGCCGTCCGGAAGGACAACCCGTCGTGCCGCGTCCTGTTCGTGGCGGTCAAGCCGAGCCTCGCCCGGTGGAAGCTGTTCGACACCCAGCAGAAGGCGAACGCCCTCGTCAAGGAGTTCTGCGAGAAGGGGACCGGGCTGACGTTCGTGGACGTCGTCCCGGCGATGCTCGGGCCGGACGGCAAGCCGGTCCCGGAGCTGTTCGTCAAGGACGGGCTGCACATGTCCGCGAAGGGGTACGAGATCTGGACCGCGGCGGTGACCAAGGCCCTCGGGGAGCCGCGCCGATGACCCCGCCCGAGACCGAAGTCGTCTCCTGCCCGGCGTGCAACCACCTCTTGCGGGTGCCGCTCGACCTCCTCGGCCAGCCGGTCCAGTGCCCGGAGTGCCGGGCGATGTTCCGCGCCCCGGCCCCCGACGGGACCGGCGGGATGGCCGCGGCCGAGTTGCTCTCCCGCCCGCCCGGGGCGGCGGCCCCCGGCCGGCGGGCGGACGCGGCCCTGCTGCTGCCGGCGTTCGGGCTGATGTTCTGCGGGGTCGCCGGGGTGGGGACGAACGGGTACCTGGCGTACCTGTTCGCCGCCGAACCCGGCGTGGCGGCGGAGTACGTGCGGGACCAGTTTTCCAAGGCGCGGGGGTACGGGTTCGGGGCCGACGACCCGGAGGGGGAGCGGGACCGGCTGGACGGCGAGCGGGCCGTGGCGACCGCCCGGTGGATGCGGTGGTACTTCCCGCCGGCGGCCGGGGCGGCCCTGCTGGCGTTCCTCGGCGGGCTGTCGATCGCCCTGGGGTGGAACTACCGGCTGGCGCAGGTCGGGTGCGTGACCGCCGGGCTGAACCTGACCGGTTGTTGTTGCGTCCCCGGGGCGGCGGCCGGGTTGTGGGGGCTGCTGATGCTCCGGTCGGGCGAGGGCCGGGCGCACTTCGGGCGGAGCACCCCCGTTTAGCCGCGACGCGGAGTCCTCGGACCGGAGCGCGGGGGGGTGGCTCGCGCTCCGCTCCGAGGACTCCGCGTCGCGGCTACGCCGCCGGCTGGGCGGCGTGGTCCAGGTACCACTCGACCGTCTCCCGCAGCCCGTCCTCGAACGACACCTTCGGGTCGTACCCGAGGTCGGCGCGGGTGCGGCGGATGTCCGCCTTCGAGAACCGCACGTCGCCGGTCCGGGCCGGCCCGAACGCCGGGGCCAGGTCGGTCCCGAGGACCCGGTTCAGCGCCTCGACCAGGTCCAGCACCGTCACCGTCCGCCCGGTCCCGACGTTGTACACGTTCCCCGACACCTCCGGCGCCTCCGCCGCCCGCAACAGCGCCTGCACCGCGTTCGCCACGTGGGTGAAATCCCGCGACTGCCGGCCGTCCCCCTGGACGGACGGCCGGCGGCCCTCGGCCATCGCCGCGGCGAACAGGGCGATCACGCCCGAGTAGGGGCTGTCGGCCCGCTGCCGGGGGCCGAAGATGTTGAAGAACCGCAGCCGGACGGTTTCGACGCCGTAGGTGTGGGCGAACGCCTGCATGTACAGCTCGCCGGCCAGCTTCGCCGCCGCGTACGGCGACCGGGCCACCATCGGCAGGTCTTCCCCCTGCCCCAGCGCGGACCCGGCCGCCCCGCCGTAGGCGCTCGAGCTGGCCGCGTACACCACCCGCCGGACGCCCGACTTCCGGGCTGCGTCGAGCAGGTTCAGCGTCCCGGTGGCGCACGCCGCGTGGGTCGCGGCCGGGTTCTCGACGCTCCGGGCGACCGACGCCAGCGCCCCGAGGTGGTACACCACCCCGACCCCCCTCATCGCCCGGGCCACCGCCGCCGGGTCGGTCAGGCTCCCGTCGACCACGTCGTCGTCGGTCGGGCTGAGGTGGGCGAGGTTCTCCCACCGGCCGGTGCTGAAGTCGTCCAGCACCCGGACCGGGCGGCCGCGCCGGACCAGCTCCTCGACCAGGTGCGACCCGATGAACCCGGCCCCGCCGGTGACCAGGGAAAGCTCGTCCATGCGCGTCCGTGCGGTTGTGAGGTGGCGGCGAACCGCGACCGTCAGGGAGCGGGTGTCGAGGAGCAACACCCGCTCCCTGACGGTCGCGGTTCGCCCGGACTGGCACCCACACTAGCCACTCGCACTCCCCCGCGTCTACGCCGGGTTCAGCGTCAGCACCGCCACCTCCGGGCGGGTCGCGAACCGGAACCGCCACCCGAACCCGACCCCCTTGTTCACGTACACGTGCCCGCCGTTGTGCGGGTACAGCCCGGCCGCCCACCGCTTCGCCTTCCTCCCCAACAGAACCCGCCCCACCCCCGGCCAGTTCACCTGCCCGCCGTGGGTGTGCCCGCTCAACACCAGGTCCGCCCGGTGGTCGCCGAAGTCCTCCACCGCCCGCGGGTTGTGGGCCAGCACCACCCGCGGGGCGTCCGGGCACTCCCCGGCCAGCGCCGCCGCCGGGTCCGCCTCCCGACTCCACAGGTCGTCGACCCCCGCGACCACCAGCCCGCCGCCGGGGCCGACCCGGACGGACCGGTTCCGCAGGACCGTCGCCCCGGCCGCGGTCAGGGCGTCGGCGACCGCCCGGTGCAGCCCGCGGTGGCGGCGGAACCCGAGGGCGTTGCGGACCGAGAAGTCGTGGTTCCCGAGCACCGCGAACACCCCGAGCGGGGCCGACAGCCGGCGGACCAGCCGGGCCGCCGCCCCGACGTGGGCGTACCCGCGGTGGACGAAGTCCCCGGTCAGGGCGATCACGTCCGGCCGCTCCGCCAGGGTCCGGCCGACGGCGTCCTCCAGGTACCCGGTCGGGATGTGCCCGCCGCAGTGGAAGTCGGTCAGGTGGGCGATCCGCAGCCCGGCCAGCTGCGGCGGGAGGCCGCGGACCGGGATCGAGACGCGGTTCACCTCCAGCCACGTCGGCTCGACGTGGTAGGCGTACCCGACCCGGGCCCAGGTGCGGCCGAGGAACCCGGCGACGCGGGCCTTGAGGGTGGGGGCGGCGGTCGGCGTCACGAGGGGTCCCTCGGGGGCCGGGGTGAGAGGGGGGTGGGGGCGGGCGGGATTCCGGAAGTGCGAGCGGGACGGGGGCACCCCCGTCCCGCGGCCGTCAGTCACTCGTCGTCGTCCTCATCCTCGTCCTCGTCGTCGTCCAGGTCGTCGTCGTCCAGGTCGTCGTCGTCCAGGTCGTCGTCCAGGTCGTCGTCGTCGAACTCCTCGTCGTCGAACTCGTCGTCGTCGTCCAGGTCGTCGTCGAACTCGTCGTCGTCGTCCTCGTCGTCCTCGTCGTCGTCGTCCTCGAACTCCTCGTCGTCCGCGGCGACGGGGTCTGGCGGGAACGGGCGGGCCGGCCACGGGTCCTCGGCCGTGGCGGGCCCCGGCGGCAGCAGGCGGCGACCGGGCATGTGTGCTCCTCGTGTACGGGGTCGGCCGGCGGACCCGAGAACCACACCGCGATCGGCGTCCGACGGCCCGGGATCGGGTTCGAGCCCGCGGGCGGGGGTGGCCCCCTCGGCACGGGCGTTCTGGTCGCAGGAGCGTCCGCGGTCACGATGGGTTCGGTCGAACCCCGGGCGGACGGTCAAAGGTAGACGCTTCTTAGTAAACCCTTTCGGAGGCGTCAAGCAAGCCGTCGGGAAAATCTCGATCGCCGCATGTGATTTCCTGGACGACGGTTGCGGCCGGTTCGGCGGTGGCGAGTACAATTCGGTGTGTCGGGAATTCCGGCGACGGTCGGGGAGGAGGTCATGGCCGCCACGGGCGAGGACGAGGAGCCGCCGGACGGGCCGGACTACGGCCTGGTGACCGGGGGGACGATGCCCGACGGCGGGCCGCGGTACGCCGAGACCCCGCCCGACCCTTACGGCCCCGGGGCCCGGTTCCCGGCCGAGCCGTGGAACGCCGCCACCGCCGCCCTGTTCGTCGTACTCGTCGCGGTCTGGGCCTGGCGGCTGCGGGGCCGGCACCGCCGGTTCCCGTTCCTGACCTGCTGCCTGCCGGTCCTCCTGGCCGGCGGCATCGGCGGGACGCTGTACCACGCCACCCGCACGTCTTATGCCTTTTTCCTGCTCGACGTGGTGCCGATCTCGGTGCTCGGGCTGGCCGGGGCGGTGTTCATGGCCGTCCGGTTCTGGGGCGGGCGGGGGTGGTGGTTCGTCCCGGCGGTGGGGGCGTTCTACGCCGGGACGAACTGGCTGCTGTTCGCGGCGGTCGGCCCGGCGGACGAGCAGCTGCGGATCAACCTGACCTACGCCGCGCTGGCGGTCGTGGTGCTGGCGCCGATCGCGCTGGTGCTGTGGCGGACGCGGTTCCGGCACGGCGGGTGGGTGGTCGCCGGCGTCGTGGCGTTCGCGATCGCGTGGTTCTTCCGGCTGGTGGATCTGCGGCTCGGGCTGTACCTGGCGATGGGGAGTCACTGGCTGTGGCACCTGTTCGGGGCGGCCGCGACGGCCCTGCTGGTCGAGTACTTCTACCGGGTGGAGGCCGAGAAGGCGCCGGCGGCCGGGTTGACCGCACCGGCCGGGCCGTGATACACGGCGGCCCCCACACGGAGGTCCGACCGATGCCGCCCGTTTGCCTCGCCGCGCTCGTGGCGCTGTGCCCGTCGGAACCGCCGATCCCGGTGCCACTCCCGATCCCCACGTACCGCCCGCCGACCTACCAACACGTCACCGAGGCGTCGCTCGCCGGCACGACCCACCGGGTCCGGTGGGCGCCGGCCGAGGGGATTGTCGGGGACTGGGAGGAGTTGGCCTTCGGCCGCGACACCGGCCGGCGGACCCGGAAGTGGTTCATCATGAACGACTACCAGCAGACGGCGGCCGTGACCGGTCCCCGGACCGCCGGCCTGTTTCATCAGGTGTTCGTCGCCAATCACTGGTCGGTGGATCTCGAGCTGGAGGCGGGTCCGAGCGGGCCGCGGGTGAAGGTGGGGGTGAGCCACTACCCGCGGGAGGGGATCACCGTCGGGGTCGGGTTCAGCTCCCGGGACGGGGTGACCGCCTACGCCGCGAACTCGTTCAGCGACGACGACCTCGCCGCCGCCCGGTTCTGGCCCCGCGTCGCCGCGCTCCAACTGCTGGAGGCCGCCCGGGTCGTGGTGGGCCGGGTCTGCCCGCCCGCGGCTCGGCTCCTCCCCGACGGGAGGTGAGCGGGTTTGGAACCCGGGGACGGCGGGCGTAGAACAATGGGGTCCCCACCCCCGAGGCCCGCCCGTGCTCACCCTCGCCAAGTATTCCGTCGGGGTCGGGGACCGGTTCGCCCGCCAGGCGAAGGCCCAACTCCGGGCGTGCCAGCTCGCCGCCCAGGCCGGGGCCGAAGTCGTCCCGGTCTGGAACAAGTCGAACCGCGAGCACACCATCATCGGGTCCGACCCGGCCGCCACCCGGGCGGCGGCGGACGCGGCGGTCAAAGAGCTGAAGTGGGCGAAGCCGCACCACGTCGACGCCGACCACATCCGCCTCGACACCGTCGCCCGGTTCCTCCCGTCCTGCGACTTCTACACCATCGACGTCGCCGACTCGATCGGGCACGCGGCGACCGAGCGGTCGGCGAAGTTCTTCGCCGACCGGCACCCGGAACTGGTCGGGACGATCGCCATCCCCGGCATCACCCAGCCGCTCACGATCACCCGGGCGGACGTGGAGCGGTACGCCGGCAAGTACCTGAAGGCGGCGCAGGACGCGAGCGCGATCTACAACAAGATCGCCTGGGTGAAGGGGGCCGACAACTTCGTCACCGAGGTCTCGATGGACGAGACCGACGAGCCGCAGACGCCGCCCGAACTGCTCCTCATCCTCCGGGCGCTGGCCGACGAGCGGGTGCCGCTCCAGACCATCGCCCCGAAGTTCACCGGCCGGTTCAACAAGGGCGTCGATTACGTCGGCGACCTGGCGCAGTTCGAGCGCGAGTTCCGCGACGACCTGGCCGTGCTGCGGTACGCCGCGGAGAAGTTCCGGCTGCCGGCGAACCTGAAGCTCAGCGTGCACAGCGGGAGCGACAAGTTCTCGCTCTACCCGGTGATGCGGCGGGCCATCCGCGACGCCGGGGCCGGGCTCCACCTGAAGACGGCCGGGACGACGTGGCTCGAGGAGGTGATCGGGCTGGCCGAGAGCGGCGGGGACGGTCTGGCCCTGGCGAAGGAGATCTACGCCGAGGCGCTGGGCAAGAAGGACGAGCTCTGCGCCCCGTACGCCACCGTCATCGACATCGACGCGGCGAGGCTGCCGTCGGCCGACGAGGTGAACGGCTGGTCGGCGGAGCAGTTCGTCGCGGCGCTGCGGCACGACCCGTCGAACCCGGAGTTCAACCCGTCGCTGCGGCAGTTGGTCCACGTCGGGTTCAAGGTCGCGGCGAAGATGGGCGACCGGTACCTGAACATGCTGTCGGCGTGCGAGGCGGCCGTGTCCCGGAACGTGACCGCGAACCTGTTCGACCGGCACCTGAAGCCGCTGTTCGTCGGGTAGGGTGGGCCGAGGCCGGCTTCCGGCCGAGTCCCACCACCCCGCAGCCCCGGTGGGACTCGCCGGCGAGGCGCCGGCTCGGCCCACCCTACATGGCGGCGGCCGGCTCGGCGTCGAGTGGGCCGAGGTCTGAAGCCGCTGTTCGTCTGACCCTGGTAGGGTGGGCCGAGGTCCGCTTCGGACCGAGCCCCACCACCTGACCCTGGTAGGGTGGGCCGAGGTCCGCTTCGGACCGAGTCCCACCACCGCGCAGATGTGGTGGACTCGGTCCGAAGCGGACCTCGGCCCACCCTACGGAAGACTCCCATGACCAACCTGTTCGACCTGTCGGGCGAAGTGGCGGCCGTCCTCGGCGGGACCGGGGTGCTCGGCGGGGCGATGGCCGACGCCCTGGCCGCGGCCGGGGCGAAGGTGGCCGTCGTCGGCCGCAGCGCGGAGCGCGGCCTGGAGCGCGTCCGGGCGATCGAGAAGGCCGGCGGCAACGCGATCTTCCAGTCCGCCGACGCGATGAGCCGGGACTCGCTCGCCGCCGCCCGGGACGCGATCGTGTCGAAGTTCGGCCCGGTCACGGTGCTGGTCAACGGGGCCGGCGGGAACAAGCCGGAGGGGACGATCCCGCCGGGCGGCGACTTCTGCAAGATGGGCCTCGACGGGTGGAACGCGGTGTTCGACCTGAACCTGGTCGGCGGGACGCTGCTGCCGAGCCAGATCTTCGGCGAGGCGATGGTGGCGGCCGGTAAGGGGAGCATCGTCAACATCGCCTCGATGTCGAGCGTCATCCCGTTGTCGCGGGTGGTGGCGTACTCGGCGTCGAAGGCGGCGGTGCTGAACCTGACGCTGTGGCTGGCCCGGGAGTGGGCGACCAAGGGCGTCCGGGTGAACGCGATCAGCCCGGGCTTCTTTCCGGCCGAGCAGAACCGAAGAATGCTGCTGAAGGACGACGGCACGTACACCGAGCGCGGCCAGGCGATCATCGGGCACACCCCGATGGGCCGGTTCGGGAGCGCCGAGGAGCTGGCCGGGGCGGTGGTGTGGCTGGCGAGCCCGCGGGCGAGCGGGTTCGTGACCGGGCAGAACATCGTCGTCGACGGCGGGTTCTCGTCCGTGACGATCTGAAGTTTAGCCGCGACGCGGAGTCCTCGGAGCGGAGCGCGGGCGGGTGCGCCGCGCTCCGCTCCGAGGACTCCGCGTCGCGGCTAAACGTGAAAGGCACCCGACGATGGGCGGTACCCTTGGACTCCTGACCGGGTTCGACCCGGACCGGCCGCTGGAGGCGGCGCACACCATCCCGAACACCTGGTATACGTCGCCGGGGGTGGCCGCCCTCGAGCGCGACGCGGTGTTCGCCCGGACGTGGCAGGCGGTCGGGCGGCGCGAGCTGGTGGCGAAGCCCGGCCAGTTCCTCACCGCCGACGTCGCCGGGGAGCCGGTCCTCGTCGTCCGCGGCGAAGACGGGACCCTGCGGGCGTTCGTGAACGTCTGTCGGCACCGGGCGGCCCGCGTCTGCACCGACGAGTGCGGGACGGTCACGAAGTTGCGGTGCCGGTATCACGGGTGGACCTACGACCTCGCCGGCAACCTCCGCGGGGTGCCCGAGTTCGACGGGGTTCAGGACTTCCGCCGGGAGGAGAACGGCCTGCCGCCGGTCGCCGTCGCCGAGTGGGGGCCGTTCGTCTTCGTGCATCTGGACGAACCGACCGAACCTTTGACCACGTTCCTGGGTCCGTTGCCGGCGTGGGTCGAGTCGCGGAACGCGTTCGCCGGGCTGACCTGGTACGCCCGCACCGCCTACGACCTCGCGTGCAACTGGAAGGTGTACGCCGACAACTACCTGGACGGCGGGTATCACGTGAACACCGTCCACCCGGCGCTGGCCGGCGTCCTGGACTACAAGGAGTACCGGACGGCCTGCGACGGGAACGCGGTCCTGCAGAGCAGCCCGATGAAGCCGGCCGACGGCGACGCCGGGCGGACCCGGACGGGCGACCTGGCGGCGTACTGGTGGGTGTACCCGAACCTGATGCTGAACGTGTACGCCGGGGTCGCCGACACGAACCTGGTGCTGCCGCTCGGCCCGGACCGCTGCCGCGTCGTCTTCGACTTCTACTTCGCGGAGACCGCCGCGGAAGAGTTCAAGGCGGAGAGCGTGCGGGTGGCGGACCGGGTGCAGGCGGAGGATGTCGGGGTGTGCGAGGAGGTGCAGCGGAACCTGCACGGCCGGAGCTTCGCCACAGGGCGGTACAGCGTGAAGCGCGAGAACGGGCAGCACCACTTCCACCGGATGCTGGCCCTCGCTTTGGCCAGTGGCCAGTCGCCAGTTGCCAGTTGACGGGGCGGCTGGCTCCGGGGACGCACCCGGGGGCCGGCGGACCGATGCCGTCAACAACTGGCAACTGGCGACTGGCCACTGGCAGGGGGATAAGGTGTCCGAAGAGGCGGCGAGGTACCGGTCCGGGCTGCTGTTCGGCCTGATCGCCTACGTGTGGTGGGGGCTGGTGCCGCTGTACTTCGCCGCCCTCCAGGTCCACGGCCTGCCGGCGTCCGAGATCCTCGGCCACCGGATCGTCTGGTCCCTGCCGGTCATGCTCCTGCTCACCGCCGCCGCGGCCGACGGGTGGGCGGACATCGCCCGCGTCCTCCGCAGCCGCCGGCTCGTCCTCACCCTCCTCCTGTCGTCGACCCTGCTCGCGGTCAACTGGCTCTTGTACATCTACGCGACGGTCACCGGGCGGGTGCCGGAGGCGAGCCTCGGGTACTACATGATGCCGCTGGTGAACGCCGCCCTCGGGACCCTCGTCCTCGGCGAGCGGCTGCGGCCGGCGCACTACCCGGCGCTGCTGCTGGTGGCGGTCGGGGTGGCGGTGCCGGCGGTCGTCGGGGGCTACTTCCCGTGGCTGGCGGTGTCGCTGACGGTGTCGTTCGGCCTCTACGGCCTGGTGCGGAAGCAGGTGCCGGTCGAGAGCCAGACCGGGCTGGCGGTCGAGACGCTCCTGATGCTCCCGCCGTCGCTCGGGTACCTGGCGTACCTGTGGGCGACCGGGCAGAACCACATGGGCGCCGACTGGGGGCTGAACGGGCTGATCGCGTTCAGCGGGGTGGTGACCGTCGTCCCACTCCTGACGTTCACCCTGTCGATCCGCC
>PNKH01000022.1 GCA_013822345.1 Isosphaera sp.
GGTTCGCCCGGCAAGGGGGAAGACATGGACCGCGGGATGGTGGTGTTCCTCGGGGCGCTGCTCACCTTCTCGTCGAGCTGGCTCGGCCTCGTCCTGTTCCCGTACTGGCAGCTCGGCGCGGAGCGGCCGTACCAGAAGGACGCGGCCGACGACCCGTACCCGCGGCCGCTGGCGGGGGCGGCGGCCGCCGGGCGGAAGGTGTACCAGCAGAACGGGTGCGTGTACTGCCACAGCCAGCAGGTGCGGGGCGAGCGGTTCGGGAACTGGTGGGACGAGAACGGGCAGGAGCGGACCGGGGCGGACATCAAGCGCGGCTGGGGGAACCGCCGGACCGTGTCGCGGGACTACATCTACGACAGCCCGACGATGCTCGGGACGATGCGGACCGGGCCGGACCTGGCGAACGTCGGCGGGCGGTACTCGGAGGCGTGGCAGCACGCCCACACGTTCAACCCGCGGGCGTTCAACGACTGGAGCATCATGCCGTCCTTCGCCTTCCTGTACCGCAAGGAGAAGGTGGCCGGCGAGCGGTCCGGGAAGGCGCTGACGCTCGGCCGGGAGTGGACCGTCGACCCCGGCTACCGGTGGCGGCCGACGGACCGGGAGTGGGACGCGATCCTCGCCGCGCAGAGCGACGCGATCCGCGGCCGGTTCCTGGCCGACGCCGGGGGTGTCGACCCGGCGACGCCGGAGGGGAAGGCCCGGCTGCTCGAGTTCTGGCTGACGACGGAGGAGGAGGGCGTGCAGGTGGTGCCGACCGCCGAGGCCGAGGCGCTGGTCGCGTACCTGCTCGCCCTGCGGAAGGCCGAGGTCCCGCTGCCGGAGGCGAAGGAATGAGTACCACCCCGCCGCCCGGCGACGAGCCGCCGGCCCCGCCCGGCACCGGCGACACCGTGCTGGAGCTGCACCGCCGGCACATGGCGGAGATGAACGAGGCGTCGCTGACGTTCGACGGGACCCCGCCGGACGAGGAGCCGGACGCGGTCCGGCGGCTGCTGGAGGTGCGGGCGCGGGAGCACGCCGAGCCGCGGGACGGGTTCGAGCCGGTCCCGTTCTGGGTGGCGTGCGTGTTCGGCGGGCTCCTCGCCTGGGGCGGGTACTACCTCGGCACCCGCTCGGCCGACTTCCGCCCGGACGTGTTCGACGGGGCCGACCTCGCCGGTCCGACCGCCGGCGGCCCGGCCGGACCCGCCCCGCCCGACCCGGACCCGCAGACGGTGCCGGAGCTGATGAAGGTCGGGGAGCAGAAGTACGCGGTGTGCGCGGCGTGCCACCAGCCGGACGGCCGCGGCAACCCGGCCCAGGGGATCCCGCCGCTGGACGGGTCGGAGTGGGTGGCCGGGGACCAGGCGTCGGCCGCCCGGCTGACGCGGATCCTGCTGTACGGGCTGCAGGGACCGATCACGGTCGGCGGCCGGCCGTACAACGGGCAGATGCCGAACCAGGGGAACGTGATGAAGGACTACGAGATCGCCGGGGTGATCACGTACGTCCGGAACAGTTGGGGGAACAAGGCGGACGCCGGGAAGCCGCCGGCGGTGACGGCGGCGGCGGTCCGGGCGGCCCGGGCGAAGGAGGGGACCCGGAAGCCGAACGGCACCCAGCCGGTGACCGCCGACGAGTTGCTGAAGCTGCCGGTCGACTACGCGGACCCCGGGGCCGCCCCCGAGGCGAAAAAGGACGAGAAGAAGTAGGGTGGGCCGAGCCCGGCGCTTCGCCGGGCGAGTCCCACCGCCTTGCCCCACCCGGTGGGACTCGCCCGGCGAAGCGCCGGGCTCGGCCCTCCCTACCGAACCGATGTCCCACTGCTCCCACTGCCGCGGCCCGGTCACCGCCCCGCACGCCGGCCGGCCGTGGCCCGGCCGCCCGGCCGCGACGTACTGCTGCTTCGGCTGCCTGAGCCTCGGCGAACAGCGCCTGCAAGAAACGGCCGCGCCGAGGCCGGGGTTCGGGGTCGGGGTCCGGCTCGGGGTCGGGCTGCTGGTCGTCAGCCAGTCGATGATCTTCGGCCTCGCGCTGAACCTCCACGACGACATCCCCCCGGCCGCCCGCCTCGTCGCCGAGTCCCTCCTCCTCGCCGCCACCCTCGTCGTCGTCGCCCTCCTCGGCCCGCCGCTGGCCCGGACCGGCTGGCACGAACTCCGCCGCGGCCGGCTCACCATCGAGGCGCTGTTTCTGCTGACGCTCGGCGGGGCGATGGCGGCGTCGCTGCAGGCGTCCGTCACCGGCCGCGGGAAGGTCTACTTCGAGGTGGTGTCTGTCCTGCTCGTGGTCTACACACTCGGGAAGCTGATCGGGGCGCGGAGCCGGGCGGCGGCGCTAGCCGGGGCGCGGGCGTGGGCCGGGCAACTCGCGACGTGCCGGCTCGTCGACGGGAACCGGGCACGGGTGGTGCCGGTGACCGAGGTGCGGCCCGGCGACGTGGTCGAGGTAAACCCGGGCGAGACGTTCGCGGTCGACGGGGTGATCCGGTCCGGGGTCGGGTTCGTGTCGGAGGCGGCGGTGAGCGGGGAGCCGTTCCCGGTGGTGCGGCGGCCCGGCGACCGGGTGTCGGCCGGGGCCGCGAGCCACGACGCGGCGTTCCGGGTCGAGGCGACGGCCCCCGGCGCCGGGCGGCAGGTGGACCGACTGCTCGCCGCGGTCGAGGCGGCCAGTGACAGGCCGGTGTCACTGCAGGCCCGGGCCGACGCCCTCGGCCGGTGGCTCCTCCCGCTGGTCGTGCTCGTCGCCCTCGGCACCTTCGGCTACTGGACGTTCCTCGCCCCGGACGGGTGGGAGGCGGGGCTGTTCCACGCGATGTCGGTGCTGTTGGTGGCGTGCCCGTGCGTGATCGGCCTGGCGACGCCGGTCGTGATCTGGTCGGCGCTCGGGCGGCTGGCCGAGCGCGGGGTGATCGTCCGGGCCGGGGACGCGGTCGAGCGGCTGGCCGAAGTCGACCGGGTGATGTTCGACAAGACCGGCACCCTGACCGACGACCGGTTCGCCCTCCTCGACATCGCCACGACCGCGACCGGGGACGAGCGGGCGGAGCTGCTCGGGTGGCTGTCGGCGGTGCAGGAGCGGAGCCGGCACCCCGCGGCGAAGCCGTTCGCCGCGCTGCCGCGGCCGGCCGGCGAGCCACGCGTCCTGTCGCTGAGGGCCGTGCCCGGCTGCGGGGTCGACGCGGTGATCGACGCGGACGGCAAGCACCACGCGCTTCAGGTCGGAACCCCGGAGTGGATCCGCACGTTTAGCCGCGACGCAGAGTCTTCGGAGCGGAGCGTTCTGGCGGGTCAACTCCGGGCGACCGGGCACCGCGTCGATGTCGCCCTCGACGGCGAACTCGCCGCGGTGGCGGTGCTGGCCGAACGCCTCCGCGACTCGGCCCCGCAGGCGCTCGCCGGGTTCCGCCGCCTCGGGCTGCCGGTCGAGGTGCTGACCGGCGACGCGACGGAGCGGGCCGCCGCTCTGGGTCTGCCGTCGCCGCGCGGCGGGCTTCTGCCCGACGACAAGCGGGCGGCGGCGGGCGGGCGGACGCTGTTCGTCGGGGACGGGATCAACGACGCGTCCGCCCTCGCCGCGGCCCACGTCGGCGTCGCGCTGGCGTCCGGCACCGACCTCGCCGTCGGGGCGGCGGACGTGACGCTGTACCACGACGACCTGCGGGTGCTGCCGTGGGCGGTCGAGCTGAGCCGGGGAGCGGTCCGGGCGGCCCGCCGAAATCTGTGTCGCGCGCTGTGCTACAACCTGGCCGGGGTGGCGCTCGCGGCGTGCGGCCTGCTCCACCCGGTCGCCGCCGTCCTCCTGATGGTGCTGTCGAGCCTGTCACTCGTCTTCTCGTCCACCCGCGTCGGGGTCGTGCCGGACCACTGCCGGGAGCCGGGAGTCGGGAGTCGGGGGTCGGGAGACCCGGCCGCGGCGGGCGGCCCCGGGGTTCGGTGGCGCTCCGTCGCCCACGGCTCCGCCCTCGCGCTGCAGGGCGTCGCGCTCCTCCTCCTCGTCCCGTCGGCCGGCGCGGGCGTCGTCGCCGGCTCCGCCGCCGGCGGCGTGGCGCTCGCCTTCCTCTGGCGCCGCTGGGCGGCGATCCCGCATTCGCTCGACATGTGCGTCGGCATGCTCACCCTCGGCAACCTCGGCATGCTCCTCGGGTGGTGGTCCGACGGCCCCGCGTGCTGTCGGTGCCTCGACGGCGGCCCGTGGATGTGGGTCGGGATGCTGGCGTTCGCGAACGCCGCGATGTGGTGGCTGCCGCGCCGGCCGGTCCCGTCGGGGAACCACCGCCTGGCGATGTTCACCGGCGGGAACGTCGGGATGGCGGCGGGGATGGTCGCCGGCGGGTGGTGTGCGGCGCAGGTCGCGACGGAATCTATGACAGCCGCCTTCGCCGGGATGACCGCCGGCATGCTCGCCGGGATGCTGCTCGGGACGTGGCTCGCGGAACGGGCGCTCGACGCGGCCGGGGCGGCGCGGCTCCTGCCGCGGTGGTTACGGGCCGGCCCGGTCTCGGCCGGGTAGGGTGGGCCGAGCCCGGCTCTGCGGGCGAGTCCCACCACCGCCTACCCCTCGCGGGCGAAGCGCCCGCTCCGGCCCACCCCACAAGGCCTACCGGATGAAGTAGTACGCCGCCAGCCCGAACCCGATCGCGATCACCGCGTACCGGACGTACGCCGGCGGCAGCCGCCGGGCGACCCGCGCCCCGGCGTACCCGCCCAGGACCGCCGCCACCGCCATCGGCCACGCGAGCGGCCAGTTCACCAGCCCGTCCCGGACGAACACCACCACCGACGCCCCGTTGATCGCGGCCGCCAGGAACGTCTTCACCGCGTTCATCCGGTGGATGTCGGGCACCCCCATGAACCCCAGGGCGCTCAGCATCAGGATCCCGATCCCGGCCCCGAAGTACCCGCCGTACACCGCCACCAGGAACTGGAACCCGACCACCGCCGCCCGCGTCGCCCACCCGGGTTGGTGGTGCGCCGGGTCGGCGCCGCCGGCCGCCGCCCGCCGCTTCACCCACCTCGACAGCGGCGCCTGCACCACGAACAGCACCGCGGCGGTCAGGATCAGCCACGGCACCAGGCCGGCGAACGCGTCCTTGTCGAGGCCGACGAGCGTCGCCCCGACGAACCCGCCGACGAGGCTCGGGACGATCAGCAGGGCGACCAGGTGCCGGCACTCCCACAGCTCCCGGCGGTACCCGAGGGCGCCGGCGACCGACCCGGGCATCAGGGCGACGGTGCTGGTGGCGTTGGCGACGGCGGGGGAGACCACGCCGGTCAGGGCCGGGAAGGTGAGGAGCGTGCCCCCGCCGGCGACGGAGTTCATCACCCCGGCGACGAACGCGGACAGGCACAGGAACGCGAGCGGCCAGTCGGTCGGCGGCATCCGGACATGATACGGTTCCCGGGGCGCGGCCGTCCCGGCCGCTCCTCCCCTGGACCGCGGCCGTCCCGGCCGCTCCACCTGCCCCACCCCGGCCGCGACACGGCCCTACCGTTGACGTCCCCGCGCCGGGGACGTGGGGCGGCCGGGACGGCCGCGGTCCAGGGGAGGAGCGGCGGTCAGGGGCGGCCGCGGGCGGGCAGTTCGTCGAGCAGCGCCGGGAGTTCGGCCAGGGTGTCGATGACGGCGTGCGCCCCGGCCGCGCTGAACTTGGCGGCGACCGCCTCCCGCCGGGTCGCCTTCTCGGCCTCCGACAGCGCCGCGAACGCGTCCGCCGACAGCCCCATCTCGTTGCTCGAGTCGACGACCCCGACGCTCCAACACCCGGCGTTCAACCCGTCCTCGATGTCGACCACCGTGTCCCCGACCTTCACCACCGCGGCCGGCGGGTACACCCCGAGCGCCTCCATGCACCGGAAGATCATCCACGGCGCCGGCCGCCCGGCCGGCACGTCGTCAGCGCCGATCGCGAAGTCCGGGACGTACCCCTGGCGGCGGCCGGCGTCGAGCACCACGGCCGCCGCCTCGCGGAAGTAGCCCGTCGTCGCGGCGACCTTCACCCCGCGCCCGCGGAGCCGCGCCACGACATCGGGTACACCCGGGACGAGTGCGCTGTACAAGCGGGCAGCTTCGACCTGGCGTGGCGTCACGTCCGCGTACAACTCACCCACGTCCGCCTCGGTCCAGTCCCGGCCGGCCGCCGCCCGCCACTTCGCGGCCACCGCGTCGGTCCGCAGCATCGCCCTGAGGTGGTCCTTCTTGTGCAACCCCATCGGCCCGCGCGCCTCGGCCACCGTCACGGACACCCCGCGGGCGGCGAACGCGGCGACGAACGCCCCGGCCGGGGCCAGGCACCCGAAGTCGATCGTCGTGCCGGCCCAGTCGAACACGACGAGTTTGATCTCACGCGTCGGCACAGACGGCGGCCTCCAGGTACCGGCGGAAGTGGGCGAGCGGCGGGGTCGCCCGGCCGACCGCCTTCGCCGCGTCGTCGTACTCGCGGAGCTTCACCGCGGCGGCGTGGTGCGGGTTCGCCTCGAAACCGGCGACCTCGGCCGCGGTCATCGGCCCGCCCTGCAAGGCGAGGCTGCGGATCGACGCCGGCGACAGCCGCGCGAGGTAGCCCGGGCGGGCGGCGGTGAGGTAGCGCTTCGCCGCGACGTGCAGCCGGACCGGCTCGGTCACCGCCGGGCCGAACGCCTTCGCCAGGAACCGCACCCCGAGGTCCTCGTGCCGGTCGTCGACCCCGCGCCCCGCCGCGTACCCGCCGCCGTGGAGCAGGTGGCCGACGTCGTGCAGCAGGGCGGCGGCGACCAGGTCGGGGCCGGCGGCGGCGGCCTCCGCCAGGGCCGCGGCCTGCAGGGCGTGCTCGAGCTGCGACACCGCCTCGCCGCCGTACTCGGCCGCCCCGTGTGTGGCGAACAGCCGGTCGATCGTGTCGAGCACAGTTTCCGCGGTCATGTGGCGTCCCACCAGTCCCGGGCGAACCCGAACGACAGCGTCATCCCGGCCCCGCCCGGCGCGGCCGCGACCACGCACCCGGGCTGCGGCTCGGCGTACACGATCGGCTCGTCCGGGTGCTTGGCGTACACCCCGTGCCACCGGGCGGCGACGGCCCAGTCCGGGAGCCGGGCCATCTTCCGCAGGTACGCCAGGACGAGGTCGTCGATCTCGGCCTTGTCGAACGGGGAGATGTCCGCGTCGTACTCGTGGGAGTCGCCGATGACCACCTCGCCGCGGTCGTTCTGCGACGCCATGACGTGGATGCCGTACCGGACGTACTCCGGCAGTTCGGCCGCGACCCGGGCCTTCAGCGCGGGGAGTGAGCGGCACAGTTCGAACGCCTTGTAGTGGCACAGCGTCAGCCCGCCGGCGAGGTGCGGCCCGACCCGCCACCCGCCCGGCTGCGGCCGCGTCTTCATCATCTGCAGCTTGCAGCGGCGGACCCCGGCGGCCGCGAACACCTCCGGGAACAGCGTCTCGAAGTCCGCCCCGCCGCAGACGAACACCCGGTCGGCCCGCCACACCTCCCCGCCGGCCGCGCGGACCCGCGGCATGTCCACCCCGACCACCGCGGCCCCGAGCCGGAGCGTCACCCCGTGCGCCTCGGCGAGGAACTGCTGGAGGCGGGCGACCGCCGCCGGCGGGTTCACGGCCAGTTCCGCCGGGCTGTGCAGCGCGCCGCGTAGGCCGCCCGGGTTGACCGCCGGGAACCGCCCGGCGGCTTCCGCCGCGGGGAGGTAGGTGCATTCGACCCCGGCGGCCGGGGCCTTGTCGGCGAACTCGCGGAGGACGGCGTCCTCGTCCGGCCCGTGGGCGAGGTGGAGCGACCCGCACTCGGCGGCCCACACCCCGGCCCGGTCGCGCAGCTCGAGCCACCGCTCGCGGCTGCGCAGCGCGCGGGCGTGGTCGGGCCCCGGCGGCTGCCCGATCGGCCAGACCATGCCGAAGTTCCGGACCGACGCCCCCTGCGGGACCGGGGTGCGGTCGAACACGACGACGGACCGGCCGCGGCGGGCCGCCTCCCAGGCGAACGCCAGCCCGACGATCCCGCCGCCCACCACCGCCACGTCCGCCCGCCGGTCGTCCACGCCTTCCCCCTGGAGCGCGGCCGTCCCGGCCGCTCCGCCTGCCCCGCCGCGGCCGCGACACGGCCGTACCGTCGATGTCCCCGCGGGGTACGTGGGGCGGCCGGGACGGCCGCGCTCCAGGCGGACTACTCCCGCGCCCCGCCGCTGCTCTCCCGGACGATCAGGTGCCCGGGCACCACCACCTTGATCGGCGGCCGGCCCGGGTTCTTCAGCCGCTCCCGCATCAGCCGGACGGCGTGCTCGGCCATCCCTTCGGACGGGTACGCGTAGGTCGTCACCCCGATCGTGAACAGGTTCCCGATCGGCAGGTCGTCGAACCCGACCACGGCCACGTCGTCCGGGACGGCCAGGCCCCGCGTCAGCAGCTCCATGATGAGGCCGATGGCGGTGTAGTCCTGGTAGCAGACCACCCCGTCGACCTCGGCCTTCCGCACCTGGTCGGCCAGCCGGGCGTACGCGTCCCGGCTCGGCAGGTCGTCGCTCTGGTGCAGCACCACCGGGCGGAAGTCCGACTTCCGCCCGGGGTGGTGCCCGGCCGCGTGCAGGGCGTGCAGGTAACCGGCGACCCGGTCGTTGTGGCTGCTGGTCGGGGACGCGACCACGATCGCCACCCGCCTCCGCCCCTGGTCGAGCAGGTGCCGGGTGCACCGGGCGGCCCCGTCCAGGTCGTCGACCGCCACCAGGTCGCGCTCCAGCGGGCGGTTGTGCCCCCGCAGGTTCCGCTCCAGCAGGACGACCGGCAGCTCCTCGGCCTCGCAGGCGGCGAGGAGCCGCTCGTCCGTCCGCATCTCGGCCTCGCTCCACCGGGACGGGAGCAGGAACACCCCGCGCACCCCCTGCTCCTTCGCCCGCCGGACCATCGGGAGGATGTCGGCCGGGGCCGCGTCCGGGCCGAGCGGGAACAGGTCCGCCTCCAGGTGCATCGGCTCCCGCCGGGCCAGGGCCTCGAACCCGACCCGGGACATGCTCAGCGTCGCCTTCTGCCACGGCCCGGGGGTGAGCCGCAGGGCCAGGGCCCACCGGTCCGCCCCCGGCGGCGGCACCCGGTAGCACCCGGACCGCTCGATCGTCTGGATCAGCCCCTTGTCCCGCAGCACCTGCAGCGCCCGGGACGCGGTCACCACGCTCACCCCGTGCCGGCCGGCGATCCCGCGGACGCTCGGCATCCGCCCCCCGTCCCACTTCCCGGCCTGGACCTGGGCCTCGATCGCGGCCGCCACCTCCAGGTACTTCGGCCCCCCCGTCAGCCTGGGCGACATGATTCCCCCCGTGGTATGAATCACAGACCACGGGCCTTGTTTATCACACCCGCACGGGCGTGTCACTCCTGATTCGGGGCGAACTCGTCGAGCCGCCGGACCCCGGCCGGGCTCGTCTCGTAGCACAAGCGAGGGCGCTTGTGCTACGGGAAGACACCCGGCGTCACTCCTTATTCAGGGCGAACTCGTCGAACAGCCGGCCCTCCTGGTCGAACGCCTTCAGCCCGAGCGCCCCGCCGTGGACGGTGACGTAACAGAAGTGGTGGTCGACCCGCCCCTCCCGCTTGAAGAACGCCGGGGTCGGGGCGAAGTCCTCCAGCCGCCCGCCGCCCCCGCCGCTGGTCACGTGCACCACCCCGCCCTTCGCCGCCACCCGCCCGCCGCGGACCGGCCACGTCCGCTCGTACAGGTGGATGTGGCCGTTGAACACCACGTCCACGTTGTGCTTCTCGTACAGCCCGTTCAGCGCCCGGGTCCGCGGGTCGCCGCCGGCCGTCGGCCCCTTCCAACTGTTCCCGTAGTCGTCCGAGTCGGACGAGTACACCGGGTGGTGGTGGTAGCACACCTTCCACCTGGCGGTCGACGCCGCCAGCGCATTGTCCAGCCACCTGTACTGCTCGCCGTTCGGCGTCAGGTCGCGCGGCGTGTTGGTGTCGAGGACGAAGAACTCCGCGTTGCCGTAGGTGTACGAGTAGTGGTACTCCGGCTTCGGGAGGGCGAAGTACTTGTAGTAGTGCGGGTGGTTCTTCTCGTGGTTGCCGATGCACGGGAACACCGCCACCCGGCCGAACAGCTCGCCGCACGGGCGGAACAGGTCGCCGGTCCACTGCCACTTCGCCGCCCCGTCGTCCACCACGTCCCCGACGTGCACGACGAAGTTCGGCCGCCGCTCCCACATCAGCTTCGCCACCCGCGCCGTCACCGCCGGGTTCCGCTGGGTGTCGCCGACCACGCAGAAGCTCCACGCGTCGTCCGGCCCCGGGGCGGTCATGAACGTCAGCGGCCGGCCCTCCATCCTCCGGCCGGCGGCGTCGGTGCAGACGACGCGGTAGAAGTACTTCGTCCCGGGCTGCAGGTCGGCCAGCACCACCTCGCCGAGGGCCGCCGGCTTGTCGACCTTCGCCGCCCCCTTCGGCGGGAACGTCGTCCCGTACTCGACCGCCGCGGCCGCCGGCGCCTCCTCCGTCTCCCACATCACCGTCATCGAGGTGCGGGTCGCGTACTGCAGGTACGGCTCGACCACGAACCGCGGGCCGGGCGGGATCACGGTCGGCAGGTCGGCCAGGTGCCGGTCGGCGTCGAAGTGGGCGGCGACCTGCTCGGCGGAGAGCGCGTGCGGGCAGAGGAGCACCTCCCGCACCGCCCCGCGCATCGGGAAGTCCTCGTCGTCGTCCCGGTACCGGCCGATCACGAGCGGGGCCGCCGTCGCGTACCGCACGCCGCCGGACTGCTCGGCGCTCGTCCCGTCGGGCTTGCCGTTGACGTACAGCCGCATCGCCCTGCCGTCGTACACCGCGGCCAGGTGGTACCACTTGCCGCGCTCGTACCTCGTCCCGCCGGCGAGGTACGTCATCTTCTTCGACCCGGCCGACGCGAGCCCGAACTGGAACGCGGTCGGGTTGAACCCGAGGAGGAACCCGGCCTCGGCCGGGCCGTTGTCCTGGAAGCAGCCGACCACCCCGCCCCACTCGGCCGGCTCGTCCACCCGCACCCAGGCGACCAGCGACAGCGCCTCCTTCGGCAGGAAGTCGGCGTCGGCCGGGACGCGGTCCCGGACCAGTACGCCGTCGGACGGGCCGGCGAGTTCGAGCCGCGGGCCGGGCGGTCCGGTCTCCACCCTCGCCGCCCCGAGGACGGTGCCGGTCAGCTTGCCGGCGCGGTCGGCGACCTTGTTCCCGGCGACGCCGTCGGCGTCGAACACCCAGTGGGCGGACGGCTTCAGGTCCGGCCGCGGGCCGGCGCCGGCCGGGCCGCCGAGGTGGACCGCGGCGGCGACCAGGCCGGCGGCGCCGGCCGCGGCCGCGCCGGCCTTCCACGCTCGTGTCATGGGAACCCCCGGGATCTGTGCTGCGCGCGAGGTGCGGCTGTACCGTTGTCAGTATACCCGCGGGACGTGTGGGTGGCGTGAAATCGCCCGGGTCGGGTTGCCAACCTGGTGACTCGGTCGGTGGTGCCCCTCACCCGGCCCGGCGAAGCGCCGGGCCGACCTCTCCCCGGCGGGGAGAGGTGGGGCTGGTGCGGCCCCTCCCCAGGTCACCGACCCGGAGGCCCCCACCTCGCCCCGCGTCAGCGGGGCGAGGTCGGCCGCGAGTCCGCGAGCGGCCGGGTGAGGGGCGCCACCTCCGGCGAAGTCCGGCGGTGGTCGACCCGTCGCTCGCGCCCCCGGCCCAGGCCGAAACGGCACCGGCCGCCCCGTTCGGGGCGGCCGGCGCGGCGGACCAGGTTTCCCGCGGCGGGTCACTTCGCCCCGTCGAGGATCTTGATCGCCTCGTCACCCTGCCCGGCCCGCTTGTACAGCGGCAGGTGGCGGTAGTACACCTCCAGGGTCAGCACGCACAGGGCGGTGGTGCCGAGCCGGCCGCAGTGGCTGCCGACCGTCCCGGCGTCCGGCTCCCAGCTGCCGAAGTTCGCCCCCTCCTTGGTCACCTGCAGGCTGATCAGCCAGTCCCGCATCCCGCCCTGCCGCTTGCCGCCCACCAGCTTCCCCTCGTTCCACTCCTTCCACTCGTCCCCGTCGAAGAAGTGGACCACCTGGGTGGCGTAGTAGTAGTAGTACATGTCCAGGAGCCCGCCCTTGCCCGGCTGCCCCGGGCCCCGCTTCGTCAGCCCGAGCACCCCGGCCTGCATCCCGGCGTTGTCCGGGGTCCAGTTGTCGATGTAGTACCGGCACAGCAGCCCGACCGCGGTCAGGCTGGTGCCCGGCCGGGCCCGGGTGGCGTCCTGGTACCCGTAGGCCGACTTCCGGGAGCTCTGCGGGTCCTTCCCGTCCGGGTCGGCCCCGGCGAGGTTCAGGAACCCGATCGCCTTCCGGATCACCCCGGCGTCGACCACGATGTCCTTGCCGAGCTGGGCCGCCTTCAGGGCCTGGATCTGCCACCCGACGATCGACGTGTCCCCGTTGTTCGGGTTCTTGGCCGAGTACCCCCAGCTGCCGTTGGGCCCCTGGGCCTTCTGGATGCAGTCGATCGCCGCCTGGGCGAACTGCAGCAGCCCCTTGTCCTTGGTCATCCCGTACGCCTCGGCCAGGGCGGTCGAGGCGATCCCCTGGGAGTACATGTTGCCGTCCATCATCCCGCGGTTCGGGCCGCTCAGCGGGCAGTTCCGGGTCAGGTAGGCCAGCCCGTTGGTCACCGTCTTCTGGTACTTCTTCGCGGACTTGTGGGTCTCCCCGGCGGCCAGGAACGGGAGCAGGCACATCCCGGTGGCCGCGACCTTCTCCCCCTTCGAGGTGCCGTCGAACTCCCAGCTCCCGTCCGGCTTCTGCTGCTTGGCGATCCAGGCCAGCCCGCGGGCCACCGCCAGCTCGCTCTCCTTGTTCCCGCCGCCGGCGGCCAGCAGCTTGTCCTTGGTCGCCCCGCTCCGCCCGGCGAACGAGGCGAAGATGTTCCCGTTCATCCCGCCCAGCCCGGCCTTCACGTCCCCGCTGTCCCCGGGGGCCCCGGGGTTGGCGTACTCGTTCGAGATCGCCCCGGGCGGGGCCAGGGCGGTGATGTCCGTGTTCGGGGCGTCCGGCTGGCCCAGGTTGTCCTTCGTCTCCTCCGCCTGGACCGTCTTCACGTCCTCCCGCATCTTCTCCGGGTCGGCCGCCGCCAGTTCCGACACGATCCCCGGGTCCTCGTTCGTCAGGTCCTTCTCCGGCTCCGGCTCGGTCTTCTCGGCCGTCGTGTCGATCACCTTCTCCGGGCCCTTGGCGACCAGCCCCTTCGGCGGGAACGCCAGGATCAGGACCGCGATCAGCCCGACGTGCACCGCCCCGCTGATGACCCACGCGGGGACGTGCTTCTTCATCAGCCGTTCCTGCGCCGTCTCCTCGGCCACCTCGGTCCGGCGGATGACCGCCGCGGGGGCCTGCTTCTTCTCGGTCACGGGTCGTCTCCTCGGGCGGTAAGGGTGCGAGTCGGTCGTCGGTCGGAACGGAATCGAACGGGTCGGCGTCTCGGTCTTCCCCTCGCCCCCGGCGGGGGAGAGGTGGGAAGAAGGCCTCAGGCCGGGCCGGGGTCGGCGAACGGGTTGCGGCCGCGGTGGGCGTCGATCTCCCGCCGGGCCTGGCGGTCGCCGCGGCGGAACCACCAGATCAGGACCACCGCGAACATCAGGGTGCCGAACAAGAGGCCGGCGACGGCCGGGACGAACCCGCCGCCCCAGGTCCACTTGCTCGGGGCCTCCGGGTCTGGGCGGACCAGGACCGTCCGGGCCAGCACCAGCGGCGCCCTCTTCGCCTTGAACTTCGCCGGGTCGTCCTTCTCCCGCTCCCCCGACTGGTAGCGGAACAGCTTGAACGAGTACCCGGCGACCGACACCCACAGGTTCACCCGGCCGGTCGCCTCGGCCCCGGCCGGCGGGTCGGTGAACACCACGCACACCGGGTTCCCGCCCGGGGTGTCCTTCGGCACCACCCACCCCTCGTACAGCTTCTCCGCCCCGGCCGCCAGGAGCTTCCCGGTCGGCTTCGTCTCCCGGAGCATCAGCAGCCGGCCCTCGAACCCGACCAGCTCGTTCCGGAAGTCCCGGCCCTCGTTGAACAGCCGGGCGAAGTCGACCGGGGCGGCGTGCCGCTCCAGCTCCTCGGGGTCGAACCGGCGGGCGTGCAGGAGGACGTGGTTCCACGCCCACGCCTCCTCCGGGTTGGTCTCGGCCCCGGCCACCTCCTTGTCGTCCCGGACGAACCGGAACACCCGCAGCCCCTTGTCCAGGGCGGCCGGGTTCGGCCCGGCGGCGACCGGGGCGGCCGCCCGCGGGGTGACCGCCCGGCACACCAGGACCGGGATCGCCGGGGCCCCCGGGGCGTCGTCCTGCTTGACCTTGAAGAAGTACCCGGCGGCGGTCGCCCACCCGTCGGCGTCGCGCCAGTCCGCCCCCGGCTTCTCCCCGAGCCCGGCCGGCCAGTCCGAGAACACCGCTGACACCACCGCCCCGGGCGGCTCCGGGACCGGCACCAGCAGGGCCTCGAACAGGTCGCGGGCCTGGCCGTCCGGCCCCGCCGGGGCGGCCACCCGGCGGACCTTGGTCAGCCGGCCGTCGAACCGCAGCAGGCCGAGCCGCACCCCGTACCGCGGGGCGGCGAGCAGCTCGTCCCGGAGCAGGTCGCGGGACGCGTGCTCCTCCAGCACGGCGGCGTCGAACTGCCGGGCGTGGGCCACCACCTCCTGCCACGCCTCGTACTCGTCCGGGTTCCGCGCCTCCGACACGAACGGGGTGAAGTCCTGGATGCCGGTCCCCGGGACCTGGTTCCCCTTCGCGTCGGTCCGCCCCTGGAAGATCGCCCGGTCCGGCTGCGGGACCCGCAGCTTCTCGGCCAACTCGACCCGCTTCGGGTCGGTCGGCGGCAGCGGCGGCCGGGCGTCGACGGCCTTGGCCCCCTTCGACGCGGGGTCCGTCTCCTGGCCGCGGGCCGGCGGGCCGGCCGCGGCGGCCAGGGCGGCGAGCGCGACGAGAACGGCGCCGGGGGCCAGGCGGGCGGTCCGGGGTGGCGTCGGCTGCGAGTTCGTGGCGGCCAGACCGGACATGCGACATTTCCTCAGACCGTTCGACGCACGCCCCGCCCCGCCGGTTCCCGGTTTTCCCGGTATCTCGGTGGGGCAGGCATTCCTGCCTGCCGCTTTTCTGCTTGGCAGGCAGGAATGCCTGCCCCACCGAGACGAGTCCCTCTTACCGGTTCTTCTTGTCGATCGGGACCGGGGCGATGTCGGTGAACCCGGCCTGGACGGACGCGTCCATCAGCTGCACGACGTAGGCGTGCAACAACTTCTCGCCGATCTCCAGGGTGAGCTTCGGCGGCGGGATGGTCCGCGGCGGCTTCTCGGCCGCGGCCGCGTCCCGCCGCCGCTTGTCCTCGTCGGCCAACTTCTTGATCCGCGGCAGGAGCCCGGTGGCGACGCTGGCCCCGAGGTCCTCCCCGCGGTCGTCCGTCGCGCCCTCCTCCCGGAGGGTCATCTTGGCGATCTGCCCGTTGTCGGTGGCGAGGACGACGACCGCCCACTTCATCGGCTTCTCGTCGGCCGGGCTGGGCGGGGTGGACGATCGGCTGTCACCCATGTCCGGGGGCGGCAGGGCCATCCGGATCTGCCCCTCGGTCGGGGTCGGGTTGAACGTCATGATGAAGAAGGCCAGGAGCTGGAACGACATGTCGAGCATCGGGGTGATCGGCAGGTCCGGCTGCACGTCGTCGTCGGCCTTGCGCTTGCGGCGGGACATGGAGTTGGCCGGGGGTTGTGGGGTCGGCGGGACCGGGTCGCTCACTGGCCGAGGATGGCCCGCAGCTCGACCTTGCTGTAGTTCGCCTGCCGGCACGCCTTCATCAGCGGGTACGACTTCTCGAACGTGGTGTCCTTGTCGATCCGCATGATCAGGGTGGTCTGCGGCTTCCAGTCGATCGGCGGGTCCTCCGCCTTCCGGGTGGTGGCCCGGTACTCGCGCTTGGCCGCCCGCTTCAGGTACGCCTCCAACTCCGGCGGGGTGTCGAGCGCCTCCTTGTCCTCCATCTGGTTGCGGGACAGCAGCACCTGCCCCTTCGAGTTGATGTTGAGGAAGATCGGGTCGCCCTCGTTCTTGTCCAGCGCCTTGGCCGCGATCGCCTCCGGCAGCTTGATCTCGACCGCCGTCTGCTCCAGCACGAAGTTGGCGCAGAGCATGAAGAACATCACCAGCTGCAGGACGAGGTCCAGCAGCGGGGTGAAGTTCGGTTCGCACTTCTCGGTGCTGCCGTGGCTCATGGCGGGGGTCGGGAGTCAGGGATCGGGGGTCAGGAACCGAGCGCGAGACCGGGGGTCGGGCCTCTTCTGACTCCTGACCCCCGGCTCCCGGCTCCTGCTACCGGCCCGGCGGGGCGGCCGGGGCCCGGCTGCCCTCGGGCGGGGCGGCGCCGCCGGCCGGCTTCTTCGAGTTGTGGTACATCTGGGTCAGCAGGTCGTCGGCGATGTGCCCGACATCCATCATGACCCGGGTGATCCGGTTCTTGAAGAAGGCGTTGAAGAAGATCGCCGGGACGGAGATGGCGACCCCGACCAGGGTGACGGACAGGGCGTGCGAGATCCCCTCGGCCAGCTTCGCCGGGTTGATCTGGGTGCCGGTGGCGAGCACCGAGAACGACTGGATCATCCCGAACACGGTGCCGACCAGCCCGAGCATCGGCCCGAGGGTGGCGACGACGGCGGTGTAATTGTTCTTCTGGTCCTTGTCGCTCTTGATCGACTCCAGGGTGTTCATCGCCGCCTCCCGGGCGTCCTCCAGCCCGTACTGCAGCCGGCTCATCCCGGCGGTCAGCACCTGGCCGAGGAACGACGGGTCGTTCCGGGCCATGTCGAACGCCTCCTTGAACTTCCGCTTGTTCACCGTGTCGGTGAACTCGTCGACGAACCCGGGCGGGATGGCCGATGTCATCCGCAGGTCGAGGACGAGGAGGACGCACAGGGCCAGGAGGCCGACGGAGACGGCCAGCAGGAGCGGGCCGAACACCCACCCGAGCGACTTGATCATGAACAGGACGAGCGGCTCACCCTCCTTGATGCCGCCCTCCTCGGCCCGGGCGAGGTCGGGGGTGGCGGCGACCGCCAGGACGGCGAGGGCCGCGACGCCCAGGAACCTGAAGTGCTTGTGGAACCGCGGCATGCGTCGAGTCCTGAGGGTGTCCGTGAACCGGGCGCGAGGGTGGGCGGCGAGTCCAACTTGGACGCGACCGGGCGCGAGTAAGTTCCGGGTAACGGGGCGCGGGCGTTGTGTTCAGCTTCAGCAACTATTAAGGCATCGAATCACCGCGGAGGCAAGGGAAATTCTACCGGTGGGCGCGGAAGTGCCAGTCGGAGGTGTCCGTCCGCCGCCTCCGCGGGATTGTTCTTCCTTCGCCCCGCTCCGCCGCCTCATTCCGATCGGGTCCGGCACTTCGACGGTCGTCAACCCGACTAATCGACGCGGTAACGGTGGCCGGTCGACGCCACGCCGACGGCCGCCGGCCGGCCCCGGCCGGCGGCGTAGACTACCGGTATGCCAATCCTCGTCGTGTTCGCCCTCACCGCCGCGTGCCTGCCGGTGCGGTGGCCGGACCCGGTGTTCGGGGGCGGGCCGTGGGCGGCCGCCGGGGCCACCGCCGCCGCCGTCGCCCTGTCCCTCTCGGCCGCCGTCGCCCTCCGGGTGTGGGTCGTCCGCACCCTCCGCCGGCAGCCGGTCCGGAAGGCCGAGGTGACGGCCACGTACGCCCGCCTCCGCCGGCTCCTGTTCTTCGCCAACGTCGGGCTGGCCGCGCTGTGCGTCCTCGGGCTCGGGTGGGGGGCGTTCGTCCGCCGCCACCTGGTGGTGCCCGGGCGGGTCGACGCCGACGGCGGGCCGCTGCTGGGCCCGTTCGCCGAGCTGGCCGTGCCGCTCCCGTACTTCGCCATCCTGCTCGGGGCGTGGGTGATCTACTACGACGCCGAGCGGGCCCTGCACCGGACCACCCCGGCCGGCCCGGTCGACCGCCCGTTCTGGGGCCGGGCCGGGTACTTCGTCCACCACCTCCGCCAGTTCGCCCTGCTGGCCGTCCTCCCGGTCGGGCTGTTCGTCGCCCAGCAGACGGCCGCCCGGTTCGCCCCGGAGACCGTGCAGACCGAGTGGTACCGGGTCGGCCAGGTGGCGATGGTCCCGGTCCTGGTGCTGTTCCTGCCGCTGCTGATCAAGCCGCTGCTGGGGCTCCAGCCGCTCCCGCCCGGGCCGCACCGGGACCGGCTGGGGGCGACCGCCCGGCGGCTCCACTTCCGGTGCGCCGACCTGCTCCTGTGGCCGACCCACGGGGCGGCGGCGAACGCCATGATCGTCGGGCTGCTGCCGCGGGTGCGGTACGTGATCTTCACCGACCGGGTGCTGGACGAGCTGGACCCGGACGAGCTGGACGCGGTGTTCGGGCACGAGGTCGGGCACGCCCGGCACGGGCACGTCTGGCTGTACGCCGGGTTCCTGCTCCTGAGCATGACGGTGCTGGCCGCCGGGGCGCTCCTGGCCGGGAAGCGGCTGGACGCGGCCGGGGTGGGTCTGCCGGAGTGGGCGGAGGGGTGGGTGGCGCTGCCGCCCTTGGTGCTGGTGGCCGGGTACGTGTTCCTGGTGTTCGGGTTCCTGTCCCGGCGGTGCGAGCGGCAGGCGGACGTGTACGGGTGCCGGACCGTGTCGTGCGCCGACCCGGACTGCCGGGGGCACGACGCGAAGACGCGGCTCCCGGACCGGGCGGCCGGGCTGTGCCCGACGGGGATCCGAACGTTCGTCTCGGCCCTGGAGCGGGTCAGCCTGGTGAACGGGTACGTCGGGGCGTCGGCGGACCGGCGGCGGTCCGGGGCGGGTCGGGCGGCGGGCGGGTTCGTGCGGTGGCTGCGGGCGTGGCAGCACTCGACCCCGGAGCGGCGGGCGGCGTTCCTGCTCGGGCTGATCGGCCGGCCGGACCGGGAGCGGCGGTTCCAGCGGTCGCTGGCGGTGCTGCGGTGGGGGCTGATCCTGGGGCTGGCGGCCGCCCTGTACGGCCTCGGCGAGGCGGTCGGGTGGGGCGAGCTGCTGCAGGTGCTGTGACCGGCGCGGGCCGTCCCCGTTCGGGCGGGTCGTGCGCCCCGCGGCCCCGTGCCGGGCGGGGCCCGCGGGGGCGCCCGTCACCACGTCCCCGAGGCGGGTCCGACACCGCCCGGACCACCCGCTCACACCCCCTTCGGCACCGCCCAGTGGTCGCGGTACTTCCGCCGCAGCAGCCCGTTCGCGTCCGGGCTGTTCGTCACCCGCTCCTTCGCCGGGTCGAACTCGACCGTCTTCCGCAGCCGCGTCGCGATGTTCGCCAGGTGGCAGATCCCGGCCGACAGGTGCCCGACCTCCGCCGGCGCCGCCGGCTTCTCACCCTTCAGCACCGCGTCGACGAAGTTCTGGTGGTGCGCCGGCAGGCTGACCGGCCCGGCCAGCTCCTCGACCAGCTTGTTCCGCTCCCCGTACAGCTTCCACCCCTGGGTGTGGCCGATGATCAGCATCCCCTTCGTCCCGTAGAACGCGTTCCCGTTCTCGTACCCCTCCTGGACGTACGGCGACCAGATCCGCTGCTCGAACACGAACTGCCGCGGCCTCTTCCCGCCGTTCCCGGCGTCGTACTCGCACACCACGTACTGGGTGTCCGGCCACTCCTGGTCGTCGTCGAAGAAGTACTTCCCGCCGAGCGCCGCGACCCGGTTCGGCAGCGTCGTCAGGCCGAGGCCCCAGACGCCCACGTCGACGTTGTGGACCCCGTCGTTCCCCATGTCGCCGGCCCCGTAGTCGAGGAAGAACCGCCACGACCCGTGGACCCGGTTGGTGAAGAACGGGGCGACCGGCGCCGGCCCGAGCCAGGCGTCGAAGTCGATGTGCGGCGGCGGGTCGGACGGCTTCACCTTCCCGAGGTTGCGGCGGAGCTGGCTGTTCCACGCCTTCCCGGCCAGCACCTCGCCGATCGCCCCGCCGTGCAGCCGGGCCATCGCCTCCTGCACCGTCTTGGTGCTCCGGGCCTGGGTGCCGACCTGGATGACCACCTTGTTCCGCACCCCGGCGTCGGCCAGCAGCCGGCCCTCGCGGACGTTGTGCGAGCACGGCTTCTCGACGTACACGTGCTTGCCGTGGTCGGCCGCGAGGATCCCGGCCGGGGCGTGCCAGTGGTCGGGGGTGGCGATCCACACCGCCCGGACCGCCTTGTCGTCGAGCACCTTGCGGAGGTCCTTCTCGGCCTTCGGCTGGTGGCCGCCGTCGGTCGCCACCTTGGCCGCGGCCGCGAGCCGGTTCGCGTCCACGTCGCAGACGTGGGTGATCGTCAGCTGCGGGTGCTTGGCGAGCAGCCGGAGGTGGTTGGTGCCCATCCCGCCGCACCCGATCAGGGCGACGGCGAGCTTGTCCGGCTTACCGGCGGCCGGGGCGGCGGCCGGGACCGCGAGGGCGGCGGCCGACGAGGCGAGGAAGGTGCGGCGGGTGGTCATGGCGGGAGGGGGGTTGGTGGGAGGGGGCCGGCGCCGATCGTACCCCGGCCGCGGCGGGCGGTCCAGAACCTACCCCGCGTAGCCGCGACGCGGAGTCAGCGGAGCGGAGCGCGGCCGGTGCGGTGGGGTTGCGCCGGCGCCGCGCCGCACACCGCCCGGGTTCGCCGGCGGAATCCCTTCGCGCCGCCGGTTGGCGGGCCGAAAATACCGACACGTCACACCCGGAGTCCGGCGATGCTCTACCCCGCGCTGTTCACCAGCAACACCGGCCTGCGGGCCGCGTCCGCGTTCCTGGAGGTGGTCGGGAACAACGTCGCGAACACCGCCACCACCGGGTTCAAGGCCGCCCGGGTCGAGTTCCAGGACCTGTTCTACACCCGCCAGGTCGGCGTCACCGGGGAGGTCGGGGCGTCCACCCCGGTCGACAACCAGAGCGGGTTCGGGGTCCGGGTCGACGCCGTCACCGGCATCTTCACCCCCGGGCCGACCATCCCCACCGGCCGGCAGTTCGACCTGGCGGTCGACGGGGACGGGTTCTTCCAGGTGACCCTTGGCGACGGGACGGTCGCCTACACCCGGGCCGGGAACTTCATCGTCGATTCCAACGGGCAACTGGCCACCCCGGACGGGTTCCTCGTCTCCCCCGCGCTCACCATCCCGTCGGGGGCGATCCGGGTGTCGGTGTCGCCCGGCGGGCTGGTGACCGCCGACACGGACGCCGGGACGGTGACCGTCGGGCAGTTGAGTCTGACGCGGTTCATCAACCCGGCCGGGCTGCAGCGGCTCGGGGACACGTTGTTCGGGACGACGGGGGCGGAAGGGGCGCCGACGACCGGGAACCCCGGGGAGAACGGGCTGGGGCGGGTGACCCAGGGGTTCCTGGAGGACTCGAACGTGGACCTGCCGACGGAGCTGACGAACCTGATCGTCGCCCAGCGGACGTTCCAGTTCAACGCCCGGGCGATCCAGATCGAGAACCAGACCCTGGCGGTGACCGCCCAACTGACCCCGGACACGAACGCCGGCCAGTGACCGAGAACCGCGCGGGGGCCGTCCGGACGGAGTCAGGCGACCCAGTTCTCCAACTTCAGACCGGGGATGCCGGCGAAGTCTTTGGTGTTGCGGGTCACGAGGGTGGCTTCGTTCGCCAGGGCGATGCACGCGATGAGGAGGTCGTTGCGGCCCGCCTTCTTGACGTTCTTGTCCCCGCGGAGGCGGTCGAACTGCGCCGCGGCCGCGGGGTCGAAGGGGAGGACGCGAAACCCCGCGAGGTAGACCTCGGAACCCCTCAGCAGTTCGTGCGCGCGGACCACGGCCGCCCCGTCGGCGGCCTTCACAACTGCGTCGAACCGCCCGCGAAGCACTTCGATCCGCGTCACGACCGAGATGAGGATCTCGTGCGACCCCCCGCTCGGCGTCGACGCGCTCCCTCAACCCGTGCCTTCCGAGGTGGGCGAGCGTGAACACGTCCGTGTCGAGGAGGTAAGTCATTCCGGCGCGTACTTCCCGGAGCCGGTAACCCGGTCGATTTCGTCCCGGTGGGCGCGGATGCCCGCCAGGAAAGCCTCCTGCTCCTCCGGCGTTTCTTGCGGGTGGGGCAGAGCCGGGATAGGCCGCGGCTTGCGGGCCGGCACCCGGAGCCAGTCGGCGACGCCTTGCCGGACGAACCGCCACTCGCCACCGACGTTCCGCCCGGCCAGCCGCCCGGCCTCCGCCTCGGCCCGCACGACGGCTTCGGGCAGTTGAAGGTACTCCGCCGCCTCGGCCAAGGTCAGGACGTCGAGCGGCGACGGCCGCGCGGGAGACCCCGGTAGCGGGAGCAACGGGAACGGCGCGGCCGCACCGGCCTGGTCCGCCGCCGCCGAGGCCGCGACGTACCCGGCCGCCAGCGCCCCGTACGCGGCCGCGAGCGTCGCCGCGTGCTTCCCGGGGGCGTGCCTCAGGGCGTCCGACGCGGCGGTGAAGTCGGCCACCATCGCGGCGTCGCCGGCGGCGATCTTGTTTGCGGTCTCGGTCATCACTTCAGGCATGGTTTCAGTCCCCGTGGGGGTGGTCCTCGGCGACCGGCGTGACCGCGACCGGCGGGTTCAGCAGGCTCCGGGTCAGCACCTCCTTCGCCTTGTCGAACTCCGGCTGCCACAGGATCTCGGGCCGCCCGTCCCGCATGCAGTCGCGGACCTTCTCGAGCGTGTTCCGGGCCATGTGCGGGCACTTGTTGCACGCGCACGACACCCCGGGGACGCCGAGGTAGGTGTGCTGCGGGTGGAGCCGCTGCAGGTCCCACATCATGTTCGCCTCGGTCGCCACCAGGAACGTGGTCGGCTCCCGGTAGGTGCCGACGTGCTTCCGCATCGCCTCCGTCCCGCCGGCGAAGTCCGCGTGCTCGAGGATGTTCCGCGGGCACTCGGGGTGCGCGATCGTGACGGCCCTCGGGTGCTCGCGCTTCATCTTCAGCAGGTCGGTGACGCTGAAGATCTCGTGCACCATGCACGACCCGTCCCACAGGATCATGTCCCGGCCGGTGAGGTCGCGGAGGTACGCCCCGAGGTGCTTGTCCGGGACGAACAGGATCTCCTGCCCCGCCGGCACCCGGTTCCGGACCACGTCCTCGGCGTTCCCGCTCGTCACCACCCAGTCGGACAGGGCCTTCACCTTGGCCGAGCTGTTGATGTAGCAGACGGTCTGGAACTGCCGCCCGTTCGCCCGCAGCCGCTCCTGCTCGCGGGCCAGCTTGTCGGCCGGGCAGGCGTCGACCAGGCTGCACCCGGCCTGGAGGTCGGGGAGGAGGACGCGCTTCTTCGGGTTGAGCATCTTGGCCGTCTCGGCCATGAACAGGACGCCGCAGAAGACGATCACCGGGGAGTCGACCTTGGTGGCCTCGCGGGCCAGCTTCAGGCTGTCGCCGGTGACGTCGGCGAGGGCCTGGATCTCGCCGTCCTGGTAGTAGTGGGCGAGGATCGTGGCGCCGATCCGCTTCTTGAGGTCGAGGATCTCGGCGGAGACGTCGTCGAGGACGGCGGGCATCGGAGGTGCTCCCTTGTTTTTAACGTGGCGGAGGGGGAACCCACACGGATTGTTCACACACATCATACGCCCCCCGCCGGCGGAACGGCGAGGGAAACCGGCCCGGGCCGGGTATGATGGCAGCACACCCACCCCCGGAGCCGTCCCGATGCCGGAACCGCAGCCGTTCGACGTGGTCGTGATCGGGGCCGGACCGGCCGGGTGCGCCGCCGCCAACACCGCCGCCCTCCTCGGCAAGAAGGTCGCCGTCGTCGAGAAGAACCCGGCCGTCGGCGGGGCGGCGATCAACACCGGCACCATCCCGAGCAAGACCCTCCGGGAGACCGCCGTCGCCCTCTCCGGGATGCGCGCCCGCGCCCTCTACGGCGTCGACCTGTCGCTCCGCCGGGAGGCCACCGTCGACGACTTCCTCCGGCACGAGCGGCAGGTGCGGACGGTCGAGGCCGCCCAGGCCCGGCACCTGCTCGGCCGGTTCGGGGTGACGGTGCTCACCGGCACCGGCAGCTTCGTCGACCCCCACACGGTCAAGGTCACCCACCCGACCCCGCCGGGCGGGTCCACCCTGCTGTCGGCCGAGAAGGTCGTGGTCGCGATCGGGTCGGCCCCGAGCCGCCCGCCGCTGTTCCCGTTCCAGCACAACCGGGTCCACGACTCGGACGAGCTGCTGTACCTGACCTCCATGCCGCGGTCGCTGGCGGTGGTCGGGGCCGGGGTGATCGGGAGCGAGTACGCGTGCATGTTCGCCGTCCTCGGCACCCGGGTCCACCTGGTCGACGGCCGGGACGCGCTCCTGCCGTTCCTCGACCACGACCTGTCGGCGGCGCTGGCGGCGGCGATGACCCGGCAGGGGGTGGTGTTCCACTGGAAGGAGAACGTGACGGCGGTGACCGCCCCGAGGGTCGGGGAGATCGAGCTGACGCTGACATCCGGCGACACGGTGACGGTGGACCACGTGCTGGTGTGCGCCGGGCGGACCAGCCCGACGGCCGGGCTGAACCCGGGGGCGGCCGGGGTGGGGCTGACGGGCCGGGGGCTGATCCCGGTGGACGAGCACTACCGGACGACGGTCCCGCACATCTACGCGGTGGGGGACGTGATCGGGTTCCCGGCGCTGGCGAGCACCGGGGCGGAGCAGGGGCGGGTGGCGGCGTGCCACGCCTGCGGGTCGAGCCTGCTGACCGGGCTGTCGGCGGTGCTGCCGACCGGGATCTACACCATCCCGGAGGTGAGCTGCGCCGGGCTGACGGAGGGCCAGGCGAGGGAGAAGGGGATCGACTACGTGGTGGGCCGGGGGGAGTACGCGCACAACCCGCGGGGCCAGATCATCGGGGACAAGACGGGGTTCCTGAAGCTGGTGTTCCGGCGGGAGGACATGAAGCTGCTGGGGGTGCACGTGATCGGGGAGCTGGCGTCGGAGGTGGTGCACGTGGGGCTGACGGCCCTGGTGACGGGGTCCGGGGCGGACCTGTTCCTGAACACGTGCTTCAACTACCCGACGCTGGGGGACCTGTACAAGCTGGCGGCGTCCGACGCCCTGCTGAAGCGGGACAAGCTCGGCCGCGACCCGGCGATCCTGGAGGGGAACTGGTGACGCGGCAGGGCCGAACGATCAAGCTCAGCAGCCGGGGCCGCGGGAGCGACGACAAACTCCGAATAGCCAGTCGTGCGGCCCCGATCCACTACGGCGCCGGGTTAGGCAGTTCGGGACCTGGAAACGTCTCTGCCCCTCTGATAGATGAGGAAGCCCGCGGCCCCAGCGGCGAGCAGAACCAGGGAGTTGGGCTCGGGTACCACACTCGGAGTCTGCCGGATCACGAACGTACCTGGGCCGGAAACCTGGAGGGTGAGCTCGGGTCGGAAGCCACTCGGATTCATGATCGGATTTCCGCTCGGCACCGTGCCCCCATCGAAGAGAATGGAGCCGGGAGTCACCATCGGTGGCTGGAAGCGGGGCGGGGGAAACAGCGGGTTCTCCCTGGCCGACAGGAACGACGAGCCCGTCGGTGCCGAGAGGAGGGTGTACTCGAAGTGGGTCCAAGTCTCGCCGGTGTTGTTCAGAACCCCGGGGATTTGGGATCTCGATTCAAAGATCGAGTAGACCCCCCCGGCGCTGACCGTGATCGTGAGATCGATCGGGGCGACGGAGGAGAAGATCTTCGCGACGTCTACCACGGTGTCGCCGGGGGTGAAGATCGAGGCTCCGGCTCCCCCCGGCCCGTCCACGGCCACGGAAATGATGCCGGCCGAGGCTAGCTCGCCCCGGAGCAGGATCAGAGCCGAGACCGCTACGAAGAGGGTAACCGCCTTGAACTGCTTTCCCATGACGAGTCCTCCGTTACTGGCTCTCGAAGACGAGTGGTAATAGCCGAGGCCCGGGCAAGCGTGAGACCGCCGCGAGCAGAGCCTTCCTCCGCGCCGCCGAACTTGGAATTAGGTCGCTCCGGGGCCGGGTTCGGCCGCGCGGACGGCCTATCGGCCGCCCAGACGGCTAGATTGGCCACTCGGAGCGCGACCTGCAAGGAAATTCCGGCCGGAAACCGATAATGATTCCGGACTAACTCCCGCGGCGGCTCTCTTCCGCACGGGGCTTCCCGCTCCGAACTCGGGATTCGAGCGGGTTTCACCGCAGTGTCGCGGGGTGGCGAGCCGCGACCGCCCGGGAGCGGCTGAGGTTGGCCGCGCCCGGGCGGTCGCGGCTCGCCACCGGCACCCGACACCCGACACCCGCGCGAGCCTGACATGCGGTGCGTTCGGGCGGACCGGCTTCGCAGGCGGCGGTACACTGAAGGGACGCGACCCGGAGGCCCGCCGTGAACCACCCCGACACCCTCACCCCCGCCGCCCCGGCCGCCGAGCCGGCGTTCCTCGCCCGCGCCCGCCGCATCCTCGGCGGCGACGTCCGCCCCGACGACTACCTCCCGGTCACCCCGGAGGTGCGGCGCCGGGTCGACCTGTTCCTGGAGTGGGCGCGGGCCCGCGGGAACGGGATGCCGCTCGCCCCGGGGGTCGAGGCCAGGCAGGAGCGGGTCGAGACGCTCTCGTTCCACCACGGCGGGGAGAACATCGTCTACATCGAGGACGAACGGGGCATCATCGTGCTGGCCGTCGGGCTGGACCGCGGGACCGACCTCTTCCGCGAGTTCCACGGCCGCACCCCGCACACCCTGGTCGACGCCGTCCCGTTCCCGACCGCCTGACCCGCCCATGCTGCCGTACCGCCTGCCGATCACCCGGACCGTCACCGATCCGGACCCGGACGGCCCGATCCGCACCGTCCTCCGGGCGGCCGTCCGGGTCGAGGTACTGACCCCGTCCGGGCTTCCGGTCGCGCTCGACGCCGCGGCGATCGACACCGGGGCCAGCTACACCACGATGAGCGCCGTCCGGGCGCGGGCCCGCGGCCTCGCGGTCCCTGCCGAGTCCTCGCGGATCCCGCTCACCACGGCCGGCGGCCGCGCCACCGCTGTGGTTCACGACGGCCAGCTGCGGGTCCGGTTCCCGCAGTCCTCCGACCAGGTCTACACCCTGTACTGCCTGTTCTCCGAGGCGATGCCGCCGAACACCCCGCTCCTCCTCGGGCTGAACAACTTCATCGACCTGTTTCGGGTCACGTTCGACGGCCGGTTCGCCCCCGACGCCCCGGCCGGGCACGTCACCCTGGAGCCGACCGACGCCTCGCCTTGACCCGCCCCCCGGGACGCCGTATGTCCGCCCCCCGCGAGCCGCGCCACGCCGCCGTGCTGCCGGCCGAAGTCCTCGACCTCCTCGACCCCCGGCCCGGCCAGACGTGGGTCGACTGCACCGTCGGGGCCGGCGGGCACACCCGGCTCGTCGCGGAACGGCTCGGCGAGACCGGCCGGCTGGTCGGGCTCGACCAGGACCCGACCATGCTCGACCTCGCCCGGCCGCGGCTCGCGGGGCTGCCGGTCACCCTGGTCCGGGCGAACTTCGACCAACTCCCCGGCGTCCTCGCCAACCTCGGGGTGGGAACGGTCGACGGGGTCCTCGCGGACCTCGGATTCGCGTCCGACCAGTTGCAGGACGCCGCCCGCGGGCTCAGCTTCCGCGACGACGGCCCGCTCGACATGCGGCTCGACCCGTCCGCCGGGGCGACCGCCGCCGACCTCGTCAACACACTGTCCGAGGCGGCCCTCGCCGACGTGTTCTTCGAGTACGGCGAGGAACGGCACAGCCGGCGGGTCGCCCGGAAGGTGGTCGAACGGCGGAAGGCCAGGCCGTTCGCGACGACCGCCGATCTCGCCGCGGTGGTGCGGTCGTGCGTGCCGCGGGCCGGCGGGATCGACCCGGCCACCCGGGTGTTCCAGGCCCTGCGGGTGGCGGTGAACGACGAGCTCGGGGCGCTCGACCGCCTCCTCGCCGCCCTGCCGCGGGTGGTGAAGCCCGGCGGCCGGGCGGGCGTCATCAGCTTCCACTCGCTCGAGGACCGGCGGGTGAAGCAGGCGTTCCGCACCCCTGGCGTGTGGGAGCCGCGGACGAAGAAGCCGGTCGAGGCCGGCCCCGACGAACTGGCCCGCAACCCCCGCGCCCGTAGCGCCAAGCTGCGGGTGGCGGTCCGGTCCGGCGGGCCGACGTAACCCGAACCCGCAGGTCACGGATGACCGAACCGATCGCCGTCGACGCCCCGCCGAAGCCGGCCCCGGCCCCGCGGCCGGTCGTGGTCGTGGCCCCGCCCGCCCCGCGCCTCCCGGACGTGCCGGCCCCGGCCGTGAAACCCGACCCGAAGCCGGCCGAGCCGACCCCGCCGGCCGGGCGGTCGCTCCTCGCCCGGGTGCTGGCCCTCGCGACGCGGAAGCAGGCGGCGGTCGGGGCGTCGGCCCTGTTCAGTTTGGTGGCCGGGGTCGCCGGGGTGCGGCTGCTGTTCCCGGACGACCCCGCCCCGACGCCCCCCGCCCTGCCGGCCCCGCCCGCCCCGAAGGCGCCCGCGGCGCCGGCCAGGCCCGAGCCGAAGGCCGACCCGGTGACGCTGCCGGAGCCGTCCCCAGCGTCCCCGCCTCCGAAGGACACGGGCGAGCCAAAGTCGTCGCCGGTGGAGGTGCCGACTTCCGCCCCCACGCTCCCGCCCGTCGTGCCGCTGCTCCCCGTCCCCCCCCCGGCGAAAGGGGACAACCCACCGCCGCCGGCCGACCTCCCCGTCCTCCCGGTGGGCGGGATCGAGCCGCCGAAGTTGCCCACGGCGGCCCTCCCGAAGGTCGACCCGCCCGCCGCCGAGCCGCCGGCCGTGCCCCCGCTCCCGATGCTCCCCGCCCTGCCCGCGGGCCCGGTCACCCCGCCGACCAAGGACTCCGGCACGCCCCCCCCGATGCTCCCGCTGCCGGAGGTGAAGTCGGACACCCCCGCCCCGAAGGTGCCGGAGCCGGCGGCCCCCGCCGCGCCACCGCTCCCGGGCGTCGGGATGGCGCCGGTGATCCCGCCGCCCCCGGCGCCGCTCGGATTCGCGCCCAAGCCCGCCCCGAAGACTCCGGCCGCCGACCCGCCGCCGGTCACCGGCTTCCCGGTCGGCGACGCCCCGAAGCCGCCGCCGCTGACGCCCAAGGAGCCGCCGGCGAAGGTCGAGGTGCCGCTCCCGAACCCGATGGTGCCGGCGGTCGGCGCCGAACCGCCCCCGCTTCCGAAGGAGCCGGGTGCGACGCCGGCCGGTGCGACCGCCCCGGTGATCGAACTCAGCCGGCCGGCGGGAGGCGCGGCGACGCCGCCGGCGGCCACCCCGGACCGGGCCCCGACCACGTCCTACGACGTGGACATCTACTACCCGAAGAAGGGCGACACCTACGAGACGGTCAGCCGCGAGTTCTACGGGGACGGGCGGTACGCCGCCGCCCTCCAGGCGTACAACCGGAACCGGCCGGTCCAGGGGACGGTGGACGTGCCGCCGATCCACGTCGTCCGGCGGTACGGGGCGGGCGCCGGCCGGCCGGCGGGTAACCCCGAGTGGTCGGCCCCGGCCAGGCCCGGCGGCGGGAAGTCGTTCCGCGTCCCGGCCGGCGGGATGACCATGTCGGACGTGGCCCGGGCCGCGTTCGGCGACGCCCGGCGGTGGAAAGACGTGTACCAACTGAACCCGCAGCACCGCCCCGACGAGGTGCTCGCCGCCGGGACCGAGCTGCGGCTCCCGACCGACGCCCGCGGCCCGTGACCTCGGGTAGTGACCTCGGGTAGGGTGGGCCGAGCCCGGCGCTTCGCCGGGCTCGGCCCACCAGGGGTAGCGCGGTGGGACTCGCCCGGCGAAGCGCCGGGCTCGGCCCACCCTACTTCCCGAGTTCCAGCAGCAGGACGTACCCGTCCGCCGCCCCGCCGCCGAACCTCCCGCCGGCCGCGTCGGTCGCCGGCGGGGGGCGGCCCTTGTCGTCCTTCTCCCCGGCGCTGCCGACGCACAGCACCACCTCCTTCCCGCCCTGCTTCCCGCGGACGAACGCCCACCGGCCGGTCTCGGCCACCTCTGCCACCGCCGTCCCCGGCAGCGCCGAGCAGAACCGCAGGGACGTGGTGTCGGCGTTGAACACCGCCACGTACGGCCCGGCCGGCTCGCCGGTGTTCAGCCGGTTCCCGGTCTCGATCAGGCCGGACGCGCTCTTCCCGCCGGCGCACACCGACCCGTCCCCGGCGAACCCGAGCGAGTCGACCCAGATGCTGTTCGGCTTGTCCGGGTTGGCGGTGAACGCCAGCCACAGCGTCCCGCCGATCACCCGGTAGTCTTTCGGGTCGAGCTTGATGATGTAGGCACAACTCAGCACCCCGGCGCCCCACGCCGACATCCCCAGCCCCTTGAAGTTCTTCGCCGTCGTCCGCACGTCGAACGGCTCACGGTACATCACCGAGTTCCCGCCGTCGCTCCACGCGTACACGATCAGGTTCCCGTCCGCGTCGTACTTCAAGAGCCGGATCTCCGAGTCCGACACGAGCCGGAGGTTGTCCAGGCCGACGAGCGGGCCGTCCCAGTGGTACAGCTCGTACCGCAGTTTGCCGTCCGGCCGGTGGACGTACAGGAACGGGTCGCGGTACGGCTCCCGGCCGGTGTGCCAGTTGACCGTCTGGCCGCCGCGGGCGAAGCTCCCGTCGGTCGGGCTGACGGCCGACCGCCGGCCGAGCAGGAACGGCACCGCGGTGACCGACTCCTGCTTCCCGTCCGGGGAGAAGGTGCGGAGGTCCGGCCCGGTGAACACGACCTTTCCGTCGGCCCGCAGGGTCACATCCGGAGCGTTGCTCGCCGCCTTCACGTGCCGCAGCCAGAGCACCTTCGACGCGTCCGGGGAGAGCTTCGCGAGGTAGGTGTGGCCGACCGCCCCCTTCGCCGGCCCGCCCTCGGTCGGCTTCAGTTCCTGCACGTCCCCGCCGACCGCCACCACGCCGTCGCCGGCCGGCCCGGCCAGGTAAATGTTCCCCTTCTCGTCCACCGCCGCGGCCGTCACCCCGCCGGCCTTCCACGGGAACCGGGCGACCGACTTCACCTCCTTGAGGTCGGCGGACAGCCGGGCGACGAAGGCGGTGGCGGCCGGGTCGGCCCAGCCCGGGTCGAGGAACCGCGGCTTGCCGTCCTTGGTCACCTCCGGCTTCCCCTTGGCGTCGAGCTTCGGGCGGGGGGCGTAGGCGTCCGGGGCTGGGGCGTCCTTCCCGAGGACGGCGGCCTTCGTCCCGCGGAGGTCGAGGGTCGGGCCGAGGCTGGTGCCGGCGAGGACGACGGTCCCGTCCGGCTGGAACCCGCCGCCGGCGAGCCACTCGGTACCCGCCCCACCGACCAGGCCGGCCGCCTTCACGGCGGCGCGGTCCGGGGCGTTCTCGAACTTCTTGGTGAACTGGGCGAACCGGTTCTGGGCGGACGCCGGGGCGGCGAGGGCCGTCGCGGCGAGGAGGCCGAGGAGGGGTTTCATGGCGGATCCGCTGATGGTGAAGCCAGTGTTCCGGTGGGGCAGGCATTCCTGCCTGCCTCCGCAAACTTGGCAGGCAGGAATGCCTGCCCCACCGGAACCGAGTCGGGGGCCGGTCGTATCGTAACTCAAGACGACCATGACCGGAAACGAAACCGACACCACCCCGAACCCAGCCGACCCGCCCCGGCGGACGCCGGCGACCGGGTTGCGCCGGCTGCTGTTCGTCGCCGCCGGGCTGGTGTGCGTCGGTTTGGCGTATCTGGGGGCCATCCTGCCCGGGCTGCCGACGACCCCGTGGGTGCTGCTGGCGAGCTACTGCTTCTCGCGTTCGTCGCCGCGGCTCCAGCGGTGGCTGCGGCGGTCGCCGGTGTTCGGGAAGCTGCTCCGCGACTGGGAGGAGCACGGCGGGATCCGCCGGCCGGTGAAGGTGCTGGCGGTGACGTTGATCGTGGTCGTGGTGACGGTCAGCCTGGTGGTCGGCGGCCTGCCGGTGTGGGCGAAGTGCGTGGTCGGCGGGCTGGCGGCAGTTGGGGTGGGCGTGATCGTGTTCGTGGTCCCGACGGTCCGGGACCACGGGTAGCGCGTCACTCGAACAGCCCGGGCTGCGGGTCCTCGGCCTTCGGCTTCGGCGGCACCTTCCCGAGCACCCCGAACCCGCGCGGCGTCGCCACCCGGCCGCGCGGCGACCGGACGATGTACTGCTCCCGGAGCAGGTACAACTCGATCTCGTCCGACAGCGTGTCGGTGGCGAGGTTCATCGTCGCGGCCAGGGCTTCCACGCCGGTCGGGCCGCCGCCGAACACGTCGATCAGCGTCTCCAGGTACTTCCGGTCGTTCCGGTCCAGCCCGTCCCGGTCGACCTCGGCCATGTCCAGGGCGGCCCGGGCCACGTCCTCGGTGATCGACCCGTCGTGCCGGGCGGCGGCGTAGCTCCGGGCCCAGTACAGCCGGGCGTTCGCCACCCGCGGGGTGCCGCGGCTGCGGTGGGCCAGCTCGTGCGCCGCCCCGGGGGTGATCGGCGTGTTCAGCTTCGCCGCGTTCACCGTCACGATCTTCGCCAGCTCCTCGACGCTGTAGAACTCCAGGTGCTCGTGGATCTTGAACCGGTCCCGCATCGGGCCGGACAGCATCCCGCTGCGGGTCGTCGCCCCGATCAGGGTGAACGGCTTGAGTTGCATCGAGATGGTGCGGGCGGACATCCCCTCGCCGAGGACGATGTCGACCCGGAAGTCCTCCATCGCCGGGTAGATGAACTCCTCGACGATCCGCGGCATCCGGTGGATCTCGTCGATGAACAGGATGCTCCCCTCGTCCAGGTTGGTGAGGAACGGGAGCATGTCGGCCGGCTTGGCGAGGGCCGGCCCGCTGGTCATCTGGATGGTGGTCCCGAGCTCGTTCGGCAGGACGGTGGCGAACGTCGTCTTGCCGAGGCCGGGCGGGCCGTCGAACAGGATGTGCCCGAGCGGCTCCTTGAGCTTCTTGCACCCGGCGACGGCGACCTCCAGCCGCTCCGCGACCTTCCGCTGCCCGATCACCTCCTTGAGGAGCTTCGGGCGCAGGGCCGCGTCGACCTTCCGGTCGTCGCCGTCGTCCGCCGGCATCGTGGTGATGACCTTCTCACGGGGCATTCGTTTCTCCCGCGGCCGCGTCGAGCGGCGTGATGTGTGCCCGGACCCACTCGGTGAACTCGTCCCGCGTCAGCACCTTGGCCGCGAGCCACAGGAACACGGCCTCCTGCTCGTCGACTGGGGCGGCGACCTCGTACCCGTTCAGGACGAGGAACGTTTCCATCGCCGCGTGCGCGATCCGCTTGTTCCCGTCCTCAAACCCGTGGTTCCGGGCGAGCGAGAACCCGAGGGCCGACGCCTTGTCCGCGAGCGTCGGGTACAGGTCGTCGCCGCCGAACGACATCCGGGGTTGGGCCACGGCCGACTCGACCAACCCGCGGTTCTTCACGCCGGGCAGCCCGCCCGACCTGGCGATCACCAACTCCTGCAGACGGATCACCTCGTCCGCGTCGAGGTACCTCATCGGGCGAGTCGCCGGTATAGCTCGGCGTTCTTCGCCAGGACGTACCCCGCCGCAGCCTCGAAGCCCTGTTGGCGGGCGAGGAAGTCGTCCGTGATCTGCCGGAGCAGCGCCTCGACGGCGACGCCCCGCTCCCGGGCCGCGTCCGCCAGCCGCACGGCCTTCTCGTCCTCGACCTGGAACGTCACGGTGCTCATCGCGTCACCCCTTCTGGCCGAAGATCAGCGTCAGCGCCTGCTGTAGGCTCTTGAACGGCTTCCCGCACGTCAGAAGGCCGTCGAGCTTGCTCCGGGCGTCGAGCGGGTTCAGCCCCAGCCCCATCAGCGCCTGGTACACGTCCTCGATCAGCTGCCCGTCGGCCGGCGTCACCAGCGGCTCCGGGGCCGGCTCCTCCTCCGCGGCCGCCTTCTTCTTCCCGTTCGCCTTCTTCTTCCCGTTCGCCTCGACCACCGCGTCCGGCACCGGGGCCGCCTCCGCCGGCTCCGGCAGGCTCGGCTGCTGCGCCGCCGCCATCAGCGCGAACCGCGTCACCTTCCGCTTCAGCGAGATGATGATCTGGTCGGCCGTCTGCGCCCCGATCCCCGGGAGCGTCGCCAGCCACCGGGCGTCCTGCCGGCTGACCGCGTCCGCGATCTCCTTCACCGACCGGCTCATCGCCCGCAGCGCCTTCTTCACCCCGATCTTCTCGACCGTGCAGAACAGGTCGAAGAACTCCAGTTCGCTCTCCGTCAGGAACCCGATCCGCCGCGGCACGAACCGGTTCCCCCCGCCGTTCCCCTCCAGAAACTCGGTGACGTGGAACGTCACCTCCCGCCCGGTCCGCAGCTGCAACTGCCGGCGGACCGTCTCCGGGATCAGCACCTGGTACTCGATCGGCCCGACCTGCACCCGGGCCTCGTCGTCCAGCACTCGCGCCAGGACGCCCGTCATCTTGGTGATCATGCCGCGTCGTCCGTGGTGTCGAGAACGTCGGGGTCGTGGCTGAGCAGGGCCGCCCGGTTCACGCCGGTGAAGGTCACCGCCCGGGCCCCGCCGGTCACCCCGCGGCCTGTCGCCGCGTGGTAGTGGCACAGGGCGACGGCCAGGGCGTCGGCGACGTCGTGCGGCTCGGGCGGGGCGGCCAGCCCGAGTTCCCGCGCGACGGCGTGCTGCATCTGCTCCTTCCCGGCCCGGCCGTTGCCGGTGATCAGCTTCTTCACCCGGGCCGGGGCGTAGCTGGTCACCGGTATACTACACTGCGACCCGACCAGGAGGAAGACCCCGCGGGCGTGGGCCATGAGTACCGCCGTCCGCGGGTGGTCGTAGTGGGCGAACAACTGCTCGACGGCCATCGCCGTCGGCTTCCACTGGTGGACGACTTCGAGGAGGCCATCGTAAAGGACGCGGACGCGGGCTGCCATGTCCGCAGGGTCGCGGCCGTCGGCCGACCGGATGACGCCGGCCTCGCACACCTTGGGGCCGGCGTCGGTGAACTCGAGGACGGCGTACCCGGTGACGTGCAGCCCGGGGTCGAGGCCGAGGACGCGCGGGGTGACCGGCGGGGCGGCGGTCGGCGGGTGCGGGTGGGGGGTCATGGCGGCGGTCCCGGCGGGTTCGGACGGCCTCACACGAGGGTGCCCATCCATAGCCGAGCGGCCGTGCCGCGTGAACCTCAGGTTGGGTGCGCCGTACCGGTATCTTAACCCACGCGCCAGGTCGTGTTGGTGGTGCGGTCTTGCAGGGTGACGCCGCGGCGGCCGGGTTGAATCCTCGGACCGCGGCCGTCTCGGCCGCTGTTTTGAAGCGCGGAGCAGCGGCCGAGACGGCCGCGGTCCCAGGGAAAGACCCTACCCGACGCGCCAGGTGGTGCCGCCGGGACGGTCTTCGAGGGTGACGCCGAGTTCGCCGAGCCGCTTCCGGATCAGGTCCGTCTGGTCGAACAGGGACTTCTTCAGCGGGTTGTCCTTGGCGGCCGCCTTCGCCTCGGCGCGGAGGTTGTTACGCAGGTCGATGAGAAGCTCCATCAGCCCGCTGACGGTCTGTTGGCTACGGTTCAACTGCTCGAGCGCCGGACCAGCCAAAAGCGCGGCGCCCTCGCCCTGAGCGCTCACGGTGAACTTCGCGATCCCGGCCGCTTCTGCAAGGGTGGCCTTCGGCGGGGGTTCCCAGAAGAGGCCCAGCACATTGCCCATCGTCCGCAGAATGAGCGCCGCTGCCTTGAACTGATCCGAGCGCGGTTCGCTGTACTTCTCGATTCTGTCGGCGAACCGATTCACCGCCCCGAGCGAGTCATGAAGGATGCCGATTGCCCCGCCCGTGTTGAAGTCATCATTCATGCTCTCACGGAAGTGCTCCCACCGGCCGCGAAGACTGATCACCTCGTCAGTCGCCTCTTGAGTGGTCGGCAGGTCGTCGTCGGGCTTCAACGGCTCGATGGAGTAGTAACTCTCGCCGGTCATCCGTTCGTACCGCTCGAAGAAGCGGTAGAAGCCTTGGAGGGACTTAGCGATCTCGTTCAGCCGTTCCTCGCTGTACTCAATCGGGCTGCGGTAGTGGGTGCTCAGCAGCAGGAACCGCACCGTCTCGGCGGTGTGGCGCTTGAGCAGGTCGGCGATGTTCACCACGTTCCCGACCGACCCGGCCATCTTCGCCGTGCCCATCTTCAGCAGCCCGTTGTGCATCCACACCCGGGCGAACTCCTTCCCGGTCGCGCTCTCGCTCTGGGCCAGCTCGTTCTCGTGGTGCGGGAACTGCAGGTCCAGCCCGCCGCCGTGGATGTCGAGCGTCTCGCCGAGCAGCTTCGTCGCCATCGCCGAGCACTCGATGTGCCAGCCCGGCCGGCCCTTCCCCCACGGGCTGTCGAACTGCACCTCCGCCGGCTCCCCCGGCTTCGCCCCTTTCCATAGCGCGAAGTCGCCCGGGTTCCGCTTCCGGTCGCTCACCTCCACCCGCGACCCCGCCTCCAACTGCTCCGGGTCGCGGTTGCACAGCTTCCCGTAGTCCGCGTCCTTCGACACGTCGAAGTACACGTCCCCGCCGGCCGGGTACGCATGCCCCTTCTCGACCAGCGTCCCGATCATCGCCACCATCCCGGCGATGTGCTCGGTCGCCTTCGGGAAGTGGTCGATCCCGGTGACGTTCAGCTTCTTCAGGCACTCGTGGTAGTCGGCCGTCATCTCGGCCGCGAGCGCCGGGACCGTCGTCCCCAGCTCCCCGGCCCGCTTGATCAGCTTGTCGTCGACGTCGGTGATGTTGACGACCCACGTCACCCGATAACCGAGGTACGTGAGGTACCGCTTCACGGTGTCGAAGATGACCGGGCCGACCATGTGCCCGATGTGGCTCGGCTTGTACACCGTCGGCCCGCACACGTACATCGACACCGCGTCGCCCGGCCGCTTGTGGAACGGCTCCTTCCGGCGGGTCAGCGTCGAGTACACCTGCAGGGCCATGAACCCGTCCTTGAAGACGAGCCACGGATGGACACGGATGAAACACGGATCAGACAGAAACACTGATTTCGTCCGATCCGTGTTTCATCCGTGTCCATCCGTGGCTGGTTTTTGAATCAGCACGACCGCGTGGGCGCCGATCGCCTCGCCGCGGCCGATGTGCCCGACCCTCTCCCCGGTCTTCGCCTTCACGTTCACCGCCCCGGCCGGCAGCCCGAGCAGCCCCGCCAGCGACTCCCGCATCGCCGCCTTCACCGGCCCGAGCCTCGGCTCCTGGGCGAACACCGTCACGTCCAGGTTGACAACCCGCCAGCCGAACTGGTTCAGTCGGGCGAGCGTTTCCGTCAGGAACCGGCGGGAGTCGGCCCCGGCGTACCGCGGGTCGGTGTCCGGGTAGGCGTCCCCGATGTCGCCGAGGCCGGCCGCCCCGAGCAGGGCGTCGGTCACCGCGTGCAGCACCGCGTCCGCGTCCGAGTGCCCGACCAGCCCCTTGTCGTGCGGGACGGTCACCCCGCCGAGGACGAGCGGCCGGCCGGCCGCCAGCCGGTGCGTGTCGTGCCCACTGCCGACCCGGAAGGACACGGTGTGCTCCCTGGGGTACCGGATCGGGGGGGATTTTACCGGGCGGGCGCCCGGCGAAGAAGGCCAAGCGGCGGGGCGTCAACGGAACAGCCAGCTCACCCACATGCCGATCGCGGCCCCGTAGAACAGCCCGATCACGCCCCAGAACCGGGCCGCCCGCCGGTACCGCGCCCGCAGCCGCCCGACCGCGACCTCCAGCTCGGTCAGCCGGGCGCGGAGTTCCGCCGCCTCCTCCGCCTGGTCCCGGGTGGCCGCGGTCAGCTGGTCCAGCCGGGCCTGGAGCCGGACCATCTCCGCCCGCAGCTCCCGGATCAGCGGCTCGTGGTCGCTCTCGTCGTCGTAGGGGAGTTCGTCTTCGCGCGGTTCCATCGGCGGCTCGGGGTGGCGGGCGCGGGGCGGTGTTCCCAGCTTACACTATCCGCCGATCGCGTGCATCGTCCGGTCCGGCTTCACGAAGTCCGCGGCGTTGAACCCGTGCCCGGCCCACTTCGCCCGGACCGCCTCGCGGATCAACGCGGCGAGGTCGGCGTCCGCCGCCCCGGACCGGAGCAGCGCCCGGGCGTCCGCCTCGTCCAGCGCGAACAGGCAGTTCCGCACCTTCCCGTCGGCGGTCAGCCGGAGGCGGTTGCACGCCCCGCAGAACGGCCGGGTGACCGACGCGATCACCCCGACCCGCCCGCCCCCGTCCGCGTAGTCGTAGTCCGCCGACGGCGACGCCGCGTCCCCGCCGGCCGGCACCAGGTCGCCGACCGCCCGGCCGATCCGGTCGAGGATCTCGTCGGCCGGGACCACCTTGTCCCGCTCCCACGGGTCGGCCCCGATCGGCATGTACTCGATGAACCGGAGCTCGAACCCGTGCTCCCGGCAGTACCGGGCGAGCGGGACGATGTCGTGCTCGGCGAACCCGCGGACGGCGACCGCGTTCACCTTGATCGGCCCGAACCCCGCCCGCTTCGCGGCGGCGAGGCCGGCCAGCACCGCCGGCAGGCCGTCGCGGCGGGTGAGTTCGCGGAACCGCCCCGGGTCGAGGGTGTCGAGGGAGACGTTCAGCCGCCGCAACCCGGCGGCGAACAGGGCGTCGGCCCGGCCGGCAAGGAGGAGCCCGTTGGTGGTCAGCCCGAGGTCGGTGATCCCCGGCACCGCCGCGATCATCCGGACGAGCGTGTGCAGCTCCCGCCGCACCAGCGGCTCCCCGCCGGTCAGCCGGACCTTGTCGACGCCGAGCCCGGCCGCGACCCGCACGACGCGGGCGATCTCCTCGAACGTCAGCAGCTCGGCCCGCGGGAGGAAGGCCACGTCCTCCGGCATGCAGTAGGTGCAACGGAGGTTGCACCGGTCGGTGACCGAGACGCGGAGGTTGGTGTGGACCCGGCCGAAGGTGTCGACGAGCGCGGAACCCGGGGCGCGGACCTCGGGGCGGAACACCGAGGCCGGGTCGGACGCCAGGCGTAACGGGTGTCGCGCGCTCACCGCAGTGGTCTTCCCCATAAGAACCCAGGCCGGTGGCCTGGGCTGAGGGAGGTCGCCCCTTCGGGGCTGTAGAGGCTGAGGGCCGAAGGCCCGCCCTCCCTCAGCCCAGGCCACCGGCCTGGGTTTCGGGCCCCGGGGACGATGGCCGGGGACGCCCTCAGCCGCTGTTCCACACCTTGATCGCCGGCTCGTGCGGGTTGCCGTGGTCGAAGCTCAGGACGCACAGGGTGGCGGTCCCGAGCAGCAGCGACGCGGCGAGCGCCACCGGCTGGCCGACCCACCGGGCGGCCAACACCCGCAGCAGGTGGCCGTGGGCGAAGCACAGGACGTTGCCGTCCAGAGCCTTGAGCCGCGCCGCCAGGCGGTCGACCCGGGCGGCGATGTCGGCCGGGGACTCGCCCCCGGGGCAGCCGTCGCGGAACAGCAGCCACCCCGGGTTCGCCGCCCGGATCTCGGCCCCCGTCTTCCCCTCGTTGGTGCCGTAGTCCCACTCCAGCAGGTCGGGGTCGAGTTCGGGGGCGAACCCGGCCAGCTCGGCCGTCCGGCGGGCGCGGCCCAGCGGGCTGCTGAACACCCGGGAGAAGGTGACGCCGGCGAGCCGCTGCCCGAGCCGCCGGCCGTCCTCCTCGCCGGCGGGGGTGAGCAGCAGGTCGGTCCGGCCGGTGTGCCGGCCGTTCCGGGACCACTCGGTCTCGCCGTGCCGGGCGAGGTAGACCGTCGGGACGCTCATCGGGCACCGGGCTTGGCGGACTGGTGCTGCCACTCCCCGGTCCCGTCCGGGGCGTTCTCCTTCTTCCAGATCGGGACCAACTCCTTCAGCGTGTCGACGGCGAACCGGAGGGCGTCGAACGCCTCGGCCCGGTGCGGACAGCTGACGGCCGCCGCCACGCTCACCTCGCCGACCGCCAGGCGGCCGAGCCGGTGGACCAGGGCGACGCCGCCGACCGGCCACCGCCGCCGCACCTCGGCCGCGATCTCGGCCAGCTTCTTCTCGGCCATCGGGCCGTACGCCTCGTAGTCGAGGGCGACGGTGACCGCGTCCCCGGTCAGGTCGCGGACCGTGCCGAGGAACAGGGCGACCGCCCCGCAGTGCGGGTCGCGGACCGCGTCCGTCACGGCGGCCGGGTCGATCGGTTCGCGGGTGAGCCGGACCATGCGGGTAGTATACGCCCCCTGGACCGCGGCCGTCCCGGCCGCTCCACCGACACGACTCCGATCGCCCCCGGGACGGTCGTGTTGCACCCCGACCAGGATAGCAGCGGCCGGGACGGCCGCGCTCCAGGAACGCTACCCGCCGCTGACGGGGGGGATGACGGCGAGTTCGTCGGCGGGGGCGATGACACGGTCGTCCTCCGCGAAGTCGTGGTTCACGGCGACCGACGACCGGCGCAGGAGCGGGGCGAGCCCCGGCACCCGGGCGGCCAGCGCGGCGCGGAGGTCGGCGACCGTCGCCCCCGCCGGCAGTTCGACCGCCACGGCGTCGGCCGCGGCGAGGTCGCGGGCGGCGGCGAACAGCAGGACGCGGTGGGTCATGGCGCGGCGTCGTTGGGGCGGTCGTTGGGGTAGGGTGGGCCGAGACCCGCGCTTCGCGGGGCGAGTCCCACCACGGCCGGCCGTGGTGGGACTCGCCCCGCGAAGCGCGGGTCTCGGCCCACCCTACGATGCTACGATGCCCGCCGTCACTCGCTCACCAGCTCGCCCAGCGGCCGCCGCAGCCGGGCCTCGATCTCCGGCAGCAGCCCGTACGCCAGGGCCAGGTACTGCACCGGGTGCAGCGTCCGCTTCCCGGTCGCGTCCTGCAGCTGCAGCCGGCAGGCGCTGCACTCGGTCGACCCGAACAGCACCCCCGGCCGGCCCATCTCCGCGAACACCGCCGCCCCGGCCGCCAGCGACACCGCCCGGTGCGCCGCCTGCATCCCCCACGTCCCGGCCATGCCCGAACAGCCGACGTCGATCGTCCGCACCGTCACCCCGGGGACCAGGCCGAGCAGCCCCGGCCCGGCCGGCGGCCGGCGGAGCGCCTTGACATGGCACGGGACGTGGTGCCCGAGGGTCAGGTCGAGCGGGCGGAAGTCGGTCCGGAGCCGGCCGGCGGCCCGCAACTCGCCGAGGAACGCGGTCAGCTCGACGGTGGCGGCGGCGACCGCGGCCGCGTCCGGGTCGGCGAGCAGGTCCGGGTAGTCTTCCGTCAGGGTGAGGGCGGCGGTCGGCTCGGAGCAGACGACGCGGTAGCCCTCGCGGACGAGGTCGGCGAGCACCCGGACGTTCCGGGCGGCCGCCTCCCGGGCGGTCTCCGCGTCCCCGACCGACAGGGCCGACACCCCGCACCCGACCTGCCGCGGCGGGACGTACACCTCGACCCCGTGGTGCCGCAGCACCCGCACCGCCGCCTCCCCGACCAGCGGGTCGTTGTACGCGGCGAACACGTCCACGAAGTACGCCACCCGGGCGGTCCGCCTGGCGTCCCGGACCGGACCGGCCGGCTTCGCGGTCAGCCCGGACCGGCGGGCGCGGCGGAAGAAGTGGTGGAGGGCGAACGCCGGGAGCCGCCGGCGGCGCGACAGCCCGAACAGCTTCTCGAGCACCCACCGGACCGGGCGGCGGGCCAACATCAGGTTGACCGCCGGGGCGAGGTTGCTGGCGGCGGCGGCGAACCCGCCGGCCCGGGCCCGGGCCCAGTCGGCCAGGTTCAGCCCGCCGTCCCGGTGGGCCGCCGCCTTCGCCTCCAGCATGAGCTTCGGGACGTTCACCCGGGCGCCGCACTCGTCCCGGCACATCCGGCAGTTGACGCACAGGGCGGCGACCGCCCGCACCTCGTCCGGACTCGCCTCCGCCCCGCCGGCGAGGATCCGCAGCAGGTTGGCCTTCGCCCGCGGCGTCGCCGCCTCGTCCCCGGTCGCCCGGAACACCGGGCACATCCGCCCGGCGGTGGCCGTCCGGCAGTCCCCGCACCCGGAGCACCGGGCGGCCTCTTCGAGGGCGGGTATCGGGTACCGGGTATCGGGCGTCGGGGAAGACGGGCCGGCCGGCCCGGCCGCCGGGTTCGGCCCGATACCCGGTACCCGATACCCGACACCCGCCCCCCGCAGCGGCCACGCCTCCCGGCTCGGGTCGGGGCCGACGATCTTCCCGGGGTTCAGCAGGTTCTTCGGGTCGAACACCCGCTTCAGCTCGCGGAACACCGCGTACGCCGGGCCGTACTGCCGCTCGACCCACGGGGTGCGGGCGATCCCGGTCCCGTGCTGGGTGCTGACCGTCCCGCCGAGCGACAGGGCCAGGGCGTGGACCGCCTCCGCCGCCGGCCACAGCTTCGCCCGGTCGGCCGGGTCGTCCAGGTCGACCAGCGGGCGGGTGTGGACCTGCCCGGTCAGGGCGTGGATCAGGAACGACGCGGTCAGGTCCTGGTCCCGCAGCACGTCCTGCACCCCGGCCAGGTACTCGGCCACCGCCGCCGGCGGGACCCCGACGTCCTCGACGAACGCGACCGGCCGGGGCCCGCGGCCCAGCCCGTACATCCCGGCGACGGCCGCCGCCCGCACCCCCCGGACCCGGTCCGCCCCGTCCGGGGCGCAGGTCGGGTCCGCGAGGACCTTCAGCAGGTGGGACCGGCGGAGGGTTTCCACGACGCCCCACCCGGCCTCGGTCGCCTCCCGCTCGGTGTCGCCCTCGACCGTCACCACCAGCGCCGCCCCGACCGCCGGCGGGATCCCGTACCCGTCCCCGCCCTCGACCCGGCGGGTGGCCGACAGGAGCCGGCGGTCGAGCAGGTCGCACCCGACGACGTTCAGCTTGCGGAGGTCGAGGCCGGCCCGGACCGCCGCGTCGAGGGTGGGGAAGCCGATCAGGGCCAGGCACGTCCCGCCCGGCAGCGGGACGGTGCGGAGCGTGGCGGCGGTGACGACCGCGAGCGTTCCTTCGGAGCCGACGAGCAGCTTCGCCAGGTCCGGGCCGTCGGGGGTGAGGACGTCGTGGAGGAGGTAGCCGCACCGGTTGAACGGCGTCCGCGGGCGGTGCCGGGCGATCAGGTCGGCGTTGGCGGCGAGGAGGGCGGAGACGGCGGGGGCCCGGTCGGAGCCCGGCGAGCCGGGAGCGTCAGCGACCGGAGGGGCGTCGCTCCGGTCGCCGACGCTCCCGGCTCGCCCGAACGTCGCCGGGGTGCCGTCGTCCAGCACCACGTCGAGCGCGGCGACGTGGTCCCGGGTGTACCCGTACCGGAACGCGTTCCCGCCCGAGGCGTTCGTCGCCACCATCCCGCCGACGGTGCAGGTGGCGGCGCTGGCCGGGTCCGGGGCGAACCGCCGCCCGACCCTCGCCAGCTCCGCGTTCAGGGCGGCACACGTCACCCCGGCCTCGGCCGTGACGGCGTCGCCGGTGACCGGCCCGATCCGGCGGAACTTGACGCTGAGGTCGAGGACGACGCCCGGCCCGAGGCTCTCGCCGGCGACCCCGGTCCCGGCCCCGCGGGGGACCACCGGCAGGTTGTGCTCGTGGCAGTACCGGACGAGGGCGGCGACGTCGGCAGCGTCCTCCGGGACGGCGACCGCGAGGGGGGTGACGGCGAACGGGCTGGCGTCGGTCGCGTACAGCCCGCGGGTGAGGGCGTCGGACCGGAAGGCGCCGCGGAACACCCCGCGGAGGTCGTCGGCGATCTGCTTCGCGTCCAACGGGTGTGTCCCCCCTTGGTACGATACGCAGTCCGCCGCCCGCGGGGTATCATGACCGGCGGGTCGTTCCCGCCGCACCCGTCCCCGGCGGTGCCCCGTGCCCGTGCTCCTCGCCGCCGCCCTCCTCGTCGGCCAACCGGCCGAGAAGAATTCTGAACCGGCGTACACCGCGTTCCCGGACCTGAAGCCGCTCCCGTTCCCGCAGCTCGACCGGAGGGACGAGACATTCCCGGCGGCACGCGACGCGTACCAGAAGGCGATGGCCAGGCTGGTGTACCCGGAGCCGCCCGCCCTGCCGGCCGCCCCGACCCCGCTCCAGAAGGTCCGGCACGAGCAGGTCCGGGCCGGGTACCTCTTCCTGATGAAGGCGCATACGGTGCTCGAGTGCGGGCGGGTCGACTCGCCGTTCTACCCGACCTACCTCCAGGTCGCGACGGACACCTACCGGGTGGCGGCGGAACTCGACCCCGCCCCGGGCTGGCGCGTCCGCTGCTACGAGGCGCGGGTGATCCTGATGAAGGATTGCGAGCGGGTCATCAAGGCGCGGGTGGACGCGGAGGTCGAGCCGCCGCACTCGGCCGACCAGGCCCGGTTCACCCGCCTCCAGGCCGAGGCCGACCTGCTGAAGCTCAAGGCGGAGGTCGAGAAGGCCGGGAAGAAGTGACGCCCCGGCGAGCCGGGAGCGTGAGCGACCGGAGCGGGCGTCCTCCGGTCGCTCACGCTCCCGGCTCGCCCTCACCCCCCGCGGCCGAACACCAGCGACATCAGCTCGGCCCGGGTCGGCGGGTGGTCGAGGAACCCGCCGCGCATCGAGCTGGTGATCGTCATCGCCCCCGGCTTCCGCACCCCGCGGACCGTCATGCAGGTGTGGCTCGCCTCCACGATCACCCCCACCCCGCGCGGCTTCAGGTGGGCCATGATCAGGTCCGCCACCTGCTCCGTCATCCGCTCCTGCACCTGCGGCCGGCGGGCGACCGCGTCCACCACCCGGGCCAGCTTCGACAGCCCGACGATCTTGCCGTTCGGCAGGTAGGCGATGTGCGCCTTGCCGACGAACGGCAGCAGGTGGTGCTCGCAGCACGACGCGAACTCGATGTCCTTCACCAGCACCATCTCGTCGTGCTTCTGGGTGAACGTCTTCGCCAGGTGCACCGCCGGGTCGGTGTGGAGCCCGCCGAACACCTCCGCGTACATCCGGGCGACCCGGTCCGGGGTCTCCAGCAGCCCTTCGCGGTCCGGGTCCTCGCCGACCGCCGCCAGGATCTCGCGGACCGCCCGGCGGATGCGGTCGTGGTCGACCCCCGGCTCGGCGGGTGGGGCGGGCCTGGCCCCGGGTCGGGGGTGGGTGTTCACGCGGCGCTCCGGGAATGCGGATGCGACCATTGTAGGGGGGCGGCGGCGGCGGCCGTCCAGCCGTTGCCGGGTCCGGCGCCGTGAGGTAGCCTCAACCGTACCCCGCCCCGCACCCACCTCCCGGAGTCGACGGATGCCCCGCCTGCTGTGTGCCCTCCCCGTCCTCGGCCTCGCCCTCGGACTGGTCGCCGCCGAACCCCAGCCGAAGCGCACCCCGGCCGACGACGCGGCCGCCCGGATCGGCCTCGCGGACAAGGGGCTGAAGGCCGAGGCGTGGGCGGCCGAGCCGCACCTCGCCAACCCGGTCGCCTTCGCGTTCGACGAGAAAGGGCGGTGCTACGTCGCCGAGACGTTCCGCCACACCGACGGCGCCCCGGACACCCGCGGCAAGCCCTGGCGCGACGACGACCTCGCCTGCCGGACCGTCGCCGACCGGGTCGCGATGCTGAAGAAGCACAAGTTCGGCCAGTTCCCTGAGAACAGCGAGCGGCTCCGCCTGGTGTGGGACTCGGACGGCGACGGCAAGGCCGACCGGGACAGCGTGTTCGCCGACGGGTTCAACCGGTACGACGACGGGATCGCCGCCGGGGTGCTCGCCCGCAACGGCGACGTGTACTTCGCCTGCGTCCCGGACCTGTACCGGTTCCGCGACCCGAAGGGCACGAACACGGCGACCGAGAAGACCTCGCTGGCGACCGGGTTCGGGGTCCACGTCCAGTACATCGGCCACGACCTGCACGGGCTGCGGATGGGGCCGGACGGGAAGCTGTACTTCACCGTCGGGGACCGCGGGCTGAACGTCACCACCAAAGAAGGGAAGAAGCTGTTCAACCCGGACAGCGGGGCGGTGCTGCGGTGCGACCCGGACGGGTCGAACATGGAGGTCGTGCACGTCGGGCTGCGGAACCCGCAGGAGCTGGCGTTCGACGACCGCGGGAACCTGTTCACCTGGGACAACAACTCCGACTCCGGGGACCGGGCGCGGTGGATGCTGGTGGTCGAGGGCGGGGACAGCGGGTGGCGGTGCGGGTTCCAGTACGGGACCGGGTACCACACCCCGGCGGTGCCGCAGGGGAACCGCGGGCCGTGGAACACCGAGAAGCTGTGGCTGCCGCACTGGGACGGCCAGGCGGCGCACATCGTGCCCGCGCTGGCGAACTTCGGCAACGGGCCGAGCGGGATCACCCACTACCCCGGCGTCGGGCTCGCCGACGCGTACAAGGACCACTTCTTCTGCGCGGACTTCACCGGCGGGCCGGGCGGCGGCAGCGCGATCTGGTCGCTGGCGGTGAGGCCGAAGGGGGCGGCGTTCGAACTGACCGCCGAGCCGAAGAAGTTCGTCACCAACATGCTCCCGACGGACTGCGAGTTCGGCCCGGACGGGGCGTTCTACGTCCTCGACTGGGTCGACGGGTGGAGGCAGCCGGGGAAGGGCCGGATCTTCCGGGTGACGGACCCGGCGGCGATGAAGAACCCGGCGGTGGCCGAGGCGAAGCAGGTGCTCGCCGAGGGGTTCGCGAAGAAGAGTGACCGTGAACTGGGACGGCTCCTGTTTCACCCGCACCAGCAGGTGCGGCAGGAGGCGCAGATCGCGATGGCGGAGAAGACCTACGACATGACGTTCGTCGCGATCCTCCAGGAGTCCAAGGACCAACTTGCAAGGTTGCACGCGGTCTGGGGGCTCGGACTGTACGACCGCCTCCACCCGGAGAAGCGGACAGGGTGGGGCGAGATCGTCGAGAAGGTGCTCGACGATCCCGACCCCGTGATCCGTGCGAACGCACTGAAGACGCTTGCGGGTCTGCCCGTCCCGACCAAGTTCGGACCGGAAGTGAACCGCCCGTTGGGGAAGCTCGTGAAACTCATGACGGACCCGGACGCACGGGTGCGTGCGGCCGCGGCGGTCACCTACGGGAAGCTCGGGCCGCCCGAACCGCTCGTCCGCCGGCCGCTGGCCGAGCAGGCGTTCTTCGCCCCGCTGTTCGACCTCCTGAAGGCGAACGCCGACCAGGACCCGTACCTGCGGCACGCGGCCGTGATGGGGCTGGTCCACGCCGCCCGCAACCCGGCCGACCTGTGGAACGTCTGGGCGCAGCTGAAGGACAAGTACGACGTACCGGCGGTGCGGATGGGTGTGCTCCTCGCCCTGCGGAAGCACGGCAGCGACAAGGTCGCCGAGTTCCTGGCCGACGCCGACCCGAAGGTGGCCGCCGACGCCGCCCGGGCGGTGTACGACGAGCGGGCGATGAGCGGGTTCGCGGCGCTCGCCCGCTTCGCCGACAAGCCGAACCAGCCGGACCCGGTCGCGTTCCGGGCGCTGGCCGCGAACTTCTGGCTCGGCACCCCCGAGGCGGCCGCCCGGGTCGCCGCGTTCGCCGGCCGGGCGACGGAGCCGGACGCGACCCGCGTCTTCGCCCTCCAACTGCTCGCCGACTGGACCGCCCCCGGCCGCCGCGACCCGGTCACCGGGCTGACGATGGAGTTACCGAAGCGCGATGCGAAGGTCGCGGCCGACGCCGTCCGGCCGCAGGGGCTGGCGCTGTTCGCCGGGTCGGACGTGGTGCGGCGGGAGGCGGCGCAGCTGGCCGCGAAGCTCGGGATGAAGGAGTTCGGCCCGCTGATGGCCGGGTTGGTGCGGGACGCGAAGAACCCCGTCGGGATCCGGACCGAGGCGCTGTTCGCGGTCGAGGCGCTGAAGGACCCGTCGGCGAAGGAGCTGGCGGCGCTGGCGCTCGCGTCGGCCGAGCCGAAGCTGCGGGCCGCCGGCCGGACGGTGCGGGCGCACCTCGACCCGGCCGGGGTGCTGGCCGAACTCCCCGCGCTACTGAAGGACGAGACGGCGTCGGTCGCGGAGCGGCAGGGGGCGTTCGCGATCCTCGGCACATTCGACGAGTCGCCGGCCGTCGACAAGCTGCTCGACGAGTGGCTCGACGCCGCCCTCGCCGGGAAGGTGCTGGGGGAGTTGCTGGTCGACTTGGTGGAGGCGGCGGACGCCCGCGTCGAGCGGGACCGGGGGAAGGAGAAGTTCGCGCTGCACGCCCCGCTGAAGCAGAAAGTCGAAAAGTACCGGGCGGCGCGGGCGAAGGCCGCCGCCGACCCGAAGGGCGATAAGCTTGCGCCGTACCTGGACGCGCTGGCCGGCGGGGACGCGGACCGCGGCCGGGCGGTGGTGCTCGGGAACATGGCGGTGTCGTGCCAGAAGTGCCACAAGCTCGGCGGGCAGGGCGGGGAGGTCGGGCCGGCGCTCGACGGGCTGGCCGCGGACAAGGAGAAGGACCGCCGCTACCTGCTGGAGGCGGTGGTGCACCCGGGCGCGAAGATCGCCAAGGGGTACGAGACGGTGATCCTGGTCCTGAACGACGAGACGACGGTGTCGGGGGTGGTGAAGGCGGACGACGGGAAGCAGATCCGCCTGGTGACGCCGGAGAACAAGGAGGTGGTGGTGTCGGTGAAGGACGTGGCGGCGCGGCGGACCGGGCCGAGCGCGATGCCGGACGACCTCCACACGAAACTGACGCGCCGCGAGCTGCGGGACGTGGTCGAGTTCCTGTCGGGGTTGAAGGACCCGCCGAAGAAGTGAACAATGTGGCGGGCGGCCGGGTTCAACCGGCCGCTGTGTTGAAGGGGGCATGCCGATGCCGGTGGTGATCTACGACCCGGTGTACGAGCAGCACGTCCGGACGGAGCGCGACCGCCAGTTCCCGAACAACCGGGACGAGGTCTGGGACGGGGTGCTGGTCATGCCGCCGATGCCGAACAACGACCACCAGTTCGTCGTGACCGACTTGGCCCTCGCGTTCGCCTCCGCCGTGGACCGGTCGGCCGGGGACCGCGTCCTGGCCGGGGCGAACGTGAGCGACCGGGACGCCGGCTGGGTGAACAACTACCGGGAGCCTGACGTCCTGGTCTACCTCGCCGGTAACCGGGCGAAGAACGCCGGAACCCACTGGGTGGGCGGGCCGGACCTGGCGGTCGAGATCGTCAGCCCCGGCGAGGACCCGCGGCAGAAGCTCGCGTTCTACGCCAAGGTCAGCACCCGGGAGGTGCTGATCGTCGACCGCGACCCGTGGGCGCTGGAGCTGTACCAGCTCCGCGGCGGGGCGCTGGTCCACGCCGGCACGTCGGACGCGGCGAACCCGGCGGTGCTGGCGAGCGGGGTGCTCCCGCTGACGTTCCAGCTCCGGCCCGCCGCGCCGCGCCCGACGGTCCTGGTCACCCACACCGCGGACGGCCGCACCTGGTCGGCCTGACCTCACTTCGCCCGCTTGTGGACCGCCACCACCACCCCGCTCCCGGCCGCGCTCTCGAACTTCGCCGGCCGGTCCTTCCCCGGCTCCCCGTACGCGATCGTCAGCGCGTCCCCGTCCACCTTCACGATCCCCAGCAGCGTCTTCCCGTCGTACGTCCCGCCCTTCGCCGCCGTGTCGATCGTCGCCGGCGTCTTCCCCGCGTCCAGCTTGTACGTCCCGGACGACGGCTCCGCCTTCGACCCGGCCACCGGCGTGAACGTGTACGCCCCGTCCTTGTGGACCCGCACCGCCCCCTTCAGCGCGTCCACCGGCTTCCCGTCCCGGGTCACCGACTCCACCACCCACTTCCCGGCCGTCGGGTCCTTCTTGTCGTCCCCGACCGACACCCCGACCGTCCCGCCCAGCAGCACCACCGACAGCAGCGTCCGCATCGCGAGCCTCCGTGTGCGCCCGCGCCCCGCGGGCCGGGAAGTTGTACGGCCGGCCCTACCCCGCGTCCTCGACCAGGATCGTCCCGGCCGCGACCGCCTGGGGCTCGGCGTAGTACAGCCCGACGACCGTCGGCCCCCGCCCGGCCTCGGCCCGCTCCAGCACCTCGGCGAACACCTCCACGCCCGACACCGGCCGCCGCGGCCGCCACCGCCGGTCCTCGGACGTCAGTCGGGCCCCGGCCGCGACCCGGCCGGCGAGCACGGCGACGAGCACGACCGAGTGCTCGACCGCGGGGTAGGCCGCCTCCGGCCCCGGGCCGAGCCGCATCACCCCGCACACCTGCAGCCGGACCGGCAGCCCGGACCGGTAGTCCGCCATCGCCTCCCGTGTGTCCGGGTCGGCGGCCGCGGCCAGCTCGTCGAGCCGGTCGGCGTGGGCGAACTCGGGCTCGACCGGGACCCGGCCGGCGGTGAAGTCCAGCGACAACCGGACGAACGCCCCGGTCGGGTCGTCCTGCTCGTCCAGCCAGTCGGCGTAGGCGAGCCAGGCGGTCAGGTCGGCGGGGTCGGCGCGGAGGTGTGCGAGGAACGCGGCGCGGCTCATCGGTCAGGCCGGCTCCAGGGTGATCACGTTGATCTCCGGCCGGCTCCCGAACCGGACCGGCAGCCCGCTGGTGCCGAGCCCGCGGGACACGTACACCCGGGTCGCCGGGGCCTCCACCAACCCGCGCAGGTACTTCCGCCCGTACGCGCTCGGGACGAACGGGGCCCGGCCGCCCGGGAACACCACCTGCCCGCCGTGGGTGTGCCCGCTCAACACCAGCCCGACCCGCCGGTCCCGCAGCGTCTCGGCCACGTCCGGGTTGTGGCTCACCAGCAGGCAGGCGTCGTCGGCCGTCGCGTCCCCGACCGCCCCGGCCACGTCAACCTGACCGGCCCACAGGTCGTCCACCCCGCCCACCCGGAGCCGCGCCCCGCCCGTCCCGACCCACACCCCGGAGTTCGTCAACTCTCCCACCCCCGCCGCCCGCATCCCCTCGACCGTCTCCCGCAGCCCGTGCCAGTAGTCGTGGTTCCCGAGCACCCCGTACACCCCGAGCGGGGCCCGCAGCGCCGACAGCACCTCGAAGCACGGGCGGACGTACTTCCCGTCCCGGTGCGAGTAGTCCCCGCCGAGCAGGACCAGGTCCGGCCGGAGGTCGAGGGCGGTGCGGACGACCGAGACGACGTAGTCGAGCGGGGTAAACGGGCCGTGGTGCAGGTCGGTCAGGAACACCACCCGGGTGCCGGCCAGCGCCGCCGGGAGCCGCGGCAGCGGCAGCGTCTGCCGGTCGACCCGCACCCACCCGGCCTCGAACAGTCCGTACCCGGCGGCGACGGCCGGGGCCGGGAGGGCGGCGGCACAGGTCGCGCGGAGGAAGGTGCGGCGGTTCATGGCGGCCGGGGACGGGGAAGCGGTCGGTTCAGCAAGGATATCAGGTGTCGGTTCGGGCGCCGAACCGGGAATCCCTCCGGGACGCCGATTCAGGGCCGGACTGACAATTAACAGCTACGCCGGCGCACCCCTGTTTTGATTCGTTTACGCCCCTTCGGCCCGCCGGCGGAATCTTCGCGGGCCGCCACACCGCGGTCACCGCCCGTACTCGATCGCCCGCCGGACCGTCTGCCAGTGGATGTCGACCGTGTCGGTCACCTCCCGGGCGTACCCGCCGGCCATGGTCACCGCCAGCGGCAGCCCGGCCGCCCGGCAGGCGTCGAACACGACCCGGTCGCGCTCCGCCAGCCCGGCCTTGGTGACCGCCAGCCGGCCGAGCCGGTCGCCCTCGAACGGGTCGGCCCCGGCGAGGTAGACGGCCAGGTCCGCCCGGGCCTCGCGGACCGCCCGGGCCACCGCCGCCTCGACCGCCGCCAGGTACTCGGCGTCGCCGGTCCGGTCCGGCAGCTCCACGTCCAGGTCGCTCTGCTCCTTCCGCAGCGGGTAGTTCTTCGCACCGTGGACGGACAGGGTGTAGACGGTGTCGTCGAGCCGGCAGAGGGCCGCAGTGCCGTTCCCCTGGTGGACATCCAGGTCGATCACCACGACGCGGCGGACGGTCCCGTCGGCCTGCACCTGGCGGGCGGCGACGACGGTGTCGTTGAACACCGAGTACCCCTCCCCGTGGTCGCGGAAGGCGTGGTGGGTGCCGCCGGCGAGGTTCACCGCCACCCCGCCGGCCAGCGCCGCCCGGCACGCCTCGACTGTCGCCCCGCTCGACCGCCGGGACCGCTCGACCATCCGGGCCGACCACGGGAACCCGATCCGCCTGATCTCGTCCGCCGTCAGCAGCCCGGCGGTCGCCCGGGCCACGTACTCCGCGTCGTGGGCCCGGAGGAGCTGCTCGTCGGTCGCGGCCGGCGGCTCGACCAGCTCGCCGGGGCAGCAGTCCGGACGCCTCGGCCCGCTCGCGCAGCAGCCGGTACTTCGCCATCGGGAAGGTGTGCCCGTCCGGGAGTGGGAGGACGAACTGGTCGGTGGAGAAGAGTTTCACGGCGAAGCGTGCGAGTGTGAGGTTGGAGTTGTAGGGTGGGCCGAGCCGGCGCCTCGCCGGCAAGTCCCACCGGGGCGTGTGGTGGGACTCGGTCCGAAGCGGACCTCGGCCCACCCTACCGACCGCGGCCGGCGGTTGGGGTTGTCCGGGCGGGCGGGCGGGGGATAGCATCCGCCCGGCCCAAGGTGTTGTCCACCAGGTGCGACGATGACGGCCGCCCCCGCCGCCCGGAACCACTGGACCGACGCCCGGTGCGCGAAGGCGTTCTGGTCGCAGCAGGAGGTCCGCCCGTACCGCCGGCTCCTGGCCGACACGGTCGCCCTGGCCGCCCCGGCGGCCGGGGAGGCGTGGCTCGACCTGGGGTGCGGCGGCGGCCCGCTCACCCGGGCGCTCTGGGACCACACCGGCGGCACCGTCGGCGCGGTCGTCGGGGTCGACTGCGCCGCCGCCAACGCCGACGCCTACGCCCGGCTGCGGGCGGAGCTGTCCGCCGGCGACCGCGTCCGGTTCCGCCACCACGACTTCAGCAGCGGCCTGGCTCCCTTCCCCGACTCGTCCTTCGACCACGCGGTCTCCGGCCTGTCGATCAGCTACGCCGAGCACCTCGACCCGGTCTCCGGGCGGTGGACCGACGCCGCCTACGACCGGGTGCTGCACGAGGTGTACCGGGTGCTCCGGCCGGGCGGGCGGTTCGTGTTCTCGGTGAACGTCCCGGAGCCGGCGTGGTGGAAGGTCGGGCTGTTGTCGCTCGGGGACGTGTTCCGGGCGGGTCGGCCGCTCCGGTTCCTGCGGCGGTCGCTGCGGATGATGCGGTACGGCGGGTGGCTGAAGCGGGAGGCGCGGGCGGGGCGGTTCCACTACCTGCCGGCGGCGGCGGTGGCCGGGAAGTTGGAGGAAGCCGGGTTCCGTCGGGTGTTCCACCGACGGAGCTACGCCGGCCAGGCGTTCATCTTCTCGGCGGTGAAACCGTCCGACGAGGGCTGACCCATGCGCGGCGTGTCGATCCGGCTGTCGGCCCCGCGGCGGATCGTCGGCGACCTGATGCACTTCGCGGCCGGGGTGCCGACGGTCCCGGTGCAGCGGCACATGAACGTCGGGGCGGCGGCGGCGGCCCGGGCGGCGCTGCCGAAGCCGCTGCGGCCGGCGTGGGCGGCCCTGTTCACGAAGGCGTTCGCGCTGGTGGCCCGGGACGTGCCGGTCTTGCGGCGGGCGTACGTCAAGCTCCCGACCCCGCACCTGTACGAGTACCCGGTGAGCGTGGCGAGCGTGGCGGTGGAGCGGGAGTATGACGGGGAGCCGGCGGTGTTCGGGGCGCGGGTGACCGACCCGGCCGGGCTGCCGCTCGCGGACCTCGACGCCCGCCTCCGGCACGCGATGACGGCCCCGGTGGGCGAGGTGAAGGAGTTCCGCCGGTCGCTGCGGGTCGCCCGGCTGCCGCGGCCGGTCCGCCGCGGGCTCTGGTGGCTCGCGCTGAACCTGGCCCGGTCCCGGCCGAACTACTTCGGGACGTTCGGGGTGTCGGTGTACTCGGGGCTGGGGGCGGAGTCGCTGCACCCGCTGTCCCCACTGACGTACACGCTGAACTACGGGGTGATCGGCCCGGACGGGGGCGTGGCGGTGCGGCTGGTGTACGACCACCGGGTGGCGGACGGGGCGGCGGTCGCCCGGGCGCTGGCGCGGGTCGAGGAGACGCTGGCCGGGCCGGTCACGGCCGAACTGCGGCGGCGGGCCCCGGGGCGCCGCGCGTCACAGGTGGCCGCCGGCCCGTAGCAGCGCCACCACGTCGATCAGTGACGGGACGTACTCCAGGTGGGCGGCGGTGAAGTCGTCGCGCAGGTCCTGGTGGACCTGGTTGGCTGGCTTCTCGGCGAAGTCCCCGGTGTTCGAGCTGACGAAGTACCGGGGCTTCGGGTAACCCGCGCCGAGGCGGGCGGAGAGGTCGAGAGCGTGTTCCAGGATGATGCAGTCCTTCGCCCCTTTGCCCCCGGCTTTCGAGTTGGCCGGGCGTCTCGGCGGCCTCGGCAGAAACCGGCGAGGGCCCGGCTCAGGCACCCGCCGTCGCGTTCGAGACAGGCCGCGGCCTTGACCAGGGCGTCCGACAGTCGGGTCAGGTGGTCGGTGAGTTGACCCGGCAGCGTCGCGCGGTCGGGCATCCCGGCCGGGGCGAACCCGGTGACCACTTGGGTCGCCGTCAGGATGTCGTTCGTGGTCAAGAAGGTGCCGGCGCTCTCTTCACACTCCTCCCGGACGGCCGGGAGGTTGTTCACCCACTCGGCGGTCACGACATCGGTGAGGACGACGTACACCCGCGTCGGCAGGGCGGCGAGTAGGGCTTCCGCGGCGGCGACGGTTTCGGCCCCGCCCTCCCGCCCAGGGGCGCGGACCACGTCCAGCAGGACGCAGGTGTCGAGGAAGACGACCGGGAGCGGGTTCGCGGCGAACGCCGCGGCTGCGGCGGCGATGGAGGTCATGCGGACTGCCGCTCGGATTCGTACTCGGAGAGGATCCGGGAGTCGGCGAGTAGGCGGGCGAACAGCTGCTCGGCCTCGTCCCGGGAGTAGCCGTGCGAATCGACCAGCCACCGGCGGAACTCGTCCGGGTCCAACAGCGTCTCGGACTGGTACGCCGCGATGACCAACTTCCGCCACGCCCGGCCGGCACGTTCGGACTGCGGCCAACCGCGCTCGCCGCAATCCAGGTACTCGTTCAGGACCACCCGCACCTGTTCCGGCAGAACCGTCCGCGGCCCCGGGCGCTTCGAGCGGATCGCCACCCCGGTCGCGCCCGCGGCCGGTTTCAGCGCGGCCCACTCGAACTCGAGAATCGCCTCCGCGGCGTCCGGGTAGTAGCGGGCCCGATCCGAGGACTCGACGACCCCGCCCTGCAGCTCCTCCGGCTTGGTGCGGAGTAGCCAAAGGGTGACCTTCACCCCCGTACGCGGCTCCCGGACGAAGCAGGCCGAACCGGGGTGCGCGCCACGTCGACCGTAGTCGCGTTCGCGGCTCGCGTCACGGCTCCAGTCGGGCGGCAGTGAGCGGCCGAGCTCCAGGAGGAACGCCTCGATCTGCCGGTCGGCACCAGACAGGACCAGGTCGTTCCACCGCCGCAGGATGGGAAATGAGTCGAGTTCGGTCATCGCATGTCCCCCCGTCGCTGTTCCGCCGCTCTGCATTGTAACCCGCCGGCCTTCCCCGTTCACCCCGCCCACACCCAGTGGACGTACCTGTTCAGCAGCACCAACTGCGCCGCCGCGAACCCGACCACTGTCGTCCGGAACAGCAGTCGGTTCCGCAGCACGTCGGCGAGTTCGACGAACGCCGGCAGCGCCGCGAGCACCAGCCGGTGCCCGCTCAGGAACGTCCCGGACATCACCATCTGGCCGACCGGGACCAGCGCCAGCACGCCCCAGAACGCCCCGCGCCGCGCCCACGCCCGCACCCCCAGCACCACGAACCCGACCACCACCGCCGCCTCGCCCCAGTGCGGCACGTCCGGGTCCCACACCGACTCCAGCGCGTGCCACGGGTTCCACACCGAGAACCCCCGCCGGCCCCACGCCGCCTGCGACCGCAGCCCCGCCAGCGGGTCGCCGACCGCCCACCCGAGGTACGCCCAGAACGCCGCCAGCCCGGCGAAGCTCCCGGCCGCCACCACCGCCGCCCGCCAGAACCCCGCCCGCGTCCGGTCGCCGCACACCCAACCCGCCACCGCCGCCACCCCGACCGCCACCCCCGTCATCCGGGCCAGCGACCCGAGCCCGGCCCACACCGCCGACCCGACCGCCTTCCGGTCGAGCCACGCGGCCATCGCCAGCGCGGTGAACAGCAGCCCGAACGCCTCGTTGTACGGGGCCGAGAGGAAAAACGCGGTCGGGAAGGCGAGCAGCAGCACGAACGCCCGCGGCCCGACGTCCGCGTCGCCGGTCACCCGGGCCGCGACCCGCGCCAGCACCGCCGCCCCCGCCGCCCCGGCCAGGTTCGCCGCCAGCAACACCGCCCAGAACGGGTTGACCCCGACCGCGTCGGCCAGTGCGAACACCGCCGGCGCCGCCGGCAGGAACGCCACCCCGAGCCGCCCGCCCGAGTCCTCCGCCGCCGCGTACCCGTTCCGCCCGACGTTCGCCAGCCACAGCGCGTCGAACCGGTACCACGGCTCGATCGGCCGCGCCGCCCCGGACCGCATCTCGCCGCGGAAGCGGGTCGGGGTCGCCGGGTCGGTGAACGGGTCGGGGGGGAGGACGGCCAGGCACGACCCGAGCACGACGGTGCCGAGTCGGACAGCGAGGGCGACCGCGAACAGCGGGAGGAACCGGAGAGGGGCGGGCATGCCCAACGATAGGACATGCCGGGAGGGGAGTCGGGGCGACAGGATTTGAACCTGCGGCTTCGTGGTCCCAAACCACGCGCTCTACCGGGCTGAGCTACGCCCCGAACGGCACGGGCCGCCGGGCGGCCCGCCCCACCAGTCTACGACTACGGACACGCGGGCGGAAGACCGCGTTCACTTCCGCACCTCGAACGACTCGAAGAACGCGTCACCGGCCCTCCCGGTCACCGCCTCCTTCGTCCCGATCGCGACCACCTGGTACAGCCGCCCGCCGGAGACGATCAGCGTCGCCCGGAGCTGCTTGGTGACCGCCCCGACCACCGCCTCCCCGGCCAGCTCCCGGGCCGGCAGCTTGTCCGGGCCGAACGTCACGTCCTTCGCCTTCACCCCCTTCGCCCCGAGGCCGGCGGCCAGGGTCTTCTCGCCGGTCCCCAGGACGTCGGCCGGCTTCGCCCCGGCCCCGCCCGGCAGGTCGGACCACGTCACCACGAACACCACCCCCTTCCCCTCCGCGGTCGCGGTGTGGAGGGTCAGGTCGCCGACCTTGTCCGAGTCCGTCTCCGGGGCGCCCGGGAAGGCGACCGCGTACTTCCCCTCCTTCGACTCGTACTTCTTGTCCTGGGCGGACAGCCCGGCGGACGACAGGACCGCGGCGGCGAGGACGGCGGATCGCATCGGCATTCCCCGGCTGGTTACTTGGTGACTTCGAACGAGGCGAGGAAGCGGTCGGCGGACGGGGACAGGACCACGTCCTTCGGCCCCTGCACCATCACCTGGTACAGCCGGTTCCCGGCGATCACGATCCGGTTCCGCAGGTGGCCGCCCGGCTTCTCGATCAGCACGTCCCGGCCCGGGTACTTCTCCGCCCCGACCGCCACGTCCTTCTCCTCGACCAGCTTCCCGTCGGCCCCCTTGTTCCCGTCCCGGACCTTGTCGAGCCGCGGCCCGGGCGGCTGCTTCGCGAACTCGGCCGGGGCGTCGACGTAGGTGACCAGGAACGAGGTGCCGGCCAGCAACTCGACCGAGTCGACCACCACCGTCAGCTCGCCCTTCTCGTCCTTGACCGGGACGGTCTGGGTGGTGACCGGGCCGGGGAACACCGCCTTGTACCGCCCGTCGGTCGAGGCGTACGGCTTGAACTCCGGGGCCTGGCCCCACGCCCCGGCCGCCGAGAGCAGACCCGCCAACCCGAGAAGCCCGACCGTCCGTGGCCGCATGACCGTCCTCCGTGGGTGAAGTGGGTGGAGCGTACCGGATCGCGGCGGGCGGGGCAAGGCGGGGCAGGTCCGGGTGGGGCAGGCATTCCTGCCTGCCCAGCCGCACGGCAGGCAGGAATGCCTGCCCCACCCGACCGGGAACGACGCGACCCCCGGGGTCGCCGGGGGTCGCGTCGCGGGCCGGGGCAACCGGGTCAGCGCTTCAGCGCCTCCAGGATCCGCTCGAAGTCGTCGTTCGAGTCGAACCCGATCACGATCTGCCCGCGGTCCGCCGCCTTCACCCGGATCTCGACCTTCACCGCCAGCCGCTGCCGCAGGTCGTCCTCCAGCCCCTTGACGTGTGCCGTCTTCTCGACCGGCTCCCGCCGGGCCGGCGGGGCGGTGCCGCCGGCCGCGGCGGCCGCCCGGTCCTGCTTCACGACCAGGTCGAGGGCATGGACCGAGTAGTTCTTCATCACCGCCTCCCGGCACAGCTGCACCTGCCGGTCCGGGTCGGCGACCCCCTTGATGATCTTCGCGTGCCCCAGCGACAGCTGCCCGTTCCGGACCGCGTTCTGCACCTCGGCCGGCAGGTGCAGCAGCCCGAGCAGGTTGCTCACCGTCGACCGGTCGAGCCCGAGCTTCGCCCCGAGCTGCTCCTGGGTCAGCCCGAACCGGTCCAGGTACTCCTTGAACCCCTCCGCCTTCTCGACCGCGTTCAGGTCGCTCCGCTGGATGTTCTCGACCAGGGCCGCCTCGAACACCTGCTGGTCGTCGAACCCGACCAGGTGGACCGGCACCTCGGCCAGCCCGGCCGCCAGGGCCGCCCGCAGCCGCCGCTCCCCGGCGATCAACTGGTACCCGTCCCCGGCCGCCCGGACGACCAGCGGCTGCAGCACCCCGTGCGTCCGGACGCTGTCGGTCAGGGCCCGCAGCTCGTCGTCGTCGAACCGCTTCCGCGGCTGGTGCGGGTTCGGCCCGATCGCGGCCACCGGGAGCCGGCAGACCGGCCCGCCGGGGGCGTCCGCGGCGGCCCCGAGCAGTGCGTCCAGCCCGCGCCCGAGGCGCGGCTTCGTGGCGTCCATGCCGTCTCCCCCGTATCGCCGACACCCGGTTCCCCGGGACGATGTTTCGCCCCGTCATACCACGCCCGGCCGCCCGGGGAAGCCGGGTTTGTCGTTCCACGTAGAACGGCCGCAACCACCGGGAGAACCAGCCGCTCGGGCGCGACCCGCACGCCCGGCCCGGTCCGCGGGGGCGAAAAAACCAGGTCCGAGCCCGAGCGCGGGCGGGGGTCTCCGCCCGGTCCCTCGCTCGCGCTCGGGCTCGGACCGGGGGTGCGACGGCCCAGGTCAAAGTCGCCTTGTCGGCCGCGCGAAAACCGGACTACGATCCGCCCGCTCGGCCGCGGACCGGAACCCGCCGGCCGAGCCCGACCTGCCCCGGGACCGGAACCCCGGGGCAGGTCGGACACGGGCCGCGATCGGCCCGCCGGAGAAGAGGTGTCGAGAGGCTCGGACCCGCCCGCGCGTCCCCCGACGCGCACGTCCGCGTTCGCGGCGGCCCAACCCTTCGCACCAACCCGGTTCGCGCGTGCGCCCCGCCCACGGGGTGCGGCCCCACGTCCCCGCTGCCGGGGACCGCCCGCACCCCCGCCGCCGGCCGCCCGCGCCACTGACAACCCCGGTTGTGGAGGAGGACGCGCGCATGGACGCGACCCGCGGGCCGATCCTGTTTCGCTGCGACGGCACCCCCGGCGGCGGCTGGGAGCCGCTGTACCAGTGCCTGTCCCTGGCCGCCGCCCTGCAGCGGCGGCGGCGCGGCACCCACTTCTTCAGCTACCTCGAACCCCTGTCTCTGGCGACCGCCATCAACCGGGCGAACAACGACTGGGCCCCGGCCGAGCACCCGCTCGGCGAACCCGCCGACCTCGACGCCACGATCGCCCAGGTCCGCAAGCTGAACGCCGCCGCGGTCGTCGTCGCCGGCCCCGGCATGACCGCCGACTACCTCGCCGCCCTGCGCGAGACCGGCACCCTGGTCGCCGCCTTCGACTCCACCGCCGCGATGACCTTCCCGTGCGACCTGGTGGTGAACCCGCTCCTCGCCCCGGGGAAGAAGCCGTACCGCGTCCGCCCCGGGTGCCAGCGGCTGCTCGGCCACCGGTTCGCACTGTGCCGGGGCGTGTTCCGCCGCCAGCGGACGATCCGGGCGACCGAGCCGCCGGCCCCGTTCCGGGCGCTGGTCGCGGTCGGGGACGACGACCCGGCGGGGGAGGTGGTGACCCGCACGGAACAGCTGCTGGCGACCGGGAAGGTGGCGAAGGTGTCGGTCGCGGCCCGCACCCACCACCCGCGGTACGACGACCTGCTCGAGCTGGCCGACGGGTCCGGCGGGAAGGTCGAGGTGGTGACCGAGGCGAAGGAGCTGATGACCCGGCTGGTGCGGGTCCACTTCGCCGTCACCGCCGGGGACATGTGGTCGCCGGAGCTGGGGGTGGTCGGCATCCCGCAGCTGATCATCAGCCAGACGGCCCGGCACGGGCTGAGCGGGAAGAAGATGGACGACGAGGGGGTGGGGACGTTCCTCGGGGACGCCCGGGACGTGTCGGCCGGGCACCTGGCCGAGGCGGTCGACGCCCTGCTCGACGACCCGATGGAGCGGAAGGGGATGACCCGCTGCGCCCGCAACCTGTTCGACGGCCGCGGCCCGGACCGGATCGTGAACGGGCTGGAGGTGCTGCTCCACGCCCCGGCCCGGCGCGGCGCGGCCACGATGCCGGCGACCCTGCCGCTCCGCCTCGCGGCGTGAGATCCGTTCCGTCCGAGCCGGAAGCGTGAGCGACGGCCGCTCGCCTCCGTCGCTCACGCTTCCGGCTCGGACGGAGCCCCCGCACATTTCTCCCGCCCGGCCCCGCCTGGTATCCTCACCTCATCCCGTCGCCCGGGCCGGAGCCACCCCATGTCCCAGGACGAAGTCGCCGCCGCGCTCGACGAGATCGGCACCCTGTTGGAGCTGAAGGGCGAGAACCCGTTCCGGACGAACGCCTACCACAACGCCGCACGGCTGGTGGAGCAACTCCCCGGCGACCTCCGCCAGCTCGTCGCCGCCGGGAAGCTGGCCGGCGTCCGCGGCATCGGCGACGCCCTCGCCGAGAAGATCACCACCCTCGTGACCACCGGGGCGCTGCCGTACCTGGACGAGCTGCGGGCGTCGGTCCCGCCCGGCCTGGTCCGGATGCTCCGCATCCCGGGCCTCGGGCCGAAGAAGGTGAAGGCCCTCCACGACCACCTCGGGGTGACGACCGTCGCCGAGCTGCGCGGCCGGTGCGAGTCCGGCGAGGTCGCCGCGGTGAAGGGGTTCGGGGCCAAGACGCAGGAGAAGATCCTGGCCGGGATCGCCTTCCTCGACACCGTCGGGAACCGCGTCCGGATCGACCTCGCGAACCCGCTCGGGCTGGCCCTCCGGGACCGGGTGCGGGCGATGCCCGGGGTGATCCGGGCGGAACTGTGCGGCAGCCTCCGCCGCCGGCGGGAGACCATCGGCGACCTCGACATCCTGGCCAGCAGCGCCGACCCGCAGCCGGTCATGGACGCGTTCGTCACGCTCCCGGAGGTGGTGCAGGTCCTCGGCCACGGGCCGACCAAGTCGAGCGTCGTCGCGGCCCTCCCGGTCCCCGGCGGGAGGGTGACGATGCAGGCCGACCTGCGGGTCATCCCGGACGACCAGTTCGCGTTCGGGCTGGTCCACTTCACCGGCGGGAAGGAGCACAACATCCGCCTGCGGCAGCGGGCGATCGACCGCGGCCTCGTGCTGAACGAGTACGCCCTGGCGAACCAGACCCGGTCGGTGCCGGCGGCGACCGAGGCGGACGTGTACGCGGCGCTCGGGCTGCCGCTCATCCCGCCGGAGCTGCGCGAGGACACCGGCGAAGTGGAGGCCGCCGAGGCCGCAACCCTCCCCGACCTGGTGACCGAGGCCGATGTCCGCGGCGTCTTCCACAACCACACAACGTACAGCGACGGGACGGCCAGCCTGGAGGAGATGGCGCTGGCGGCCAAGGCGCTCGGGTTCGAGTACTTCGGGGTCGGGGACCACTCGCAGTCGCTGACCGTCGCCCGCGGGCTGCCGCCGGGGGCGGTCAAGAAGCAGTGGGCCGAGATCGACCGGGTCAACCGCACGCTCGACGGGGTCACCATCCTGAAGGGGACGGAGTGCGACATCCTGGAGGACGGGTCGCTCGACTACGACGACGACCTGCTCGCCGGGTTCGACTACGTGGTGGCCAGCGTCCACACCCGGTTCGAGATGTCCGAGGCGGACATGACCGCCCGGGTGTGCCGGGCGCTGGCCCACCCGCGGGTGACGATGCTCGGCCACCCGACCGGCCGGCTGCTGCTGAAGCGCGGCGGGTACAAGATCGACCTGGACGAGGTGCTGCGGGCGGCCGCCCGGCACGGGAAGATGGTCGAGATCAACGCCCAGCCGTCGCGGCTCGACCTCGACTGGGTGTACGTCAAGCGGGCGAAGGCGATGGGGATCCCGGTCGTCATCAACCCGGACGCCCACAGCACGGGGGAACTGGCCCTGTACCGGTTCGGGGTGGACGTCGCCCGCCGCGGGTGGCTGACCAAGGACGACGTGTTCAACACCCGCGGCCTGGCCGAGGTGCTGAAGGAACTGCGCCGCCGGGGGGGGTAATCTGGCCGCTCGGTTGGAACGCGGTGTGCTCCGTCCGCGGCCGGAGGAGCCGCCGATGACCCCCGAAGCCCTGTACTGGTACGCGTCGATCTTCGGCTGGATGTTCTTCACCGGGGTCGGCGTCCCGCCGGTGCCGGAGGAGGCGGGCATCCTGTACGCCGCCGGGGTGTACGCCCTGCACCCGGAGGTGAAGTGGTGGCTGGCGTGGCCGGCGGTGGCGCTGGGGATCACCGCCGCGGACGTGACGCTGTACGGGGTCGGGCGGTGGTGGGGGCCGCGGCTGTTCGAGTACCGGTGGGTGCAGAAGGTGATGAGCGCCGAGCGGCGGGCGCGGATCGAGCACCGGTTCGGGCGGCACGGGATCGGGATCCTGCTGCTGGCCCGGTTCCTCCCGCCGCTGCGGACCGGGGTGTTCCTGATCGCCGGGGCGACCCGGTACTCGTTCGCCAAGTTCCTGCTGGCGGACGCGATCTACGGGGTGGTCGGGGTCGGGATCTTCTTCTTCGGCGGGACGTGGGTGATCGGGCTGATCGACCAGGCCCGGCACCTGCTGGGGCACTGGGCGGTCTACCTCGTCGCGGTCCCGGTGGTGCTGTACGCGGTGTACCGGTACTACCGGTACCTGAAGGCGCGGGAGCTGAAGGGGCCGCAGCCGCCGGTGTCGGTGCTGCAGGGGCCGGACGGGGCGGTGCCGGAGGGCCAACCGGCGACGAACCCGGCCGCCGCCCGCGCCGCCGAGCGCGAGGCGAAGGCGGTGCTGAAGGATTAGCGGGGTGGGTTGTAGGGTGGGCCGAAGCCCGGCGCTTCGCCGGGCGAGTCCCACCATGCGTGACGGTGGTGGGACTCGCCCGGCGAAGCGCCGGGCTCCGGCCCACCCTACGAGAGCCGGTACTTCGGGTGGGCGTCGAGGTACGCCTTGAGCCGGTCGGCCCGGGTGACCGCGTCCGTGAAGAACCGCACCGCCTCGACCAGCCGCTCGTCCGGCTCGGCGCAGCTGAACCGGACGAACCCCTGCCCGGCCGCCCCAAAGCACTCCCCGCCCAGGCACGCCACGCCCCGCCTCTCGTCCGCCCCCTCCAGCAGGTACATCGCCAGGCCGTGCGACGTGATCCCGAACCGCCGGCAGATCGGCTCCACCTTCGGGAACACGTAGAACGTCCCCTTCGGCATCAGCACCGTCACGTCCGGCACCTTCCGCAGCTCTTCGACGAGCAGCTTCACCTTCGCGTGGAACTTCGCCATCGCCCCGTCGCGCTCGGCGGCGTCGTGCTCCAGCGCCGCCCGGCCGCCGAGCTGCACGAACGGCGGGGCGCACGACAGCGACGTGTTGATCATCTTCCCGATCAGCTCGGCGTGCCGGGGCGACGCGACCGCGTACCCGCACCGCCACCCGCTCATGCTGTAGCTCTTCGAGAAGGTGAACGCCGACACCGCCTGGTCCAGCATCCCCGGCTCGGCCGACAGGCTGTGGTGCCGGCCCTCCCACACCATGTGGCAGTACGGCTCGTCGCTCAGCACCGCCACGTCCCGCCCGCGGACCAGGTCGGCGACCGCCCTCAGGTCGTCGTGCGTCGCCACCCCGCCGGTCGGATTGTGCGGCGAGTTCAGGAAGACCGCCCTCGCCTTCGGCTGTCGCGTGACGAAGTCGCGGACGGCGTCGAGGTCGGGGCGGAAGTCGTTCTCCTGCCGGAGCGGGCGGTACACCGGCACCGCCCCGCGGCGGACGATGTTCGGCTCGTACGTCGGGAACGCCGGCTGGAACACCAGGACCGCGTCGCCGGGCTCCAGAAAGAGTTCACAGAAGAACTGCTCGAACGGCTTCGCCCCGGGGGCGACGACCACGTTCTCGGCCGCCGCCGGGATGCCGAACTCCGCCCGCACCGTGTCGGCGATGGTCTGGCGAAACTCGGGGAGCCCGAGGGACGGGGCGTACCGGGTCATCCCGGCGTCGAGGGCGGCCTTCCCAGCTTTCAGCGCGGACGCGGTGGTCGGGAACGGGCTGTCGCCGATCTGCAGGGCGATCACGTCCTTGCCGCCGGCCTGCAGCCGCTTGGCGACGGCGAGCACGTCGAACGCGGTCTCGGCGGTCAGCCCGCGGGCGAACGCGGACAGGGTCGGGGTGGTCATCGGTAGGGGTCCGGGTGGGGTGAGGTGTCCGGTCATGAAACGGACAACGCCGAGCCGCGGCCACCCGCGAACGAAGAGCGTTCGGGCCGGAACCGAACCGTCCGAACCCGCAACGTGATCCCCCCAGGCTGGTGTGAATGACACTTGCCCCACACGCCCCGCCGCACTTCGTGAGGACGAATCACGCTCGACGACGAGAACGAAGGCGGGACGGAAGTCGACGGGCGGGCTGGGCCGCCGCCGGCTGAGGGGTGTGGGGCGATGGCGCTCGCCGCCGCGAAGTACCTGAACATCGGGACATCCGGCTTCAAGGGGGCCGGACGAACCGCACGACGAGCGAGCGCGCGCCCGGCCTCGGCCGTCAGGCCTTCGCGTCCCCGGTGCGAACCACCTTGTCGAGTTCGAACCAGGCCGTGAGCGCCCCCTGCTTCATGTACAACTGGACGGAGTAGTGGCCGGGCTTCGGGAAGGTGACGGTGAACCGGCGGTTCTTGGTCATGAACAGCGCGCCGGTGTAATCGACGTCGATCACGTGCTCCCCGGCCGTCGTCTCGAACTCGAAGTCGCCCCCCTTGATCAGTCGGGACTCCCCGAGCACGGACCCGTCCAGCGAGACGCGGTACCACGCGACCCCGCCCACAAACTTCCGGCCCACCCGGACCGAGCCGGTCACCCGCGTGGTGGCGTCCATGATGGGGGGCGGCACGCTCCCGGGCGGCGGGCACAGCCCGCTCACCGACCCGGCAGTCACCCACGCCTTGTACCCCTCCGTCCAGACCTGGTCCGGCCGGTCGAGCTCGCCGCGGGCGGCGAGGCGCTTCAGTTCCGAGAACGTCACCGGCCCCTGGCGCTTGCCGTCCCGGACGTAGTACCACTCCTCGGGCGGCGGGGCCGGGGGCGGGGGCGGGGGCTGGGCCGGCTGGGGCGGGGCGGCCAGCGCCTTGAGTTCCTCGGCGAACACCCGCGCGTCCGCCGGGCGCTCGGCCGGGTCGTCCTCGACGCACCGCTCCAGCAGGGCGATCATCTCCCGGGCGGCCCCCGACTCGCCCAGCCGCTTCTTCCACGCCCCGCCGCGCGGGGCCTCGCGGGTCGTGTCCCCGGTCAGCATCTGGTACCAGATGACGCCCAGGGCGTAGACATCGTCGCGCGGGTCGGGCGGGCCGAACGCCCGCTGCTGGGGCGAGGCGTACAGCGGGGTGCAACTGCCGACCGACAGGGTCGACCCGCCCCCGCCCGCGGTATCACGCCCGCCCCCGGCCCACACCTCCAGCGCGTGCGCGGCGGCGATCCCGCCGATGCCGAAGTCGGTGACCTTGAGCCGCACCTTCCCGTCCGCCCGGGTCGTCAGGATGTTCGCCGGCTTCAGGTCGCGGTGGGTGATCGCGGGCCGGAGCCGGTGGGCGAACCCGACCGCTTGCGCCAACTGCAGGAGGAGTCGGGCCGACGCCTCGGGCGTCATCTTCCCGGCGGCGTGCAGTTCCTCGATCAGCCCGCCGAGGTCGCCGCCGTCGACGAACTCGTACTCCAGGCAGGGCGTGGCCCCTTCGAGGTGGGCGTACCGGAGCTCGACGATGCCCGCGTGCCGGCCCTGAGTCATCACCCGGTCGAGCAGTTCGACCTCCTTCCGGAGGCTCTTCGCCGAGGCCTCCGTGGTGCAGAACTTGAGCGCCACCGGGGCGAGGTGCGGGCGGCCCTGGTGGCGTGCCCTCCACACCTCCCCGAACCCGCCCACCCCGAGCAGGCCGTCGAGGACGAGGTCGGTGCCCGGGACGGGGCGCGCGCCGGGTCGGAACCGTGGCATGCGTTCCGGGAGGAACGGGAGCAGGTCTTCGGCCCGCCGGAGCGGGAGGTCCGCCGGGACCGTCCGACCGGACGGGTCGTCGGGCCGTCGGAGCGACGCCCGCACGCGGCCGGGGAATTGCTTGAGGTAGGCGAGCACCGCCTGACGGTGGGCGTCGGTGAGGGGCACGCCGGCGTTGTCCAGCTCCGCCTCGACCTGGGCGGCGAACGCCTCGGGGTTCTGGGCGGTCCGCTCGATCTGGCGACGGAGCGGGGTGGCGTCGGACCGGGCGCCGCCGGCCGCGTCGGCCTCGGCACACCAGTCGTCGTAGACGGCGGCGGCGATCGACCCGACGGGGACGACGCCCCAGCCGACGAACGTGTCGCCGAAATAGCGGAGGGAGTGGCGGACGAGCGAGCGGACGAGTGAGAAGGCCATGCGGGTGCCCCGGGGCCAGGGCCGGCGGGACCGGGGCACCCGGGCCGCGCCCGGTCCCGCCCGCGCCACCATTATGGGCCGGGCGGGCGGGGACGCAAGCTCCGGCCGGGGTCACTGCTTGGCGCTGATCGTCTTGGCGAGCGGGCCGAGGACGTTCGGGATCAGGTAGCTCTGGGCCAGCTCGTCCAGCACCCGCCGCTGGTTGTGGTACGACTCGGCGAACGTCTTGAACGGCTGCCGGCCCCAGAACTGCCGCACGGTGAAGTACACCGACACCGGGGCCTCCGGGAAGTTCCCGGTCCGCACCTGGTAGGCGTTCGTCCGGGTCTCGACGCTCAGCCGGCACTGCAGCTGGCAGGCGTCGTCCAGGGCGGTCATGAGCGTCGGCTGGTAGTGCAGCACCCGCGCCCCCGGCATCTGCGCCAGCCCGTCCAGCGGGGTGCCGGCGGCCAGCGCCTCGGCCACCACCTCGTCGTGGTTCCCCTGGTACGCGAAGTCGAAGTAGTACAGCACGTCCAGCGACTCGGTCTGCATCGCCGACAGGTCGAGGTGGTACGGGGCGAGTTCCAGGACCCGCTCGTGGTGGGCGTCCGCGTCCTCCAGGGCCGGCGGGTTGACGAACCCGGCGCACAGCCGCCGCCGGTCCAGCGACGCCCACCGGTAGCTGCCGGCGTCCCGCTCCTCCTCCAGCAGGTACTCGTCGTCGGCCCGCTTCTCGAACTCGGTCATCCGCGGGAACGCCTTCTGGACCGCCTCGAAGAAGTGGAGGACCGTCTCCCGCCCGGCCGGCATCTCGAGCTTGCTGTGCAGGTACGTCGAGACGCCGAAGTCGTCGCAGAGGGAGGCGTAGGCGTTCATGGCGGACTCCTCGTGGCGGCCCGCGCCGGCCCGGCCCCGGCGACCCGGGCGGGTGGGAGGTTCGGGGCGCGGCGGGACACGTCCCATTGTTCGGGCCGGCCGGCCCGGTTGCAAGGCCGGTGGCCCGCCGCCGGTCGCCCAGCCGCCCCACCCCGGACGGACGGAACAGGTCGCGCGGATCGCCCAGAAATGACGGACGCCCCGCCGGATGCCTTGGCGGGGCGTCAGAGGACGAGGAAGAGTCCGGTCAGGCGGCGACCCGGGCCTTGACCGGGGCCGGCACCTTCAGGGTGTTCTTGAGTACCCACCGGCCGGCGTCCGGGGCCCCGCTCCACTGCTGCAGCTGCACCGTGGTGACGTGCTCCCGCTCCTCGTCGTCGAGGACCTCGGCGTACGCCTCGGCGTACTGCTGGCGGACCTGGGTGGAGGAGCGGCCGACGAAGATCAGCGCGTCCGGGCGGTCGTCGAACACCGCCACCGCGCGCCAGCCCTGGGCCTTCGACTCGGTCTGGATGAGCATCGGAGTGACCCTCCTTGGTCAGCTCGGGTGGGCGAGACGTGTCCGCCACCCGTCGTGGGTGACGCCCATAACTTGACCGGGAAGGGGCCGTCCGTCAAGAAAAATCGGCACGATCCGCAGAAATTGACTCAAGTCCGGCCGCGGTAAGTGATCCGGCCGCGGGTCAGGTCGTACGGCGAGATCTCGACCTTGACCCGGTCCCCGGGGATGATGCGGATGAAGTTCTTCCGCATCTTCCCGGCGACGTGGGCGATCACCTCCCCGCCGATGTCCAACTCGACCCGGAACTGGGTGTTCGCCAGGGCCTCCTTGACCCGGCCTTCGACCTCGATCGATTCTTCCTTCGCCATTTCAGCACCGGGGACCTCGGGGGGGCATGAACCGACGCGCCCGGCGCGGGGGTCACGGACCCCCGCGCCGGGCGCGGGAAAGGTGATTGCAACTGCCTGGATGGGTGTGCGGAAGCGGCGGACTCAGTACCGGTCGCCGCCGCCCCCGCCGTACCCGCCGCCGTAGCCCCCGCCGTACCCGCCGCCGCCCCCGCCGCCGCGCGGGCCGCCACCCCCGCCGCGCGGGCCGCGGCCGCCTCCCCCGCCACCGTACCCGCCGCCGCCACCCCCGCCGCCCTCGCGGGGCTTGGCGACGTTCACGGTCAGCGGGCGGCCGTTCATCGGCTGGTTGTTCAGGGCGGCGATGGCCGCGTTGGCCTCCGCCTCGTTAGGCATCTCGACGAACCCGAACCCGCGGGACCGGCCGGTCTCCCGGTCGGTCACCACCTGGGCCCGGGTGACCGACCCGTACTGCTGGAACATGGCGTACAGGTCGTCCGTGGTGGTCGACCAGGGGAGGTTGCCGACGTAGATGTTCGTAGCCATGCGAGGACCGAACTCACGAGCCGCGTGCCGGCAGCTTCCCAGGCCCCGTCCGACCAGCCGAACCGGTACACACCGCAGGATTAACCGGGCACTTATGCCCCCGCCTCTGGACGCGGGAACAGCCCTCTCACTATAATCGGCGCGACTCGTACCGCAAGGGTTTTCCACCGCTTCGGCGCGGAAATCGGACGGGAACACCCGAAGGTGTTCGTGCGACGGCAATTAGGTTGATCGGACTCGACGGCGGAGTGAGACCGCCACGGCCGGTCGGGCCGTGGCGAGCCTACACGAACCCTTAACATACGGCGCGGCGGCGGGAGCGTCCGCCGCCGGCCAAGTTTCCGAACCGCCCCAGATTACCAAACCACAGGTAGCCCGGTACCGGAGGGAGGGCGAGGCTCCCGCCGAGCCGGAGCGACGCGGCTCGGCGGGAGCCTCGCCCTCCCGGGCTCAGTCCACGACCGCGAGGATGTCGTCCTCGGTCATGATCAGGTACTCCTTCCCCTCGTGGGTGATCTCGTTCCCGGAGTACGAGCTGAACAGCACCCGGTCGCCGGCCTTCACCTGGAACGCCGCCCGCTTCCCGTTGTCCAGCGGCTTCCCCTCGCCGACGGACAGCACCTTCCCCTGCTTCGGCTTCTCCTTCGCCGTGTCCGGCAGGATGATCCCGCCGGCCGTCTTGTCGTCGGCCTCCAGGCGCTCGACCAGGATCTTGTCGTTCAGCGGGACGACCTTCATCGGCTCATCTCCGGTTGTCAGGGGGTCGGGTCGGTCGGCGGGTCGGGCGGGGCGGCCGGGCCGTACACCTGCTCCAGCGCCCGGGTCAGGGTGTGGAGCACGACGTTCGTCTCCACCGGCTTGGGGATGACGCTGTACACCCGCGCCTGGAAGGCGCGGCGGATCAGGTCGCTGGTCGCGTCCGCGGTCATCAGCACCGCCGGCAGGGCCCGGTCGAGGGTCTGCCGGATCACGGCGAACGCCTCCAGCCCGGTCAGCCGGGGCATGTGCATGTCGAACAGCACCAGGTGGACGAGGTCGACCTGGACGAGTTCGACCGCCCGCCCCCCGTCCTCGGCCAGGACGGTCCGGAACCCGCGGTGCTCGAGCACCTCCCCGAGCGCCTCGCGGGTGCCGCGGTCGTCGTCCGCGATCAGGATCGCGAACCGCCGGTCCCCCCGGCCGGGGGCGGCGGCGTCGGTGTCGGTCCGTGGTGGGGTTGGGGTGACCATTCCGCCCTCCCGCGGGGGCCCGCCGGGTCGACGGTCGCGACCGGCCGGGGCCACACGGAAAGCAGTTCCGGGTGGGGAAGTTGCAAAGCCGGTGCCGGGGGTCGGGGGGAGGGCCGGCCGCGGCGGTAACCCATGCAACATACGTCGGATGCGGGGGGGAAATCAAGTCGCTTCCGCCGCCCGGGCCGGTCCGCGGCTGTCACCCGGACACCCGCCGGTGACAGCCTGGCAGGCGGCCGGGGCCGCGTCCCGCTACAGTAGCTCAAGCCGATGGCACCCGCGGAGGGACGCGCGATGACTCGACCCAGGGCGTTCGCCCTCGCGGCCCTCGCGGCCGGCCTGGCCGCAGGCTGCCCGGCCCCCCCGCAGAAGACGATCGAGGTCGAGGTCGAGCGGGACGGGAAGGCGGTCCTGCGGGGCAGCTTCCCCGCCCCGGTCGACGTGACCCCGGTGGACGCGTGGTACCGGCTCGAAGGGAAGCGGCTGGCGGCGGCCGGCCCGATCGCCCCGGACCCGAACGACCCGGGCGCGGCGGTCCTCACCGGGGAGGTGCGGGTGACCCTGACCCACGACGGGAAGCGCGTCGCCGGCGCCATCCTCGACCGGCTGCGGGTCGACCGCGTCCTGGGGGCGACCGACGTGTGGGAGATCCCGCGGGCGGAGCTGGAGCGGGCGACGAAGCCGGCGCTCCGGCCGGGGTTCGACCAGAAGAAGGCGCCGTGAGTAGCGAGCCGGGAGCGTGAGCGACCGGAGGGCGTTCCTCCGGTCGCTCACGCTCCCGGCTCGCCTGCGGTCACTTCTTCTTGTTCTTCTCGAGGCGGTCGGGGTGGAAGTCGGCGTCGGTGAACCCGACCCCGGTCCGGAGCTGCTCGAACAGGTAGAACTCGACCTCCTTCCCCTTCGGGTCGGCGGCGGTGATCAGCACCGGCAGCCCGTACCCGGGCGACTCCGGCTTCGGGTCGAACCACCACTCCCGCACCCCGCCGGTCGGCATCATCGGGTCGTCCCCGGCCCGCAGGGTCAGCCGCACCCCGACCAGCTCCCGCTTCACCTCCGACCGCTCGACCGGGCCGAGGAACGTCAGGGCGTCGGCCGGCAGCTTCTTGGCCTCGACCTTGGCGACCCAGTCGGTCACCCGGGCGATGTGGAACCCGAACCCGGCCTCCCGAACGCTGTACCGGGACTTGTCCTTGACCATCGGGGCGTCGGGGGTGAGCGACGGGGCCTTCGACCCGGCCTTGAACAGCTTGTGGTCGCCCTGGCCGACGATGGCGTGGATCACGTCCCCGTGCTTGGCCGGGGAGTACAGCACCTCGCGGCCCTTCCCGGCGTCGCTGGTCGTCTTGGTGTACAGCCCCATCGGCTCCTTCCGGAACTGGTACAGCACCACCTCGTTCGTCAGGTCGCCGCGCGGGTTCAGCTCCCGCCGGGTGACCGTCGCCTCGTAGTCGGCGACCGTCGCCCACCGGTCGGCGGAGACCTTCAGCTGGGCCTTCAGGTCGGCCAGGTTCTTCCCGCCGGGGGCGTCGGGGTCGGCCGGGGCGGTCCCCCGGGCCGGGACGACCTTATCGTCGGCGATGGCGAGCGGCGAGCTGTTGGCCGGCGGGCCGGGCGGGACCGGGCGGGTCGGGTCGGGCGGGGCCTTCCTGGCGAACGGGCCGGCGGCCCGGGTCCCGTGCCGGGTGCAGCCGACCAGCAGGAGAGCCAGAACGAACAGGGTGAGGGTGCGTGCCATGCGTCGCGTCCGTGCCGGGTGGATGGGAGTCGGTCCCCGTCGACCGGGGGGAATAGCGTGAGTTGGCGCCGGCCGCAAGCGGAGAACGGGCGGCCCGCGTCGCCGCGACGCGGGGGCGATTTCCGTTGCCCCGGTGCGCCGCCGGTCGTATCCCCATACCGGGCGCCCGGAGGCCCCGATGGTCAGGCACACCGACCACCCCGCCGGGGCCCGGCACCTGCCACACGCCCCGATCCGCCGGCTCGCCCGCCCGCTCGCCCGGTTCCTCCGGGTCGAGTCGGCCAGCGGCCTGTTCCTGCTCGCCTGCGCGGCCGTCGCCCTCGGGGTCGCCAACTCCCCGGCCGCGGACGCCTACCGCGACTTCTGGCACACCCCGGTCCGCCTCCAGGTCGGCGGGTTCACCCTCGGCGGGGACCTCGGGCACTTCGTCGTCAACGACGTGCTGATGACGGTCTTCTTCTTTCTGGTCGGGCTGGAGATCAAGCGGGAGTTGGTGGCCGGGGAACTCCGCGACGCCCGGAAGGCGGCCCTGCCGGTGGTCGCGGCGGTCGGCGGGATGGTGGTCCCGGCCGGGCTGTACCTCGCGCTGCAGGCCGGGCGGCCGGGCGAGCGCGGGTGGGGCGTGCCGATGGCCACCGACATCGCGTTCGTGGTCGGGATCATGGCCCTACTCGGCCCGCGGGTGCCGCTCGGGCTGAAGATCCTGGTCCTGGCCCTGGCCATCGTCGACGACATCGGGGCGGTGGTGGTGATCGCCGTGTTCTACGCCGACGAGCCGCGGTTCGTCATGCTCCTGCTGGCGGCCGGCGGCCTGGCCCTGACGGCCGGGCTGGCCCGGGCCGGGGTGCGGTCGGTGCCGGTGTACGTGGTGGTCGGGGCGGGGGTGTGGCTGGCGACGTACAAGTCCGGAGTCCACCCGACGATCGCCGGGGTGCTGCTCGGGCTGATGACGCCGGCCGGCGAGTGGGTGTCGCGGACGGCCCTGCGGCTGTCGGTCGCCGACCTGCAGGCCCGGCTGGCGACCGACCCCGGGGAGGAGGTGGCGGTCGAGGACCTGGAGCTGCTGGCGTTCGCGGCCCGGGAGAGCGTGTCGCCGCTGGAGCGGCTGGAGCACGCCCTGCACCCGTGGGTCGGATTCCTGATCATGCCGCTGTTCGCGCTGGCGAACGCCGGGGTGAAGGTCGAGGCGGGGGCGGTGACGAGCCCGGTGGCGGTCGCGGCGGCGGTCGGGCTGTTCCTGGGGAAGCCGGTCGGGGTGATGCTGTTCAGCCTCCTGGCGGTGCGGCTCGGGCTGGCCCGGCTGCCGCAGGGGGTGACGTGGTGGGTGCTGTTCGGCGGCGGATGCCTGGCCGGGATCGGGTTCACGATGTCGCTGTTCGTGGCCGGGCTGGCGTTCCCGGAGAAGACGCACTGGGAGCTGCTCGCGGCGGCGAAGACTGGGACGCTGGTCGGGTCGGTGTGCAGCGCGGCGGTCGGGGTGGCGGTGCTGCGGGTGGTGCTGCGGAGGGCACCCGCGGCCCCCGCGTAGCCGCGACGCGGAGTCCTCGGAGCGGAGCGCGACGTGCGCCGCGCGCTCCGCTCCGAGGACTCCGCGTCGCGGCTAAACCGCGACCCACTCGAACAGCACCACCGCGTACCCGTCCGGGTCGCGGACCACCGCCCGCCGGTACCCCTCGGGACTCGCCTTCACCGGGCCGTCGGGCGCCACCCCGTGCCCCGCCAGCCGTGACAGCTCCGCGGCCAGGTCGGACACCTCGACGTGCAGCGCCACCCCGCCCGGCGCCGGCACCCCGGCCCGCAGCGCCAGCCGACCGCCCTCGCCCCCGAGCAGCGCGAACCCGGTCGCCGGGTCGGTCATCAGAAGCGGCAGCCCGAGCACGTCGCGGTACCACCGGACCGACCCGGCCGGGTCCGCCGCCGCCACCTCGGCCATGAACAGCCGCACCGCCTCACCCCCGGCCGGCCCGCGACGGGAGAGCCGGCCCCGCGCCGGCCGTCCGCCACCGCTTCACCGCCCCGTCCCGGCTCACCGTCACCAGGGCCGACGCGTCCGGGGTGAACTGCACCTCCAGCACCTCGTCGGCGTGCCCGGTCAGCACCGCCCGCTCCTGCCCGGTCACCGGGTCCCACAGCACCACCGCCCGGTCCAGCCCGCCGGACGCCAGCGTCCGCCCGTCCGGGCTGAACGCCAGCGCCGACACCGCCGCCGTGTGCCCGACCAGGTCGGCGGCGTGAACCAGCCCGCCGTCCGGGCCGACCCGCCACACCTTCACCAGCCCGGCCGCGTCGGCGGTCGCCAGCGCCGCGCCGCCCTTCCCCCCGAACGCCACCGCCTGCACCGGGGCCTTGTGCGCCGCCCGCACGTCGGCCAGCACCGCCCGCGTCCTCGGGTCGATCACCCGCACCCCGTCCGCGACCGCGACCGCCAGCCGGGTGCCGTCCGCCGAGAACGCCAGGTCCCGCGCCCCGGCCGCCGGGTGGACCAGCCCCGGCCCCTCCGGGGTCACCGGGCGGGAGTCCGAGTGCCCGGCCCCGGGCAGCGCCCGGAGGTCCCACACCCGCACCCCGTCCGCGTCCAGCGTCGCCAGCCACCGCCCGCCCGGGGACGGGTCGACCGCCAGGGCGTACACCGGCCGCGGCACCCGGATCGGGACCGGGGTCGGGCGGGCCAGGGCCAGCGGAGACCCGAACCCGGGCCGCCCGGCCGGCAGCCGCAGCACCCGCCACGCGTACAGCCCGCCCTCCTCGGTCGCGGCCACCACCGTCTGCCCGTCCGGGGTGGCGGCGGTCGCCTTCACCGCCCCCGGGACCTGGCCCCACATCACCCGGTCGGCCCGGAACGGCGGCTCGCCCTGCGACCCGCCGGCCAGGGTCGGGAGGTCGGACCGGTACACCCGGACCTGGCCCCGCTCCCCGCCGACGAACGTGGTCCCGGACGCCGACACCGCGGCCGCCGCCAGCGTCACCCCGCCGGCGGCCGGCACCCCGACGGGGGCGGTCATCTCGGCCGCGTCGTGGGTGCGCGGGGCGGTCCGCCACACCCGGGCGGTGGCGTCGTACCCGACCGACACCACCGTCCGCCGGTCCGGGGCGAACGCGACCGCGGTCACCCCCTGGTCGTGCCCGTGCAGGGTGCCCCGCTCCCGCCCGTCGTCCGGGCCCCACAGCCGGACCGTCCGGTCGAACCCGGCGCTGGCCAGCAGCTCCCCGTCCGGGCTGAACGCCAGGGCGCTCACCGCCTGGGTGTGCCCGACCAACCGGCGGGTCTGGGCCTCCCGCGGGCGGTCCGGGTAGGTCAGCTGGACGACCGGGGAGGCCCCGTTGTTGGCGGTGGCGATCACCCGCCCGTCCGGGGAGACGGCCACCGCCCGGACCTGGTCGGCGTGCCGCGGCAGGGCGCGGACCAGCCGCGACCCGTCGGCCGCCCACACCCGGGCCATCCGGTCGGCCCCGCCGGACACCAGCACCCGCCCGGCCGCGGCGAACGCCACCGCCCGCACCCCGGTCTCCCCCTTCTGCCCGCCGACGTGGGCCGCGATCGGGTCCCGGGCCGGCCGCACCGGCCGCCCGCCCGGGGCGTCCCGGGCGCGGGCCGCGGCCGCGGCCGCCGCGGCCGCCCCGCCGGCCGCCCCGGCGTCCGCCCTCACCGGCCGCCACCCGCCCACGTCCCACCACCGGAGCATCCCGTCCTCGCCCCCGGTGACCACCACCCGCCCGTCCGGGCGGAACGCCAGGCAGGTCACCTCCACCCCCTCGCCGTGGGCGTCGGCGACGGTGACCGCCGGGTCCAGGACGAGCGGCTTGAGCCGCCCGGCGATCGCGTCCGGGACCAGCCCGGCGGTCCGCCGGGCGTCCTCGTCGAGCATCCCGGGCGGCAGCTCCCAGAACCGGACCGCCCCGTCCACCCCGGCCGCCGCCACCGCCGCCCCGTCCGGGCTGAACGCCACCCCGGTCACCCGCCGGCCGCCGCCGGCCAGCACCGCCCACGTCCGCCCGGTCCGCGGGTCCCACACCCGGACCGCCCCGTCGTCCCCGGCCGTCGCCACCAGGCCCCCGGCCGGGGACCACGCCGCCGCGTACAGCGGGTCGGGGTGGTCGGCGTACACCCGCTCCTCCCGCCGGCACAGCCGGTGGAGGTACGCCCAGGCGAAGTCGCGCAGGTCGGCCGGGCAGTCGGTCTCGTTCTCCAGCAGGGCGAGGGCCCGCCGCGGGTCGGTCTCGCACAGCACCGCGATCCGCCCGAGCCGCTGGGCGAACGCCGCCCGCCGGGACCGGTCGGCCTCCCGCTTCAGCTCCTCGTTCTGCCGGTCCGCCCGGGCCCGGGCGGCGGCGTTCTCCTTGGCCAGGGCCTCGGCCTTCTCCCGCTCCCGGGCCTCCATCTCCCGCGCCTGCTTCGCCGCCGCCGCCTCCACCTCCTTGGCCGCGACCGCGTCCCGGACCCGGGCGTAGGCGACCGACAGGACGGACACGACGGCGACCGCGGCGAGGAGGGTGGCCCCGGCCAGCACCGCCAGCGACGGGTGCCGCCGGGCCCACCGCGCCCCGCGGCCCCAGGCCGACAGCGGGCGGGCCCGGATCGGCTCCCCGGCCTGGAACCGCCGCAGGTCTTCGGCCAGGTCCTCGGCCGTGTCGTACCGGCTCCCCGGGCTCTTCCCGAGGCACTTCAGGCAGACCGTGTCCAGGTCCCGCGGGACGGTCGGGCGGAGCCGCTTCGGCGGCACCGGGTCGTCGTTGAGCACCTGCAGGACGGTGTCCAGCGGGGTCTCCCCGAGGAACGGCGGGCGGCCGGTGAGCAGCTCGTACAGGATCGCCCCGAGGGCGTACACGTCGGCCGCCGGGCCGACGTCCCGGCTCTTCCCGGCCGCCTGCTCGGGGGCGATGTAGCTCGGGGTGCCCATCACCGCCCCGGACTTCGTCCCGTCCGGGTTGCCGGAGTCGCCGAGCCGCTTGGCCAGGCCGAAGTCGGTGATCTTCGGGTCGAACCCCGGGCGGGCGGGCCGGGACCCGGACGGCGGCCCGGACGAGGACCCGGACGGCCGGGCGTCCCCGTCCCGCGGCTTCCGGAGGAGGACGTTGCCGGGCTTCAGGTCGCGGTGGACGACGCCCTGGGTGTGGGCGTAGTGGACGGTCCGGGCGAGCAGCTCGACCAGCTCGGCCGCGTCCCGGGCCGGCCACGGGACGCCCTTGAGCTGCTGGGCGAGGCTGCCGCCGTCGACGAACTCGAGGGCGAGGTAGAGCTGCCCGTCCGCCTCCCCGATCTCGAAGATCTGGACGATGTTCGAGTTCTGCAGGGCGGCGACGGCCTCGGCCTCGCGGCGGAACCGGTCCCGCTCGGTCGGCCCAGCGTGGACCCCGGCCAGGATCATCTTCAGGGCGACCGGGCGGTTCAGGCTCACCTGCCGGGCCTTGTACACCACCCCCATCCCGCCGCGCCCGACCTCGGCCAGGATCTCGTACCCGGGCGGGGCCGGCGGCCCGGACAGCAGCGCCGACTCGGCCGACTGGGACGGGTCCTGGACGATGGTGTTCGGCGCCCCGAACCCGGCGAACGAGACGACGCTCCCGTATTCGGCGGCGGTCGGCGGGGCGGGGGCCCCGGCCAGGTCGGAGAAGGACGGGGTGGGGGGGTCGGCCGGGCGGTCGGGCGGGAGGGTCGGGTCCTTCGGCCCGGCGACCGGGTACCCGGGGGCGGGGGCGAGGACGACGGGCGGGCGCGGGCCGACCGCGGTCGGGTCGGCGCGGGCCAGGACGGTGCTGCCGCAGACCGGGCAGGCGGCGGGGTCGGGGCCGGGCGGCGGGTGCCACGCGTGGCCGAGCGAGCAGCGGTACCCACCGGCCATGTGCCGGACTCCGGAGCGGGCGAACCCTGAGATTATCCGTCAGAGGTCGGCGGTTGCAAGTCGCGGCCCGGTAACGGCGGCCCCCGGTGCGGGAGGGCGAGGCTCCCGCCGAGCCGGGGCAGCGCGGCTCGGCGGGAGCCTCGCCCTCCCGCACCGGGGGCTCCCGGCTCGGACGGACCCCGCCCCGCGGGGCTGCTACATTGACCGGTGCGGCCGGCCGCCGCGCGCCCACGGGGTCCGGACCATGAACGAGTTCTTCGAGGCGTTCGCCTGGGTCGCCCTGGTGTCGTACACGTTCAACGTCCTGGTGTCGTTCGCCAGCGGGCGGCCGCTGGTCGAGTGGATCAACCCGGGGCGGCGGTACCTGCCGTGGTTCGCCCTGACCCTGCTGACCGCCGGGTACGGGCTGCTCACCCGGGCGGCGTGGAAGTACCACGAGGGGCACGCCGACCTGCTCCGCAAGCTGGCCACCCAGGAGCGGGCGGCCCCGGAGGTGGTGGTCGGGGTCGGGCTGGCGATCTTCGCCGCCGCCGTCCTGCTCCTGTACGCGTGGTGCTGGTGGTTCCTCCCCCGCGACCCGCTGACGTTCTCGAACAACCCGCGGGACCTGGCCCGGGAGTACGGGCGGGCCCTGCGGCACTACGTCCGGTGGAAGGGCGGGCTGGACTTCGCCGCGGTCCTGGAGCGCCGCGGCGGGGAGCTGGTCACCGTCGCCCGGGCGGCCGACGTGACCGACATCGCCCGCGGGCTGGCCCGGGTGCCGCGCGGCGACCCGGCCGGCGCCCCGACCGCCGACGACCAGGTGCGGACGTGGGTGGCGCTGGCCGCCGACCTGCTGGCGAAGTGGGACGGGTTCGACGCGGCCGCCGCCCCGGCCGGGCAGGGGGCGTGCGTGGCGGTCAGCTTCGACCTGACTTACGGGGCGGTGTTCCTGCGGATGCTGGAGGAGCCGGCCGCCGACCCGGAGTACGGCGGGCTGTACCTGCTGGCCGCGTGCCTGAACCAGCACGAGGTGAACACCCTGACCGCCGGGTCGCACTACACCCTGCTGTACCGGGCGATCCGGCACATCCGCGACGGGGTGGTGGCCCGGTGACCCC
>PNKH01000023.1 GCA_013822345.1 Isosphaera sp.
TGACGGCCGGGATGAGCGGGGCGACCAGCTTCCACTGGGTGTTGGTCAGGTCGCCCGGGTAGGGCTTTCGTGCCATTCCGACAGCCTACGACCCCACCCCCTTTGGAACAGTTTCTCAGGCCGCGCGCCCACCCAGGGCGCCGGCCGCGGCGTCGAGGAACTCCCGCAGCTCGGCCCGGCTCACCACCCGGGCGTGGCCGACCCGCCGGGACGGCAGCTTCAGCCGCGAGCCGTCGGCCAGCCGCACCCCGTGGACGATCATGCGGTGGATCGTCATGCGCGTCCGCGTCTTGCCCAGCCGGGCCTCCACCGCCTGCCGCACCTGGCTCGTCGATAGCAAGTCGTCGGCCATGCCGGTCACCTCCCGCGGGTTCGCACCGCGCCGCCCCGGCGCCTGCTCGACCGGATGATAGCGGTGGTCCCGTGACGGCCGTAACAGCCGCGGCCTCCCGCGCGGGAGGCCGGGGGTACGCGAGTCGCGGCCGGTCGCGCGACCGGGGTGGGTACCATCGGGAGACGCGACACACGGGGGTCCCGACATGCCGGCGGACGAGACCGAGAGCAGCGCCGCGAACCCCGCCACCGGGCCGGTCGCGCGACCGGAAGGGCCGCCCGACCTGTCGGTCCTGGCGGTGTTCGACCACACCAGCGGCGCGCACCAGCTCAGGGTGTTCGCCGCGGAGAAGGACGCCCGCAGCCGGGCCGCCCTGGCGGGGCTGTACGCGGACGCGGCCGCAGCCTGCCGGCGGGAGCTGGAGGCGGTCCGGGCGGCCTTCTTCGCCGGCGGCCCCGGCCGGGAACTGCGGACCTGGGAGGTGAAGCTGGGGAGCGCCCGGGGCGCCCTGGCCGATGTCGAGCGGGAGCGGGCGGACGTGCAGCGCCGGTGGCGGCAGGCGGTGGCGGACGACGACGAGGCCGGGACGCGGGACCTGGAGCGGCGGCGGGCCGGGCTGGACGCCGACGCCGAGCGGCTCCGCGCCCGCGTGCCGGCGATCCAGGGCAAGATCGACGAACTGCGCGAGCGGCTCGGCCCGCAACTCGTCGCGGCCGTCCGGGACCGGCTCACCCGGTTCCTGTCCGACGCGGACCGGCAGAAGGCAGACGCGCTCGCCCGGATCGCTGCGGTCATCCCGGGGCCGTTCCTGGCGTGGTTCGAGGCGTTCGCCCGGCGGAACGGGGCGGCGGCCTTCGAGAGCACGAACGCGAAGACGTTCCGGGCGCTGGTGGCGCTGGACGACCAACCGTCGAAGGCGAAGGCGAAGGCCGACCCGCCGGCGCCGGACCCGGCCCGGGCCTTCGCGTTCGACCGGGGCGACGACTTCCCGGAGCGCCGGCCGGACCCGACTCCCCCGGTCCGCAACCCGTTCGGTCTCCCGACGGACTGACCCCCCGGACCGGTCGCGCGACCGGCGGTTTGCACCACCAAGTGAGGGTTCACCGATGAAGGCGATCGACGCGCGGTTCACCAGCGGCTGGCACGACGAGGGGACCCCGCCGGACTCGGTCCGGGACGAGGTTCTGAAGCTCGGCGGCAACCAGGGCCTCGGGGACCCCGCCGGCTCGCCGCGGTTCGTGTCCGTCATGTACCCGGCCGGCGGGGGCGAGCCGGTCCGGAACGAGATCAATGCGAACGCCCCGGGCGCGGCCTCCCGGCTGCTGGACGAGTTGGCGGACGCGATCGAGCGGGTCGGCGGCGGGACCGCCCGCCAGGTGTCGATCACGTTCCTGAACCCGACCTTCACGGCGGTCGCGGTCCGGCACCCGGCGAAGGGGCCGGTGGCGGACCGGCAGTCCCGCCCCCCGGCACAGGGCCTGGGGCCGGACGGGTTGGCGGCGGTCGGCGCGTGGGCGCGGGCGGTGAACGACTCCATCGACGCCCCCCGGCCGTGGTCGAGCTGCTCCTGGGCGGCGCTGACCCTGACCGCCGGCGGGGACTGACCGCCGGTCGCGCGACCGGCCACACCGAGAGGGGGCGACAGCGGTGCGTGTCTACGTCGAGGACCGCCCGGTCCCGGACCCGCGGGGCGCCGGCGGGTCGGTCCGCCGCAAGGTCGCGGTCGAGGCGACGGAGGAGGAGGCGGGCTGGGGGCCGCTCCGGGGCGGGCTGCGGGAGGAGGCGGAGCGGCTGGCCCGGGAGAGGGCCGCGGCCACCCCCGCCCCGCCCGGGTTCGTCGAGGCCGGGGTCACCGTCGAGGCCGACACCGACCGCCCGAAGTTGAAGCTGCTCGTGCTGTGCGTCGAGGAAATCCCCTCCTACTTCCCGAGGGCGACGCGATGACCGTCGAGGTCGAGGACACCCCGGTCCTGCGGCCGGACTTTATGGGCGAGGTGGAGTTCGTCCGCCGCACGGCGACCATCACCGGGGCGTCCGGCGGGCCTTGGCAGGCGGACGAGTTGGAGCAAGTCCGGGCGCTGGCCCGGCCGCACGCCGCCCCGCCGGCCGGGTACCGATACGCCTCGTCCCGGTTCGACGTGTCGCCGGCCGTCCGGCGGGCGACCCTGGTCATCGACTTCCGGCCCGCCCCGGGGGACCACCGGTGATCGCCTTCATCCGCCGCCTGTTCCGCCGCCCAACCCCCGGGCGTTCGTCTACCACGACGGCGCCCGGGTGCGGGCGGCGGACCCGGTCGTAATTGCGGAGCGGCTGCTGGCCGTCGGGCCGGGTCTGCTCGACCGTGCGGGGAAGGCCGGCCCCGACCCCCTGGACGCCGCGATCGAGTTGGGGGTGATCATCGACCGGCTGGGGAGGTGTTCGAGGTCGGGCCGTTTTCCGACCGGGACGGCACCCCCACCGGGCTGACCAAGGTCGAGGTCATCGGCCTGCTCCGCGGTTTCGCCGCATACCTCAAGCGCTACCGGAAGGGCTGACATGGCGACCCCGCAGGGCCTGGACGAGGCGGTCGAGCGGCTCGACCGGCTGGTGGACTTGTCCGTCATCTCGAACACCCTGGCGGCCACGTCCGGGCAACTCCTCGCCCGGGCCGTGGCGGCCCCGCCCTCCCCCGCCCCGGTCCCCGTCCCGGTCCCGCCCGCACGCCCGAGCGGGGCCGCTGCGGGTCCTCCCCCGGGCGCCCCGCCGGTTCCGCCCCCCGGTACCCCGCCCTCCCCCGCCCCGGCCGGCGGGCCGGCACCCGCCCCGGCCCCCACCCCCGACCCGGCGGAGAAGAAGAAGAAGGTCGGGCCGTGGGGGCGGGTGTGGAAGGGGCTGAAGAAGCGGACCGGCATCAGCGGCCTGATGTCCAGCATCAAGCGGGGCCGGCGGCTCGGGAAGGCGACCGGGGTGGCGGGCGGCGCCCGGGCCGGCGCGGTCGCCGGCGGGGTGGTCGGCGGGGTCGGCCTCCTGGTGACCGCCTTCAGCCGCCTCAAGGGCGCCGCAGACCAGCTTGCCGACCAGCAGATCGCGACCGTCCACCGGCTCGCCCAGGTGTCCGGGAGTATGGCGGCGATCGAGGCGGAGATGGAAGTCCGGGATGTCGAAAGGGACATCCGGCGGGGCGAGGCGACGGCCGGGAGTGCGAAGGAGTTGGCGGACGCCCGGAGCGACCGGAAGGACGCGGAGTCGGAGTTCGACGCCAAGCTCGACAACCTCCTGAACCCGTGGGCGGCGAGGTGGGAGAACTTCAGGGAGGGCCTGTTCAAGATCGGGTCCGAACTCCTCTCCGCGACCGACAGCATCGACGACCGGGTGAGGGAGATTGTCGGGAAGATGGAGGCCGGCGGCCCGGACCCGGTCGGGCTGGCGGCGCTGGAGGCGGACGTGCGGCGGGAGGCCGACCGGGTCGAGGCGGCCGGCCGGCGGATGATGGATATGGCCCGTGCCGAGGCGTCGGCCCCGGCGGGGGCGGCGCGGCCGGGCATGCTGCCGTAGCCCAGTCGTACAGCCTATGTACAGCCAACAGGCTGGACGGACTGGGACACCCTGGGACGGAGGGTGCGGTTTATAAGCGGGTTTCGAGACACCATAGTACACGGGTGGACAGTACGTTGCGGATTGTGGATCTGGATGTCGCGGGTTCAAATCCCGTCAGTCGCCCTCACCAGAAGCCCCCGGTTTCCCCGGGGGCTTCTTCCGTTCTCAGGCCGCGCGGTCGCCTGCCGGGCGATCGGCGACATCGTCCCGGCACGGAGCCGTCACTTCCCGCCGACCGGGGTGACGGCGACCGTCCCGTTGTCGTGCCCGGTCAGCACCACCTTCCCGTCCTTGCCGAACGCGACGCAGTACCCCGGGTTCTTCACCGCCCGGGTGAACGTCGGCTTGTCCCCGTCGAGCTTCCACACCGTCACCAGGCCGGAGTAGCTGCACACCGCCAGCGCCTTCGCCTCCGGCGACCACGCCACCGCGAACGGGTCGTCGGCCGTCGGCCCGAGCAGCTTGACCTCGCCCGCCGCCTTCGCGTCCCGCTTCGGCTCCTCCTTCTTGTCGTCCTTCTTCGGCGGCTCCTTCTTGTCGTCCTTCTTGTCCTTCGGGTCCTTCTTGTCGTCCTTCTTCACGTCCTTCGGCGGCTCCTTCTTCTCGTCCTTCTTCGGCACCTCCTTGACCGCCTTCACGCTCCACACCCGGATCGTCCGGTCGGTCGAGGCGGTGACAACGGTGTCGGCGTCCCCGGCGAACGTCACCGCGGTCACCGCGTCCTCGTGCCCCACGAGTTGCTTCAGCTCCTTCCCGCCGGCCACGTCCCACACCTTCGCCAGCTTGTCCGCCGACGCCGACACCAGGGCCTTCCCGTCCGGCGAGAACGCCACCGCGTACACCGACCCGCCGTGCGCCCCCAGCGCCTTCAGCTCCTTCCCGTCGGCCGGGCTCCACAGCTTCACCGACTTGTCCACCGACCCGCTGGCGACGGCCTTCCCGTCCGGGGCGAACGCCAGCCCGTGGACGATGTCGGTGTGCCCCTTGAACTCGGCCGTCACCTTCCCGTCGGCCAGGCTCCACACCTTCGCCGTCTTGTCCTGGCTCCCGGACACCAGCACCGCGTCCTTCGGGTGGAACACGAGGGCGTACACCGGGCCGGTGTGGCCCTTCAGTTCCTTCTTCTCCTTCAGCGTGCCGTCCGGGGCGACGTCCCACAGCTTGATGACGTTGTCGAACCCGCCGGTGGCGACCGTCTTCCCGTCGGGGGAGACGGCGACCGCGTGGACGAGGGCGGTGTGGGCCTTGACCGGGGCGGGTTGGGCCGCGGCGGCCGGGAGGACGGCCGGCAGGGCGGCCGCGAACAGGGCGAGCGGGAGGAGGCGCATCGGTGGGACTCCGTGGGAGGGCACGGCGGACATTGTGCGACACGGGCGGGCGGCCGCAAGGGGGTTTCCCTGCGGTCCGAGCCGGAAGCGTGGGCGACGGAAGACGAAGACCCGTCGCTCACGCTTCCGGCTCGGTCGCATACGATACCACCGTTCCCCGCGTCCCCAACCAGGTCGAACATGGACACGATCAGCGTCTCCGACGCCCGCCGGGCCGAGGCGGTCGGCCGCACCGTCCGGCTCCGCGGGTGGGTCCGCACCCGCCGCGACTCGAAGGGCGGGTTCAGCTTCCTCGAACTCAACGACGGCTCCTGCCAGGGGAACGTCCAGGTCGTCGCCCCGGGCGAGTTGCCGAACTACGAGGCGGTGGTCAAGCACCTCCACACCGGGGCGAGCGTGGCGGTCGACGGCGAGGTGAAGGCGTCGCCGGCGAAGGGGCAGGCGACCGAGGTGCTGGCGTCGCGGGTCGAACTCCTCGGGGACGCCGACCCGGAGACGTACCCGCTGCAGAAGAAGGGGCACACGTTCGAGTTCCTCCGGACGATCGCCCACCTCCGCCCGCGGACGAACACGTTCGGGGCGGTCGCCCGGCTCCGGAACCAGGTCTCGAAGTCGGTCCACGACTTCTTCCAGGAGCGCGGGTTCCTGTACGTCCACACCCCGATCGTCACGGCGAGCGACTGCGAGGGGGCCGGCGAGCTGTTCCGCGTCACCACCATCGACCCGGACGCCCCGCCGCGGGCCGACGGCAAGGTGGACTACTCGAAGGACTTCTTCGGGAAGCCGGCGTTCCTGACGGTGAGCGGGCAGCTGCAGGCGGAGACGTTCGCGTGCGGGCTGGGGAAGGTGTACACGTTCGGGCCGACGTTCCGGGCCGAGAACTCGAACACCCCGCGGCACCTCGCCGAGTTCTGGATGGTCGAGCCGGAGATGGCGTTCTTCGACCTGACCGACAACATGGACCTGGCCGAGGCGTTCCTGAAGCGGGTCATCACCGACGCCCTGGCCCACTGCCACGACGACCTGGAGTTCTTCCGCGACCGGGTCGACAAGGGCGTGTTCGACCGGCTCCGGGGCGTGCTCGCCAACCCGTTCATGCGGGTGCCGTACACGGCGGCGGTCGACATCCTGCTGAAGAGCGGCAAGACGTGGGAGTACCCGGTGGCGTGGGGCAAGGACCTCCAGAGCGAGCACGAGCGGTTCCTGGCCGAGCAGCACTTCGACTGCCCGGTCATCCTGTACGACTACCCGCGGACGCTGAAGCCGTTCTACATGCGGTGCAACGACGACGGGAAGACGGTGCGGGCGATGGACGTGCTGGTGCCGGGCGTCGGCGAGATCATCGGCGGGAGCCAGCGCGAGGAGCGGCTGGACGTGCTCGAAGGGCGGATGCGCGAGCAGGGGCTGAACCCGGACGGGTACCAGTGGTACCTCGACCTGCGGCGGTACGGGACGGTGCCGCACTCCGGGTTCGGGCTCGGGCTGGAGCGGACGGTGCTGTTCCTGAGCGGGATGGCGAACATCCGGGACGTGATCCCGTTCCCACGCACCCCGGGGAACGCAGAGTTCTGAACGCGCAAACGTTTAGCCGCGACCCGAAGGGGAGCGCTCGCGCTCCCCTTCGGGTCGCGGCTACGCGGCGACGATCAGCGCTTCGAGAACTGGGTGCCGCGGCGGGCGCCGCGGAGGCCGTACTTCTTCCGCTCCTTCATCCGGGCGTCGCGGGTCAGGTACCCGGAGTCGCGGAGCTTCTTGATCATCCCGCTCGCCGCGTCGGCCGGCTCGGCGGGGGCGGCCGGGGTGGCGGCGACGGCCCCGGGCGGGATCAGCGGGGCGCCCGGCGGGCGGGCCGGGGCGGCGGGGGCCGCCGGCCGGACCGGGATCGCCTTGGCCCGCTCCCGGGACTTCTTCTCGTCCTGGTAGCCCTTGATCACCGTGGTCTGGTTGAACGTCCGGACCTTCTGCTCGTCGGCCGGGCCGAACATGGTCTTCAGCGCCCGGGCCAGCCCCTGGCACGCCGCCCCGGCCTGGCCGGTGGTCCCGCCGCCGGTGCAGTGGACGAACACGTCCAGCCGGGTCAGTTGGTCGGTGATCTTCAACGGGCCGAGCACCGCCGCCCGGTCCTTGTCCTCGGCGAAGTACTGCTCGACCGGCCGGTCGTTGATCAGGACCGTCCCCTTGCCCTCGGTGATCCGCACGCGGGCGACGGCCGTCTTCCGCCGGCCGGTGGCGATGTAGAACGTCCGCGGGGCTTTCGCCGGCTTCTTCTCGGCCATGGTCGGTGGGTCCTGGGGTCACTCGGGGCCGGGCGAACCGCGACCGTCAGGGAGCGGGTGTCGCTGGCCGACACCCGCTCCCTGACGGTCGCGGTTCGCCGCGCGGTTGGGTCAGCCCTTCAGCTTCAGCTCGGCCGGCTGCTGGGCCTGGTGCGGGTGCTGGTTGCCGGCGTAGATCTTGAGCTTGGTCAGCTGCTTGTACCCGAGCGGGCCGCGGGGCATCATCCGCTTGACCGCCCGGCGGAGGATCTCGCCCGGCTTCTTCGCCAGCATCTCCTTGGCCGGGGTGATCTTCTGCCCGCCGGCGTAGTGGGAGTAGTCCTGGTACTCCTTCTGCTCCCACTTGTTGCCGGTGAACTGCACCTTCTCGGCGTTCACCACGACCACGAAGTCGCCGGTGTCGCAGTGCGGGGTGTACTCCGGCTTGTGCTTGCCGCGGAGGAGGTTGGCGACGGTCACGGCGAGCCGCCCGACCACCAGGTCCGTCGCGTCGATCAGCACCCACTTCGGGGTGACCGTTGCGGCGTTCATCATCGTCGTGGACATCGTCCCACCGTGTCAGTCGGCCCGCCCGGTCGGCGGGAATCAGGAGTGTAATGGTACGTCCCGGCACCGGGCCGTCAACCCCCGCGAACCGGAACGCCCGGCCGGCGTGTCCGTGGGGGAAAAGGTTTGGCCCCGCGGTCCGAACCCGGTTATAGAAACACCCACCCGCGAGGAGCCCGGCATGTCCGCACCGAGTTACCGGCCCGAAGAGAACACCTACGGGCTCCCGCTGGGGACCGTCCGCGGGTTCCTGTCGCTGCTGATCTGCTCGTTCTTCTGGCTCTTCCTGCTGCTCCCGGACCCGATGTCCGGGGCCCCGGCGAAGGCCCCGCTCGGCCACTTCTTCCTGCTCACGCTCGTGTTCCTGGCGTTCGCCTCGCACCCGATCCAGGAGCTGACCCCGCGGCACGTCCTGCCGTGGCTGATGCGGGTGGTCTTCGTCGGCGGGACGGTGGCCGTCGTCCTGTTCGTGGCGGCGACCCACCCGGACCGGCTGTCCGACCGGCTCACCCCGGCGAAGGACGACATCGCCCAGTGGCCGGTGCTGCTCGGGTGCCTGGCCGGCGGGTTCGCCGTGGCCCTGCTCGTCCGCACCGTCCTGGGGCGGCACAACGAGTTCTTCCAGACGTTCCGGGCGTGGATCGGGGTGATCGCCGTCCTCCTGCTGCTGTTCGAGACGCTGTTCCAGTTCGCCATCCGGCCGAACATCTCCCCGGTCAGCCAGGACGCGCTGAAGGTGTGGGAGGGGATCCTGATCGCCGCCGTCGCCGCGTACTTCGGCAGCCGGGCGTAGCGCGGCTTCGGCGAGCCGGGAGCGTGAGCGACCGGAGGAGGGCGGAACCTCCGGTCGCTCACGCTCCCGGCTCGCCGGTCCGCTTCCGCAGCAGCAGCCACGCCGTCGGGGCCACCACCAGGACGGTCCCGGCGGCGGCGGTCGGGTCGACCACCCGGCCGAACAGCCAGGCGTCGAACGCCAGACCGAAGACGATCTGCGTCAGCCCGACCACCGACACCCCGGCCGGCGCCCCCCGGGCGAACGCCAGGGTCAGGAACAGTTGCCCGACGAGGGCTGCGACGCACATCCCGACCAGCGTCAGCAAGACCCCCGGCTCCAGCACCCGGGCCGGGTCGTGCTCCCGCGGGCCGACGAAGAACGCCGCCACGCAGAAGACGGTGGCGACCGCCGAGAAGTGGACGACGATCGCCCGCGGGTCGAGTCCCCGCAGGGCGTGGAGCCCGAGCATGGCGACGGCGGTGAACCCGGCCGCCGCCAGCGCCGCCGCCACCCCCAGGTTGCCGGTCGCCAGGTGCGGCTGCTCGACCAGCACCACCCCGGCGACCCCGACCAGGACTGCCAGCACCATCCCCGGCCGCGGGGCGTGCCCGTACAGCGGCCAGGACAGGACCGCGACCCACACCGGGAAGGTGTTCGTCAGGGTCAGGACGTCGGCCACCGGGAGGTGGGCGAACGCGTAGAAGGTGCACAGCATCGAGCAGCTGCCGGCGACGCTCCGGACCCACAGCCGCCACGGCCAGAAGACGAGGCGGGCCCCGCCGACCCACGCCAGCCCGGCCGCGAACGCCGCCACCAGCCCGGCCCGGAACACGGCGACCGTCTGCCAGTCGCACGCCCGGTCGGCGGACAGCAGCCGGTGGGCGAGGACCGCCATCAGGGTGAACGAGAAGCTGCCGCAGAGCATCCAGACGTAGGGGCGGGCGTCGGGGTGGGCCATGAGGGAACGATACGGGCGCGCCCGCCGATCGACGATCGACGCGGGCCGCGGTTAGCGGCGCGTCGCCGCCGCGTCAACCAGGGAGACGACCATGTACCCGTCGGGCAAGTGGGAGGGGTTCTGGGTCCAGGAGCACGTGGGCCGGGGGCCGATGACCGAGTTCACCCTCCACTTCGCCGGCGGGCGGGTGCGGGGCGACGGGAAGGACATGGTCGGCCGGTTCACCTTCGAGGGGACCTACGACGAGGAGACCGGGGCGGTGCGGATGGTGAAGCAGTACCGGGGCGCCCACCAGGTGCTGTACGAGGGCCGGCCGGACGGGGAGGGGAGCATCCAGGGGACGTGGACGATCTGGCCGTACGACAGCGGGCCGTTCGTCCTCCGCCCGGCCTTGCCCCGCCCGACCGGGACTGAGCCGGTCCAGGAAATTTCGTGACGGGCGTCAACTACCGTACAGACGGTCGAGTCTCGGACCACTACACTTTCTGGGTCAAATTCCTTCGAACGCGGGCCGGGCCGGTCTCCCACGGCCCGTCCCGCCCCTCCCAGAGGACCACCCGTGGCCGACAGCCACGGCGGGTCGGGTGCGCCCGTCGAGAACCGACTCCTCGCCGCCCTCCCCGCGGCGGACTACGACCGGGTGGTGTCCCGCGCCGAGGACGTGGCGCTGGCGCTGCGGGACACCGTCTACCCGGCGGACGGGCCGATCGACGCCGTCTACTTCCTCCGGTCCGGCATCCTGTCGATGGTCGTCACCACCGCCGACGGGCGGACGGCCGAGGTCGGGATGGTCGGGCGGGAGGGCGTGGCCGGGCTGCCGGCGTTCCTGGGGACCGGGCGGAGCCCGTGCCGGGTGTTCTGCCAGGCCCCGGGGCGGGCGTGGCGGGTCCCGGCCGGGGTCCTCCGGGAGGAGGCCGGGCGGAGCGACTCGCTCCGGGCCCGGCTCCTGCGGTACACCGAGTACCGGCTGGCCGCGGCGTCCCAGTCGACCGCCTGCGGCCAGCTCCACCCGGTCGGCGGGCGGTGCGCCCGGTGGCTGCTCGACACCCACGACCGGGCCGGGGGGGACGAGTTCCCGCTGACCCAAGAATTCCTGTCGATGATGCTCGGGGTGCGGCGGGCGACGGTGACGGTGGCCGCCGGGCAGCTGCAGAAGCGCGGGGTGATCCGGTACCGCCGCGGGGCGATGCGGGTCCTCAACCGGGTGAAGTTGGAGGCCGCCGCTTGCGAGTGCTACCGCCTCGTCCGTGACACCCTCGACCGCGCGCTGGCGTGAGCGCCGCCGCTTGCGGCGTTGCGTTGCGCAACGCCGCAAGCGGCGGACCCGCTCCACACCGTCAGTCGTTCCCGTGCCGCCGGTCCCGGTCCCCGCGGCCGCCGAACCGGCCGCCGGCCGGCTTCGGGAGCGGGGCCGGCGGCAAGAGCCGGACCTCGTTCCCGTTGTGGTCGAAGCACCGGACGTGCAGGGTGTCCGGCGACACCCCGGGCTGCCCGGTGATCTGCAGCTCCAGCCTCCCCCGCTCCTCCAGCGCCGCCAGCTCCTTCCGCCGCCGGTTCAAGAGGTAGTGGGCCACGTCGATGTGGACCGACACCTGCACGGCGGCGATCGCCGGGGTCCGGTGGGCGGCCAGCTGGATCAGCCGCATCGCGTCGATCGACAGGCTCTCGCTGGTCTTGACGTGCCCGCTCCCGCCGCAGTGCGGGCAGTCCGAGAAGATGCTCCGCTTCAGGCTCGGGCGGATCCGCTGGCGGGTCATCTCGATCAGCCCGAACTGCGAGATCCGGAGGATCTTGGTCCGCGCCCGGTCCCGCCGCAGGGCGTCCCGGAACGCGTCCTCGACCCGCCGCCGGTGGGCCTCGCTCCGCATGTCGATGAAGTCGTTGACGATCACCCCGCCGAGGTCGCGCAGCCGCAGCTGCCGGGCGATCTCCTTGGCCGCGTGCAGGTTCATCTGCAGCATCGTCTCGTCGGCGGTCTCCGCCCGGAAGCTGCCGCTGTTCACGTCGATCGCCACCAGCGCCTCGGTCTGCTCGATGACCAGGCTCCCGCCGAGCGGCATCTCGATCCGCTTCCGGTGGATCTTCGCGATCTCCTCCTCCACCCCGTACTTCTGGAACAGCGGCTCGGAGCTGTCGAAGTGGCGGATGCGGGAGGCGAACTTCGGCATCACGATCTGCAGGAACTCGCTGGCGTGGCCGAACGCGGTCGCCTCGTCCACCCAGATGGTGTCGATGTCCGAGGTGAACACGTCCCGGATCGTCCGGGTGATCATGTCGGACTCGCGGAAGATCTCGGCCGGCCCGGACGGGCGGCGGATCCGCTTCACCACCACCTGCCACAGCTTGAGCAGGTACGCGAGGTCGTTCCGCAGCTCCCGGGCGTCGCGGTCGACGGCGGCGGTCCGGACGATGAACCCGACCCCCTTCGGCGGGGTCAGGGTGGACATGATCTCCCGCAGCCGCTTCCGGGCGTCGTGGTCCTCGATCTTCCGCGACACCCCGACCCGGTTCAGGCTCGGCATCAGCACCAGATACCGGCCGGCGATCGAGATGTAGGTCGACAGCGTCGGCCCCTTCGTCCCGACCGCCTCCTTGATGACCTGGACGATCACCTCCTGGCCGCGGCGGAACACCTTCTCGATCGGCGGCTTCGGCAGCCCGCGGTCCCGGCCGCCCTTCGGCCCGCCCTTGAACCCGCCGCCCCCGCCGCGCGGCCCGCGGTCCCGGTCGCGGCCCGGCCCGCCGCGGTCGCCGCGGTCGCGGTCCCGACCCGGCCCGCCGCGCCCGCCCCGGCCGCCGCGGTCCCGGTCGCGGTCGCGGTCGCCGCGGCGCGGCGGGCCGCGGTCCTCGAAGTCGTCGTTGAACCCGCGGCCGACACCGGCCGGCTGCGGCTCGTCCTCGGTCCCCGGGTCGAACGCCTCGGGCTCGGCCTCGGCCGGCTCGGGCTCGTCGGCGTCCGGGGCGAACCCGGACTCCTCCGACTCGTCGCCGGCCGGCTCCGGCGGGGCGCCGCCGAACCGGTCGTTCGGGGCGTCCGGGTCGTACCCGTCCTCGTCGTCGAAGAACGGGCGGATCTCCGGCTCGTCGTCCCCGGCGGCGGTCCGCCGCTCCGCCCCGCCCATGTACTTCGGCTTGTCGTCCGGCCCGTCCCCGTCGGCCGCCTCGCCCTCCCCGTCGGCCTTCTTCTTGGGGCGGCGGGCCTTCGGCCGGGCCTTCCCCTCGGGCGGGTCGGCCGGCTCGGCCGGGGCCTCGGCGGCCGCGTCCTCGGGCTTCGGCTTCGGCTTGCGGGTGCGCGGCTTCTTCTTCGGCTCGGCGTCCGCCGCGTCCGCCGGTTCGGCGGCCCCGGGCGCGGCCTCCGCCCCCGGGGCGGGGGGGATCGCCACCTCGGTCACGGCGAAGTCGATTCCGGCGCCGAAGTCGTCCTCCTCGGGCGGGGCGGCGGGCCTGGCGGGTTCGCGCCGCGGTTCGGGCGGGGCGGGGCGGGCCGGGGCTTCGGCCTTGGGCGGGGTCGGCTCGTCGACCAGCCCGGAGCCGAACCCGTCCTCGTCGTCGTCCGCCGGGCGGGCGGGGCGGGGCGGGGTGCGGGGCGCGGCCGGCTCGGGCCGGCGGGGCGGGGCCGCGGGCTCCGCCGCGTCCGCCACCTCCTCCGCGACCGGCAGGTTCTCTCCGGCGTCGTCGACCACACCGGCGGCGAACTCGTCGTCGTACTCCTCGTCCGGCGGGGCGGGGGTGCGGGCCGCCGGCGGGGCTTGCGGCTCGAGGAACGAGGTCATCGGCCGCGGGCCGCGGTCGCGGTCGTTCCGCCCGCGGCCCGGGCCGGCCGGGCCGTACTCCCGGTCGAGGTCCGCCTCGTACTCCGCCAGGTCCGCCCGGGACATCAGGTGCTTGTAGTACGCCGGGTCGACGTCGGAGACGTGGAGGAACCCGTTCCGCCCGATCCCGAAGTCGACGAACGCGGCCTGGATGCCGGACTCGATGTTGACGATCCGCCCCTTGTAGATGTTCCCGACGTAGCTCTCCTGGCTGCTCCGCTCGACGTACAGCTCCTCCAGCACCCCGTCCTCGACGATCGCGATCCGGCACTCCTCCGGCTGGAGGACGTTGATCAGCATTTCCTTCTTCATGACTCGTCCGCTCGGGTAATGAGTGAGTGGCAGTGTGTCAGGGGTGTTCGGTTACTCGACCACCGGGCCGGTGTGGGACGGGTCCCACGCGGCCGCGGCGGGTTGTCGCTCCGCGTCCCGGGCCGCCAGCGCGGCCGCGGCGGCCGGGTCCAGCGGGCGGGTGTCGGCCGGGCCGTCCGGCGGGCCGTCCGCCGGGTCCGTGGTCGGGGTCTCGTCGCGGACCTCCAGGACGGCCCGGGCGGCCACCGCCCCGGCGTCGAGGAGGTCCGCGACGTTCAGGAGTTTCAGCAGTTCGTCGGCGCGGGCGGTGCCGGTCTGGGTGACCCAGAGGTCGAGTTCGAGGGTGTGAACGGGCGAACCGCGACCGTCAGGGAGCGGGTGTAGCCCGTCGGCACCCGCTCCCTGACGGTCGCGGTTCGCCACACCCAGCCCCCGCAGGTACGGGCGGACGTTCAGCCGCTTCGGGGTGGGCTTCAGCCGCTCGACCCACACCGCCGGTTCCGCCATCACCTCCGCGCAGCGGGCGGCGGCCGCCGCGGCCCGGTCGGGCGGGAGGTCGAGGCGGTAGACGACGCGGCGGGGGACGGCGGTCGCCTTCATCGGGACGACCGCGGCGCGGGTGAAGTCGAGTCCGGGGGGTGATTGGGCGCGGAGGGCGGCGAGCGTCTCGTCCGCGTCGACCGGGCGGGTGAACTCGACCTCCACGACCTCGTCGAGGCCGGCGGCGCCGAGCGGGAGGGGGAGGGCGAAGACGACGCGGGGGCCGGGGTGGAACCCGGCGGTAGACTTGAACGGGAGGCCGGCCCGGCGGAGGAGGCGCTCGGCGCACCGCATCAGGTCGTGGTGCGACAAGAGCCGGAGGGTGCCGGTCTTGGCGAAGCGGAGGCGGAGCTTGTCACCGGTCATCGATCCCGGTCTTCCCGGGAGGCGGAGTGGTCAGTGGTCAGTGGTCAGTGGTCAGGCCCGGAGGGCCGGCCAACTTCGTCCACTGCCCACTATCCACTGCCCACTTCCCACTTCCCTGGGGCCGGAGCCGGGGTCCGGGCGGGGTTTGGTGCCCCCCGCGTCGGGACCGCCCGGGTCAGTCGGCCGCCTCGGGGAGGATGCGGCGTAGGTGGTCTCGGAGCAGACTGCCCACCTGGCGGGCGGTCTCCAGCTCGAGGGCGCGGCCGGCCAGGTCCTCCGCCTCGTCCACCCGCAGCTTGCGGATCACCCGCTTGATCTCGGGGACCTTCCGCGGGGTGGCGCTCAGCTGGCGGAGGCCCAGCCCGACCAGGAGCGGGATGTAGAGCGGCTCCCCGCTCATCTCCCCGCACACGTTCACCTCGACCTGTTCCTTCCGGGCCGCCTCCACCACCCGCTTGATCAGCCGCAGCACGGCCGGGTCGGCGGGGGTGTACAGGTCGGCCACGTTCTCGTTGTTCCGGTCGGCCGCGAGGGTGTACTGGATCAGGTCGTTGGTCCCGACCGAGAAGAAGTCGACCTCGCGGGCCAGCACGTCCGCCATCAGGGCGGCGGACGGGACTTCGATCATTGTACCGACCGGGAGGTCCGGCTTGAAGGGGATTCCCTCCTCCTCCAGGTCCTCCTTCACCTCGTTCAGGAGCGTCTTGCACTGCCGCAGCTCGTCGGCGGTGCTGATCATCGGGAACATGACCCGGACGTCGCCGAGGGCGGCCGCCCGGAGGATGGCCCGGAGCTGGGTCTTGAACAGGTCCAGGTTCCGCAGGCACAGGCGGACGCTCCGCAGCCCGAGGAACGGGTTCTTCTCCGCCCCGACCGCCCCGGTCGCCCCGGAGAACTTGTCCGCCCCCAGGTCCAGGGTGCGGATCACCAGCGGGCGGTCCGGGCCGAGCGTCTGGACGACCGACTTGTACGCCTCGTAGTGCTCCGCCTCGGTCGGGTCGGCGGTCTTGTTCAGGTACAGGAACTCGGTCCGGTACAGCCCGACCCCCTCGGCCCCGCGGTCCAGGCAGTGCCCGGCCTCCTGGGCCAGCTCGATGTTCCCGAGCAGCCGGACGGTGGCCTTCCCGTCCTCGGTCACCGCCGGCTTGTCCCGGAGCGACTCGTACCGGTCCGCCCGGGACCGCTCGGCCGCCCGCTTCTCCTCGTACTTCGCGACCGTCCCCGGGTCCGGGTCGATGATCAGGACGCCCTCGCCGCCGTCCACGATCACCGTGTCCCCGCCGGACACGTCGGTCAGGAACCGGCCGAGGCCGACGACCGCCGGGATCTCCAGGGCCCCGGCCAGGATGGCGGTGTGGCTGGTGTTCCCGCCGCTCTCGGTGGCGAACGCGTGGACGGTGCGGGAGGAGAAGTCGGCGGTGTCCGACGGCATCAGGTCGGTGGCCAGCACCACGACCGGCTCGGTCAGCCTGCCGAGCGGCTCGGAGTGCTCCCCGAGGAGTCGGACCAGCACCTGCCGCTCCAGGTCGACGAACTCGGCGGCCCGCCGGCGGACCTCCGCCCGGCTGTGCTCCGGCACCTTCTGGGCGGCGTCCTCGAGCCGCTTCACGTAGTCCCGGATGACCCGGCTGACGGCGTACTCGGCGGAGTACGACTGGGCCCGGATCAGGGCCTCGATGTTGGTCCGGAGGGCGTGGTCCTCGAACACCGACTCGTGCGCCCCGATGATGTTCCCGAGGGCGGGTCCGAGCTGGATGTTCAGCCGCTGGCGGGTCTCCCGGGCCTTGGCGGCGGCGTCGGCGAGGGCCTTCCGGAGGCGGAGGATCTCGTCCGGGATCTGGCCGGGGGGGACGGTCCGGTGGGTGATCCGGACGCCCTCGGTGTCGAGCACCAGGGCCGGCCCGATGGCCACGCCAGGTGAGACCGCGGTGCCGTGGTGCCGGAGTTCCATTCGCAGGGGTCAGGGGTCGGGAGTCAGGGGTCAGGGGTCAGGGGCCGCAGCGGAAGAGGACGGAGCTCGGGAACCGAGGAGAAAGGCCGGGTTCCGACCCCTGACCTCAGATCGTGTAGTCCTCCCCGCCGGCCGCGGCGAGGATGTCGGCCAGGGCGTCGAGGGCGGCGGCGGCGTCGGCCCCGTCCACCTCGACCACCAGCTCGGCCCCGGGGAGGGCGACGAGCAGGATCAGGTCGGTCGGGCTCTTCCCGTCGGCCCGGCTCTCCCCGTGCCACACCCGGACGGCGCAGGCGTACCGCTGGGCGGACCGGCTGAACCGCTCGGCGATCCGCCAGTGGAGGCCGAGCGGGTTGACCACCCGGACGGTCTTGCGGAGCGGCCCGGCGGCCGGCGGCGGGGTGTCCGGGGCCGGGCAACACGGCGGCGGCGGGACGACGTCCCGCGGCCCCGGCCCGTTCCCGCCCGCCCGGCTGGTCATGACTGGTCCGCCCTCTCTGCGGTGGGGCAGGCATTCCTGCCTGCCGGGTCTCGGGAGGCCGGCAGGCAGGAATGCCTGCCCCACCCCCAACCACATCACCACCGCCGTCACCACCCGGGGGCCGCGCCTTCCAGCAGCGCCCAGATCTCGTCCCGGGTCTGGCACCCCCGGAGGCGGCGGACGAACTCCTCGTCCCGCATCGTCCGGACGACCGCCTCCAGCGCCCGCAGGTGGACCCCGGGCTGGTCCTGAGGGGAGACGAGCAGGACGAAGACGTACGCCGGCTCCCCGTCCAGGCTGCGGAACGGCAGCCCGCCCGGGGCCAGGGCGAGGGTGCCGATCAGCCGGTCGACGGCCGGGTGGCGGGAGTGCGGGATGGCGATCCCCTGGCCGATCCCGGTGGTCCCGATCCGCTCCCGGCCCATGACCGCCCGGACCACGTCGGCAGTGTCCGCGTCCCGGAAGCACCCGGCCGCCCGGAGGGCCCCGGCCATCTCGGCGATCACCCCCTCCTTCACCCGGCCGACGGCCTCGGCGTCGTCCGGGTGGACGCCGGCGGCGGACGCGGCCAGGTGCGGCAGGATCGCGTCGCGGACCAGGAAGTTGGTCAGCCTCATCCCGGGGTCTCCTCGGCGCGGCGGGCCGGCGAACGGGTCCACGGCAACCCCCGGTCAGGCCCCGCCGTTGTGGGACGGGTCCCGGCGGTGGTCCTGGAGCTTTTCCTTGTAGTGCTTGATCTGCTGCTTCACCCGGTCGGCGGCCAGCCCGAACGCCCGGCCCGGGTCGGGCGCGCGGTCGGTCGCCACGAACTCGTGCTTGTGCTCGGCGTGGGCCAGGATCTCGACCCCGACCGTGTGGTCCCGGTCCGGGTGGAGGTCGACGGTCACGACGATCGCGGTCAGCCGGTCGAAGAAGTGGAGCAACTTCTCGGCCTTGTCCCGGAGGTCCTTCTGGGTGTCGTCGTCCAGATGCCCGTGCCGGGCGGAGACTGTCACCTGCACCGCTGTCCCCTCGCGTTGGGGGTGTCGGGGTCGGGCCCGTCCCGATCGGCTGATTGTAGCCCGCCGCGGCGGGGGGAGCAACCGGGTGCGGTGGTGGGTCGTGTCTCCGTTCCGCCGCTTGCGGCGTTGCGCCACCCCGAGCGCAACGCCGCAAGCGGCGGAACGGAGACACGACCGGCTATTCCGAACGCCCGACGCGGACCCGCATCCGCTGGCCGACGAGCAGCCCGTCGGGCGGGGTGTCGAAGGCGAACACGCACTCCACCGTCCGCACGTCGTTCAGCTCCCCGGGCTCGAGCAGCACCATCCGCCGGCGGGCGACCACCTGCCCGACCCGCACCACCTTGCCCGGCCAAGTCGGGGAGTCGGCCCGGGCGTCGTCCCGGATCGACGCCTTCATCCCCGGCTTCACCCGCCCGAGGAACTCCTGCTCCAGCTCCGCCCGGACCACCAGCGGCCCGTCCGGGCGGAAGCTGATCGGCGGGTGCGGGGTGCCGGGGGCGACCGCCTCCCCGGCCGACGCCCGGACCTGGAGCACCGTCCCGGCGGCCGGGGCCGTCAGGACGCAGTCGCGCACCCCCTTCTGGGCCTGCTCCAGGGCGACCGCGGCGACCGCCCGCCGGGCCTCCGCCGCGCGCACCTTCAGCCCCGGCCGGGTCGCCTCCGCCTCCTTCACCCGCGACCGCTCCACCCCCTCCAACTGCTCGAACTGCCGCACCTCGGCCTCGGCCGCGATGATCTCCGCGGCGGTCACGGTGCCGAACGCCTTCGCCGCCTTCTTCTCCTCCAGCAGCCGGCGGGCGGCGGCGACCCGGTCGGCGGCGGCGGCCGCGGCCGCCTCCAGCGTCGCCTTCCGGAGCGGGAACACCTCCACCTCCTGCTTCGCCGCCTCGACCTCCACGTCGGCCGCCGCGACCGCCGCCGCCGCCTCCCGCTCGCGGAGCCGGAACGCCTCGTCGTCGAGCTTCAGGAGCGGCGCCCCGGCGGCCACCGCCTGGCCCTCGGTCACCAGCACCGCGACCACCCGCCCCGGGACCGACGGCTCCAGCGACGCGACCGGGTTCAGCCCGTCGACCCGGCCGAGGCAGACCGGTTCGAGGTCGGCGAGGGCCGGCCCGGCCGGGGCGTCGTCGGCCTTCGGCCGGTACAGCCACCACGTCACCCCGGCGACCGGGAGGATGAGCAGCGCCAGCGACAGGACCGCCCCGGCGGTCGGGAGGCGGCGGCGGGGGGCGTCGTCGTCTTCGGTCATGACTCCTCCTTGGAGAGAAGGGGTGAACGGGTGAGGGGGTGAAGGGGTGAGAAAACCGGGGTGGTTTGTCACCCCTTCACCCCCTCACCCGTTCACCCCTTCTCTTCAGCGAAGGTTGTGCGCCGGGTCCACCCCCTGGACCGACCGCAGGGCGGCCAGGCCGGACCCGACGGCCATCACCATCGTCACCCCGGCGGCCCCGGCGACCACCAGCGGGTGGAGCCGGACGTCGGTCCCGAGGGCCGCCGCCGCCTCGACCAGCAGCAGGGTGACCGGGGCGGCCACCGCCACCCCGAACAGCCCGACCCAGAACGACTGGAGCAGGACGCTCGCCTTCAGCCGCCACCGCGGGATCCCCATCGCCCGCAGGGTGGCGTACTCCCGCCGGCTGGCCGCCGTCGCCGCGTACAGCGTCTGGCTGGTCACCACCGCCCCGACCAGCAGGCCGAGCAGGGCGGTGAACCCGACCGCGATCCCGGCCTTGGTCGTCAGCAGCCAGTGCATCCGCGACCGGGTCGAGAAGTCCGGACCGGTCAGGGCGGTGAGCTGCGGGTACCCGCTGACCCGCCGGGCGACGGCGGCGGCGTCGGCCGGGGTGCGGGTCCGGGCGACGAGGTAGGTGACCTGCCCGGGCGGGTACGACAGGGCGGCCCGGGCGGTCTGGGCGGAGCAGAACAGGTACGGCCCGCCGAGGCTCTTGTACCCCTTCACCAGCCCGACCACCTGGACCCGCACCCCGACCACGTCGGCGTACTCCCCGACCCCGCGGATGCCGAGCCGGCCCAGCTCCGACTCGTCCACCGCGACGGCCCCGAACACCCCGAGCTTGGCCAGCAGGTCCGGGTCCGACCGGACCGCCTCCGGGACGGCCAGCCCGTCCGGGGTGAGCCGGGTGCCGACGACGGTGCACACCTCCGACACGGTCGTCCCGGTCCCCGCCCGGGTCCAGAGCGAGAACCCGAGGACGGCGGTCTCGGCCCGCTCGACCTCCGGCTGGGCCTCGAGCTTCACCACCCACCGCTCCGGGATCGGCCGGCCGAGGTCGACGCTCCGCACCCCGGGGTAGCCGACCCACACGTCGGCGGACGCCCGGTCGACCGGGAGGGAGGTCATCGAGATGAGCCCGAGGACGAGGCCCGCCTGGACGGCGACGAGGACGGCGGAGAACGCGACGGCGAGGACGGCCGGGAGGAACCGCTGCCGCTCGTACCAGAGGGTGGTGAGGGAATAGCCCACGGGGCTTATTGTCCGCGGCCGGCGGCGGGGCGGCCACCGGAAGTGCGCCGCGGGAAGATCCGCGGAAGGTTTCGGGAAGGGAGACGGGGAGACGCCGCCGGGGTGACTCGGCAGGTGGTTCCCCCTCACCCGGCCGGCCCGGCGAGGCGCGGGGGCGAGCGCCGACGGAAGACCCGGCGCGCGACCCGGTTCGGAGGCTCCTCGGGTGGGTCACTCCTTCTTCGCGGCGGCCGGCGGCGGGGACGCGAGCGCCTTGGTCACCTTGTCGAGGTCGAGCTTCTTCGCCACCTCGGGCAGTTCCAGTCCGAACCCGCGTTGCTCCACCGTCAGCACCGTGTCGTCGGCCAACACCACGACCAGCCGCCGGCTCACCTTCTCCAGGTCGTCGCCGCCGGCCAGCTTGTCCCACAGGTACGCCCGCTTCTTGTTCACCTCCACCGCCTCCGGCGCGGGCTTCCCCTTCTTCACCGCCTCCGCCGCGTACCTTTCCCTGAACGCCGGGTCGCGGGCCACGGTGACGGTGAGGACCTCGAACCGCCCGCCCAGCCACTCGTACTTCGCGGACTGCGACCAGGCGGCCGGCTTCTCACCCTTGGCGACGACGGGCGGGGACACCGCCCGGCTGAAGTTCCCGAGTTCGGGGAACAGGTCCGGCCACCCGCCGGGCGTGTCGGCGGCCGCGGCGGCGAACAGCGACAGGGCGGCGAGCATGTCGGGCTCCTCGGGGGTCACGGGCGCCTCGATCGTACCACCGTGACGTAACGGCCGGGTAACGCCGGGCGAACCGCGACCGTCAGGGAGCGGGTGTGGGCGCCCGATGCGCGACACCCGCTCCCTGACGGTCGCGGTTCGCCCGGCCGCGGCCGACCGTCACACCCACAGCCGCATCCGGGCCTTCAATTCCGGCGGGAGCTTGGTGTCGAGCAGCTTCCGCACCTCGTTCGGGTGGTACCGGGTGCTGAAGTGGGCGGCCACGATCAGCTCGTTTTTGAACCGCCCGGCCCGCTCCACGAAGTCGTCCAGGTGCATGTGCCCGTACTTGTGGATCTTGTCCCGCCGGTGGCTCGCCCGGATGAAGCTCATCTCGGTGATCAGCACCTTCGCGTCGAAGCACGCCGGCTCCGCGTCCAGCCCGGCCGGGGCGGTGTCCCCGGTGTACGCCACCAGCGGCAGCCGCACCTCCCGCGTCACCGCCACCCCGGACAGCCGCAGCTCCTTGATCTTCTCCCCCGGCAGCCCGACGTACTCCTCCTTCAACTTGTTCCGCCGCTCCCACACGACGAACCCCCGGCTCGGGATCGTGTGGACCGTGTTGAACACGGTCACCACGTGCTCCCGGCCGAGTTCCACCTCGTCCCCGGCGGCCAGGCCCTTCACCTCGGCGAGCTGCCGGCCGCGGTCGAGGCGGTGCATGACCGTCATCAGCTTCCGCACGTCGTCGACGCTTTCGGCCGGGACGTACACGGTCGGCGGCTCCATTTTCATCATCCGCCGGCGGGCGACGTACACCGGTAGGGCGGCGACGTGGTCGAGGTGGGTGTGCGAGACGAACCAGGTCGGGGTGCCCATGAAGTCCCACGGCTGGCCGCCGAGGTCGAACCCGACCTTCAGCTCGGGGACGCGCCAGTAGCTCTGGACGGCGGCCCGCGACCACCCCTCGACCGTCAGCCCGGCGTGGGCCAGCGACTGGTACGGGGCGTTGTCCACGGGCCGGTCGGCGGGGGTCATGCGCAACTCCACGGAAGCCACCCGTCCTCAGTGTACCGCTGTAGCCGGGGTCTGTGACCCCGGCCCGGCCTCACAGAGGCCGGCTACACCAGACACCGCCGACCGGCGCCGGGGTTCGTGCGGAACGGGGGTTGACCCCCGCCCGCCCGGCCGGCATAACCCCGGACTTCCGGGCGCACCGCGAGGGCGAGTATGAGGATCAGACGGGTGCTGTGTGCGGGCGTGCTGGCGGTCGCCGGGCTGACCTCGCCCGGGTGCGCCCACCTCGACAACACCGAGAAGGGGGCGATCGCCGGCGGGGCGATCGGCACCGGGGTCGGGCTCGGCGTCGGGGCGCTGACCGGGTCCCCGCGGACCGGGGCGGCGGTCGGCGGGCTGCTCGGGGCCGGGACCGGGGCGATCGTCGGGAACGAGCAGGACCGGCGCGACGACCGGGAGCGGGACCGGGCGTTCGCCCAGGCCGGGGTGACGACCCAGCAGCAGCGGCTCGGGATCACCGACGTGATCCGCCTCGCCCAGGACGGACACGAGGACGAGGTCATCATCAACCAGATCCGCACCACCGGCAGCACCTTCCCCGCCCTCACCGCGTCCGACCTGAGCTTCCTGAAGACGAACGGGGTGTCCGGGCGGGTGATCGCGGAGATGCAGACCAGCCGGGCGGTCGCCCCCCGGGTCGTGGTCCGCGAGCCGCGGCCGGTGTTCGTCCACGAACCGCCGCCGGTGGTGGTCGTCCCGCACCGGTGCTACCCCCCGCGGCCGGTATTCGTCGCCGGCGGATGCTGGCACCACTGACGGGCCGCCCGGAAATCGATCCCAACCCCGCCCGGCCGGGTTACATCCTCCGTGGGTGTGGCCCGCCGGGCGGTTGCGTTCCGCCCGGGCGGTCGTACACTCGACCGGAGCCCCCCCGCGCCCCCCCGCCACGCCTTCCCACCCCGGAGCCGCTGCCCCATGCCCTTCCGCATTCCGCTCGCCGCGTCTTTCCTCACACTCGCACTCGCACTCACACTCTCGGCCGACGACTGGCCGACGTTCCGCGGGCCGAACCGGGACGGGGTGAGCAAGGAGACTGGTCTGCTCCAGACCTGGCCGAAGGACGGCCCGCCAAGGGTGTGGACGGCGAAGAACCTGGGGACCGGGTTCGGCACCCCGACGGTGGCCGCCGGGAAGATCTTCGGCATGGGCACCCGCGGGGGGAAGGACGGCGTCTGGGCGCTGACCGAGGCGGACGGGAAGGAGCTGTGGTTCACCCCGTTCGACGACCCGCGGGGGAGGGGCCCGAACACCGGCCCGAGCAGCAGCCCGACCTATGACGACGGGAAGGTGTTCGCGGTCAGCAGCGGCGGCAAGCTCGTCTGCCTGGACGCCGGGAACGGGAAGTCGGCGTGGCAGCGCGACTACCTGGCCGACTTCGGCGGGAAGGTGCCGGGGTGGGGGTACACCGAATCTGTCCTGGTCGACGGGGACAAGCTGGTCTGCGCCCCGGGCGGCGGGAAGGCGACGGTGGTGGCGCTGGACAAGAAGACCGGGAAGGACGTGTGGAAGTGCGAGGTGCCGGGCGGCGGCGGGGGCGGCGGCGGGTACTCGTCGGTGCTGAAGGCGACCCTCGCCGGGGCCCCGATGTACGTCGTCCTGCTCGGGGCGTCCGGCGGGGTGGCCGGGGTCTCCCCGGACGGCAAGGTGCTGTGGCAGTACACCGGCCGCCCGGCCGCCGGCGGCACCGCCCAGATCCCGATCCCGGTCGTGTCCGGGAACCACGTCTGGGTGTCGACCAGCTACGGCGGCGGCTCGGCCCTGCTCGAGATCGTTGCCGCCGGGAAGGACAAGTTCACCGTCAAGGAGGTGAAGAAGCACGCCAAGCCGGACCTGAACAACCACCACGGCGGGATGGTCAAGGTCGGGGACTACGTGTACTTCGGGCACGAGCAGAACCAGGGGAACCCGGTCTGCGTCGACCTGAAGACCGGGGAGCCGAAGTGGGGGCCGGTGCGACCGCCGGCCGGAGGGAAGGCCGGGTCCGCGGCCGTCCTGTACGCCGACAACCGGCTGTACTTCCGGTACCAGAGCACGCACGACGTGTACCTGGTCGAGCCGTCCCCGGAGGGGCTGAAGGTGGTGTCGTCGTTCAAGGAGCCGGAGCCGAGCGGGAAGGAGAGCTGGGCCCACCCGGTGGTCGCCAACGGGAAGCTGTACCTCCGCGACCAGGACAAGCTCCACTGCTTCAACGTCCGGGCGGACAAGAACTGACCGGCGAGGGTAGTGGTAGTGGTAGGGTGGGCCGAAGCGGGCGCTTCGGCCCACCCTACCGCCCCACTACGCGTTCCACCGCGCTCGCCTTGCATTTCCCGCCCGGGGGGGCTATCGTCCGCGGCTCACCGGAGCTTCCCGGCACAGGGACGTGCCATGCCCCCGCCCCCGACGGAGACCGCCCGCCGCGTCCTCCGCGCCGAGGCCGACGCCCTCGCGGCCGTCGCCGACCGGCTCGGACCCGGGTTCGACGCCGTCGCCGCCGCCCTGTTCCGCTGCCGCGGCCGGGTCGCCGTCGTCGGGGTCGGCAAGTCCGCCGATGTCGGGCAGAAGCTCGTCGGCACCCTCAACTCGACCGGCACCCGCGCCTACGCCCTCGACGCCACCCGGGCCGTCCACGGCGACCTCGGGATGGTCCACCCGGACGACGTGGCCCTGCTCCTGTCCCACAGCGGTGAGTCGGGCGAGTTGCTGCGGCTGCTCGGCCCGCTCCGCAAGCTCGCCGCCGGCCTGGTCGCCATCACCGGGAACGCCGCCGGCAGCCTCGCCCGGGCCGCCGACGCGTCCGTGATCTACGGCCCGGTCGCCGAGTCGTGCCCGCTCGGCCTCGCCCCGAGCACCAGCACGACCGTCATGATCGCGCTCGGCGACGCCCTCGCGTTCACCCTGCTGGAACAGCGCGGGTTCACGCCTGAGCAGTTCGCCGCGTTCCACCCGGCCGGTAGCCTCGGGCGGAAGCTGGCGACCGTCGCGGAGTGCATGCGGCGCGGCGACGAACTGCGGGTCGCCCCCGCCGCCGACACCGTCCGGGAGGTGTTCGCCCGGGTGCGGCACGCCGGCCGGCGGACCGGGGCGGTCATGCTTACCGACGCGGACGGCCGGCTCGCCGGGCTGTTCACCGACAGCGACCTGGCCCGGCTGATCGAGACGCGGCGGGACGCGGCGCTGGACGGGCCGGTCGGGGCGGTCATGACGCGCGACCCGGCGGTGACCGGCCCGGGCGAGCGGCTCGGGGACGCGGTCGACCTGATGAGGGGCCGGAAGATCAGCGAGCTGCCGGTGGTCGACGGGGACGGCCGGCCGGTCGGCATGCTCGACATAACCGACCTGCTCGGCCTCGACCCGGTCCCGGCGGCGGCCGAAACCCGCCCGGTGCTGCGGCTCGCCGACCGGAAGTCCGCGTAGAGTTCTGCGGCGGTCTCCTGGACCGCGGCCGTCCCGGCCGCTTCACCCGCACGGGGCCGGTCGCTTCCGGGAGAACCGTCAGCCGCCACGACCTCGGCAGCAGCGGCCGGGACGGCCGCGGTCCAGGAGACCGCTATGTCCGACCTCGCCGCCCGCGCCGCCCGGATCGAGCTGCTCCTCCTCGACGTGGACGGGGTGCTGACCGACGGCGGGATCGTGTACGCCGACGACGGGGCGGAGCTGAAGCGGTTCCACGTCCGGGACGGGTCGGGGTTGAAGCTGTGGCACGGGTTGGGTAAGCGGACCGCCATCGTCTCGGGTCGGGCGTCGCGGGCGGTCGAGCGGCGGGCGGCGGAGCTGGGGATCGCCCCGGTGCTGCAGGGCCGGTCCGACAAGCTGCCGGCGTTCGAGGCGGTGCTGGCCGCAACCGGGCTCTCCGCCGACCAGGTGTGTGCGGTCGGCGACGACCTGCCGGACCTGCCGGTGCTGCGGCGGGTCGGGCTGGCGGTGGCGGTGGCCGACGCCTGCCCCGAGGTGCGGGCCGGCGCGGACTACGTCACCGCGGTCCCCGGCGGGCGCGGGGCCGTGCGCGACACGGTCGAGTGGATGCTGAAGCTCCGCGGCGAGTGGGACCGCGTCGTCGCGGGGTTCGGCGGGTGACCCGGGGCGGGGTCCGCTGCCGGTGTTCTCGGCAGGTGGTGCCCCTCACCCGGCCCCGGCGAAGCGCCGGGGCCGACCTCTCCCCAGCGGGGAGAGGTGGGGTGGTGCGGCCTCTTGGTCGGCTGTCGATCCGGAAAGCTGCCGAGGGGCGGCTTGAGCCCCACCTCTCCCCGCCGGGGAGAGGTCGCCGCCGCGCCCCGCGGCGGCGGGTGAGGGGGCAGAGCTACGGAGCCGACCGGTGGCCGACCCCGCCCGGGCCGCCCGACCTTGACCCGTTCCCCGCAGGGCACCCCATGACTCCGCGGCGGATCCTGATGCTGGTCGGCGGGCTCTTGGCGTGCGCCGCCGGGTACGCGGTGTACGCCCGCGTCCTCGGCCGGTTCGACGGCCTGCCGGTCCTCCCGCCCCGGATGCTCGTCCGGTCCGACGGCGAGTTCCGGCCGCAGCCCCGGGCCACCTCCCCGACCATCGAGCTCCTCCGCCAGGCGTTCGGCGAGAACGCCCCGGAGGCCGACTCGGACGTCTACCGGATCCAGCTCAAGCGGCCGCTCGACGACCGCGGCGGGTTTCTCGTCCTCGCCTCCGGCCAGCCCCCGGCCAACCCGGGCTCCACCCGCGTCCCGCTCAGCCCGTTCAGCATCGCGGTGTTCGGCCGGCCCCGCCCGGCCCACCTCCGCCGCCCCGGCGAGGTGCCCGAGGTCACCACCGTCCACGCCGACCGGGCCGTCCTCGAGTTCGACCGGGTGATCGAGACGGCGGCCGACATGAACGCCGCCAAGATCGTCCGGGTCGAGCTGGTCAGCGACCCCGAGCAGGCCGTCCGCGACGGGCTCGGCCGCCGCGGCCTCGTCCACCTGACCACCAACCAGCGGTCCGCCGACCCGGACCGGCAGCTCACCGTCCGGACCGTCGGCCCGGTCTTCTACCGCGACCCGAAGGTGCCGCCCGGGGCCCCGCCGCCGACCGGCCCGGACCTGTGGACCGACGCCCCGGTCGAGATCGTCGACCGCGGCAACCTGCCGCGGTGCCCCGGCCACCCGGTCGCCGCCGCCCCGGGCGAGGTCCGCACCCCGGCCGCGGTCGCCGCCGTCCTCGCCGGCCAGCGGCTCCCGCCCCCCACCGTCACCGCCGTCGGCATGCGGGTGTACATGGACGGCGAGAAGCCGAAGGAGCCGGCCGCCAAGAAGGACGGGTCCGCCGGGTTCGGCAGCGTCCGCCGGGTCGAGTTCCTGGAGCAGGTGGTGATGAACCTGTGGGCCGAGGCCGGGCAAGGCCTGGTCGGGGCCGGCGACCGCGGGCCGGCGGCGCCCGAGGGGCCGGGGCTGGCCGCCGGCGGCGGCCTCGTCGCCGGGGCCCGGGCCGCCCGCGCCCTCGGCCGCGACCTCGTCCGGGTCGAGACCCGCGGCCCGTTCGCCTACGACGCGGAGAAGAACCTCGCCCGGTTCGACGTGCTGCCGGTCGCCGACCCGAACCTGCCGAACGACGTGCAGGTGACCAAGGTGTCGGCCCGGCCCGGGGTGCAGACGCTGTTCAGCCAGGTGCTGGAGCTGGAGTTCAACGGCCCGCCGCCGGCCCCGAAACCGGGCGACCCGGCCCCGCCCCCCGGCGGGGCGAAGTTCAAGCGGCTCCACGCCTGGACGTACACCCCCGGCCGGTTCCTCACCCTGTCGTCCGACGCCGACCAGTTGGAGGCCCACGGCCAGGACCTCGTCCGCGACGAGGCGGAGGGCCGGACCACGCTGACCGGCGCCCCGCTGTACGCCGTCCAGAAGAAGAACGTGCTCACCGCCGGCGGGGCGAAGAACCCGGCCACCCTCGTGTACGAGCCCGAGCCGGGGTCGGCCCCGGCCGACCGCCGCACCCGGGCGACGGTCCTCGGCTCCGGGCGGGCGGAGCTGCTCGACCCGGCGTCCGGGTCGAACACCGTCACCGCCGCGTGGCAGACCTCGCTGGTTCAGACCCGGGAGCGGGCGAACGACCGCGACCTGGAGCTGTACACCCTGACCGACGGGGCGTCGTTCGCCGACGAGAAGGCCGACTTCTGGCTGAAGGGGCGGGTGCTGAAGCTGTGGCTCGCCCGCCCGGCCCCGGGCGAGCCGGTCCCGGCCGACGGCGGGAGCCGCGCCCGGCCGCACCGCCTCCAGGCGGTCGGCGGGGTGACCGGGCACTCGGCCGACCTGGACATCGAGCAGGCCGACCAGCTCAACACCTACTTCCAAGATGTCGCCCCGGCGTCGGCTCCGCCCGCTCCGGCCCCGGCCGCCGGCCCGCCCGGTCCGCCGGCGGCCGGTCCGGCCCCGCCCGCGGTCGCCCCGCCCGCGCCGAAGGAGCAGGAAAGGAAGAAGCCGCCGACCCGCCTCCGCGCCCGGACCGTCGACACCACGGTGGACCGCGTCCCGAGGCCGCCGGCCGGCCAGGCCGGCGAGGCGGGCCTGAAGTACGAGCTGAAGACCGCCCGGTGTGAAGGGATGGTGAATGTCCAGCAGGACCCGGCCGACCCGGCGAAGGGCGGCGGGACGAAGATCCTCGGCAGCCTGCTCATGGTCGACGGGTCCCCGGAGGGGAACGTGATGACCGTGTTCGGGTGGGACGAGCGGCCCGGGCAGGTGCACAACGACGGGACCTCGCTGATCGGCCCGAAGGTGGTGCTCGACCAGGTCCACAATTGGGCGGCGGTCGAGGGCCGCGGGGCGCTGACCATCCCGGCGTCGAGCGACCTCGGCGGGGCCCCGCTCCGGCAGGCCGAGCCGGTGGTCGTTCAGTTCCGGGACGGGATGAAGTTCTCCGGGGCCGAGAAGGTTGCCGACTTCTTCGGCAAGGTGACCGCCACCCAGGGCGGGTCGTGGGTGATCTGCCACAGGCTCCAGGTGCGGTTCGACCGGCCGGTGTACTTCTCCCCGGCGAACCGCCCGCCGGCCCCGCCCGGGAAGAAGGACGACCCGGCCGACAAGCCGAAGGTCGACCGGGTGTACTGCTACCCGGCCCCGGCGGACGCCGCCGACCACCCGCGGGAGCGGGAGGTGTGGTACACCCAGGTGGACCGCGACCCGGAGACCGGCAAGCCGGTCCGCCGGCAGCAGCTCGTGGCGAGCGAGCTGGACCTGAAGGCCCAGGCCCGCGACGCGGACGGGGAGCCGTACCGGCTCGCCCAGGCGACCGGCCCCGGGGTGTTCCGGGTGTGGCAGCCCGGGGCGAAGGACGACCCGGCCGGCCCGGCCCGCCCGCCCGGGGCGGCCCCGACCCCGGCGGAAACGGAGATGAAGCTGACGGTGGTCGAGTTCTCCGGGCGGATGACGGCGAAGGACAAGGGGAGGGCGTACCAGGAGGCGGCGTTCACCGGCACCGTCCGAGTGGTCCACCTGCCGACCGACGACCCCGACCTGGAGGTCCGTCCGCCGAAGCTGCCGCCGGCGGCGGTGCTGCTGACGTGCAACTCGAAGATGGTGGTGTGGACGCACCGGCGGGCCGGGGAGCCGGCCCGGCAGCACCTGGAGGCGCACGGGAACGCGTACCTGCAGAACGACGAGTACGACGGGTGGGGGGACACGATCTCCCACGACGGCCGGCGGGTCGTGTTCGAGGCCAAGGGCCAGGTGCAGGCGCAGGTCAAGAGCCGGTTCGGCGGGACCGACCAGACCGGGCGGCGGATCATCTACGACCGGGCGGCGAACCGGATCGACGTGGAGGGCAGCACCGGCGGCACGTTCGTCTCCCCGCCGCCGAAGAAGTGAGTGTCCGAGCCGGAAGCGTGAGCGACGGGTTCAGGTGGTCCGTCGCTCACGCTTCCGGCTCGGACACTCACTTCTTTTCGGGCGGCTTGCCGGGGACCCTGGGGCGGTCGAGGTCGCTGTTCTTGTCGCGCTCGACGGAGCACCCGCCGCACCCGGGCAGGAAGAGGGTCACGAGAACCAGGCACAGGAGCGACCAGCGGATTCGCCGCACGGACCACCTCAGTCTCGTAGCACAACCGGGGACGGTTGTGCTACGGAAATGCCGCGGGGCCGGCCCCGTCGCCGCGAGGCGATGGCGCCGGCCCCGACGGAAGACGGTCGGAACTTACTTGGCGGTGCTCGGCGTGGTGACCGGCGGCTTGGTGGTCGGGCTGGTGCTGCCACAGCCGACGACGGCGGAAACGGTCAGGGCCAGGACGAACGCCGCGACGATCTTCTTCATCTGTGTCTCCTCGGGACGGTCACGAAGCGGTTGGACAACAGAGAGGCTTCACGTCGGGAACAGGCCCACCCTGCCCCGAACCTTCTGTTCTGTGAGCGAGACCTGGTGCCACCCTCTCTCGCCCGTCTTGTCGATCGCAACCGGCGAACCGGTTGCGGGTTGCGACGCCACGGACGGGCCAGAGCAGTCACCCGGACCCCACCCCGACGACATTGATACGAGGTCGTCGGAGTTATTCCCGGAATTTCCCACGCGGTGCCGGAAAAATTCCCGTATCGTGACGGGCTGACCTTCCGGCCGTCGCCCCCCGGGTGAAAATCCCGCCGGCCGCGGAGCGAACCGTCGGGAATAAACCGGACGGTTCGGGTTCGGGTCTGGTGAGGGTCGGGCATGGGGTCGGCCGCCGGCGGACTGCACGGACTGATCGACGCCCACTACGAGGCCCTTTACCGGTACGCCTACCGGCTGACCGGGTCGGCGGCGGACGCCGAGGACCTGACGCAGGAGGCGTTCGGGCGGGCGTTCACCCGGCTCGGCCAGCTCCGCGAGCCGGACCGGGCCAAGGCGTGGCTGTTCCGCATCCTCCGGAACCTGTACCTGCACAAGGTGCGGGACGAGCGGCGGCACCGGGCCGTCCCGCTCGACGCGGTCGGCGACGTGCCGGCCCGGGAGGCCGAGGCGGGCGGGGCGGTGGATGTCGACCCGGCCCGCCTCCAGCAGGCCCTGGACGAGCTCGACGAGGGGTTCCGGACCCCGCTCATCCTGTTCTACTTCGAGGAGTTCAGCTACCGCGACATCGCCGAGCAGATGGGCCTCCCCATCGGCACGGTGATGTCCCGGCTGGCCCGCGGGAAGGCGTACCTGAGGGCGAAGCTCGCCCCGCCGGTCCCGGGGGCCGACCGCGAGAAGGGGAGTCCCGACCCCGCCGGCGTCGGCGGGCGGGTTGCCAGGTGACGTGATGCAGTGCCGCGACGCCCAGTTCTACCTCCGACTCCGCCGGCCCGCCGGCGACGAGCTCGGCGCGGACGTGTCGGCCGACCTGGACCGGCACCTCGCCGGGTGCCCGGGGTGCGCCGCCGACGCCCGGGCGGCCGGCGGGTTCGACGCGGCCGTGGCCGCCGCGGTCCGGGCGGTGCCGGTCCCGGCCGGGCTGCACGACCGGCTCCGGACGGCCGCGTCCGCCCACGCCGGGGCGGTGATCCGCCGCAGGGCGTACCGGGTCACCGCCCTGGCCGCGTCCCTGCTGCTGGCCGTCGGGCTCGGGTTCGGGGTGTTCTCAGTCACCCGCCCGCAGATCGACTCGTACGCGGTGGTCGGGCCGGCCGAGGGGCTGGTGAGCGACCCCGACGCGGTGCTCAAGACCTGGCTGGCCGAGCGGAAGCTGCCGCCGCAACTCCCGGCCCCGTTCGACCCCGACCTGCTGGTGATGGCCGGGAGCGAGCGGGTGCAGGGGGTGGACGTGCCGGTCGCCGTGTTCCGCCACCCGGACGACCCGAAGTACTTCGCCCGGCTGTACGCGTTCCGGGCGGACGGCACCCTGAACCTCGACGGCCTGCGGAACGACTTCGCGTCCAACACGGCGGTGACCGTCATCCCGACCGACGCCCGGCAGTTCCGCGGGGTCCGGTACGTGGTCGTGACGCGCGTCCGCAACCCCCGGGAAGACCCCCTCAAGCCGTACCTCCGCACGGCCGGGACCGCCCGCCGGTGACGCCCGCCGCGCTACAATACCCCCGACGCCCGCACCCCGCGGGCGCCTACGACCCGGAGGCGGACATGGACATCCGGCTGGAGTACTGCGCGGCCTGAGGGTACGAGCCGCAGGCCGTCAGTTTGGCGGCCAAGCTCATGACCGGGTTCAAGACCCGGATGAAGAACCTGACCCTGGTCCCGTCGAAGGGCGGGTGCTTCGAGGTGACCGCGGACGGCGAGTTGGTGTACTCGAAGCTGAAGACCGGTCTTTTCCCGGACGAGGGCGCGCTGGTCGACCGGCTCGCCGGTTGACAGTCCGCCGAACGTTCGGGTATCCTTTCCCGCGGTCACGTCACCCCTCCGCGGGAACCCGTCATGCCCTCCCCCCGTCCCGGCCGAACCCCGCGCGGGTTCACGCTCGTCGAGTTGCTCGTCGTCGTGGCGATCATCGCCGTCCTGATCGGGCTGCTCCTCCCGGCGGTGCAGAAGGTGCGCGAGTCCGCGTCCCGGACGAAGTGCGCCAACAACCTGAAGCAGATCGGCCTGGCCGTCCACACCCACCACGACACCCTCGGCCTGCTCCCCGACAGCGGGGAGGTGTACTGGGCCGGGCGGACGATGACGGCCGGCACCCCGGCCGTCACCCCGGCGCAGCACTGGGGGTGGCTGTACCAGGTGCTGCCGTACCTGGAGCAGAACGCCCTGTGGGCCGACCCCAACAGCGCCGCCGTCCAGGCGTACCCGGTGCCGACGTACTTCTGCCCGTCGCGCCGGGGGCGGATGGCGTTCGCCGGCCGCGGGACGGAGGTCCGCGGGATGACCGACTACGCCGGCAACGCCGGGACCGACACGACCGGGAACAACGGGTGGGGGATGCTCGGGAACGGCCGGGACGGGGTGATCGTCCGCCGGCCGAACGGGGCGGCGGACCGGAGCGGGCCGGTGCGGCTGGCGACGATCCCCGACGGGACGAGCGCGACGCTGTTGGCGGGGGAGAAGTGCCTGAACCGCGGGCTGCTCGGGGTGAGCCAGACGGACGACGACTCCGGGTTCGTGGACGGGTGGGACTGGGACAGCGTCCGGTGGGGCTACTTCCAGCCGCAGCCGGACTACAGCGACGGGAACCCGGGGGTGGCGCACAGCGGGAACGTGCCGCGGCACGGGGCGTTCGGGTCGGCGCACCCCGGGGCGTTCAACGCGGTGCTGGCGGACGGGTCGGTGCGGACGGTCCGGTACGCGGTGCCGCTGGCGACGTTCCGGTCGCTGACCTCCCGCAACGACGGGGCGCCGTTCAGCCCGGACGAGCTGTGACGCGGCCCGGCTGTGGCCGTGGTAGCCGTGGTAGTCCCACCGGGGTTACGTCTGTGGCCGCAATAGCCGTAGCGGCTGGTGGTGGGACTCGCCCGGCGAAGCGCCGGGCTCGGCCCACCCTACCACGACCACACGACGGGCGCGGCGGGGTCGCACGGAGTGACGTTCGACCCCCTGTCACTATGCTAAGCTCGCCCCGCGCAGCCCGCCGGACGCCCGGGGACTGTCTCATCACACCGACGCGGGTCGGCGGGTTCCGCTGTTCGAGTACCTCGAAGGAGTTCCGGATGTCACGGATCGGGATGGCGTTCGCGCTGGGCGTGCTGGCCGGGGTCGTCGGCTGCGGCTCGTCGAGCCCCACCGGGGGCGGGCCGAAGGGCAACCCCCTCGTCGGGACCTGGGAGGGGAGTGACCCCGGGCTCAAGGGGATCACCCTGGTGTTCACCTTCGCCGCGGACGGGAAGTACACCCAGGAGACGGTGATCGAGGGGCTGCCGAAGGACCCGAACGTCAAGATCGACGGCGGGAAGCAGGAGGGGACGTACAAGCAGGACGACAAGTCCCTCACGCTCAGCGCACAGGGCAAGGAGAAGAAGCTCACGCTCAAGGAGCTCACGGCCGCGAAGATGGTGCTCGCCGGCCCGGACGGCAAGGACGAGATGACCTTCAAGAAGAAGTGACGGCCGCGCCGCCGCCGGCGTGACGCGGGTCGCCCCGGCCGGGGCGACCCGCCGTCCGGACCGCCCCGGGGCGCGGCCCGCCGGCCCGCGGTCAGTTCCGCTGGACCGCCTGGAACAGCTCGCTCATCTTCATCCCCAGGGCCAGGCAGATCCGGTACAGCGTCTCGATCGACGCCGAGTTCTTCCCCAGCTCGATCTGGCTCAGGTAGCCGAGCGACACGTCGGTCCGCTTCGACAGGTCCGCCAGGGTCAGCCCCAGCGCCTTCCGCCGGGTCCGGATGGCGGTCCCGAGCGACTCCCGCAGGGCGTCCTCGGTCATCCGCAGCAGGCCCTTGTTCTCCAGGCAGCGGAACACGATCTCCCGCAGTTGCTCCACCTGGAACGGCTTGGTCAGGTAGTCGTAGGTGCGGGCCCGCAGGCAGTTCAGGGCGCTGTCCACCGACGGGTACCCGGTCACCACCACCACGTTCGCCTCCGGCTGGTTGTCCCGGATCCAGGCGAACACCTGGTCCGGCTCCAGCCCCGGCAGGACGTAGTCCAGCACGATCAGGTGGTAGTGGTGCGGCGGGCCCAGGGCCGCCTCCACCTTCTGCGGGTCCGACACCTCCTCGATCACGAAGTCCCGGTTCGACAGGGCCGCCCGGATGACCGCGCAGGTCCCGGGGTCGTCGTCCAGGATCAGGATCCGGATGTCCCCGGAGGACTGCAGTTCCCGCACCCCCGGGACGGTCTTCTGGCCGGCCGCGGGCGGGAACCCCCCCGGCTTGGGCGTCTGGGTCACGCGGTCCTCGAGGTCGAACGACATGGGTGGTTACCTTCCGGCGGGGGGTTGGCGGACGCCCCCGGCCGCGGCCGGGGGGCGGGCGGCCGCCGTCGGCAGCACCACCCGGACCAGGGTCCCGGTCCCGGGCGGCGGGACCGGCTCGATCAGCAGCCCGCCGCGGTGCGCGGCCAGGGCCCGGTAGGCGACCGCGAGTCCGAGCCCGCGGTGCCGCACCTTCGTCGTGGAGAACGGCTCGGCGAACAGCCGGCGGCGGACCTCCGGCGGGATCCCCGGGCCGGCGTCGGTCACGGTCACGGCCAGGTGCGGCCCGGCCGCCGCCCGACCCAGGTACCTTTGGGCGTCGGCCTCGGACAGGGTCACGGTCCGGGCGCACACCCGCACCCGCCCGCCGGCCGGAGACGCCTCGGCGGCGTTCGCCATCAGGTGCCCGAGGACGGTTCGCAGCACCCCGGCGTCGACGGCCGCGGCCGGCAGGTCGGGCGGCAGGTCGGCGTCGAACCCGACCCCCGACCCGACTTCGGCGGCCAGCCGCTCGGCCTCGGCGGCGACCGCCGCCGCGACCCCGGCCGCCCCGGGCTTCGGCTGCCCGCTGCGGCTGAACTGGTGCAACTCCTGGACGAACCGGATGCCGCGCTGCCCGACCTTGCCGATCTCGGCCACGAAGTTCGCCGTCGGCGTCCCCGGCTGGAGGGTCGGCAGGACGAGGTCCGAGAAGCCGATGATCCCGGTCAGGATGTTGTTGAAGTCGTGTCCGATCCGCCCGGCGATCACGGCCGCGTCCCCGAGCCGCTGCGCCAGCCGGTCCGGGTCGACGGCCGGGCCGGCGACCGCCGCCACCGCCGCGGACCGCCCGATCGTCTTGGCGGCGAGCGCCAGGTACGCCCGGTCGGCGTCGGCCCAGTCAGTCGCGGCGGCCCGCTCGGCCCACACCACCCCGGCCGGGCGGCCGGGGAGTGGGGCGGTGGCGAACACCCGCCCGCCGGCCGCCGGCACAACGTCCCCGCCGCGGAGGCGGCGGAGGATCTCGGCGACCCCGGCCGGGGCCGGCTCGTCGACGAGGGCCCCGGCCCGGACCGTCCGGACGACCGCCGGGCCGTCGGCCGGCCACGCGAACCCGCACGCCTTCCACCCGGACGCCGCGGCCCACTCGGCGAGCAGTCGGTCGAGGTCCGCCGGGTCGGTGGTCTCCGCCCACCAGGCCGGCAGGTGTGCGAGTGCGGCGGCTAGCGTACCCGGGTTCGGCATCGGCGTCTGGCTGCTCCGGCGGCGGAGTCAGGTCCGGTCGGGTGTGAGGGCCCGCCTGACGTTCGGAAGATTCATCTTGTACCTAGAACGGTCCGAACCGAAGTCAAATGGAAGCGGCCGGCCTCCCGCCGGTCGCGCTGGGACGTGCGGGCGCGGACCGCCCCGGGCGAGTCACGGGTCCTTCTTCGGCTCCGGCTCCTTCTTCGGCTCCGGCTTCTTCTCGATTTTCCGGATCGCCGCCAAGGCGGCCTCGCGGACTTTGACGTGCGGGTCGCTCAGCCGGGTCCGCAGGGTCTTGATCGTCGCCTTGTCGTCGTGCAGCTCGTACCCGAGCGCCCCGACCTCGTCGATCACCGCCATCCGGACCTCGAACTCGGGCTCCTTGTCGAGCAGGTCGAGGAGGTCCTTGACCCGGGCCTTCAGGTCCGGGGCGACGGCCGACCCGAACCCGCGGACGGCGTCGATCCGGATGTCCTTGAGCTTGTCGGTCGCGGCGAGCTTGAGGAGGGCGTCGGCGGCCGGGCGGGCGGCCGGGCCGAACGTGCCGAGGGTGCGGGCGGCCCGGCGGCGGAAGGCCTCGTCCGGGTCGGCCAGGAGCCCGGCCAGGGCGTCGACCACCGCCCCCGACTTCTCCCCGAGCAGCCCGAGGGAGACGACCAGCTCGGTCCGCAGCTCCGGGTCGTCCTTCTCGGCCGCGAGCATCCCGGCCATCGTCTCGGCGATCGTCGCCGCCCCCTCGGGCGAGATCCGGCCGAGGGCGACGACGGCCGCCCGGCGGACAGCCCGGTCCTTGTCCGCCAGGAGCGGGGCGAGCTCGCCGGCGGCGCCCTTGCCGTCGGCCCCGGCCAGGGCCAGGGCCTCGGCGGCGGCTGCCCGGGTCGCCGGCTCGGGGTCCTTCAGGGCGGCGGCGAGGTGGGTCGCGGCGAGCCGGGCGAGGTCCGGGAACCGGGCGATCGCCTTGGCGACCTCCCGCCGCACCCGGGACTCCTTCTCGGCACCCATCGCGTCAACCAGGTCCTTCGCCCACGCCGCGGCCTTGATGTCCTCCGCCCGGAGGCCGGCGAGGGCCTGGGCGGCCTGGGACCGGACCGCCGCCGACCCGTCGACCCGCAGGGCCCGGCCGATCTCGGACAGGCCGTCGGCGTGCCGCTTGTCGGCCCATAGCCGGGCCAGGGCGTCGACGGCCGACGCGCGCTTGCGGGCGGACGGGTCCTCGCGGAGGGTGGTGACCCAGGCGGAGGCGGGCTTGCCGTCGAACGCGGGGTCCTTGTCGTCCCGGCGGGCGGCGGCGGGGAGGGCGGCGAGGGCGGTGAGGGCGGCCGCCAGCGCGAACCGGGGGATGGGGCGGGCCATGGTCCGTCTCGGCGGCGAAGTGGTCGGGCTGTACGGCGATGATACGGGAGCGGGCGGCGGGTGGTCAACAGTTTCCCGCGGCGGGTGTTGCGTCCCCGCCGCCCGGCGTCGGGTATACTGGGCGCGCGACTCCCCCGCCTGCAGGCGTGAGGCCGGCCATGTCCTCCCCCGTCATCTGCCCGGCGTGCGACGCCCGGCTGAAGATCCCGCCCGGGGTCGCGGCGGCCACCGCCCGCTGCCCGCGCTGCTCCGCCCGGGTCGACCTGGCCGCCGCCCTCGCCGCCCGCGCCTACCAACCGGTCGCCGCCGAGTCGCCCGCCGACCCGCCGGCGGCCCCGTCGCGGCAGCCACCCCCGCCGCTGCCGCTGCCCGAACCGGAAGACGACCCGCTGCCGTATTCCGACCTGAAGGCGGCCGCCCGGCGGCCGACCGACACCCCGACCCCGCCACTGAGCCTCGACGACGACCCGCCCCCGGCGGGCGGCGATCCGACCCCCGCCGCGGCGCCGTTCCGCCTCCCGGCCCGGGTCACCGCCGACTCGGCCGGGCTGTTCACCGGGCCGTGCGAGGCGGTCCTCGTCCCGCACGGGCTGTTCCTCGAAAGCGTCCCGTACCGCCCGTTCCTGTACGCCCCGGTCGGGTCGGCCGTCGACACCCCCGGCCGGCGCGACCTGGCCGTCACCCTGGCGGACGGGCGGGCGGTCACGGTCCGGCTCGCCGGGTGGGCCGGGCGGGTGGCCGCGGACGCCGCCGCGTTCCTGGCCGGGGAGCGCGGCGTGCCGGACCCGGGTGAGTACCGCCGCACCCCGCGGTGGCTCCTCGCGGCCGCCCTCGCCCTCGCCGCCGGGCTGGCCGTCGGCCCGGTCGTCCTCGCCCACACCGCCGACCTGGGGGTCGAGACCGGGCTGCTGGTCGGGGCCGGGTTCGCCGCCGCCGGGCTGCTGGCGAACGCCGCCGTCGTGTTCCTCACCCGGCTGCCGGCGGTCGTGAAGGTCGGGGCGATGGCCGGGGTCGGCGCCTTGGTCACCGGCGTCTTCCTCCTCGCCGCCGCCGCGTACCTCGCGGGCCGGCGGGACGGGATCGACCTGGCCACCCCGCCGCCGTCCGACCCGGGTCCGACCGCCCCCGGGCCGCAGCCCAAGGCCCCGCCGAAGCCGCCCGACCCGGCCCGCGACGGGCTGCCGACCGCCATCGACGCGGCGTACCAGGACGGGGTGTACCGGTTCGCCGACGGGCCGGACGCGACCGCCGCCGGGGTGACCCCGGACGGGGCGGCCCTGGTGGTCGGGTACAAGACCGGGGAGACCCGGGTGTGGCGGTTCGACCAGCTCACCATCGACCCGTTCGCCCCCGGCCCGCGGGCCGACGGCCCGGTCACCGCGGTCCGGTTCGACGCCACCTCCGCCCTCGTCTACCTGGCGTGCACCGGGGGGACGGTGGCCGCGTTCTGGGCCGACCCGCCGGACGCCCCGGTGAAGATCCCCGGGGAGCCGTTCGCCGCGTTCACGGCGCCGGCCGGGGAGCGGTTCGCGGCCGCCCGGCCCGGGGCGCTGGCGCTGCGGTCGGTGCCGGTCGCCGCCCTCCGCCGGCGCGACCCGAAAGCGAAGGGGTTCACCGTACTGAACCCGAAGGACGAGGCGGTGCCGGCCGACGTGAAGGCCCAGCTCCTGTCGCCGGGCCCGCGGCCGACGTTCCTGGCGTGGCACCCGACCGGGCAGTTGCTCGCCGGCCAGCCGGACGGGAGCATCCTGTCGTGGGGGGCGAATGGGCCGGGGTACTCGGTGCTGACGCGGGAGCACAAGGCGCCGGTCCGGGCGTGGGCGGCGTGCCCCGGTACCTGGGACTTCGCCACCGGCGACGAGAAGGGGATGGTCGGCCTCTGGGCGGACAAGGCGACGGCCCCGAGAATGTTCACGGCGGCGGCCGGGCCGATCACCCAGTTGTCGTTCAGCCCGTCCGGCCGCGGCCTGGCGGTGCTCGGCGGGGGCGGGGTGGTCTGGGTCTGGGACCTGGCGGAGATGCGGGCGGTCGTGAAGGCGACCCGGCCGACCCCAATCACGGTGCTGGCGTACGGCCCCCAGGACGACCTGCTGATCCTGGGCGACGGCAAGACCCTCGAACTCTGGCACCGCGACGAACTCGCCAAGCAGCCCTGACGGGTCGCGCGGGCGATGGGGTTGCGCTCCGATCGGCCGGGTACGCCCGCCAGGGGTGGAGCGAACGGCCCAACGGTCCGGAGCGCAACCCCTGGCGGCGCAGACGAAACCCCGGCCAGGCTCACCGAACCACCCCGCCACCGAACCACCCCGCCACCCCCCCATGACCCGCACCCTCCTCGCCGCGTCCGCCGTTCTCCTCGCCACCCCCGCCGCGGCCGCGGACGACCCCACCTACTGGGCCGACGTCCGCCCGATCCTGCGGAAGCACTGCACCGTCTGCCACAGCCAGCGGAAGCTCGCGGACGTGGACGTGTCCGCCGGCCTCGCCCTCGACACCCCGGACGCGGTCCGCAAGGGCGGCAAGGTCGCGGTCCTCGCCCCCGGCAAGCCGGACGCGTCGCTCCTCGTCACCCTGCTCACGTCGAAGGACAAGAAGCGGGCGATGCCACTCGACGCCGACCCGCTCCCCGAGGCCGACGTCGCCACCATCCGGAAGTGGGTCGCGGCGGGGGCGCCGGAGGGGGTGAAGCCGAAGGACGACGGCGGGGAGGCGGTCGCGGTCGGCCCGGCGCGGCTCCGCAAGCTCGACGTGGCGTTCCCGACCCGGGTCGTGTTCCCGAAGACCGCGAACCTGGCCGGGGCGGTCGAGGTGGTGCTGCCGGTCGGGCCGCTGTCCCCGGTCGCCGCCGTCGCCTTCAGCCCGGACGGCAAGCTGCTCGCCGCCGGGTCGTACGGCCGGGTGACGGTGTGGGACCTGGCCGCGGCGAAGCCGGCGCGGGTGCTGACGAACGTGCTCGGGGCGGTGAACGACCTGAAGTTCTCGCCGGACGGGACGCTCCTGGCGGTCGCCGGCGGCCAGCCGTCGGCCCGCGGCGACCTGCGGCTGTTCCAGGTGTCCGACGGGAAGCTCGTCCACTCCCTCGGCGGGCACCTCGACACCGTTTCCGGGGTGGCCTTCAGCCCGGACGGCGGCAGGCTCGCGTCGGCGAGCTTCGACAAGACGGTGCGGCTGTGGGACGTGAAGACGGGGAAGGTGGCGCACACCTACGGCGGGCACTCGGACGCGGTGTACGCGGTGGCGTTCGGGCCGGGCGGGGAGTGGTACGCGACGGCGAGCAAGGACCGGACCGGGCGGGTGGTGGACGCCGCGACCGGGAAGGGGCGGTTCACCCTCAGCGGGATGAACGACGAGGTGCTGACCGTGGCCGTCCAGCCGGGGACCGGGCAGGTGGTCACCAGCGGGTACGAGACGGCGCTGAGCTGGTGGGACCCGAAGACGGCCGAGCGGGTGCGGCGGACGGCCGGCCCGGGGCAGGCGACGCACGAGGTCGCGTTCGACGGGAAGGGGGCGGTGCTGGTGGCCGCCGGCGGGGACGGGAACCTGTCGATGTTCGAGACGAAGGGCGGGACGAACCTGCGGATCGGGGCGGCCGGCGGGAAGGTGTTCGCCGCGGCCATCGACGCCGACGGGCGGCGGGCGGCCGGCGGCGGGTCGGACGGGACGGTGCGGGTGTGGGCGGTGCCCGGCGGCCAGCACCTCGTCACCCTCTGGGCCGGGGCCGACGACAACTGGCTGGCGCTGACCCCCGAGGGGTACTTCGCCGGCGGGGGCCCGGCTCTGGGGAAGGCGGCGTGGAAGGCCGGCGGGAAGCCGGTGGCCGACGCCGCGCTGCTGGTCCCGCTGCGGGACGCCGGCCAGGTCGGGAAGGCGGCCCGGGGCGAGAAGCTCGCCGACCCGGTGTGGAAGTAGCCGCCGCTTGCGGCGTTGCGGGCGACGCAACGCCGCAAGCGGCGGCGCTCACCCCGGGTCGCCCGGCAGCCGCTTCGGCAGCTTCAGGGTGAACGTCGACCCCTTCCCGGCGACGCTCTCCACCCGGATCCGGCCGTGGTGCTGCTCGACGATCTGCCGGCACACGCTCAGTCCCAGCCCGGTCCCGCCGCGGCCGTACTCGTCCGGCTGCTTCGTGGTGAAGAACGGCTCGAAGATCAGCCGCAGCTGGTCCGGCGGGATGCCGACCCCGGTGTCCGCCACCTTCACCTCGACCGTCTCCCCGTCCGGCGACTCCCGCACCTCGAGCCGCAGCCGGCCGCCGCCGGGCATCGCCTGCCGGGCGTTGATCACCAGGTTCACCAGGATCTGCTCGACCTGCCCCGGCACGGCCCACGCCCGCGGGCGGGAGTGGAACCGGGTGTCCACCTGCACCCGGTGCTTGGACAGGTCCTTCTCGGTCAGGACGAGCACCTCCTCGACGAGCCGGGCGACATCGCAGTGCTGGCGGTGGGTGCCGCCCTTGCGGGCGAACCCGAGCATCCCGCCGGCGATCACCGCGGCCCGCTGCCCGGCCTTGACCACCCGGTCGAACGCCGCCTGCTTCTCCCCCGGGTCCGGGTTCCGCTGCCCGAGCTTGGCCGAGTTGATGATGGTGGTGAGGATGTTGTTGAACTCGTGGGCGATGCTCGACGCCAGCTCCCCGACGCTGCTCAGCCGCTGGGCCTGGAGCAGCTGCTGCCGCAGGGCGTCGGCCTCGCTGGCCGGGGCCAGGACCTCTTCGCCGGTCATAACGTTCCCCCGTGCCCGGGCCGCGGGTGGCCGCCGGAGTCCCGTCCGGCGCCCCCGGGAAGGTCGCCCCCGGAGCACGAGAGGGGTATCGTCTGCCCCGCGACGGGCACTTCATCCGAACCGCACAATCGGAACCGTCGATGCGGGGTCGGACGAGGTTCACCGGATTCGGGTTAAAGCCGCGGGGAGAAGTGGGCTTGACGCGGGGTCTCGTAGGGTGGGCCGAGCCCGGCGCTTCGCCGGGCGAGTCCCACCACCGCCTCGCCCGGTGGGACTCGCCCGGCGAAGCGCCGGACTCGGCCCACCCTACAAACGCCGGCATTTGTCTGTCGCGTCGGCCGCCGGGGTTCGGTATCCTGATCGTAGCCCGCCTGCCACCCCGCCCGCCGCACCCGCCATGCTCACCCTCCTTTCCAACTCCGCCGCCCGGGACTGCGCCGGGAACACCCGCCGCGACTTCCTCCGGGCCGGGTCGCTGGCCCTCGGCGGGCTGTCGCTGCCGTGGCTCCTCGAAGCGAAGGCCCGGGCCGCCGCGGCCGGCGAGGCGTTCGTCAAGGACAGGGCCGTCGTGGTGGTGTTCCTCGGCGGCGGGGCGAGCCACATCGAGACGTTCAACCCGAACATGGACGGCCCGGACCAGTCCCGGAGCGTCACCGGCGAGGTGCAGACCACCGTCCCGGGGCTGACGTTCGGCGGCACCTTCCCCGAACTCGCCCGGTTCGCCGACCGCGCCGTCATCGTGCGGTCCTTCAAGCACCCGATCGGGAACCACGAGCAGGCGATCAGCCACGTGCTGACCGGCGGGACCGACCCGAACGGCCAGGCGAAGGACGGGCAGAGCCTCGGGGCGATGTACGCCCGCATCCGCGGGGCGAACCACCCGGAGACCGGCCTGCCGACCTACGCCCTCTTGTCCGACGCCCACAAGGACCCGCAGTACAGCCGGGAGATGAACCGGGTGGCGGTCGGGTCGCGGGCCGGGTCGCTCGGGGCGGCGTTCGAGCCGTTCGTCCCGACCGGGAAGGGGCCGGCGCTGGAGAACATGCAGCTCCGCGTCCCGGCCGACCGGCTCGACGACCGCCGCGCCCTCGTCGGCCAGCTCGACGCCCTGAAGAAGGCCGTGGACGACCGGGACGCGGCCGTCGGGCTGGGGCAGTTCGACCGGCAGGCGGCCGACCTCCTGACCCGCGGGGCCGGCCAGGCGTTCGACATCTCCAAGGAGCCGAAGGCGGTCCGGGACCGGTACGACACGTCGTCGTTCAAGACCGGGAAGAAGACGTTCGAGCCGTCGTCGCTCGGCAAGCAGTTCCTGATGGCCCGGCGCCTCCTGGAGGCGGGGTGCGGGTTCGTGACGGTGCAGAGCGCCGGGTGGGACATGCACGCGGACGGGAACAACCCGCCGGTGAAGGAGGGGATGGAGATGCTCGGCCGGCCGCTCGACAAGGGCCTGTCGGTGTTCCTGGCCGACCTTCAGGACCGGGGGCTGCTGGAGAAGACGTTGGTGATCGTGACCGGGGACTTCGGGCGGACGCCGAAGATCAACAAGAACGGCGGGCGCGACCACTGGGCGAACCTGTGTACCCTGGCGCTGTTCGGCGGCGGGCTGAAGCCGGGGGTGGTGGGGAAGTCGGCGCGGGACAACGGCACCCCGGCGGCCGACCCGGTCACGACCGGGCACCTGTTCGGGACGGTGATGCACCACCTGTTCGACGTGGGGCTGGTCCGCGTCGCCCGGAACCTGCCGACGAACCTCGTCAACCTGGTGACGAACAACCCCCCGCTCCCGGGCGTGTTCTGAGCGCCATCCGTCCGAGCCCGAGCGCCAGCGAGGGTTGAGGTGGTCCCTCGCTGGCGCTCCGGCTCGGACGACTCCCCTCACCGCCCGCGGCGCACCACCCGCACCTCGCCGCTCCGGAACGCCTCCGCCACCACCCCCGTCTTGTGACACCGGATTGTCACCGCCCCGGCGGTCGGCGTGTCCCACACGGCTCCGGGGGCGTACGCCGCGGCGAGGTGGTCGGTCGGGCCGGGCCGCTGGCTCGACACCACCAGCCCCGGCCGCGCCCACGCGGCCATCAGCCCGGGGAGCGGGTCGCCGGCCGGGCCGCGGCGCGGGGCGTTCGCCGACTTCCCGCCGTGGTGCGGGGCGAGCATCACGTCGACCGGCGGCAGCGGCCGCTCCCGCACCATCGCCTGGCCGGGCTCCTCCAGGTCGCCGGTGAGCAGGACGGTCGCGTCCCCGTACCGGACGAGGAGCACCAGGCTCCGGGCGTTCTCGTTCCCCGGCGGCCCCTCCGCCGGCGGGTGGAGCACGTCCAGGGTCACGTCGCCGGCCCGGAACCGGTCGCCGACCGCCGCCGTCCGCCGCTCCACCCCGTGCCGGTCAAGCGCCCCCAACACCGCTTCGACCCCCGGTGTCGACTTGTCCGGGAACGACGGGGTGAGGGTGACCCGGCCGACCGGGAACCGCTTCAGCAGCTCCGGCAGGCCGTTGAAGTGGTCGAGGTCGGCGTGGGAGACGAACAGCTCGTCGATCCGCGAGATCCCGCGGTGCCACAGGTACGGGGCGATCACCCGGCGGACGGCGTCCGGGCCGGCGGTCGTGCCGGCGTCGTACAGCAGGGCGCGGCCGTCCGGCGTTTCGAGCACGACACACCCACCATGTCCCACGGCGAGGAACGTGACCCGGAGTTCGTCCGCGGCGCGCGGCGGGGACGTGACCGCCAGCCCGGCGAACACCCACACCGCGAGCGCGACCGCGGCCCGCCGCGGCCACGGGGCCGGCACCAGCACCACGGCGGCCACCCCGAGGTAGAACCCGACCACCCACCACCCGGCGGGTGCCGGCGCGTACACCCACGCCCCGGGGACGTGGTCCGCCGCCCGCACCAGCGCCTCGCACCCGGCCAGGCTCCACTCCGTCACCCGGGCGAACGGCCACCCGGCCCACGCCCCCAGCGGCGACACGATCAGCAGAAGGAAGCCGGCGACGAGGGCGACCGAGGTGAGGAGGACGAGCGGCGGGCCGAGGACGAGCCCGACCGGCGACGCGAGGTTCTGCCACGCCAGCACCAGCGGGGCGTTCGCCACCCCGAGGATCAGACTCACCGCGAACGCCACGGCGACGACGCGGCCGACCGCCCGGACGAGCTTCTCCGTCGGCGTGCGGCTCTCTTCGATGAGTTGCTCCACGGGGGTGAGTGGCCGCGGGGCGAGCCACCGGGCCGCGCCCCACACCAGCACGAACACCGACAGGAACGACAACTGGCAGCCGGCGGTGAACGGGTCGGCCGGGTTGAGGGCGACGACGACGAGCCACGCCAGGGCGAACGCGTTCGCCGGTGTCACCGGGCGGCGCAGCACGACCGCCAGGCAGACGACGCACACCATCACCGTCGCCCGCACCGCCGACGGCCGCGCCCCGGTCAGCAGGGTGTACCCGATCATCACCCCGGCGACCGCCCACGCCCCGTGCCGCCGCCGCACCCCGAACACCTTCAGCACCAGCCACGCGAACGCCGCGAGGATGACGAGGTGCTGCCCGGAGATCGCCAGGACGTGGACCACCCCGGTCCGCACGAACGCGTCCCACTCGTCCCGATCGAGCGCGGCCGTGTCGCCGAGGAGTAGCGCCGCCGCCAGGCCCGACTCGTCGGCCGGCAAGGCGTCCCGCAGCGTCCGCGTGCCCCAGCCGCGGACCACCCCGACCCACCCGAACAGCGACGCCCGCCAGCCCTCGTCGAGCCGCACCACCCCGGCCGCCGACCCCTCGACCCGCAGCACTGCGGTCACCCGCTGGTCGCGCAGGGCGGCGCGGGCGTCGCGCTCGCCGGGGTTGGCGGCCCGCGGCGGCAGCGACAACCGCCCGGCCACCTCGACCACGTCCCCGGCGTGCAAGCCGTCGAGCCGACCCTCGACCGTCAGCCGCGCCCGGCCCGACGCGCTCACCCGCCCGCCGCGTGCCTCCACGGCCCGGACCGCGAGGACGGTCGAACTCGTCTCCGGGCGCGGCTCGGTGACGAGCGGGTCCGGCTTCCCCGGGCGGGAGTAGACGGGTTCGTCGGCCAGCGTCCCGCGGACCCGCGCCGGCGTCGGGGTGTCGGTGGCGAACGCGGCGATGTCGTCCGGGTCGAACCGGTGGCGGTGGGCGTGGTGGTGGGCGGCCGCCAGCCCGCCGGCGGCGACCGCCAGCCACGCCGGGGCGGACGGCCGGTCCCGCCCGACGACCCACGCCAGCAGCCCGCCGAGCCCGACCGCCAGGCCCGCTGTCGGCGGCACGTCCGCGTACCGGTCGGCGAGCAGCCCGAGGGTGGCGGCGACCGCGACCGGCACCAGCGGGGCGCGGGCGAACGCGCGCCACACCGGCTCCGGCGGCTTCGCGGGCGGGTCGTCGTCCGGGGGCGGGGCGGGCGTCATGGGCGTGCCCTGGAGCGCGGCCGTCCCGGCCGCTGCTGCCGAGGTCGTGGCGGCCGGCGGGTTTCCCCGGAGCAACTCGCCCCGTGCGGGTGGAGCGGCCGGGACGGCCGCGCTCCAGAATACACTGGGCGAACCCGTCCGCTTCCCCTGAAATGCCGGCATGCGCACCGTCCGCGTGAACCTCGGCCCGCGGTCCTACGACATCGCGTTGTCATCCGCCGGCCCGGCCGGCGCCGGGCCGTTCGCCCGGGCGGCCCTGCCGAAGGCGCAGCTCGCCCTCGTCGTCGCCGACGCGAACACCGCCGCCCACGCCCGGGCCGTCGCGGCGGCCCTGACCGCCGCCGGGTTCCGCACCGGGTTCGTGACCGTCCCGGCCGGGGAGGGCTCGAAGTCGCCGGCCGAGCTGTCCCGCCTGTACGACGCGCTGTACGACCTGGCGGCCGACCGCGGGACGGCGGTCGTGGCGGTCGGCGGCGGGGTGGTCGGCGACCTCGCCGGGTTCGCGGCGGCGACGTACAACCGCGGGCTGCCGCTCCTGATGGTCCCGACCACGCTGCTCGCGATGGTCGACTCGGCGGTCGGCGGCAAGACCGGGATCAACCACCCGCGCGGGAAGAACCTGATCGGGGCGTTCCACCAGCCGGCCGGCGTCTGGATCGACACCGCCCACCTCGACACCCTCCCCGACCGCGAGTTCAAGAGCGGCCTCGCCGAGGTGGTGAAGTACGGCGTCATCCTCGACGCCGACTTCTTCGCGTGGCAGGAGGTGAACGCCGCGGCGGTCCTGGCCCGCGCCCCCGCGGCACTCGTCCACGTCGTCGAGCGGTCGTGCCGGCTCAAGGCGGATGTCGTGGAGAAGGACGAGCGGGAGGAGACCGGGCTGCGGGCGGTGCTGAACTACGGGCACACCTTCGCCCACGCGTTCGAGACAGTCGGCGGGTACGGGGCCTGGCTGCACGGCGAGGCGGTCGCCGCCGGGATGTGCTGCGCCAGCCGGCTCGCAGAGAAGCTCGGGATGATCGACCCCGACGTGACCCGCCGCCAGGTGCGGCTGCTCGCCTCGTTCGGGCTGCCGACCGCCCCCCGACCCGGGTGGGCGACTGACGACCTCCTCGCGGTCATGCGGCGCGACAAGAAGGCCGCCGCGGGGAAGCTGCGGTTCGTGCTCCCCGAACGCCTCGGCTCCGTCAAGCTGGTCGGCGACGTGCCGGAAGACCTCGTCCGCGACGTGCTGGAGGGGCGATGACATACGCCGGGACGGCGGAGTGGCTGCGGCCGCGGCTCCCGTTCGGGTTCGTCCTCGGGGCGGTCGCGTGGGCGGTGTGGGTCGGGAACCTCGCCCTCGGCGGGTGGTACAAGGACAACGAGGGGACGCTGATCGGCGGCGACCACCTCGCGTTCTACACCCCGGCCCGCCTGATCCGCGACGGCGAGCCCGGCCGGATGTACGACTACGACGCCGCCCTCCACGCGTACCAGCAGCGGCTGATCGGCTGGGAGTGGAGCGGGTTCGAGGCGTACCGCAACCCGCCATTCTACGCCCTCCTGTACGTCCCGACCGCCGGCCTGTCGTACTACGCCAGCCTCGGCGTCTGGACCGCGGTCGGCCTGCTCGCCCTCGTCGCCGCGGTCTACCTGCTGAGGCCGGCGCGGCCGGGGCGGGTGCTCCTCTGGGCGGTCGCGTTCTACCCCGTCTTCGCGACCGTCAGCTTCGGGCAGAACACGCTGCTGAGCCTCCTCGTGTTCGCCGCCGTCTACCGCCTGGCGGACGCCGGCCGGCCGGTCGCCGCCGGGCTGGTCGCCGGGCTGCTGTGGTTCAAGCCGCCGCTGCTGATCGGGCTGTTCGTGTGGTGGGGGCTCGCCCCGCGGCGGCACGCCGGTTGCTTGCTCGGGGTCGGTGTCACCGGGTTGTCACTGGCGGCGGTGTCCTGGGCGGCGGTCCCGGACGCGGCCCGGGCGTTCGTCGCCTCGCTCGGGCGAAACGTCGGGTTCGGCGGCGAGGGGATGTGGAACAAGCACACCCCGCGGGCGTTCGCCGACATGCTCGTCCCGGGCGTCCCGGCGGCGGGGCTGGCGGCGTGGGGGGTCGCGGCGGCCGCCGGCGTGGCCGTGGCGTGGTGGGTCCGCCGGCGGACCGGCGGGCCGGTCGCGGTGATGTTCCCGGTGGCGGTGTTCCTGTCGCTGTGGGCGTCGCCGCACGCCCTGATCTACGAGTGGGCGCTGCTGGTCGCGGCCGGGGTGGTGCTGTGGGAGCGCGTCCCGCGGTCGCGGGACGCGTGGGTGTGCCTGTTCGCGCTGGCGTGGGTCGGCCTAGCGGTCGGCACCCCGCTGGCGCTGGTGCAGATCAAGTACCTCGCACTCCCGGCGGTGGTCCAGGTGAGCGTGCCGGTGCTCGGGCTGGTCGGGTGGCTCGCGGCCCGGGAGTTGGCCGCCGCGGGCGCAGGCGTGGGCAATCCGTGGCCGGCGGGTGAGGCCGCGGGCGGTCGGCCGTCGCACCCGGGCGGATAACTTGACCCGGTGGGCGGGTGGGTCGAGAATGAACGGGGACCCGCACCCCCGCCCCGGCCTCACCCCTCGACGGACAACCCTGTCATGCCCGAACGCCGCGTCGGCCTGTGGTTCATCGGCGCCGGCGGGGGGGTGGCGAGCACGTCCGCCCTCGGGCTGGCGGCCCTGGCCCGCGGCCTCACCCCCCGGACCGGCCTGGTCACCGCCCTGCCGGCGCTCGCCGGCCTCGACCTGGACGACCCGGCGGACTTCGTCCTCGGCGGGCACGACATCCGGCAGGCGGACTTCGCCACCGGGGTCGGCGAGCTGCACGCCCGCAGCGGGGTGTTCGACACGGCCACCCTGCAGGCCTGCGCCGAGGACCTGAAGCGGTGGTCGCGGAACGTCCGGCCGGGGGTGGTGTACAACCCGAACCCGGCGATCACCGCCCTGTCCGACCGGGACGACATCCGCCACGCCCGCACCCCGCGGGAGGCGGCCGACCTCGTCCAGGCCGACCTGCGGGCGTTCCAGACCGCCCACCGGCTCGACCAGGTCGTGGTGGCGAACGCCGCCTCGACCGAGCCGCCGTTCCAGCCGGCCGACGAGCACCGGTCGCTGGAGCAACTCCTCCCCGCCCTCGGCCGGGCGGCCCCGGCCGCGCTGCCGGCGAGCAGCGTGTACGCGTTCGCCGCCCTCGACGCCGGGTTCCCGTACGTCAACCTGACGCCGAGCCGCGGGGCGACGCTCCCGGCGCTGGAGGAGTTGGCCCGCCGCCGGGGGGTGCCGCACGCCGGGCAGGACCTGAAGACCGGGGAGACGCTGCTGAAGTCGGTACTCGCCCCGCTGTTCGCCCGGCGGAACCTGCGGGTGCTGAGCTGGGTCGGGCACAACATCCTGGGGAACCGCGACGGGCTGGTGCTGGCCGACCCGGAGAACAAGGCGTCGAAGGTGAAGAGCAAGGACGCGCTCCTGGCGGAGTTGCTCGGGTACCGGCCGCAGTCGCTGGTGACGATCGAGTACGTGGAGTCGCTGGACGACTGGAAGACGGCGTGGGACCACGTCCACTTCGAGGGGTTCCTGGGGACGAAGATGACGCTGCAGTTCACCTGGCAGGGGTGCGACTCGGTCCTGGCGGCCCCGCTGGTGATCGACCTCGCCCGGCTCGCGGCCCTGGCCCAGCGCCGCGGCGAGAGCGGCCACCTGCCGCACCTGGCGTGCTTCTTCAAGAGCCCGGTCGGGGTGACCGAGCACGACTTCGGCAAGCAGTTCGCGATGCTCGAGGAATACACCAGGCAGGCCACGGATGGACACGGATGAAACACGGATGAAGAGAAGAATTGTCTTCATCCGTGTTCCATCCGTGTCCATCCGTGGCCTGCTTTCTGACGGGATGTTGAGATGCAACTGGCCTTCTCGACCAACGCCTACCTCCACCACCCGTTCGCGGACGCGGTCGGCCGGCTGGCCGCGATGGGCTACCGCGGCGTCGAGGTGATGGCCGACGTGCCGCACGCCTGGCCGGCGTACCTCCTCCCGCAGCAGAAGCAGGCCCTCCGCGACGCCCTCGCCGCCAACCGCCTCCGCATCTCGAACGTCAACGCCTTCATGATGCACGCGGTCAACGACCACCGGCAGAAGTACCTCCACCCGTCGTGGATCGAGCCGGACGCGAACTACCGCCGCGTCCGCGTCGACCACACCCGCCGGGCGCTCACCCTGGCGAAGGAGCTCGGGGCGGCGTGCATCACGACCGAGCCGGGCGGGCCGGTCGAGGGCCGGCCGTGGGGCGAATGCCTGAACCTGTTCGTCGAGATGCTGAAGCCGGTGGTCGAGCACGCGGAAAAGGAAGGGGTGATGCTGCTGATCGAGCCGGAGCCGGAGTTGCTGATCGAGCGGGCCGACCAGTACCTCGAGTTCGCCGGCCGGCTGTCGTCGCCGTTCCTCGGGCTGAACTTCGACATCGGCCACTCGTTCTGCGTGAAGGACGACCCGGCCGACACGATCCGCCGGCTCGGCAAGTTGATCCGGCACGTCCACCTGGAGGACATCGCGGCGACGCGGGTCCACCACCACCTGATCCCCGGCGAGGGGGTGATCGACTTCGGGGCGGCCCTGCGGGCGCTGACCGAGGTGGGCTACGACGGGTGGGTGACGATCGAGCTGTACACCTGCCACGAGAACCCGGACCAGGCGGCGAAGGTCGCCCGGGAGCGGGTGCTGAAGATCGCCAAGGATGTCGGGGTGGAGTTAAGTTAGTAGGGTGCCGTCGAGGCCCGCTTCGGGCCGACGACGCACCTGGGGCGCCGGTGCGTCGTCGGCCCGAAGCGGGCCTCGACGGCACCCTACATCTTCCCGCAGACCGCCTCGGTGAACGCGGTCGTCGTCGCCGTCCCGCCGAGGTCGCGGGTCCGCACCTTCCCGTCGGTCAGCACCGCCTCCACCGCCGCCCGGATCCGCCCGGCCGCCGGGTCCCCGAAGTCCTTCAGCATCTCCAGCGCCGGCAGGATCAGCGGGAGCGGGTTGGCGGTGTCCGGCGGGACCGCCTCGTGCGTCGCCCCGTACACCGCCTCGTACACCGTCACCCCGGACCCGTGGTTCGCCGCCGCCGTGCAGCTCACCCCGCCGACCAGGCCGGCCCCGAGGTCCGACAGCAGGTCGCCGTACAGGTTCCCGGCCGCCACCACCTCGAACTGCTGCGGCCGGCTCACGAACTGCATGCACGCGTTGTCGACGATCATCTCCTTCGGGGCGATCTCCGGGAAGGCGGCGGCGACCGACCGGAAGCAGTCGAGGAACAGGCCGTCGGCCATCTTCAGGATGTTCGCCTTGTGGACGCAGTGGACCGTCTTCCGACCGAGGTTCCGGGCGAGGTCGAAGGCGAACCCGAAGAACCGCCGGCAGGCGGCCTCGGTCACGATCTTGAAGCTCTGCACCACGCCGGGCACGATCTCGTGCTCGCTGGCGGTGTACAGGTCCTCGGTGATCTCGCGGACGAGGTGGAAGTCGACGCCGGTGAACCGGCTCGGGACGCCGGCCAGGTTGTGGACCGGGCGGACGGACGCGAACAGCCCCAGCCCGCGGCGGAAGGCGACGTTGTAGTTGGTCGGGACGGTCGGGCCGTGGGCGGTCGGGGTGCCGGCCCCGCGCGGCTGGAGGAGCTTGGTCTTCAGGGCGACGCCGGCGGCCTTGACGGCGTCGAAGGTGTCGCGGGGGAGGGCGTCGCGGGCCAGGTCGAGGGCGGCCCGGCCGGCGACGTGGGTGTCGAACGCGACCGCCGCCCCGGCCGCCTCGAACAGCCGGCGGACGGCCGCCTCCTGGTCGAGCCCGACCCCGCCGCCCTGGACGAACACGACCTTCCGCATGCCGCCGGCCTCCGCGCCTCGGGACGCGGGAATCTTATGGCCGCCGGCGGGGGCGGCTCACTTCTTCTCCGGCTCCTTCTTCACCGGGTCCGGAGTGAGGACCGTGAACTTCGCCGCGACGAGCAGGTGCTCCGCCGGGGTGCCGTAGACCAGGATCTCGTCCGTCTTCGGCAGTGTGACGACGCGAACCTCCGGGTAGGTCGTTGTGATGGCCTTGGCGACCGCGTCGGCGGTGCCGCGGGGGACCGAATACTTCCGCAACTCCGCGTCGGCCACGACGAAGACGGGCTGCCCCGGGTATTGCGGTTTGTCGCTCTCCTCGATGATCCGCCTGGTCAGGGCGATCTTCTCCGGCGGGGCGGTGACGGTGACCGAGTTGTTCTTCGCGTCCACGGTGATCGCCACCGACTTCGCCCGCCGGGCCGCGTCGTAGTACCCAGGCGGTGTCCCGGCCACGGTCACGGACGTGTCCTTGTCGGTCAGGAGGGTCTTGAGTCGCTCCGCCTCCTCGGCCGCCTTGCGGTACACGAACTTGTGGGTCAGGGTGTCGCCTCCGACCGGCACCTCCTCCACCTTCTGGAGGGTGAGGACGATCCGCTGGACGTTACCCGCCGTGTCCGTGACGATCAGGGTGTTCATCTTCCGGAGCGCGGACACCGAGCCGAACGGGGTCAGCATCTTCCGGACCTCCGGCTCGACGTCCTCGACGAGAAGAGTCTTCAGCGGGACGAGTACCTGCACGAGTTCGGTCGACCCGCGCCTGACGACTTCCGACAACTCGATCCGCGGCACGGCGCCCGGCTCGATCTTCTCGTCGGCCGGGATGATGGTGAACGTCACCCGGCGGCGGACGAGGAGGAACTTCTGCGTCATCATCGCGTCGTTGATGAGGTCGGTGACCTCCGCCATCGTGAGCTTCCGGTCCTGGGGCGCCCGCAGGGTAACGGTTCCCGTCGGCTTGACGCTGTAGATCGGCGTCAGCCCGGACTCGGCGGCGTACCAGGCGAGCACGTCGGCCCACGGGACGTTGCGGAAGTTCACCGCGAACGTCTTTTCCGCGGCGGGCTCCGGCGCCGGGCCCGGCCCCCGCCCGACCAACTTCTCGGCGAGCAGCTTCTCGACGGTCAGCAGGTCGACCGGGCTGCCGTACACGAGCAGGGCGTTCGCGTCGGCGAGCGCCACGGCCGTGACCCGCCGGCCGCCCTTCCCGCCCGGGCCGTTGAAGATCTCGTTCAGCTCCCGGGCGACGGCGGGGGCGGCCGCCCCGTCGAGGCGGAATACCCGCGGCGGGGGCGGGGTCGCCTCGCCGAGCTTCAGCAGCACCGCCCGCACCTCGGCGACGACCTTCTCGTCGGCGTAAACGAGCAGCAGCCGCTCGTCCGGGACCCCGACGACGGTCACGCCCTTCCCCTTGAACCCGTCCGCGACGACCTTCGCGGTCGCCTCGGGGTCGAGCGTCTTCAGCGGAATGACGGTCAGCCCGCGGCCGTCGGCCGGCGGAGCTGCCGCGGCTTTCTCGCCTTTCGCGACAGGCGGGGGAGCCGGGTCGGGGCCGGCGGTGGCGGCCCGGTAGGCGCCCGCGACCACGAGGCCGGCGGTCAGTGCGACGGCCGCGGCGGCCCGGAGCTTGTTGGCGAACATGGCCGTGAGCACCCCTTGGGAAAGTTCCGCGACCCGGGCCGACGCCGCCCCGCCCGCCGCCAGCCGCACCGCCCCCGCGACCAGGCCCGGGGTCGCCGACGCGCCCGGCACCACGACCACCACGCCGGCGGCCGGGGCGACGCCCCGCGCCGCCAGCCGGTCCGCCAACAACTTCCGGGCCCGCGCCAGCCGGCCCGCGACCGTCCCCTCCGGCCACCCGAGTCGCACCGCCGCCTCTCGCCGCGTCGCCCCTTCCAGGTCGCACAGCACGACCGGCACCCGATACCGGTCCGGGAGCCGCGACAGCTCCTCGTCCAACACCGCGAGCAGTTCGTCCCGGTCATCGCTCACGGCCGCGGCCGGCTCGGCGACCCCCGCGAGCGGCGTCTCACGCCCGGCCCGCCGTCGGTTCGCCCGGCGGAGCTTGCGGGCCGTGTTGAACGCGACGCGGTGGAGGAACCCGGCGAGCAGTTCCCGCGAACCGAGGGCGCCGGCCCGGCGGGCGAGCACCAGGAACGCGGCCTGGAAGGCGTCGTCCGCGTCGGCCCCGTTCCGCAGCACCCGCCGGCAGACCCCGAGCACCATCGGCCCGTGCCGCCGGACCAGCGCCGCGAACGCCGCCTCGTCCCGGCCGCGGACGAACGCCCCCAGGAGCTGGCCGTCGGTGCGGTCGGCCCGGTCGAGGTCGGCGAGGGTGGTGAGGACGCGAGCGGCGGTGTTGGTCACGCGGTCCCCGGTGTGGTGTGCGCCGGCCGTCACCTGTACCTTCCCGGCCGACGCCCGGTTGATACACCGCCGCGCGTGAAAACGGCGTGAGCCGGGGGGCAACGGCCGGGGAGGGCGAGGTTCCTGCCGAGCCGGATGTCCGCGGCTCGGCAGGAGCCTCGCCCTCCCAACCCGCCCGCGGCGGTCACAGCCGGTGGCGGATCGCCCACAGGTCCGGGAACACCGGGTGGAACAGCGACCGCTTCAGGAACTCCACCCCGAGCGACCCGCCGGTCCCCTTCTTGCCCCCGATCGTCCGCTCCACCAGCTTGATGTGCCGGTACCGCCACTCCTGCAGCCCCTCGTCGAAGTCGGTCATCAGCTCGAACAGGATCTCCAGGTTCGGCTCCGTCTTGTACAAGTGCAGCAGGCCGTCCTCGACGGTCTCGTCCGGGGCCGTCGGCAGAGTCCGGTCGCGGGTCAGGAGGTGTTCCGGCACCGTGACGCCGTGGTGCCCGAGGAAGGCGTAGAAGGCGTCGACCACGGACGGCTCGTTCAGCCGCCGGACCAGGCGGGCGTGGGCCGGGGTGTCGGGCGGGAAGTACCGCAGCATCTCGGCCCGCTTGTACCCCAGGACGAACTCGACCTCCCGGAACTGCGCCGACTGGAACCCGGACGCGGTGTCGAGCCGGTCGCGGAAGCTCGCGAACGACATCGGGGTGAGGGTCTCGACGATGTCCACCTGCTCGACCGCCACCTTGACGACCGTGCGCACCCGCTTGAACGTGCTGACCGCCGGGTACAAGCGGCCGGCGACGAAGTCGGCCTTGATCTTGTCCAGCTCGTGCAGCAGCAGCTTGAACCACAGCTCGTACGCCTGGTGGACGACGATGAACAGCGTCTCGTCGTGCTCCGGCGGGTCGGACCGCGGGGTCTGGAGGGCGAGCAGTTGGTCGACGTGCAGGTAGTCGGCGTAGGTCAGGTTCACGGCGGCACCCCGGAGGTCGGGTGTGGGAGGGCGAGGCGCCTGCCGAGCCGGAGCGACGCGGCTCGGCAGGCGCCTCGCCCTCCCGGACGGCCGCGCGGCGGAGCGGCGCGCTCTACTGTACCCGGCGGCGGCCGCGTTTTCCGCGTGCGCCGCGGCCCGGGTCGTCGTCTTGGTGTGTGGAGGCCGCATGACCGACACCGACGCCGGACTGGCCGGGCGGGCCCGCTCCGGGGACCGCGGGGCGTTCGAGGAGCTCGTCCGCCGGACGGCCCGGCTCGTGTACGCGCGCCTGTACCTGGACACCGGCCGGGCCGACCGGGCCGAGGACCTGGTGCAGGAAACGTTCCTCCGCGCCTTCCGGTCGGTCGGCGGACTGGCCGACCCGGCCGGGTTCCGCCCGTGGCTGCTGGCCGTCGCCCGGACCGTCCTGCTCGACGACGCCCGCCGGGCCGCCCGGCGGAAGCGGCTCGCCCCCGTCCCGGCCGAGGTGCCGGTGTCCGCGCTGGTCGACGGCGGCCCCGGGCCGGACGAGGACGCGGAGCGGGAGGAGCTGCGCGAGCGGGTGCTGGCCGTGCTCCGGTCCCTGCCGGAAGAATACCGCCTGCCGCTCACCCTCCGGTACCTCGGCGGGGTCGAGACGGACGACATCGGCTCCCAGCTCGGACTGACGAACGGGGCGGTCCGCGGCCGCCTGCACCGCGGGCTGAAGCTCCTCCGCGACCGCCTCCCGCCGGACCTCGTCCCAGACGCCTGAACCACTCACCGAGACGCCGCCATGACCGACCACGACTGGGCCGAGGAGCACGTCGCCGCGCACGTCGCCGGGGCGCTGACCCCGAAGGAGGCGAAGCGGCTGGAGGCCCACGCCCGCGACTGCCCGGGGTGCGCCGCCGCCCTGGCCGAGACCCGCGCCCTCGACCGCCGGCTGTCCGACCTGTTCGCCGGCGAGCGGCCCGGCCCGGACCTGGAAGACCAGGCCGTCGAACGGGTCCGGGTCGAGCCGGCGGTGGCGCGGAAGCCGGCCCCGGGGCGGAAGCTGCTGGTCGCCGCCGCGGCGGTCGTCGCCCTCGGCGCCTGCGGGGCGCTGATCCAGAACATCGACCTTTCAGGGAACCGGGAGACGTTCGCCTTCGTCGGGTCGAGCGTCAAGCCGACCACAACGCCGGACGAACGGGCGTACCGGAGTGCACCGCGTGCGCCGGCCGCCGGCCCGACTGGGGGCGGGGGGCCGGATAAAGACCTCACGAACGAAGACCCCGGGATCGTGTCGGAGATCCCGACATCGGGCCCGAACCGCAGAGGGTATACGGGGTCGGTCCAGGCGGAGGAGACGAAGAACCGACTCGGGCAGCCGGACGGCCCGAACACCGACGTGACCGCCATCTCCCCGCCGCCGTTCGGCATGCCGGCGCCCGCGCTCGGCCCGTCTCCGCCCAAGCCGGACGCGGGGGCCGTTCCCGGGGGAGTTCCGGCCCCCCCTCCGGCGGACGGCTTCTTCCAGCCGGGCAGCGGCCGACCGGCCGTCCCGACGCCCGTGGTGCCTGCGGGCGGCGAAGGGCCGATGATGCCGATGGGCGGCATGGGCCAGCCGAAGCCGGAGCCGGCGGCCCCCGCGCCGCAGCCGAAGGACGCTCCGCCCAAGGTCGACCTGCCGAAGATCGACCCGCCGGCCAACCCGGAGCCGGTCCGGCGGATCATCCTCCGGTCCGGCGAGATCGAGTTCGAGGTCCCGTCGTTCGACGCCGCGTCCGCCGCCGTCACCAAGCTGGTGACCGGAATCAAGGGGGCGTTCATCTCCAACGCCGGCAGCGACAAGCTGCCGAACGGCAAGGTCAAGGGGTCGATCACCGTCCGCTGCCCGCCCGAGTTCCTCGACGGCCTCGTCCTCGACCTCCGCAAGGAGATCGGCGCGACCGGCGAGCTGAAGGGCGTCAAGCTGGTCAGCCAGGACGTGACCAAGCAGTTCACCGACACGGAGAGCAAGCTCCGGGCGGCCCGGGCGATGGAGGGCCGCCTGATCCAGATGATCAAGGAGGGTAAGGGCGAGATCAAGCAGCTGCTGGAGGCGGAGCGCGAGCTGGGGGTGTGGCGGACGAAGATCGAGGAGTACGAGGGCGAGATCCGGTACTTCTCCAACCTGGCGTCGCTCAGCACCCTGACCATCACCCTGACCGAGAAGGAGATCCGGGCCGCGGCCGCGCTGACCGAGAGCGAGCGGGTGCAGGCCGGGGTCGAGGTCGAGGACGTGGACAAGGCGTACCAGGAGTTCACCAAGGCGGTCGCCGACGCGAAGGGCCGGATCCTGAAGTCCGAGGTCCGGCAGTTGTCGGCCGGGCAGTTCAACGCGTCGCTGCACTTCGAGGTCGCCCCGGAGGCGAGCGGCATCCTCCGCGACCGCCTCCGGCAGCTCGGCCGGGTCGCCCGGCTGGAGATCGACCGCGTCACCCAGGTCGTCGGCGGGACCCTGCCGACGGACGCCAAGACGAAGCGCGGGGACACGGTGTTCCTGGTCCAGATCTACAACCTCGCGGCCGTCGCCCCGCGGGAGATCACCACCCTTCAACTGGCGGTGCAGGACGTGCCGGCGGCGTACCAGGCGCTCCGCGACGCGGCCGCCAAGGTGACGTCGGCCGGGGCCGGGCGGGTGCTCGCGGCGGCGCTGAACGAGCAGGACAAGCGGAACGTCACCGCCCAGTTCGACTTCGAGGTCCGGCGGGCCGACGAGGGGGCGTTCCAGGCGGCCCTGGCGGTGGCCGGGGAGGTCATCTCCCGGCAGGTGAACCGGTCGGCCGAGAGCGACAACGTGACCGACGCGAAGGTGCTGTACCGGGCGACCCTGCTGTCCACCGTCCCGCCGCGGGAGACGGCGGTCCTGACGGTGGCCGCGGCGGATGTGCCGGCGGCGTACCAGGCGCTGCGGGACGCGGCCGCCAAGACGGCCGGGCGGGTGCTGACCGCGACGCTCGACGAGAAGGACCGGAAGAACGTGTCGGCGCAGTTCGACTACGAGGTGCGGCGGACGGACGAGGCGGCGTTCCGGGCGGCGCTGGACGCGGCCGGGGAGGTGCTGGCGCGGCAGGTGAGCCGGCTGCCGGAGGGCGGGGTGACGGACGCGAAGGTGCTGTACCGGGCGACGCTGGTGACGGCGAACCGGCTGCGGCCGCGGCAGACGACGAGCCTGACGGTGGAGGTGGCGGACGTGGACGGGTCGGCGGCGCTGTTCGCCGAGAAGGTGCGGGAGGCGGGCGGCCGGCCGGTGGACGCGAAGTCGAAGCGAGACTTGGGCGGGAAGGCGACGGCGGATCTGGTGTTCGAGGTGCCGCTGGCGGCGGCGGACGGGCTGGTGGCGCAGTTCAAGGCGGCCGGGGTGGTGCGGGCGCACAATTCGTCGCGGGACCCGCAGGCCCCGGACGGGCGGCTGGCGGTGGCCCGGCTGGAGGTGTCGCTGAACAGCCCGGACGCGATCGTGGCGGAGGGCGACGGGCTGTGGCCGCAGGTCCGGAAGGGGCTGTCGTACAGCGCGTCGGTGCTCCTGCGGAGCGTGACGTGGGTGGTGTTCGGGCTGTGCGTGGTGCTGCCGTGGGCGCTGGTCGGGTACGGCGGGTACTGGGCGGTGAGCCGGGCGGTGCGGACCGCCCCGCTGGCCGCCGCGGCGGAACCAGCGCCGGCGGCCCCGGCCGCGCCGTTGACCCCTCCCCCGCCGGCCGGGTAAGGTGGTGCCGGGAGGTCCGCATGACGATCACGCTGCCGGACGACCTGCGGGACAAGCTGGAGAGCGAGGCGAAGGCCGGCGGGTTCGCCACCGTGGACGAGTACGTCCACGGCCTGGTCGCAGCGGAACTGGCCGGGGGCGGCGAGATGCCGGACGTGCCGGTGTCGCCCCTGACCCCGCGGAACCGCGCCGAACTCGAGGCGATGTTGCTCGAAGGGATGAACTCCGACGGGGACGTGGTGGCCGACGAGGCGTTCTGGGCCGAGCGGCGCCGCGTGCTGCTGGAGAAGATCGCGAGGAAGAACGGGGCGGCCCCGTGAGCGTCGTCATCTCCGCCGCCGCCCGGGCGGACATCGACGCCGCGGAGGAGGAACTTTCGGACGCCCACGGGCCGGCCGTCGCCCTCGCCTTCCAGACCCGGCTGAACGACACGCTCCGTCGCCTCGAACAGCACCCGTTGTCGGTCGCACCCGTCGACCCGCCGTACCCGAGTTACCCCGGTCTGCGGGTGCGACCGGTGGTCAAGTTCCCGGCCAGGCCCGTCTACTTCGTCGCCACACCGGATGGCATCCGGGTCGTCCGGGTGATCCACTCGGGCCGGCACGCAGACACGATCTCCGGCCCCGACCCGCCTCTGCCCCCGGACTCCCCGTGACGGCCGCGCCGTTGACCCCGTCCCCACCGGCCGGGTAGGGTGGTCCCCCGGCGCGCCGCCGCAGGGCGACCCCAGCGGCGCCGCCCGTCTCCAGCTCCCGGGTTCCGGGACCCCTCTGACCCGACCGCGGCATTACCTCGAAAGTTCTTCCCGCGCGGCGGGGAGCCCGTCGGGGTGATGCCGAGGCCGTGTCATGTGCAAGCTGCTCCCGCTCCTCCTGGCCCCGGTGGTGTTGGCCGCCGGCGGAGCCGGGGCCCGTGCCGCCGGCCCCGCGGTCGTGAAGTCCGCGAAGTCCGGGAGCTGGTCGGACCCCGCGACGTGGGACTCCGGCAGGGTGCCCGCGGCCGGCGAGGTCGTGCTCGTCCGCGGCCCGCACGTCGTCACCTACGACATCGATTCCGACCGCGTCATCCGGGCCGTCCACGTCGCCGGGACGCTGACGTTCGCCCACGACCGGAACACCCGCTTGGACGTGGGCCTGGTCCGCGTCACCCCGGCCGAGAACACCACCGAGGACGGGTTCGGGTGCGACCACTCCGGCGGCAAGCCGGCGGGGCCGGCCGACCCGGCGTTCGCCCTGCCCGGCTTCACCGCCCCCTGCCGCTGCTGCGACGACAAGGCCGCCCTGCTCGTCGGCACGCCGGAGCAGCCGATCGGCGCCCGGCACACCGCCGTCATCCGGCTCCATTACGTCGACGGGATGGACAAGGAGTCGTGCCCGGCGGTCGTCTGCTGCGGCGGGCGGATGGACTTCCACGGCCGGCCGATGAGCCGCACCTGGGTCAAGCTCGGGGCGACCGCCGAGGCCGGGGCGACCGAGGTCGTGCTGGCCGAGGAGGTGACCGGGTGGAACGCCGGGGACCGGGTGATCGTGACGGCCACCGAGAAGGTGTACGCGAACGAGAACGAGGAGGCCGCGGCCCAGAAGCGCGGGTCGTTCACGCTCCGCCCCGGCAACGGGTTCACCCCCGGGACCGAGGAGCGGGTGGTCAAGGCCGTCGCCGGCACCCGGGTGACCCTGGACCGGCCGCTGAAGTTCCGGCACGCCGGCGACGGGCACTACCGGGGCGAGGTCGCCAACCTGACCCGGAACGTGGTGGTCGAGTCCGCCGACCCCGCCGGCGTCCGCGGCCACACCATGTACCACAAGGGGTCGGCCGGGTCGGTCTCCTACGCCGAGTTCCGGCACCTCGGCAAGGAGGGGGTGCTCGGGAAGTACGCCCTCCACTTCCACCTGTGCCGGGACACCATGCGCGGCAGCTCCGTGGTCGGGGCGAGCGTCTGGGACAGCCACAACCGGTGGGTCACCGTCCACGGGACCGAGTACCTGGTGGTCCGGGACTGCGTCGGGTACAAGTCGGTCGGGCACGGGTTCTTCCTCGAAGACGGGACCGAGGTGTACAACGTGTTCGACCGCAACCTGGCCATCCAGGCGTACGACGGGAAGCCGCTGCCGAAGCAGGTGCTCCCGTTCGACCCGAACGACGGGGCCGCGTTCTGGTGGGCGAACTCGCTGAACACCTTCACCCGGAACGTCGCGGTCGAGTACGACACGCACGGGTTCCGGTTCCACGCCCAGCCGCGCGACGCCCCCCCGGTCAAGGGGAAGCCGGCCGGCGGGGCGTTCGACCTGAGGCTCCCGGTCCGGCAGCCGGACGGCACCCGCCGGGCGGTCGACGTCCGGACGCTCCCGTTCGTCCGGTTCGAGGGGAACGAGGCCCACTCCTGCCTCCGCCCGGCCCAGCCGCAGTGGGGGCTGAACATGGGGATGGGGAACGACGGGGTCGGGCCGGACAGGGACCACCCGTTCGTGGTCCGGGACCTGAAGGTCTGGAACGTGTTCGGGGCGATGGCCGTCCAGACCCCGTGCGTGCTGTTCGACGGGCTCCGGGTCGGGAAGGCGGGGTACGTGTTCCGCGACACCCAGTTCGTGTCCCTCGACTACCGCGACCTCGCCCTCGACGGGGTGATGAGGCGCCGGTTCCCGGGCGAGGCCGTCACCCGCCGGTTCGACGGCATCCCGCCCTACTCCGGCCCGCAGGAGCGGGCCGAGCTGAAGCCGGCCGATGACCTCCCGCCGGCCACCGTCGTCACCCACGTCGCGCGGCTGCCGGGCGACCGGCTCCGGGTCCGCGGGACCACGTCGGACAACGGCACGGTGGCGAAGGTGGTGGTGAACGGCCGGGAGGCCGCGGCGACGGCCGCCAACTTCGCGGAGTGGGAAGTCGTCCTGGACGGGGTGAAGGCGGGCGAGCGGAAGGTGGCGGCCCGCGCGGCGGACGACAAGGGGAACGCGGAGGCCACCGGGCACGAGCTGACGGTGGTCGTGCGCTGACCCGGCGGCCGCCCGGGGGCGCCGCCTACGCCCCCAGGTTCTTGATGATCTGCTCGGTGATCGTCGCGGTCGTCCCGTCCCCGCCGAGGTCCCGCGTCAGCCCCACCCCCTTCTCCAGCGTCGACACCACCGCCCGCTCGATCGCCTCCCCCGCCGGCCGGTGGCCGACGTGACCCAGCATCATCGCCGCGCTCCGCACCACCGCCACCGGGTTCGCCAGCCCCTTCCCGGCGATGTCCGGGGCCGACCCGTGCACCGCCTCGAACACCGCCGACCGCGACCCCAGGTTCGCCCCCGGCACCAGCCCCAGCCCGCCCACCAGCCCCGCCGCCAGGTCCGAGATCACGTCCCCGAACAGGTTCTCCATCACCAGCACGTCGAACCCCGACGGGTCCAGCGCCAGCTCCAGGCAGACGTTGTCGATCGTCTTCTCCTCGAACCGGATGAACGGGTACTCGTCCGCCACCGCCCGGGCGCACTCCAGGAACAGCCCGTCACTCAATCGCATCACGTCCGCCTTGTGGCAGAACGTGACCAGCCGCCGGCCGGCGTGCCGGGCGTGCTCGAACGCGTACCGGACGATCCGCTCGGCCGCCGCCCGCGTCACCAGCCGGACGCTCTCCACCACCCCCGGCACCACCTGGTGCTCCAGCCCCGAGTACAGCCCCTCGGTGTTCTCCCGCACCACCACCAGGTCGACCTGCTCGTAGGGCGTCTTCACCCCCGGCAGGGTGCGGACCGGGCGGACGCTGGCGTACAGGTCCAGCCCCTGCCGGAGCCGCACGTTGATCGACCGGTACCCCTTCCCGACCGGGGTCGTGCACGGCCCCTTCAAGGCCACCCGGTAGCGGCGGATCATCTCCAGCGTCTGTTCCGGCAGCGGCTCCCCGAGCTGCTCCGCCGCCTGCGCCCCGGCCGGGGCCTTCACCCAGTCGATCCGCACCCCGGCGGCCGCCACCACCCGGCACGCCGCCCCGGTCACCTCCGGCCCGATCCCGTCGCCCTCGATCAGCACGATCTGCATGGACGCCCCCGCTCCGGTGATGCGGTCAGGATGCCGACCCTGTACGCCCCCGGCAACCCGGCGCGACATTTCCGCGCCCCGGCAGAAGTCGGCCGGGGGTTTCGGCGCGGCTCCCGGGAACTCCGTCAGCTACAATTCAGTCTGAACCTGTGGTGACGGCCGCGCCGCGGAGACGACCGATGGACACGCCCGTTCGCGCCACCTGCCCGAGCTGCCAGACCACCCTGCGGATCCCGGCCGCGTGGGTCGGCCAGGCGGTGAAGTGCAAGAAGTGCGGCACGGTCGTCCGGTCGAAGGCGAAGGACGACACCGCCGGGGCCGTCCTGACGGAAACCCCCGGCCCGGCCGGCGGGAACGCGTTCGACTTCACCGCCCCGTCCGAGGACGACTTCCCGCTCCCCGAGCCGGTCGCCCCGGCCGCCGGCGGGTTCGACCCGACCGCCGAGCCCGAGCCGCCGCCCCAACCCGTCCCCTACCAGGTTCCGCAGCCGCCGCCGGGCTACCCGCCCCCCGGGTACGGCTACCCCGTGCCGCCGGGCTACCCGCCGCCGGGGGCGTACGCCCCGCCCCCCGGCTACCCGTACGGCCCGCCCCCGGGCTACCCGTACGCCCCGCCGCCCGGGTACGGCTACCCGTACCCGCTGCCCCCGGGCTACCCGCCGCCCGGCTACCCGTACGGCCCGCCGGCCGCCGCGCCGGGGGTGCCGCCGTCCGGCCCCGTTCCGTACCCCGCCCCGCACCCCCCGGCGGCCGCCCCGCCGGCGTCCGGGCCGGTGCCGTACCCGGCCCCGCGCCCGCCGTCCGCCCCGGTCGTCTCGCTCCCCGCCGCCCCCGCCAAGCCGGGCGGCCCGGCCCCGTCCGCCCCGATCCCGGTACCGGCGCCCCGCGCCCCCGACCCGGTCGCGCCGAGTAGCACCTTCCGCCCCGACACCCCGGTGGTGTCGGCCGGCCGCCGGTACCGCCGCGGCACGGGCGGGAAGGGGAAGTGGGTGTGGGTCGGCGCCTGCCTCCTCCTGACCGCCGGGCTGGTGGTCGGCGGGATCTCCGGGGCGCGCTACCTCAACGGCCGGTTCGGCAAGGACAAGAAGGACACCGCCGGGGCCGTGGCCGACGGGAAGACGGACGGGGCCGGCACCCCGACCCCGCCCCCCCCGCCGGCGAAGGCCGTCCCTTTCCCGCGGCGGATGCTGTTCATCCACCTCAGCCGGTACATGTACCTGAACCCGCTCACCTACGCCCAGTTCCAGGGCGGGTCGGTCGGCGGCGACCTGTCGAAGCCGGCGGCGATCCGGCTGGCCCACGAGTGGAGCGTCCCGTACGACCCGCGGGACCCGGACCGGAACCAGCTGTACGTCCTGTCCGACACCGCCCGGCCGGACAAGGGCGCACCCGAGACTCCGACCCCGATGCGGAACGTGGTGATGGGGGCGTACGAGCAGTTCTTCGCCACCAGCCGGGCCCAGGACCGGATCGTCGTGTACTTCGGCGGGCACGCCCTGGAGGTCGGCGGGAAGGCGTATCTCGCCCCGGTCGAGGGCGACCCGGACGACCCGGAGCCGACCCTCATCCCGGTCGCCGAGTTCTACGACAAGCTCAAGGCGTGCAAGGCGACCCAGCGGGTGGTGGTGTGGGACGTGTGCCGGCTGAACCCGCAGAAGGGGGTGCCGCGGCGGCCGGGGAGCGGGCCGATGCCGGAGGGGTTGGCCAAGGCCCTGCTCGCCGCCCCGCCGGGGGTCGAGGTCGTCCTCACCTGCGGCCCGGGGGAGAACGCCCTGGAGTTCGACTACCAAGCCGACCCGAACTCCCGGAGCAACGACCGGTACTCCGGCAGCGCGTTCCTGGAGTCCGCCCGGTACGTCGCCGCCAAGGCCGCCCGCCAGGCCGGCGGCAAGCAGCCGACCCCGGCCGACCCGATCCCGGTCGCCGACTGGGCCGCGGCCGTCGGCCGGCGGGTCGCGGAGATGGCCAACTTCCCCGGCGTGAAGGAGTTGAAGCAGACGGTGCAGCCCGCCGGGAAGCCGCCGGCGTCGTGGGTGGCGTTCGGCCCGGACGAGCCGCCGGCGAAGCGGTTCGAGTTCCCGGCCGCCCCGAAGGGGACCTCCCTGGCGGAGGTGAACGCCGTCGTCTCCGAGTTCAGCCTGCCGCCGATCTCCTCCGACCTGGTCGACATCGACCTCGGGGTGCTGGCGTTCCGCGAGGACGTGATGAAGGCGTACCAGTCGGACATCACCCTGGACCAGGTGATGCGGGACAAGGCGACGTTCAAGTTCCAGGCGAAGACGTTCGAGGCGATGGACAAGATCCGGGCGATGTGGAAGTCGACCCCGGGGTCGTCCGGGCCGGCGCTGCGGGCCGACTTCCCGTCCCCGGTGAACGACGCCCTGAAGAAGTCGATCAAGAACGAGCAGGACTTCTGGGCCCTGGGCGGGGCGGAGCTGGAAGTGATCAACGGCGACCTGGACGCCCTCCTCCCGCTCCGGGACGGCCAGCCGAAGCGGTGGCAGGCCCACTACGACTACGCCCGGGCGGTGCTGAAGGCCCGGCTGGCGTACATGAACGAGTACAACAAGCTGCTCGGGGACGTGCTCACCGAGACCCTCCCGACCCTGAACAAGGAGCTCAACCAGGACGGCTATCGGCGGGTGTCGTCGGACAAGCTGAAGAGCCGGAAGGAGATCCAGCAGCTCGCGGAGGAGGCGAAGGAGATCTACGCCAGGATCATCGCCGAGCACAAGGGGACCCCGTGGGCCATCCAGGCGAAGCGGGAGAAGTCGTACCAGCTCGGCCTCGCCTGGCAGGCGACCAAGGTCGGCGGGGACGGGTCGGCCCCGTAACGCCGCGGTAACGGCCGGCCGCCGGCCCCCCGCCCGTCGGGCGGTTCGGGGTAGCATGAGGGGTGCGTCCCCACCCCCGAGGGTCGGCGATGACCGTGCTGCTGCTCCCCCTCCTCCTCTCCCCGACCGCACCCCCGGAAGTCGCCCCCGCCCCGGCGGCCGTCCCGGCCGCCGACCAGGTCGCCGCGTGGGCGGCCGACCTGTCGTCCCCCGACCACGACCGCCGGCGGGCGGCGGTGGCCGCCCTGGTGAAGGCCGGGCCGCGGGCCGCCCCCGCCGTGCCGGTCCTCGTCGGGCTCCTCAACCTGAAGCGGGATGGCGTGGACGAGGCGGTCGGGGTCCTCGCGGCGATCGGCCCGGACGCGAAGGCCGCCCTCCCTTCACTCCTCGCCCTGCTGTCCCAGACGACGAGCGGGTACTTCGTGGAGCGGGTGGTCGGGGCGGTCACCCGGATCGACGGCCCGCGGCCGGAGTCCACGCTCGCCCTGCTCGTGTCCTCGGCCAGGTGCAACCCGATCTACATCGTCCGGACGGCGTACCTCGCGGACCACGCCGGGCGGGTGGTGCCGCACCTGGTGGACCTGTGCGGGCACAAGGACGTGGAGGTCCGGCGGCGGGCGCTGTTCGTGCTCGGCGGGCTCGACACCTGGGACGGTCTGGGCGGCGCTTCCCTCCTTGGCGCGGCCGGGCGGGGTGCGGCCGGCGTCCCCGCCGCCCTCGAGGCGCGCCTCGCGGACAAGGTCCCGATGATCCGGGCGGTCGCGGCCCAGGCGATCGCCAACGGCGCCCCGGAACTCCTGCCCAAGGCGGTGCCGGTCGTGATCGCGTCCGTGACCGGCGGGGAGTTGGTGAACCGCATCCCGCCGTACGCGGCGGCCGCGATGTTCACCCCGATCCCCGACCGGGCCGCCGACGCCGTCGTCCCGTTGCTCGACCACCGCGACGCCGACGTGCGGCAGTGGGCCGTCCAGGCCCTCGCCCAGTTGCCGGTCCGGGGGCGGCTCGAAGCCCTCGTGGCGGACGGGAAGACGGACCGCGCCCGGGCCGGGGCGGCCGCAGCCCTCGGGTTCGGCGGCGGGGCCGGGATGGCTTCGGTGCCCGTGCTGAAGTCGGCCCTGGCGGACCGGGCGTTCCCGGTCCGGTTCGCGGCGGCGCGATCGCTGGTCGGCATGGGTCACGGGGCGGTCGCCGTCCCGGCGCTGGTCGAGGGGTTGAAGAAGCCCGCCGTCCGGCAGGACGCGATACTCGAGCTGTCCGGGCTCGGGCCGGCGGCGGTCGCCGCGGCGCCGGCCCTCCGCGGGCTGCTCGCGGACAAGAACGAGGCGTTCGCGCTGGAGGCCGCCCTGGCCCTGGTCCGGGTCGCCCCGGCGGACGCCGCCGCCGCCGTCCCGGCCCTGACCCGGGGACTGGCGGTGAAGACCGACCGGGCCGGGCGGGCGGCGCGGGCCCTCGCCGACCTCGGCCCGGCGGCGAGGGCGGCCGTCCCGGACCTGGTGAGGGCGTTCGGGGCGGCGGGCGCGTCCGCCGGGGTCCGGATCGCCGCGGCCGAGGCCGCCGCCCGCCTCGACCCGGCCCAGGCAACCCCGGCGACCGAGGTGATCGTCGCCCTGATGACGGACAAGAAGCAGGCGAAGGGGATGGCCCGGGCGGAGGCGGCGGCGGCGCTCGGGCGGATCGGCCCCGGGGCGAGGGCGGCCGTCCCGGTCCTGGTCGGGCTGCTGAAGGACGACAACACCCCGTTCCGCCACGAGGTCGCCGTCGCGGCGTTCCGGATCGACCCGTCGCCCGCCGGCCCGGCCCTGGCGTGGATCCGCGACTGCCTGAAGGACGAGGGTCACGAGGACCGGTACGACCTGGCCGGGCACGTCGCGACGCTCGGCCCGGCGGCCGCCCCGCTCGTCCCCGACCTCGTCGCGCTGCTGGGGTCGAAACCGCCGTACTACCGGGCGCGGGCGGCGGAGGCGCTGGGGGCGGTCGGGCCGGCAGCCGCCGCCGCCCTGCCGCAGCTGCGGGAGGTGGCGGAGAAGGACCCGCGGGTCGACATCCGCAAGGCCGCCGCCGCGGCCGTCGGGAAGATCGCGGGGAAGTGAGCGACTCGGTCGGCGACGCGTCGCCGACCGGTCCCGTCACACCCGGTGGCCGAAGTTCTGGGTGAAGAACAGCCGGCCGGAGGCGTCCGCCCGGACGGCCACCCCGATCTCGGTGAACCCGCCGTCGAGGATGTTCGCCCGGTGCCCCGGCGACGCCATCCACGCCGCCACGACCGCCGCCGCGGTCGGGTACCCGTGGGCGATGTTCTCCCCGTACCGGAACGCCCGGGACCAGTCGTCGTACCCGGCCGCGTCGAGCCGGTCGGCGAGGTGTGGGCGGGCGGTCCCGTACAGGGTGTGCTGGAGCGCCGCCGCCGGCCCGAACTCGTCGCTGGCCGCGGCCATGTCGAGCGAGTGGAGGTCGGCGGCTGCGTTCAGCCGGACGTGCACCCGCAGCGGCGGTAGCCCGGCCGCCGCCCGGTGGTCGTTCGTCAGCCGGACCACCTCGGCCTCCAGCGCGGTGTTCCACCGCCCGGCCGGCGGGCTGCCGGGGTCGAGCCGGTCCCGCCCTCCGCCCCCGGCCAGCCGCTCGGCGTTCCCCCCGCCGTACACCGTGTCGTTCCCCCACCCGCCGTACACCGCGTCGTCCCCGTGCCCGCCGTACACCACGTCGCCCCGGTCGCCGGCGTACACCCGGTCGTCCCCGAACCCGCCGTAGATCACCGCCCGCTTCGCGGTGTCGTTCCGGATCACGTCGTCCCCGGCCAGGCCGCAGACGACCACCTCCCGGACCGCGGCCGACGCGAACGAGTACCGCCCGGCCCACACCCGGCCGCCGGACTCGGCGACGGTCAGGTGGTCGTCCCCGGCGGTCCCGACGAACGTGAGGACGCCGTCGAACAGGGCGGCGGTGGCGGGGCAGTCGCGGCGCTCCAGCCGCTCCAGCCCGAGGCGCACGGGGGACGGGGTCAAGGGTTCGTCCTCGACGGGGGGGTGAGCGCGGGAAAAATGGCCCGATGGACGCGGGCATATACCGCGGCTTGCGCCGAAATCCACAACAAAAGTCGGAATCGCGGCACGGGCCGCGGCGGTGAGGTGGGGGAGAGGGTGCGCAAAAAACCACCGGGGCTCAAGCGGCCTCTCCCCTCCGCTTGAACCCCGGCGATTGTGTGCCGAACTCGGCCTGTCGGGTGACCGGTGCAGCCTCTCCCCTCTGCACCGCCCACCGTCCCGGCTTTCGCCCGACGAGAGGGGTAAAGCACGGTCCGTGCCAGTCCCGCGCATTTCGTCGCGCGGCCCGCGGCGACCGCGGCCATCCCCTGGGTTTTTCAGGCGATCGTGCGTCCCGGTCACTCGCGGTTTCCCGGCACGTTCCCCGGCCGTGACCGACTTCTCGCCCTCCGGGTCAGCAGTCCTTGCCCGCGCGGCGGGCAAGCCGCGGGTCGGAAACGGACCGGCCGCCGGACCAGGTCGGTCCGGCGGCCGGTTTCTTCACGGCATCCACCCATCAGTCGCCGTCGTTGAGCCGACCGGGCTGCTGGCGGGAGTGTTCCCCGGCGGTCTCGAAGCCCCCGAGCCGGCGCTGCGGGTCCTGTTCCTGGAACCCGGCCCCGCTGTCCGGGCCGGCCGGGAGATCCTGTTCGTCTTCCTGACCCGGACTGTACCCCGGGCCGGCCTGCGGGCGGTTGCCGGGGGGGACGGGGCCGGGGCTGTGCTTCTTCTTGCTCATGATGTCCTCCCGAGAACGGCCCCGCGGCCGCGGGACCGGGGCGGGAGAGGTTCAGCAACCCCGGTGCCAACCCCGTCAAGGCCGGACCGGCATCGCCCCCGGCGGGACCGGGGGCTCGAGCACGGGGGCCGCCTTCGCCCCGCCCAGCTCCGTGAGCTTCGCCTTCAGGGCGTCGGCCAGCTTCCGCTCGGCCGGGCCGAGCGGGCCGTTCGCCTTCGGCTCCGGGCGGACCACCGCCCCGTCGAGCGACACCCCGGCGAACAGCCCGCGGCTCCGCGAGTACGACAGGATCTCGGCCTCCAGCTTCGCGTCGGTGGCGGCCATCGCCTGCCGCCCGACCGGCCCGGCCGCCACCCCGGCGTCCGCCCCGAGGGTGATCTTCCCCTTCCCCTCGAACAGCCGCTCCAGGCTCTTCGCGCTGCGGAACACCAGCACCACCTCGGTCGACTCGACCCCGGCCTGGAACCCGACGCTCGCCCCGCCGAGGTTGACGAACACCGGGTCCGACCAGGTGCCGTCCTTCCCGCGGACGAGCACCACCCCGTGCCCGCCGCGGCCGCCGAGGACGAACCCGGCCTTCACGACCCGCGGGATGATCGCCACCCCGTGGGCGTCGGCGAGGAGCGCCGGCGGGATCCCCTTCAGCGGGATGGCGGCGAGGTCGTCGAGGACCTCGGTGGCGTGTTCGAGCGTCCGGGCCGGGTGCGGCGGGAGGGCGGAAGCGGGGGAGGGGAGGGCGGCAGCGAGGACCAGGCAGCCGAGGAGGTATCGGGTCATGTTCGGTCTCCGTCGTTCGTGGTGCGGGCGACACCCACGCCGGACGAATGCAAGACGGGGGCCGTGGTGTGCATTCCGCGCGGCCCGGAATCGACCCGGGTCCGGTAAAAGGCGCCGGAGTGTGCGGGTCGCGCGGGTTGGGGCGGGGCGTTTCCGTACCATGACCCGCGTCCGCCGTTGTCCCCGCCCCGGGTGCCGCCGGAATGAACCTCACGAAAGCCGTCATCACCGCCGCCGGCCGGGCCCAGCGCGGGCTGCCGCTGCAGACCCTGGTCGACCGCGACGGGGTGGAGAAGAAGGCGCTGGAGATCGTGTTGGAGGAGGCGGTCGGGGCGGGGGCCGAGGCGGTCTGCGTGGTGGTCGCCCCGGGGGACGAGGCGGCGTACCGAGCGGCCGCCGGGCCGCACGCCTCCCGCCTCCACTTCGTCACCCAACCCGAACCGCTCGGGTACGGCCACGCGCTGCTGTGTGCCCGCGAGTTCACCGCCGGCCAGCCGTTCCTCCACCTCGTCAGCGACCACCTGTACCTGTCGCGCGGCGAGGTCCGGTCGGCGAAGCAGGTGGCCGACCTGGCCCGGGCGGAGGGGTGTGCGGTGTCGGCGGTGCAGCCGACGCGCGAGAGCCTCTTGCGGCTGTACGGGGCGGTCGGCGGCCGGCGGGTGGCGCGGCGGCCGGACCTGTACGAGATCCAGCAGGTGCTGGAGAAGCCGACCCCGAGCGAGGCGGAGCAGGCGCTGGCCGTGACCGGGGTGCGGGCCGGGTTCTACCTGTGCTTCTTCGGCATCCACGTCTTCACCCGCACCGTGATGGACGCGCTCGCCGCGGCGAAGCAGCCCGACCTGTCGGCGGCGCTCGGCGAGCTGGCCCGGCGGGAGCGGTACCTGGCGCTGGAGGTGGCCGGGCAGCGGTACAACACCGGGCAGAAGTACGGGCTGCTGACCGCCCAACTCGCCCTCGCGCTGGAGGGGGTGGACCGGGAGAAGATCCTGGCCCAGATCATCGACCTGCTGGCGCAACGGGGGTGAAGAGAAGAGTTTCGACGGGGTTAGGAGTTACGCGCTTGGTGGAGTTCAGCCCCGGAGGGGCGGCCGAGTGTAGCCAGGGGTGGAGCGCAGCGCAACCCCCGGCGGGCGTCGGCGGGGTTGGGCGCCGCGTAGGACGCCAGGGGTTGCGCTGCGCTCCACCCCTGGCTACCGTCTCGCGCCCCTCCGGGGCTGAAAACCCGCGCGCCACCCAACCGCGAACTCCTCATCCCGTCTGGAAGTCTTGCCCATGCTCACCGACCTCATCACCTCGGCCGACCCGCAGGTGCGGAACCGCCCGGTGGCGGCCGCGTGCCGGGCGCTGAGCTATCCCGAGTTGCTCGCCGAGCGCGACGCCCTCGACCGGTTCCGCCGCGAGAGCACCAACCTGTACGACCGCGTCCGGGCGCTGTTCGTCCTGTCCGCGATCAACCGCTTCTACCTCCCCGCCCGGCCGGAACTGCCGGCCGCCGGGCACATCCCGCACGCCGGCGTCGAGCGGCTGCTGGCCCGCCGGTTCGACGAGGCGGTGCGCGTCTTTCGGGAAGAAGAGGCGGCGCACGGGCCGTCCGACCCGGTCTGCAGCGCCCTGGCCGCGGCGTACCACGGGCTGGCGTTCCAGACGCTCGCCGACCAGGTCCGGGCGAGCGTCCGCGGGGCGGCCGGGAACCGCTGGATGTTCCGCGCCGGCGACCCGGCCGACCACCCGCTCCGCGTCCGCCCGGAACTCCTCGCCCGCGCCAACCCCGGCGACCCGTTCCCGGTCCTCCGCGAGCGGACGCCGGTCCGCATGGACCTGTCGCACTCGTGCTGGAGCGACATCTTCTTCCTCGGGATGGACTACCCCGAGGGGGCGCGGGTGCTGAACGTCTCGATCGACCTCGGGGTCCACGGCCGGGACGCCCGCCCGCGGCCGCCGATCGAGGTGTACTTCCGGGTCATCGACGAACCGGTCCTGCGGCTCGTCAGCGTGGACCTCGACGCGGCGGCGGACGTGCGGTCGCTGCCCGAGGTGTTCGACTTCGCCCGCGACTACCTCGGGCTGCTGAAGGCGGCGGTGATCGCGTCCGGGCTGGTCCCGCCGGGGCTGGAGGGCTCGCGGCAGGATCTGCGGGAGGTGCTCGACACGCTCGTCGGGCCGGGGCTGGGAATCGAACTGGTCAGCGCGGTGAACGACATCCCGAAGGGGTCGCGGCTCGCCGTCTCGACGAACCTGCTCGCCGGGCTGATCGCGGTCTGCATGCGGGCGACCGGGCAGGCGAAGAACCTCACCGGACAGCTTTCCGAACCGGAGCGGCGGTTGGTCGCGGCGCGGGCGATCCTCGGCGAGTGGTTGGGCGGGTCGGGTGGTGGGTGGCAGGACTCCGGCGGAGTGTGGCCGGGGATCAAGCTGATCGAGGGGACGCTCGCCGGCGACGGTGACCCGGAGGCCGGCGTCAGCCGCGGCCGGTTGCTTCCGAAGCACACCGTGTTCGGGCCGGACCGGGTGTCGGCGGAGGCGCGGAAGCGGCTCGAAGACAGCCTCGTGCTGGTCCACGGCGGGATGGCCCAGAACGTCGGCCCGGTGCTCGAGATGGTGACCGAGAAGTACCTGCTGCGCGAGGAGCGGGAGTGGGCCGCCCGGCAGGAGGCGCTCGGCATCTTCGACGAGATCGCCGCCACCCTCCAGCGCGGCGACGTGAAGGCCCTCGGGGCGGCCACCACCCGGAACTTCGCCGGCCCGATCCAGGCGATCATCCCGGCGGCGACGAACGCCTTCACCGAGGCCCTGATCGCCGCGACGCGCGCCAAGTTCGGCGCGGACTTCTGGGGCTTCTGGATGCTCGGCGGGATGTCCGGCGGCGGGATGGGGTTCATCGTCGCCCCGGAACGGAAGGCGGAGGCGCTGGCGTTCCTGAAGGAGGAGATGGCCCACCTCCGGGCCGGGTTCCGCGACAGCCTGCCGTTCGCCATGTCCCCGGTCGTGTACGACTTCGCCATCAACCCGCATGGCACCACCGCCGACTTCCTCGGCGGCGCGGACGCGCTCTTGCCGCGCGGGTACTACTCGCTGCTGGTGCCGCGGTGGCTGCGCGAGGACCCGCGGGCGGTGACCCCGTCGAAGCGGGCCGAGCTCGACCGGGTCGGCCAGGCGGCGCGGAAGACGCCGGACCTGTCCGGGCTGGTCGAGTCGCTGTTCGACCGGATGCTCCCGAGCGCCCCGGCGGGGCGCGGCGACCGGCCCGGGAGCCTGCCCGACCTGCTGGCCGCGAACGGGTTCGACCGGGAGCAGCACGAGCGGGTCCGGGACGACCTCCGCCGCGGCTTGATCGGCCTCGCCCAGAACCGCCTGCCGGCGTCGACCACGATCGAGGACGTGCGACCGAAGGACGTGACCGACGCCCGCGGCGGGTTGAGCCCGGAGTACGTCGCTCTCGGGCGCGAGGCGCTGGAGGCGGGCGAGGCGGCGGTGGTGACGCTCGCCGCGGGGGCCGGGAGCCGGTGGACGCAGGGGGCGGGGGTGACGAAGGCGTTGCACCCGTTCGCCCGCCTCGCCGGCCGGCACCGGACGTTCGTCGAGCTGCACCTGGCGAAGAGCCGCCGCACGTCCGGCCGGTTCGGGCCGGCGGTCCCGCACGTCTTCACCACCGGCTACCTGACGCACCGGCCGATCGGCGAGTACCTGCAGAAGGTCGGCAACCACGGGTACCCGGGGGTGGTGAAGCTGTCGCCGGGGGCGTCGGTCGGGTTGCGGCTGGTGCCGATGGTGCGCGACCTCCGGTTCGCCTGGGAGGAGACGGCCCAGCAGGTGCTCGACGAGGGGAAGCAGCGGGTGCGGGAGAGCGCCCACGCGGCCCTGATCGGCTGGGCGCAGGCGGCCGGCGAGGGGAGCGACTACACCGACAACGAGCCGCTGCAGTGCCTCCACCCGGTCGGCCACTGGTACGAGGTGCCGAACCTGCTGCGCAACGGCGTACTCCGCGGCCTGCTCGCGGCCCGGCCGGGGCTGAAGTACCTCCTCGTGCACAACATCGACACCCTCGGGGCGGACCTCGACCCCGGCCTGCTCGGGCTGCACATCGCGTCGGGCCGGCCGCTGACCTACGAGGTGATCGGCCGGCGGATCGACGACCGCGGCGGCGGCCTGGCCCGGGTGGACGGGAAGCCGCGCATCCTGGAAGGGCTGGCGATGCCGCGCGAGGAGGAGGAGTTCAACCTGTCCTTCTACAACTCGCTGACGACGTGGGTGACGGTGGACGGGTTGCTCGCGGTGTTCGGGCTGGCGCGCGGCGACCTCGGGGACGCGGCGAAGGTGGGGGCGGCGGTCGGGCGGATGGCGGCGCGGCTGCCGACCTACGTGACGCTGAAGGACGTGAAGAAGCGGTGGGGCCACGGGCAGGAGGACGTGTACCCGGTGTGCCAGTTCGAGAAGCTGTGGGGCGACATGACGGCGGTCGGCGGGGTGGACTGCGGGTTCGCGGCGGTGCCGCGGGTGCGCGGCCAGCAGCTGAAGGACCCGGCCCAGCTCGACGGGTGGCTGCGCGACGGGTCGGCCGAGCACCTCGTCGGGCTGTGCGACTTCGGGGAGACGGGGTCGTAGGGTGCCGTCGAGCCGGGCGCTTCGCCCGGCGACGACGCACCACACCACGTGAACGTCAAGCCGGTGCGTCGTCGGCCCGCGAAGCGCGGGCCTCGACGGCACCCTACGGCGGGAGCACGGATGGCAGTGTGGGACCTGGCGGTGGTCGGCGGGGGGATCGTCGGACTGGCGACGGCGTGCGGGTTCGCGCGCCGGTTCCCGGGCCGGCGGGTAGTCGTGCTGGAGAAGGAGGGCCGGGTCGCGGAGCACCAGACCGGGCACAACTCCGGCGTCCTCCACTCCGGCATCTACTACAAGCCGGGGTCGCTCAAGGCGGTCACCTGCCGGGCCGGCAAGAAGGCGATGGAGGCGTTCTGCCGCGACGAGGGCATCCCGTACGAGATCTGCGGGAAGGTGATCGTCGCGGTCACGGACGCCGACCTCCCGGCCCTGCACAAGATCCACGAGCGCGGCGTCGCCAACGGGGTGAACTGTGCCCTGATCGACAAGGCCCGGCTCGCGGAGTTGGAGCCGCACGCGGCCGGGGTAGCGGCGATCCACGTCCCGGAGGCCGGAATCGTGAACTACCGCCGGGTATGCGAGCGGCTGGCGGAGAAGGTGCGGGAGGCCGGCGGCGACGTGGCGTTCGGGGCGCGAGTGACAACGGTGCGTCACCACCCCGACGGGGTCACGGTGGTCACCCCGGTCGGTGAGTTCACCGCCCGCCAGCTGGTGAACTGCGCCGGCCTCCACTCGGACCGCGTCGCCCGTCTCACCGGCCGGGACCCGGGGGCGAAGATCGTCCCGTTCCGCGGCGAGTACTTCGCCCTGAAGCCGTCGGCGTACCGGCTGTGCCGGAACCTGATCTACCCGACCCCGGACCCGCAGTTCCCGTTCCTCGGCGTCCACTTCACCCGGACGATCGACGGGTCGGTGGAGTGCGGCCCGAACGCGGTGCTGGCGTTCGGCCGGGAGGGGTACACGTTCTTCCGGGCGGACCCGCGCGACCTCCTCGAGACGCTGACGTACCGCGGGTTCCTGCGGATGGCGGTGCGGCACTGGCGGATGGGGTTGGGGGAGATGTGGCGGTCGCTGTCGAAGGGGGCGTTCGTGCGGGCCTTGCAGCGGCTCGTGCCGGATGTCCGGGCGGACGACTTGGTCCCCGCCCCGGCCGGCATCCGGGCGCAGGCGGTCGGCCCCGACGGCGGGCTCGTCGACGACTTCCTGATCGCCGAGGCGGACCGGGTGGTGAACGTGTGCAACGCCCCGTCGCCGGCCGCCACCGCGTCGCTCCAGATCGGCGGGGCGATCGTGGACCGCCTCGCTCCACGCTTCAACTGATGACCCAGTGGGGCAGGCATTCCTGCCTGCCAACGCCACGGCAGGCAGGAATGCCTGCCCCACCAACCGAAGAAAGTGCGGCCGTGACCCTGCCGCTCGACCTGTCCCGCCTCCGCGTCTTGCCGCTCGCCGAGCGGGCGAGCCTCACCCGCGCCGACGACATCCTGATCGACCCCGACTCGCAGCCGAAGCCGCTCCCCGCCCGCGAAGCGGACCTCGTTCGCGCGTGCGCCGGCCACATCACCGCCGCAGGGCAACGTGGTGCGACCGTGATGCTCGTCTATGGGGCGCACCTGCTCCGCAACGGGGCCGCCCGGATCCTGGAGCGGATGATGGCCGGCGGGTGGCTGACGCACCTCGCCACGAACGGGGCCGGGACCATCCACGACTGGGAGTTCGCCTGGTGCGGGGCGAGTACCGAGAGCGTCGAGATGGGCGTCGCCGGCGGGACGTTCGGGACGTGGCACGAGACGGCGTCGAACATCCACCTCGCGCTCATGGCCGGCGCCCTCGACGGCCTCGGGTACGGCCGGGCGCTGGGCCGCTTCATCCACGACGGCGGAACGACCCTGCCGACCGCGGACGAACTCGCCGCCCGGATCGCCGCCGACCCGGCCGACCCGCTCACCGCCGCCCGCGCCGACCTCCTCCGGGCGATGCGAACCCAGGGCTGGGCCGCTGGCCGCGTTGGCGTCGAACACCGGTGGAAGCACGCCTCGATCCTGGGGCAAGCCTACCGACACGGGGTGCCGGTCACCGTCCACCCCGGGATCGGGTACGACATCATCTCGAACCACCCGGTGTTCGACGGGGCGGTGTTGGGCCGGGCCGGGGGGTGGGACTTCGCCCTGTTCGGCGGGTCGGTCGACGGCCTCGACGGCGGGGTGGTGCTGTCGGTCGGGTCGGCGGTCATGGGGCCGCAGGTGTTCGAGAAGAGCCTCAGCTGCGTGAACAACCTCCGGCTGCAGGCCGGCCGCGGAGTCGTGAGCGGCCACACCATCTACGTCGTGGACCTGCAGGACGGCGGCGGGTGGGACTGGTCGACGGGCGAGCCGCCGAAGACGAACCCGGCGTACTACCTGCGGTTCTGTAAGAGCTACTCGCGGACCGGCGGGGCGATGCACTACCTGCCGTGCGACAACGTCGCGTTCGTCCACCACCTGTACCGCGAACTCGCCGGGTAGCCGGGCCG
>PNKH01000024.1 GCA_013822345.1 Isosphaera sp.
GGCAGGAGGTGAAGCCGGCGGTCAGCCTGCCGCTCACCCGGGTCGTCCTGTTCAACAGCGGCGTCGGGTACTTCAGCCGCAGCGGCGAGGTGACCGACGACGCCCGGGTCGACCTCTCCTTCCAGGAGCAGGACATCAACGACCTGCTGAAGAGCATGGTCCTTGAGGACTTCGGCAAGGGCCGGATCGCCGCCGTCTCCTACGACAGCCGCGAGCCGATCGCCCGCACCCTCGCCAGCTACGCCGTCAACCTCGACGGCAGCCCGACGTTCGCCGGGATCGTGTCGCAGCTGCGCGGCGAAAAGGTCGAGGTGGTGACGACGCCCGGGGCGGCGAACCAGCCGGGCAAGCTGACCGGGACGATCGTTGGGGTGGAAACGCAGAAGGTGCCGGCCGGGCAGACGACGGTCGACGCCCAGGTGCTGAACCTGTGGTGCGCCGAGGGGCTGCGGGCGGTGAAGCTCGCCGAGGTGCAGCAACTGCGGTTCTCCAACCCGCACGTCGAGGCCGAGTTCCGCCGGGCGCTCGACACCCTGGCCCTGTCCCACGACTCGCAGAAGAAGGCGGTCAGCCTGCACTTCGCCGGCGACGGCAAGCGGAAGGTGCAGGTCGGGTACGTGATCGAGGCCCCGATCTGGAAGACGAGCTACCGCCTGGTGCTCGACGCCGACGGCAAGCAGAAGCCGCACCTGCAGGGGTGGGCGCTGGTCGAGAACCCGACCGACGAGGACTGGGCCGGGGTGAAGATGGCCCTGGTCAGCGGGCGGCCGATCAGCTTCAAGATGGACCTGTACGACCCGATCTTCGTGCCGCGGCCGACGGTCGAGCCGGAGCTGTTCGCGTCGCTCCGCCCGGTCACCTACCGCGGCGACTTCGGCAAAGACGTTCCGATGGAGGTGAACAAGGCCGAGATCGCGAGCATCAAGAACCTAATGAAAGAGCAGGAAGGCCTCCGCGCTCGGACTCAGGCCGCGGGTGAGTTCCAGTTTGGGGCCTCGTTCAACACTGACGGTGGAGCCGTGACCCGCTCGCAGCAGGCCGCCCAGGACTCGGCCATCCTGGGTGGGGCGTTGGGAGGGGTCGCGGCCGAGAAGAGGCTGCGGGAACTCGCCGAGCAGTGGGGGTCGCTGCCGGCGGACCAGCGGGCACGGCTCAAGGCCGATGTCACCGGCGCCATCCCGGGGAAGTACAAGGACTCGGTCAACGAGTATTTCCGGTCGCTCGACCGGGTGCACGGGTACGCCCGGATCGAGACCGGCTCGGTGGCTGCGGCGGCGACCGGCGGGGCCCTCGGCGACCACTTCCAGTACACGATCGACCACCCGGTGACGCTCGGGCGGCAGAAGAGCGCGATGCTGCCGATCGCCGGGAAGGACATCGAGGGGCAGAAGGTCAGCATCTACAACCCGGCCGTCCAGCGGACCCACCCGCTCCTGGGCCTGAAGTTCAAGAACACCTCCGGCGCCCACCTGAACCAGGGCCCGGTCACCGTGTTCGAGGGCAGCGTGTATGCGGGTGACACCCGCGTGCTCGACGTGCAGCCGAACGAAGAACGCCTGGTCAGCTACGCCATCGACCTCGGGACCGAGGTCGACCCGCAGACCGGCCCCGGCACGCAGAAGATCACCAGCGTGAAGGCGGTCAAGGGGATCGTCACGACGAAGACGCTGGTGACCGAGGAGAAGAAGTACAAGGTCGTCAACCGGTCGCAGACCGACCGGACGCTCCTGATCGAGCACCCGAACCGCACGAGCCAACAGTTCAAGCTGGTCGACACCGAGAAGCCGGCGGAGGAGACGCCCGAGTTCCTCCGGTTCCAGACCCCGGTCAAGGCCGGGGAGACGAAGACGTTCACCGTCAAGGAGGAGAAGGAGCTGGCCGCGTCGGTCGCGCTGACGAACAACGCCGACGACATGGTCCGGTACTTCGTCAGCCTGGCCGAGGCGAGCCCAGGGCTGAAGGCGAAGCTACAGGACGCGCTGCGGATCAAGGCGGACTGGGACGCCACCCGCCGCGACCTGGCCCAGGTGCAGGCGGACCTGAGCCGGCTGACCGCCGACCAGGACCGGATCCGGAAGAACCTGCGGGAGACCCCGAAGGAGGCGGAGGTGTACGCCACCTACCTGAAGAAGCTGTCCGACCAGGAGAAGGAGATCGACGGGCTGACCGCCCGGCAGAAGGGGCTGATGGACGACGAGTTCAAGGCCCGGAAGAAGTACGAGGACTACCTGGCCAACCTCTCCGACTGAGAGACCGTTCCGGAAGGGGCGGGAGGGCGAGGCTCCGGCCGAGCCGCCGGCCTTCTCCGGGCCGCCGACCTCCGGCTCGGCGGGAGCCTCGCCCTCCCACCCCTTCCGGAACGGTCTCTGACACGACCCCGCGGCCCGGGTGGCACGGGTCTCCCGACCCGTGCCACCCGCGGCTGGTCGGGTCAGATCGCGTGCTGCTTGAGCAGGGCGTCGAACTCCGGGCAGGTCTTCTTCGCCGACTTCTTCAGGTCGATCAGGAACGCCTTCTCCATGTCGTCGACCTTCCCGTCCGCCAGGATGAACTTCTGCAGCCAGTTCGTCTCCTGGACGTCGATGTCCCCGTCCGCCAGGATCGCCTTCTTCACCACCTCGAACACGAACGTGTGGAACTTCGCCACCGCCTTCGGGGCGCTGTTCCGCAGGTCCACCAGGAACTCCGCCTCGCTCTTGTTGATCACCCCGTCGGCCAGGAACTCCTTCTTGATCAGCTCCGCCTCCTTCTCCTCGATGTACCCGTCGGCCAGGATCAGGGCCTTGGACAGCCGCTTCCAGTCCGCCATGGCGGTCTCCTCTCGGGTGTCGGGGGTCTCCCGGACACTCTACCACCGCCGCCCGCCGTTTCCACCCGCCGCGGCGCGAACCCGACCCCCGCCCCGGCCGTCCCTCCCCACACCGACGCCGGCCGACGGTCGGGCGGCCGCCTGCAAAGCGACCGCGGCGGGTTCGACTCCCGACGGCGCCTCTGACAACACGGGAGGGCGAGGCCCCCGCCGAGCCGGCTCGGCGGGGGCCTCGCCCTCCCCTTCGTCGCGTCACTACTTCTCGCCGGCCGGGCGGGTCTTCTTGTCGTACTCCTCCGCCTCGGCCAGGCTGATCAGGGCGTCCCCGTCCGCGTCGACCGCGTCGAACTCGGCCTTACTCCCCAGGAACTCGGACCGGGACACGTCCCCGTCCGCGTTCCGGTCCATCCGCCGGAACCACACCGGCCCGGCCTGCGGCACCCGCACCTGGTTCGGGTTCTGCACGTACCGCGGGTCGACCTGCTGGGCCGCGTAGAACCGCTCCTGCGGCCGGGTCAGCCGGAGCGACACGACCGGCAGGATCGCCGCCCGGGTCACCACCTCCCCGCCGCCCGGCTCCAGGGCGACCAGCCGGTCCCACGCCGTCCGCAACTCCCGCACCCCGAGCTTCCCGTCCCGGTTCTCGTCCAGCAACTGGAACAGGGTCGGGGTCTGGACCGCCGGGGCGACCGCCAGGGCGAGCGGCCGGAACGTCTCCTGCAGGTCGAGGTACGCGTCCAGCTCGGCCGCCGTCAGCTTCCCGTCCGCGTCCGCGTCGGCCGGGTCGAACAGCAGCCGGAGGGCCTGGTACTGGACCGCGTTCGCCCCGGTCAGGTCCTTCTCGACGACGTGCCCCTTCCCCCCCGCCGCCTGGTTGAACAGCCCCCGGAACTGGTTCCGCAGCGGCGGCGGCTGGTACGCCTGAACAGGGGCGACGGCCCAGAACTCGACCGGCTGCCGGCCAGTCCGGACGACCACCCGGCCGGGGTCCACCCGCCGCAGGCCGAACCCGCGGGCGGCCACGTCCTCCCGGTCGGTCGTGACCTCGGCCCGGCAGTCGGCCGCGGTCGGCCCGAGGGAGATGGTCACCTCCAGGTCCGGCGGGCCGGTCCGCCACGCGTCCAACTCCTCCCCGTCGAGCTTCCCGTTCCCGTCCCGGTCGAGGCGGGCGAACGTCCCGTCGTCGAACCCGGCCTCGGCCCGGGTCAGGTCGAAGTCCTTGTCCGCGTCGTACCGCTGGATCACCTGTTGGGTGAGCGTGCCGGGGACCCGCCCCGGCTCGTAGGTGAACACCGTCCGGGCGGCGAGCCCGCGGGCCGGCGGCGGCGGCACCCCTCCCACCTCGACCTGGACCGGGCGGCGGACGCCCCGCGGGTCGAACGGGTTCGGCACCAACTCGGCCTGGCTCAGGCACTCGTCCTCGTCCGCGTCCCGGGTCGCCAGCAGCCCCTCGACCGCCCTCACCTCGGCCTTGGTCAGGTTCCCGTCCCCGTCCGCGTCCATCAGCTTGAACAGCGCCTCGGTCGCGGCCGCCCCGGCCGGATTCTCGTCCTGGGCCGGGAACCGGCCGAGCAGCGCCGCGGCCGACATCCGGTAGTACGCGCCGTACTCGGCGAAGTCGACCCGCCCGTCCCGGTCGGCGTCGAGCCGGTCGACCGACGGCCGGTCGGACGGGGTCGGCTGGTAGTACCCGTTCTGGAGGAGGAGCCGCAGGCCGGTGTCGGAGAACGCGTTCCCGACCTCGGTCGGGCCGAGGAACCCGTCCCGGTCGCGGTCGAAGTGGGCGAACGCGGCCCGGAGCCGGTCCCGCCACGCCTCGCCCAGGGTCTTGTCCCCGACCCGCACCGTCAGCCGGACGCGGACCGGGCGGTGCGGGGCGAGGACGACGACCTCCTGCGCGTCGGGGACGAGCGGGACGTACCCGGCCCGCGGGGCGGGGGCGGCGGCCGGGGCCGCCGGCCGCGGGACCGGGGCGACATCGGCGGCGGCGACCGCGCCGGCCAGGGCGAGGAGCGCCAGGGGTGCGAATGCGCGGTTCACGCCACCACCTCCGTCACCGGGTCGCACGGCTTGTCCACGATCCGGATCGGCCGGCCGACGTTCGACGGGTTCGTCTTCTCGTAGTCGATCCCGAGGGCCAGGCACAGCGTCGCCAGCATGTCCCGGGTGGCGGTCGGCCGCTCCTCGACCGTGGTCCCGTCCTTGCTCGTCTTCCCGACCGCCTGCCCGCCCTTGATCCCGCCGCCGGCCAGCACCGTGCTCCAGGCGTTCGGGTAGTGGTCCCGGCCGCGGCCCTGGTTGATCTTCGGGGTGCGGCCGAACTCGCCCATCCAGACGACGGTGGTGGTGTCGAGCAGGCCACGGTCCTTCAGGTCGTCCATCAGGGCGCCCCAGGCGGCGTCCAGGGTGCCGCACAGGTTCTTCACCAGCTCGAAGTTGTTCCCGTGGGTGTCCCAGTTGCCGAGCGTCACCTCGACGAACGGCACCCCCTTCTCGACCAGCCGGCGGGCCAGCAGGCACCCCTGGCCGAACAGGTTGCGGCCGTACTTGTCCCGGGTCTCGGCCTTCTCGGTGGTCAGGTCGAACACCTTCCCGCCCTCGGACTTCATCAGCCGGACGGCCCGGTCGTAGGCGGCGGCGTGGCTCCTGGCGACCGGCCCGGGGCGGCCGGCGGCGAAGTCCTCCTGCATCCCGCGGAGCAGGTCGAGCCGCGCGGCGGCGGTCGCCTCGTCGATCGCCCTCGGCCGCTCCAGGTCGGCGACCTTGAGGGCGTCGTCGATCCCGTTCCCGTTCGGGTTGTTGAAGTTCTGGTTCTCGCCGACGACGAGCGGGGCGTGGACCGGGCCGAGGAACCCGGGGCCGAACGCCTCCTGGGAGAAGAACCGCTGCGGGGCGATGCTGATGAAGTTCGGCAACTCGGCCGCCGGGTCGCCGAGCTCCTTCGACACCAGCGCCCCGACGCTCGGGTACTGGATGCCGGCGGCCCCGGGGAGCTGGCCGGTCCGCATCAGGTAGGTGCCGCGGCCGTGGTCGCCCTCCTTGGTGGACATGCCGCGGAGGACGGCGAGGCGGTCGCCGTGCCTGGCGATCTTCGGCAGGTGCTCGCCGATCATCAGCCCGGGGGCGGCCTCGATCTCCTTGTACGGCCCGCCGTTCTCGTGCCCGACCTTCAGGTCCCACAGGTCGATGGTGCTCGGCCCGCCGTTCATCCACAGCAGGACGCACGACCGCTTCGGCTTCTTCTTCGCGTCCTCGGCGGCGGCCGCCAGCCGGCCCATCCAGCCGGACATCGACACGGCCGTGCTGACCGCCCCGACGCGGAGCAGTTGCCGGCGCGACAGCAGGGAATCGAGCGAAGGCATGGGAAGCTCCGTGCGGAACGTGATGGGGGAGTGGTTCGGGCCTGGTAGGGTGGGCCGAGGTCCGCTTCGGACCGAGTCCCACCGTCTTCCCACCCGGAAACCGGGCGGTGGGACTCGCCGGCGAAACGCCGGCTCGGCCCACCCTACCCGCTACCCGCGGTTCAGTGGTTGAACAGGAACTCCGGGCTGTTCAGCAGCACCCAGAACACGTCGGCGAGGGCCTTCTTCTTGTCCCCGGTCGCCCCGCCGCGGTCGACGTAGCTGGCGAACACCTCAAGCTCCTCCGGGGCCGGCCCGCGGGCGAACGCGGCGAGGAACAGGGCGCTCACCCGCTGCTCGGTCGACCACCCGGGCACGTCGGCGATCGCCCCGAGCACCTCCCCCTTCTCGATGCTCGTCACGTCCGTGACGAACCGGCCGTTCATCAGCATCAGGGCCTGGAGGATGGTGGTGCTCGCCTCGGTCACCCGCTCGTTCGTCGCGAACCGGGTCAGGAACTGGCTCCGCGGGTTGTCCGGCTGGGCGTTGAACCCGAACCGGTAGTCCCGCATGTACCCCGGCTCCCGGTGCCCGGTGGCGGCGACCAGGGAGTCGAACAGTTGGGCCGGGGTCAGCCCCTTCAGGCTCATCCGGGCGAACCGCCGCGGGTCGGCCTGGCTCGGGTGGGTCAGCTTGCTCGACAGCCCGTACGCCTTCGACCGGGTGATGCCGCGGATCAGCGCCCGGTTGTCGAACCCGGCGGCGGCGAACGCCCGGCCGAGGTCCTCGAGCAGCTGCGGGTGGCTCGGCGGGTTGTCCGCCCCCGGCTCGTCGACCGGGTCCTGGATGCCGAACCCGAAGAAGTGGGCCCACATCCGGTTCGCCATGTTCTTGGCGAAGAACGGGTTGTCCCGCCGGGTGAGCCAGTCGGCCAGCTCCTGCCGGGGGCTGCGGTCGGCGGTCCACTCCGGGCTGGTGCCGTCGAAGAACCGGGCCTCGACCGTCTTGTCCGTGTTCGGGATGCCGAGCGTGTTCTTGAGGCCGGGCCGCGGCGGGGCGGGCGGGCCGACGGCCCCGGGGCGGGGGGCGGTGGTCTCGTTCAGCTCGGCGAAGAACGCGGCGAACTCCCAGAACTGCTCCCGGGTGTACGGGGCGAACGGGTGGTCGTGGCACTGGGCGCACTCCAGCTTCACCCCGACGAACAGCCGGCTGGCGGCGCTGCCGAGGTTCTCCGCCCGGGCCTCGTTCGCCTGGTAGAACCCGACCAGGGTGGCGGCCTCCGGGTCGGTCGGGTCGGCCGGCTGGACGAACCGGAACTGCCGGTTCTGGGCGTTCACCGTGAACCGGATGGTCAGGATCCGGCGGACCACCTCGTCGGCCGGGGTGTTGTCCCGGAACCGGGTCCGGAGCCAGTTCTCGAACTGGAACCCGGCGTTGGCGAACTGGTTGGTCATGGTCTGCGGCAGCCACGCCGCCCGGGTGACGGCGGCGAGGTGCCCGGCGTACCCCGGGAGGGTCATCAGCCGGTCGACCAGGGCGGCCCGCTTGTTCGGGGACGGGTCGTCGAGGAACGCCCGGGTCTCGGCCACCTTCGGGGCCCGGCCGACCAGGTCGAGGTAGACCCGGCGGACGAACTCGGCGTCGCCGGCCGGGTCGGCCGGGCGGACCCCGCGGGCGGCCCAGTCGGCGGCGAGGTGGCGGTCGATGAGGGCGGCGATGGCGTCGGCCGGGTCGGCCTTCGGCTTGGGGGCGGGGGCCGGCTCGGCGGCCGTTGCGGGGGCGGCCAGGGCGGCCAGGGCGACGGCGGCCCGGATGAAGGCGGACATGGTGCTCTCGCTCCCGTCGGGGGACGGTCTGGCGGTCTGGAGAGGAAGACGGGCCGCTCACCCGATCCTAACGCGCCGATCTGTAACGGGCGACAACCACCCGTTTCGCCGCTCGCGGCGTTGCGCTCCTCGCAACGCCGCGAGCGGCGGCACGGTTCAGTTCTTCTCCCGCTTCAGGGTGACGACCGCCACACCGGAGTCCTTCGGGGACTCGAACTTGACCGGCCGCCCCTTCCCCTCGACGAGGTGCAGGGCCATGACCAGCGTGTCCCCGTCGATCTTGTACACCGCCTCGTACAGCGTTCCCTTGCCGACGACCCCGGGCACGTCCGCCACGGCCTTGAGGTCGAGGCACTTCGGGTCGGTGGACGGGTCGAGGGCCGGGATCCCGAACACCTCCTGGTCGCCGAGCAGGACCTTGCGGCCCTTGAACGTGAGAAACACGTCGGCCCCGTCCCGCGTCACCTCCTCGTCCTTGTCGTTGACGACGAGCCGGACCGCCTTCCACTTCCCGTCGAGCTGCTTCAACTCCTTCTTCGCCGCCTCCGACAGTTCCTTCTCCTTGTCCTCGGCCGGGGCGGCCGGGACGGCCAGGCACAGTGCGGCGAGCGTGGCGAGCATGCGGTTCCCCTCCCGGGCGGTTGTGCATCTTGACGCCGGCCGCTTGCGGGCGTTTCACCGGCCCGGTACGGTGAACCCACCCCGCGAGGCCCCGCTCATGGTACTGCTGCTGACCGCCGTTCTCGCCGCCCCGCCGCAGTCCGACTACCCGGCCCTGCGGCAGCGGCTCCTCCGCGGGAACACCGCCGAGGCCAGGACCGGGTACGCCGCCCTCCTCAAGGGCGACAAGCCGGCGGCCGCAGCGTTCGCCGGCCTGGCCGCCGTCCACCGGGCGGAGGGCGACTACCCGGACGCCCTCGACGTGCTCGCCGCCGGCCTCAAAGTTCACCCCGCCGACCCAGCCCTGCTCGCCCGCCGGGCCGACCTCCACTTCCTCCTCGGCCGGTGGGACGAGGCCCTGGCCGACGCCGACGCCGCGGTCAAGGCCCAGGACGGGAACCTCCTCGCCCGGTGGGTCCGCGCCCGGGTCTTGCGCGACCGCGGCGACCTCCCCGCCGCCGACAAGGAGGTGCGGTGGGTGGTCAAGGCGTACACCGACGCCAGCAACGCCGACAAGGACATCACCGACCCGGACGCCCTGCTCGTCGTCGCCCAGGCCGGGGCCGAGAACGCCCGGTGGAACAACAAGCCGCAGCAGTTCAAGTTCATCCTCGACGAGGTGCTCGGGGACGCGGTCAAGCACGACCCGGACTTCTGGCCGGCGGAGGCGTTCGCCGGCCGGCTGCTGCTCGAGAAGCACAACCGGGCGGACGCCGCCGACGCGTTCGACAAGGCCCTCAAGGTCAACCCGAAGGCGGTCGAGGCGTTGGTCGGGAAGGGTCTGTTCGCCCTCGCCGACCTCGACGCGGTGACCGCCGGCCGGCTCGCCGACCAGGCCCTGAAGGCGAACCCGCGGCACCCGGAGGCGCTGCGGCTCAAGGCCGACGCCCGGCTCGCCGAGGGCGACCCGGCCGCGGCCGAGCGGCACCTGCTGGCGGCGAAGCTGGTGAACCCGCGCGACGAGCCGACCCTGGCCCGGCTCGCCGCCCTGAAGTACCTGGCCCGGAAGTCCGCCGCCGTCGTCGAGGCGGAGAAGGAAGTCCTCGCGTTCTGCCCGAAGCCCGGGGTGTTCTACTCCGAACTGGCCGAGGTGCTCGCCGCCCGGAAGCAGTACGACGCCGCCGAGGGGTACTTCCGCAAGGCCGCCGAGCTGCGGCCGGACCTGTCCGCCCCGCGGGCCGGGCTCGGTCTGTTGTTCATGCAGCTCGGCCGGGAGGCCGAGGCGAAGGTGCAGCTCGACGCGGCACTGAAGGCCGACCCGTTCCACGTCCGGGTGTCGAACGCCCTGCTGGTGCTCAAGCACCTCGCCGGGTACGCCACCGCCGAGACGCCGCACTTCGTCATCAAGTACGACGCCAAGGCCGACGCCGCGTTCGCCGCGTGGCTCGCCGACTACCTGGAGGAGTGGTACGCCGAGTTTGCGGAACTGTACGGGGCGGCGCCGCCGGGGAAGCTGCTGGTCGAGGTGTTCGCCACCCGGGAGATGTTCAGCGGCCGGGTGCTGTCGCTGCCGGGGCTGCCGGGCGCCGCCCAGGGGGCGAGCACCGGCCCGCTCATCGCCATCCCGTCCCCGAAGGTCGACGGCGGGAACAGGCCGTACAACTGGGCCGTCGTCGCCCGGCACGAGCTGACCCACGCCTTCAACCTGACCCAGACCGGGTTCCTCGTGCCGATCTGGCTGACCGAGGGCCTGGCGGTCCGGGCCGAGCGGTCCCGGCGGTTCGACGCCACCCTGCCGCTGCTCCGCGACCGCCTCGCCGACGGCACCGCGTTCGACCTCGACACCATCGGCCGCGGGTATCACAACTTCGGCAGCCCGGCGGACGTGATGCTCGCGTACCACCAGGGGTCGCTGTACGTCGAGTTCATCGAGAAGGATCACGGCCGGGAGGCGATCGGGAAGCTGCTGGAGGCGTTCAAGCTCGGGCTCGGCGTCGGGGACGCGATCCGGCGGGCGTGCGGGGTCGAGAAGGAGGCGTTCGAGGCGAAGTACCGCGAGTTCGTGCGCGACAAGGTGAAGGGCCTGCCGCGGGTCGAAAAGGCGGTGCCGTTCGCGGAGCTGGAGGCGGCCCACAAGAAGGACCCGGGCGACCCGGCGGTGGCGGCGAAGCTGGCGGCGGAGTACCTGCGGCGCGGCAAGCCGGACGACGCCCGGAAGCTGGCCGACGCCGCCCTGGCGAAGGAGAAGGGGCACCCGGCCGCGGCGCTGGTGAAGGCCCGGGTGCTGCAGCGGGACAAGGACGTGCCGGCGGCCCGGGCGGTGCTGGAGGAGGCGGCGAAGGCGAACCCGGAGGACGTGCGGGTGTGGTCCGCGCTCGGGAAGCTGAACCTCGACGCGAACGAGCCCGACCAGGCCGCCGAGGCGTTCGAGGCGGCGCGGGGACTGGCCCCGGCCGAGCCGGACGTGTTGGACGCGCTGGCGAAGATCTACGCCGCGAAGAAGGCGCCGGGGAAGCTGGTGCCGGTGCTGGCCGAGGTCGCCGCCCGGGCGCCGGACAACGTCTCGGTGCGGCTCCGCCTGGCGAAGCAGCACGCGGAGAACGGCACGCACCCGAAGGCCGAGTACTGGGCGCGCGAGGCGCTGTTCGTGGACGTGGGGAACGGCGAGGCCCGGGAGATGCTGGTCGCCGCGCTGAAGGCGCAAGGGAAGGACGCCGAGGCGGAGCGGGTCGAGAAGCGGTACCGGTGACCCGTTCGCCCCCGGTTAGCGACGCGCCGAAGACGCTCTTCGGCGCGTCGCTAACCCGGGGTCACACCCGCCGGTCGCGGGCCCGGTCGAACCCGGCCCAGACCGCGTCCCGGACCGCCTCCCACGGCGGCCGCCCCTTCTCCGACGCCCACTCCGCCCGCACCTCCGCCTCCGCCTCCGGGAACGACCGGCCGGCGTGCCGCCCCTCCGCCCCGACCCCGAACCGGAACCCGGCGGCCCGGCGGCCGTCCGCGTCGTCCGTTCCGGCCAGGTAGTCGCGGACCCACCCGGCGACGGTGTCCGGGCCGGCCAGCTCGCCGATCCCCTTCCCGTCCTTCGACCCCGGCACCCCGCCGACCGCCTGCATCATCGGCAGCCGGTCGTCGTCCCGGACCGGAGACACCTCGTCGGCCCCCATCGGTCGCCCTCCCGTGTGGCGGTGAACCGCTGCCGCGGCATCCGTATCATACCCGGAGGAACCCGGGGGACCCGAACATGACGCTCGACCTGCCCGGCCGCGGAGCGGTGGCGTACGACGACGCGGGGGCCGGCCTTCCCGTGGTGCTGCTCCACGCGTTCCCGTTCGACCGCGGGATGTGGCAGCCGCAGCTCGGGCCGCTGTCCGCCGCCGGGTTCCGCGTCCTCGCCCCCGACCTCCCCGGGTTCGGCGGGTCGGCCCCCGGCCCGGACCCGTTCACCGTCGACGGCGCGGCCGACTTCGTGGCCGCCTTCCTGGACTGGCTGAAGGTCGACCGGGCGGTGGTCGGCGGGCTGTCGATGGGCGGGTACGTGGCGCTGGCGTTCGCCCGCCGGCACCCGGGCCGGCTGGCCGGCCTGGTCCTGGCCGACACCCGCGCCGCCCCGGAGGACGACACCGGCCGGGCGGCCCGGGATCAAGCGGTGGCGGCGGTCGAGAAGGACGGGCCGGCGAAGTTCGGCGAGGGGATGCTGGCGAAGGTGCTCAGCGACCACACCCGGGAGGCGAACCCGGCGGCGGTGGAGCTCGCCCGGACCGTGGTCACCCGGCAGGCGGCGGCGACCGTGGTCGCCGGGCTCCGCGCCCTCCGCGACCGCCCGGACGCGGCCCCGGGCCTGGCGGCGGTCGCGGTCCCGACGCTGGTGCTGGTCGGGGAGCACGACGCGGTCACCCCGCCGCTGAACGCGGCCCGGCTGGCCGGGTCGGTCCGGGGGAGCGAACTGCTCCACGTCCCCGGGGCCGGGCACCTGAGCAACCTGGAGAACCCGGCCGAGTTCAACCGGGCGGTGGTCGCGTTCCTGCGGAAGGTTTAGTGCGGGTGTGCCGTCCGCCGCTTGCGGCGTCGCCCGCGACGCCGCAAGCGGCGGAACGGTTACCGCCGGGCCAGGAACAGCGTCGTCAGGAACGTCAGCTCGGCGTCCGGGCGGCGGAACACCCCGTCGGGGGCGGCCGGGTCGGCGTACCGGTCGAACGCGGCCAGGTGCTCCGGCAGGAGGTGCGGGGCGACGAAGTCGCGCGTCTCCCGCAGGTGGCGGAGGAGGAACCCGACCACCGCCGGCGGGAACGGGGCCGCCCGGTCGGCCGCGACCGTCTTCTTCCCGCGCGGGGTCAGCCCGGCCGACCGGAACAGCTTCAGCATCCGTCGGCCCGGGGCCAGTTTCGTCGCCGACCCGTACTTCGCCCGGGCCGCGGCCGCCGTCGCGCCCTGCACCGCCAGCTCCAGGTCGACCGGCCAGTTCACCAGCACCCGGTGGTACTCGTCGTCCTCCAGCACCCCGACCACCCCGCCCGGCCTGGTCACCCGCCGCACCTCGGCCAGCGCCACCGCCGGGTCGTCCAGGCTGATCAGGCTGCGGGCGCACCAGACCGCGTCGAACGCGGCGGGGTCGAACGGCAGCCGGTACACGTCGGCCTTGACGAACTCGGTCGGGGCGACCCGGGTGAGGCGGGCGAACCGCCGCCGGGCCCGGGCCAGGAAGGCGTCCGACAGGTCGGCGGCGACGACCTTCCCCTGCGGGAACAGCCGGCGGGCCAGGCCGGCGGAGTAGAACCCGTCGCCGCACGGCACGTCCAGGACGGTGTCGCGCGGCCCGAGCGGGAGGGCCCGGGCCGCCCGCCGGAGCTCCCGGCCGAACGCCCGGTGGGTGGCCCGGAGGGTGGCCTCGTAGGCGGGGAGGCGGGTGCCGTCCGCCGCGTCGTCGGGAGTCTCGGTCGGCGTCGCGGGCATGGGATCTCGGTCGGTCGGGGTGGGGACGCGGGTGGTGGTGCACCCGGCGTGCCGGTTTGGCACCCGGTGTGCATCGCATCAGCCGACGCGGGGCGATCCGTCCCGCACCTCCACGGAGCGCGACCATGCCCATCCTGACCAAGCCGGCGTTCGGCCCGCAGACGGCCCTCGTCTACGTCACCGTCGGCGCCCTGGCCCTGGCGTGGACCACCGTCTGGTACTTCACCCTCGCCACCGACCCGCTCCCCCCGGTCACCCGGTTCCTCCTCGTCGGGCTGATCGCGACCGGGGTGATCTTCATCACCCTCGGGTTCCTGCTCGGGCCGATCGGCCGGGCCGCCCGCCAGGCCGAACTGCCGCCGGCCGAGGCGATCCGCCACGAGGCCGACATCCAGAAGGCCGCCGCCGCGGCCCAGCCGGCCGCCCCGCCGGCCCCGGCCACCCCCGCCGCCCCGGTCGCGGTGGCCCCGCCGGCGGCCGCCCCGGCCGCCCCGGCCGTCCCGCCGGGGGCGGTGCTGGCCCAGCCGAACGCCCGCTGAGCCGCCGTCCCTCGCCGCGGCGCGACCGCCCCCGGACACCCGGGGGTGGTTTCGTTTTGCCGCGGCCCGGGTACAATCGGCGGTGCCGTCCCGTCACCGCCCCGGAGTACCCGATGCCGCTCTCCCGCCGCGAGTTCCTCGCCCGCTCGGCCGCCGTCGCCGGCGTCGCCGCCGCGCCCGGGTTCGCCCCCGCCGAGTCCCGGCCGCCCCCGCTGTTCGAGATCTCGCTCGCCCAGTGGTCGCACAACAAGGCGTTCTTCGGCCGGCCCGGGGTCGAAAAGAAGGACCCGCTGAAGTTCGCCGAGATCACCCGGAAGGATTACGGCATCCCGGGGGTCGAGTACGTGAACCAGTTCTACATGGAGAAGAAGAAGGACGAGGCGTACCTGAAGGACCTGAAGAAGGTGGCGGACGACAACTCCGTGCGGAGCGTGCTGATCATGTGCGACCGGGAGGGGAACCTCGGCGACCCGGACGAGAAGAAGCGGGCGGCGGCGGTGGACAACCACAAGCGGTGGGCGGAGTGGGCGAAGTTCCTCGGCTGCCACTCGATCCGGGTGAACGCGGCGAGCGACTGGGCGAAAGGGTTCGAGGAGACTCAAAAGTTGGCCGCCGACGGCCTCCGCAAGCTCGGCGAGTTCACCGACACCCTGGGGCTGGACACGATCGTCGAGAACCACGGCGGGCTGTCGAGCCACGGGGCCTGGCTGGCCGGGGTGATGAAGCTGGCCGGCCACAAGCGGGTCGGCACCCTGCCGGACTTCGGGAACTTCCGGATCGGCAAGGTGGCGGCGGTGAAGGAGGAGGTGTACGACCGGTACAAGGGGGTGGACGAGCTGATGCCGTTCGCCAAGGGGGTGTCGGCGAAGTCGCACGACTTCGACGACAAGGGGAACGAGGTCCACACCGACTACCGGAAGATGCTCGACATCGTGTGCAAGAAGCACGGGTACAAGGGGTACATCGGGATCGAGTACGAGGGGGGCAAGATCCCCGAGGCGGAGGGGATCCGGGCGACGAAGAAGCTGCTCGAGGCCGTCCGGGGCGAACTGGAGAAGAGTTGAGGTAGAATGACGCGTCCGCCGGGGGGGGGCGCCCGCGGGCCCGCCGACGCCCGCCAGGGGTTGCGGCCCCGCCCGAGGCGGGCGGTGCCTCCACCCCTGGCTACCCTCGGTCGCCGCTCCGCGGCTACACGGCTCGTAGCCCCGGTAGGGGCGTCTGAGGGTAGCCAGGGGTGGAGCGCGGCGCAACCCCCGGCGGGCCTACGGCGGAGCGCCGGACCGCCCCTGCGGAGCCTTCACATGCCCCTGTACGTCTACGAGGTCGTCCTCCCCGACGGGACCGGCGGGGAGCGGTTCGAGCACTTCCAGAAGATGGCCGACGCCTCCCTCACCACGCACCCCGAGACCGGCGAGCCGGTCCGCCGCGTGATTTCCGAGCCGAGCGCCCCGCGCGCCTGGACCGACGCCCAGGGCAAGGCCGCCACGTCCGACGCGAACCTGGCCGCGAAGGGGTTCACGAAGTACGTCAAGACCGGCGACGGCCGGTACGAGAAGACGGCCGGGAAAGGCCCGAAGCAGATCCGCCGCAAGTAGCCCGAATCCGGCCCCACCCTCTTGTCCTCCAACGGTTGCATGCGATCCGCATCGCGAAGCGTGTTGCCGGTGCTGGCGGCGGTGGCCGGCCTCGGGGCGGTGTTCGCCCTGTGGCACGGCGGGGCGCCGGCGGTGCCGGAACGGGAGGGGAAGCCGGTGGGCGGGCAGAAGGTCGTGAAGACGGACGCCGAGTGGCGGGAGCAGCTGACCCCGGAGCAGTACCGGGTGACCCGCTGCGCCGGGACCGAGTGCGCGTTCCGGAACCCGTACGCGGACGAGAAGCGGGACGGGGTGTACCACTGCGTGTGCTGCGGCCAGCCGCTGTTCGACGCGGCGGCGAAGTTCGACTCCGGGACCGGGTGGCCGAGCTTCTGGCAGCCGGTCGCGGCGGACAACGTGTCGACCCGGGTGGACCGCGGCTGGATGGGGGTGCGGACGGAGGTGGTGTGCAGCCGGTGCGACGCCCACCTCGGGCACGTGTTCCCGGACGGCCCGCGGCCGACCGGGCTGCGGTACTGCATGAACTCCGCGGCGCTGAAGCTGGAGCCGCGCGGCGAGGCGAAGTAGCCGTCGGGTGCGGGTAGCCGGGCGGATGTCTCCGTAGGCCAACCCCTCACCCGCCGGCGAAGCGCCGGCGACCTCTCCCCAGCGGGGAGAGGTGGGGCCGATGCGGCCCCTCCCCAGCTACCCGACCCGGACAGCTACCGAGAAGGCCGGAGAGCCCCACCTCTCCCCGCTGGGGAGAGGTCGACGCCGGCGCTTCGCCGGCGGCGGGTGAGGGGCGCCACCTGCCGCGAAGTCACGTCCGCCTACACCATCTCCCACGGCTCGCGCTTCCGCCGCGCCACCCTGGTCGCCTTCGCCGACTCCCGCAGGTACTGCCACACCGCGAACCCGACGAACCCGACCCCGCCGGTCGCGACCACCCATTTCATCTGCTCGTCCCGAGCCTCCCGGGCGGCGACCGCCGCCGGGTCCTCCTTGACCGCGCACCGCGGGGTCCGTCACCCGGCCTTGGCGTCGGCGGGCGACCAGACGAGGGCGGCGAGGAAGGCGAGGGCGAACGGTTTCATGGGTCGGCTCAACGGCTCGGGGGTGCGGCGGCCGGGGTCGGCCGGCGGGTGTACAACACTAGCACCGGCCGCCCGCCGAGACGCCACGCACCACGAGGTCCCCGCCATGTCCGCCGCCTCCCCGCCGGTCAAGAACCGCCAGCTCTTCATCGACGGCCAGTGGTGCGACTCCGCGTCCGGCAAGCGGCTCGCGGTCGAGAACCCGGCGACCGAGGAGACGATCGCCGAGGTCAGCAGCGGCACCCGGGCCGACTGCGCCCGGGCCGTGGCCGCCGCCGCCGAGGCGATGAAGTCGTGGATGAAGTCCACCCCGTACGACCGGGCGAAGGTGCTGAAGAAGACCGCCGACCTGATGCGCGAGCGGGCCGACGCCCTCGCCCGCACCATGACCATGGAACAAGGGAAGCCGGTCCCCGAGGCGAAGGCCGAGATCCTGCACTCCGCCGACACGTTCGAGTGGTTCGCGGAAGAAGGCAAGCGGGCGTACGGCCAGGTCATCCCGCCGACCAACCCGGCGAAGCGGCACCTGACCCTCAAGCACCCGGTCGGCGTCGTCGGGGCGATCGGGCCGTGGAACTTCCCGGTCACGCTGCAGGCCCGCAAGATCGCCCCGGCGCTGGCCGCCGGCTGCACCATCGTCTGCAAGCCGGCCAGCCAGACCCCGCTGTCCCTGATCGGCGTCTTCGAGTGCCTCATCGACGCCGGGCTGCCGAAGGGCGTCGCCAACCTCGTCATCGGCCCGGCCGGCGAGATCGCCGACGAGTTCATGGGCAACGAGGCGGTGCGGAAGATCAGCTTCACCGGGTCGACCGCGGTCGGCAAGCACCTGATGCGGCAGGCGGCCGACCACGTCAAGCGGCTGAGCCTGGAGCTCGGCGGGCACGCCCCGTTCGTCGTCTTCCCGGACGCCGACCCGGAGGTGGTGGCGAAGGCGGCGGTACTCGGCAAGTTCCGGAACAACGGGCAGGTGTGCATCAGCCCGAGCCGGTTCTTCGTCCACGCCGACGTCCGGAAGCGGTTCACCGAGGTGGCGGTGGAGGAGGCGAAGAAGCTGAAGCTGGGGAACGGCCTCGACGACGGCGTGGTGGTCGGGCCGATGTTCGAGCGGAAGGCGATGGAGAACACCGCCGCCCTGATCCAGGACGCGACCGCCAAGGGGGCGAAGTGCCTGACCGGCGGCGGCCGGTCGAAGACCTTCGACAAGGGGTACTTCTTCGAGCCGACGGTGCTGAGCGGGCTGACCCCGGACGCGAAGATCCTGACCGAGGAGCCGTTCGCCCCGGTCATGCCGGTCCTCGACTTCAGCAAGATCGACGACGTGATCGCCGCCGCGAACAACACGAAGTACGGCCTCGCCGCCTACGTGTTCACCAACGACCTGAGCGTCGCCTGGCGGATGGCGGAGGGGGTCGAGGCCGGGATCATCGGGGTGAACGACCCGGTCCCGGCGACCCCGCAGTGCCCGTTCGGCGGGATGAAGGAGTCGGGGATGGGCCGGGAGCTGGCCCACGAGGGGCTGGAGGCGTACCTGGAGACGAAGTACGTGTCGCTGATGCTGCGGTGAGTCGCCGCGCCGTCCGAGCCGGACGCGTGGGCGACGGGTCCACCTCGACCCGTCGCCCACGCGTCCGGCTCGGACGGGCCCATACAATACCCCACTCATCCGCACCGCCCTCCCCGGGGGTCCTCCGGCCATGCCCGACAGCCTCAACAGCTTCAACAGCCTCGCCTCCCTGACCGTCGGCGGGAAGCCGTACACCATCCACCGCCTCGCCGCCGTCGAGGCGGTCCACCCGCAGGCCAAGAAGCTCCCGTACTCGCTCAAGGTGCTGCTCGAGAACCTCCTCCGGAACGAGAACAACCTGAGCGTCCGGAAGGCCGACATCGACGCCCTCGCCCTGTGGCAGCCGAAGGCCGAGCCGGCGACCGAGATCAACTACACCCCGGCCCGGGTCCTGATGCAGGACTTCACCGGGGTGCCGTGCGTCGTCGACCTGGCCGCCATGCGGGACGCGATGAAGGCCCTCGGCGGCGACCCGGCCCGGATCAACCCGCTCGTCCCGGTCGAGCTGGTCATCGACCACTCCGTCCAGGTGGACGAGTACGGCACCGCCCGGGCGTTCGCCGACAACGTCCACCTGGAGTACGAGCGGAACCAGGAGCGGTACGCCTTCCTCCGGTGGGGCCAGAAGGCGTTCCGCAACTTCGAGGTCGTCCCCCCCGGGACCGGCATCTGCCACCAGGTGAACCTCGAGTTCCTGGCCCGCAGCGTGTTCGTCGACCCGCAGGGCCGGGCCTACCCGGACACCCTCGTCGGGACCGACAGCCACACCACCATGATCAACGGCCTCGGGGTGCTCGGGTGGGGCGTCGGCGGGATCGAGGCCGAGGCGGCGATGCTCGGCCAGCCGGTGTCGATGCTGATCCCGCAGGTGGTCGGGTTCAAGCTGTCCGGGAGGCTGAGGGAGGGGGCGACCGCGACCGACCTGGTGCTGACCGTCACCCAGATGCTGCGGAAGAAGGGGGTGGTCGGGAAGTTCGTCGAGTTCTACGGCCCGGGGCTGGCCCACCTGCCGCTGGCCGACCGGGCGACGATCGCGAACATGGCCCCGGAGTACGGGGCGACCTGCGGCATCTTCCCGGTCGACGCCGAGACCCTGCGGTTCCTGGAGCTGACCGGCCGGCCGCCGGAGCTGGTGGCCCTGGCCGAGGCGTACTACCGGGAGCAGGGGATGTTCCACGACGCGAACACCCCGGACGCCGCCTACTCCGACACCCTCGAGCTCGACCTCGCCACCGTCGAGCCGAGCCTGGCCGGGCCGAGCCGGCCGCAGGACCGGGTGCCGCTCCAGAAGATGAAGGCGGCGTTCGCCGAGGCCCTGCCGAAGCTGAGGACGGCGGCCCAGGGGCGGCCGCCGGCCGGGGTCCCGCTCCCGGTGGTGGCGGCCGGCACCACCCCGACGGCGGAGGCGTTCGCCCCCAAGCCCGGGGCCGGGGAGGTGGACCCGCTGGCCGCCGGCCAGCTCACCCACGGGTCGGTGGTGATCGCCGCCATCACCAGCTGCACCAACACCTCGAACCCGTCGGTCATGCTGGCCGCCGGGGTGCTGGCGAGGAAGGCGGCGGCCCGCGGGCTGCAGACCAGGCCGTGGGTGAAGACCAGTCTCGCACCGGGGTCCCAGGTGGTCACCGCGTACCTCGCCGACGCCGGCGTCCTCCCGGAGCTGGAGAAGCTCCGGTTCCACGTCGTCGGGTACGGGTGCACCACCTGCATCGGGAACAGCGGCCCGCTCCCGGAGGCGGTGTCGAAGGAGATCCACGACGAGGGGCTGGTGGTGTCGGCCGTGCTGTCCGGGAACCGGAACTTCGAGGGCCGGGTCCACCCGGAGGTGCGGGCGAACTACCTCGCCAGCCCGCCCCTGGTCGTCGCCTACGCCCTGGCCGGGCGGGTCGACATCGACTGGGAGGCCGAGCCGATCGACACCGGGAGCGACGGCCGGCCGGTGTACCTGCGGGACATCTGGCCGACCCACGAGGAGGTGACCGAGGCGATCACGAAGTCGGTCCGGCGGGAGGCGTTCGAGCGGACCTACCGGTCGGTGTACGACGGGAGCGCCGAGTGGAAGGCCCTGCGGGTGCCGACCGGCGACCTGTACGCCTGGGACGCGTCCTCGACGTACATCGCCAACCCGCCGTACTTCCGCGGCATGGGGATCGACCCGCCCCCGGTGTCCGAGGTCACCGGGGCCCGGGTGCTGGCGGTGCTCGGGGACAGCATCACCACCGACCACATCTCCCCGGCCGGGAACATCAAGAAGGACTCCCCGGCCGGGAAGTACCTGATGGCCCACGGGGTGGAGCCGAAGGACTTCAACCAGTACGGGGCGCGGCGCGGGCACCACGAGGTGATGATGCGGGGGACGTTCGCGAACGTCCGGCTGAAGAACCAGCTCGTCCCGGGGGTGGAGGGCGGGTTCACCCGGCACCTGCCGGCCGGCCCGCAGACCAGCATCTACGAGGCGTCGACGGCGTACCAGAAGGACGGGGTGCCGCTGGTGGTGCTGGCCGGGAAGGAGTACGGGTCGGGGTCGAGCCGGGACTGGGCGGCGAAGGGGACGAACCTGCTCGGGGTGAAGGCGGTGGTGGCCGAGAGCTACGAGCGGATCCACCGCAGCAACCTGGTCGGGATGGGGGTGCTGCCGCTGCAGTTCAAGGTCGGGGAGGGGGTGGCCGCGCTGGGGCTGACCGGCGAGGAGGTGTTCGACGTCGGCGGGCTGGTGGACGGGCTGAAGACCAACTTCGCCGGGGCCGCCAAGGAGTTGACGGTGACCGCGACGCGGGCCGACGGGACGACGGTCGCGTTCAAGGCGGTCTGCCGGATCGACACCCCGCAGGAGGTTCTGTACTATCTCCACGGCGGCATCCTGCCGTACGTCCTGCGGCAGCTGCTCGCGGCCCAGTGACCCCGACCCCCTCACCCGTACCGAGTCGCCCGATGTCTGAAGCGCTCAAGGCGGTGTCCGCCGGTTTCAAGCTGGTCTACATCGGCCTGATCCTGGTCGTCCTGGCGGTGGTCATCGGCATCGTCGGCGGCATGGTGGTCGGGGCGGGGGCGGCCGGGGGTGGCGGCGCCGCGGCGGTCGGCGCCGGCTCCGGCCTGGAGCTGGCGGTGGGCGGGCTCAGCCTGGTCGGGATCGTCGTCGGGCTGATCGGCCGGTTCAAGTGCCTGGCGGTCCCGACCGAGGCCGGGTCGGCCCGGCCGATGATCGTGGTGTCGGTCGCCCTGGAGGTGGTCAGCCTGCTGATCGCCCTGATGTTCCTGCTGAACGAGTTCTCCCCGTTCCTCCCGCTCCAGGTGGCGGCGGTGGCCGGGCTCTCGCGGCTGGCGATGGAGCTGACGGCGAGCATCCTGTTCCTGCTGTTCACCAAGGAGACGGCCCTGTACGTGCGGAAGCCGGCCCTGGCGGGCACCGCCATGTCGGTCCTGTGGCTGATGGTGACGACCCTCGTCCTGTTCGTCGTCTCCATCGTCATCGTGCTCGGCAGCGTGTTCGCCGCGGCCCAGGCCGGCGGGCCCCGGGCGGCGGACGGGGCCGTCGGCGGGGCGTGCGTCGGGCTGATCGTGATGCTCGTCGGGCTGGTCGTCGGGCTGGTCACCCTGATCCGGTACGCCAACCTCCTGATCGCCATGAGCAACGCCACCCTGGCGTTCGCCCGGCGCGGGGGGGCCGACTACGACGACGACGAGTACGACCGGCCGCGGGCCCGCCGCCGGGACGAGGACGACGAGGACGACGACCGGCCGCGCGGCCGGCGGCGGGACCGGGAGGACGACGAGGACGACGACCGGGACGACGACCGCGGCCGGCCGTGGGACCGCCGGTGACGCACCCGGGCGGGCGCCGGGTCACCCCCCGGCGACCCGCCCGTTCTCGACCCGCAGGACGAGTTCCCCCAACTCCCCCGTCTCGGCCCGGCTGTGGGTGACGTGCAGGACCGTGGTGTCCCGCGCGTCCCGGACCCGGCGGAGCACCTCCACCAGCCGCCCGCGGGTGTCCTCGTCGACCGCGTTCAGCGGCTCGTCGAGCAGCAGCACCGGCGGGCGGGACGCGAGCGCCCGGCCGAGCGCCGCCCGCTGGGCCTCCCCGCCGCTGAGCCCGACCGCCCGCCGCGGCAGCAGCCCGGTGATGCCGAGCGCGTCGGCCAGCTCGGCGACCCGCCCCTCGACCTCGGCCCGCGGCGCCGCCCGGACGGTCAGGGCGAAGGCCAGGTTCTCCCACACCGTCATCGCCGGGAACAGGACGGCGTCCTGCGGGACGTACCCGACGTTCCGGGCCGCCGGCGGCAGCGCGGTCACGTCCCGGCCGGCGAGGACGACCCGGCCGGCGCGCGGCCGGCGGAGGCCGGCGACGACTTCGAGCAGGGTGGTCTTGCCGCACCCGGTCGGCCCGGTGAGGACGGCGTAGGCCCCGGCCGGGACCGCGAACGCGACGCCGTCGAGGGCGAACGCCCCCTGCCGGACTGACAGCCCCTCGACCGCGATCACGGGCACCTCCAAGGAACTGACCCCGTGTGCGGGATCGGCGCCCGGGTGATTCGGGAGGTGGCTCCCCCTCACCCGCCGGCGGGACGCCGGCGGCCTCTCCCCGGCGGGGAGAGGTGGGGCTCATGCCGCCCCTCTTCAGGTCACCGACCCGGGGACGGACCGAGGCGGCCAGCCACCCCCACCTCTCCCCGCTGGGGAGAGGTCGGCCCGGCGCCTCGCCGGGCCGGGTGAGGGGAGACCACCTCCCATGGAATTCCAGGGCCGTTCGGTGTGGGGGGTGGGGTGGGTGTCACCCGCTCCCTGACGGTCGCGGTTCGCCGTGCGCCGAGGCGAACCGCGACCGTCAGGGAGCGGGTGCGATCTCGCTCAGACCGCCCACACACGCCCACACCGAACGGCCCTGCGTGTAATCCGAGCCGCCACCCTGTACGGCCCAGCCGACCGGTCGTCTCGACCGTGCTCACCCGGCCCCGCGCAGCCCGGCCGCCCGGGCGGCGGCCAGGCCGACCACCGCCACCCCGACCATCAGGAACGACACCGCCACCGCCGCCCCCAGGTCGCCGGCCGACAGCTCCAGGAACACGCTCGTCGACAGCACCTCGGTCCGCATCCGGGTCGCCCCGCAGAACACCAGGATCGGCCCGAACTCCCCGACCGCCCGGGCCCACGCCACCGTGAACGCCGCCAGCACCCCGCGCCGCGCCGCCGGCAGCGTCACCCGCCAGAACGCCCTCCCGCGCGAGCACCCGAGCGTCCGGGCCACGTCCTCGGCCCGCGGGTCGAGGGCGTCGAACGCCACCCGCATGGTCCGGACGGCGAACGCCGCCGACGCCGCGAACTGCGCCAGCACCACCCCGGCGACGGCGTAGGTGACCGGGAACGCGGCCCGCTGGAACCACGCCCCGGGGGCCGTCTGGAACAGGATCAAGAGGCTCAGCCCGATCACCAGCGGCGGGAGCACGATCGGGATGTCGACCAGGAGTTCGACCACCGGCCGGCCGGGGAACCGGGTCCGCGACAGGAGGTACCCGAGCGGCACCGCCACCCACGCCGACAGGATCGCCGCCGCGGACGAGCTGAGGAGGCTGAGCCAGACGGCGGCGCGGATCTGCGGGGAGGCGAGCGCCCGGCCGAGGTCGCCGGCCGAGGTGTACGTGGCGTCGGCGACCAGCAGGGCGACGATCAGCCCGACGTACAAGGCGCCGAGCAGGCCGAGGGCGAGGTAGAACGGAGCGTCGGAGGTGCGGCGCGGGGCGGTCACGGCGCCCCCCCGACGCGGAACCCGGCGTCACGGAACCGGGCGAGCCCCGGACCGGCCGTCGCGTACCGGGCGAACCGGGCGGCGGCGTCCGGGTCGCGGGACTGGGTCAGCACCGCCACCACGATCCGCCCCTCGACGCCGGCCAACTCCGGGACGGTGAGCACCGCCTGGCCGCGGTACGCCGGGGCGGCCGCGACCGCGTCCCACACCACCGCCGCGTCCGCGGCCCCGGCCTTCGCCGCGTTCGCCGCCTCGGTCACCGTCCCCACGTCCACCACCCGCGGCCGCAGCGCCGACCAGTTCCCGGTCGCGGCGAGGTGGTCGCGGGCCAACTTCCCGACCGCCGCCGCCGGGTTCGGCACCGCCACCCGCACCCCCGACCGCACAAGGTCCGCCCACCCGCCGACGCCGGCCGGGTTCCCCGGGGCCAGGAGTACCACCGCCCGGACGCGGGCGACCGGGAACGACTCCGCGACCAGGCCGAGGTCGCGGGCCTGGCGGACGTAGCTGTCGTCGGCCGGGGCGAACAGGTCGGCCGGCTCGACCGGGCTGGGGAACCGCACCTTCGTGAGCAGGTCTTCCGACGGCCCGTACCGCAGCTCGACCCGCACCCCGGTCTCGCGCTCGTAGTCGGCGGCGACCGCTTCGAGCGGGAGCCGGACGGTCGGGGCGGCGTACACGACGAGCGGGCGGTCGCTCGCCTCGCGCCACCACAGGGCGAAGACCAGGCCGGCGAGGACGAGCAGGGAGCCGGCGGCGAACGGGGCCGGCGAGGCGGTCCGGAACACGCCACCTCCGCGCGCGGGCGGCTACGAGGGGTCCGCCGCGCGGCCGCGCCGCCGGCCGAGCAGCCCGGCCCCGGCCGCGGCGAGCAGGGCCAGCGAGCCCGGCTCCGGGACCGGGGCGGGGATGACGAAGAAGTTGCCGAAGAACTCCCGGTCGGCGAGCCCGCCGGTCGGGGTCGCGTTCTGCGGCCCGCCGACCACCTCGACCAACTCGACCCGGTCGAACCGGGTGGTGGAGGAGAACCCGACGAACTGGACGACCGGGGCGGCGGGAAGCGTAGCCGACAGGGCGGTGAAGGTGAACTCGTCGACCGGAGCCGGGCCGCCGCCGGCGAACAGGCGGACGCGGAACTCCGACGTGCCGCTCCCGAACGCCGCCGCGTTGATCGAGGCGATCCCGAACCCGAACGCGGTCGTGCCCCCGGCCACGTCGACGGTGATGTTCGACAGGTTCTGCGCGTTCCCCACCCCCAGCTCGGAGAAGAACGGGATGCTGACATCGTTGCTCACCCCGAGTTGGGTCACCCCCTCCCCGCGGCTGAACGTCAGCGGCCCCGCCACGAGCGGGCCGAGCGTCACCCCCGAGAACGGGGCGTTGATCGGCCCGGCCGCGCCGGTCGCCGCCACGAAGTCGGCCTGGGAGGAGAAGACGATCACGGCCGCCCGGGCGGGGACCGGGTCGGCGGCGGCCGCCGCGGCGGCGAGGCACAGGAGGGCGATCCGTCGGGCGCGGGCGGTCATGGACGCGGGCTCCGGAGGGTTAGCTCGTCAGCCCAGATTGTCCCCGCCCCGCCCGGCCCCGTCAACCGTCCGCCCGGGTCACGCCGGGACGGCGACGGCCTCGGCCGCGGGAAGCGGCACCTCCCGGGCGAGGTCGGCCAGGGCCGCGAGCAGCCCGTCGACGGCCGCCGGCGGGTGGTTCGCGTTCACCTGCACCCGCAACACCCCGGCCCCGTGCGGGACCGCCGGGAACACCACCGACTGGACGTAGTACCCGGCGTCGAACAGGAACCGCCCGGCCCGCAGCGTCGCGTCCTCCCCGCCGACCCGCACCGACACGATCGGCACCCGCCCGCCGAGGACCGTCAGCCCGAGTCCCTCGGCCCCCGAAATGAGCCGGCGGACGTTCGCGTCCAGGGCGGCCCGCAGCCGCGGGTACTCCGGCGACTCGATCACGTCGAGGGCGGCGCACACCGCCACCAAGTACGGCGGCGGGACCGGGCCTCCGAACAGCAGCGGGTTCGACCGCAGTTTGAGCACGTCCACCGCGGACTTGGTTCCGGCGACGAACCCGCCGAGGCACGACACCGCCTTCGACAGCGACCCGACGACCAGCGTGTTGTCGTACCCGCCGAGGGCGTCGCGGACGGTGCCCCGGCCGCGGGTCCCGAGGACCCCGGTGCCGTGGGCGTCGTCCACGTACAGGAACCCGTCGTGGCCGCGGGCGACGGCCTGCAGTTGCTGCAGCGGCGGCAGCGCCCCGCTCATGCTGTACACGCCGTCGACGGCGACGACCGCGTGGCGGAACGGGCGGAGGCCGTGGAGGGTGCGGTCGAGGTCGGCCGGGTCGTTGTGGGCGAACTTCGCCGTCCGCACCCCGCGGGCCTTCGCCAGCCGGGCGCCCTCCTCGATCGAGTTGTGGGCGTGCTGGTCGGACGCGATCACGTCGTGCCGGGTGGCCAGGGCCGGCAGGGCCCCGGCGTTGGCCAGTGTGACGGACGGGTAGATGACGGCGTCCTCGGCCCCGAGCCAGGCGGCGACCCGGGCCTCGGCCTCGCGCTGCGGGGCGACGCTCGAGAACGCCCGGCTGGTGCCGTTGTGGGTGCCCCAGTCGCGCACCCCGCGGGCGACCGCGTCGACCACCGCCGGGTGCTGGTCGAGGCCGAGGAAGCTGTCGGACCCGAAGTTCCGCACCCACCGCCCGCCGACGCGGACCATGCGGTCCGGGCCGACCGCCTCGACCGTCAGGTCCTTGAGGAACAGGTCCGGGGCGTCGTCGAGTAAGCGCCGGAAGAGGCGGGTGAGGCCGGTCCGGGCGAGCGAACCGACCAGGCGGTGGAGCGGGTCGGACATGGGAAACCCTGTGCGCGGGACGGTCGGTCCCGAAAAGTTATCGGCCGGCCGGGCGGGGTGGTTGCACCGGATGTGCGGTAGAGGACACAAGCGGAGAATAGCTCACCGGCCGGGACTTGCGCCGCGGGAGGGTGGGAAAGCTGGGGCGTGGCCCCGCGTGAGCCGGCCGAGACTGCAACCCGACCCGGTACGCGGCGGAGGCCCGCAGTTGCCGGCGCAGTTCTGCGGGCTCCTCGGCCCGCTCACGCGGGGCCGTGCGAGCCGTTCCGCCGGCCGCGGACGCTGTGCGGGAACAGCTTCTCCTGCACCAGGTTCCCGGCCGCGTCGAACGGCAGCGGCTGCGGGCCGCCGACCAGCTGGAGGTGCGGGTTCGCCCGCGCCTCCGCCGCTAGCGTCGCCGACACCCACAACTCCGCCACCTCCAGCGTGTTCGGCACCACGCAGAACTTCAACTCCTCCGCCACCGGCTGCCAGCACGTCTCCACGCAGTTCGCGATCACCTCGCGGTCGGTGTCGAACCCGAGCGGCAGCTTACTCCGCCACAGGAACCGGGCCGTCAGGTTGTTCATCCGGAACGGCCCCTGGTCGATCGACGCCAATGCCCGGTTCGTCGTCAGGTCGGCGATGCCGATCCCGGTCGCGTTCCCGTGGCTCTCCGGGGACACGTCCAGCACCCCCATCCGCGTCACCCGCGGCTCGTTCGTCTCCGCCTCCGGGCTCGCCTCGATCAGCATCCGACCGACGACGTTCGGGTCCATCCCCGCCCCGCTGTAATTCTTCCCGCACTCCCCGACGATCAGCACGTCGAGCGCCGGGAACGGGATCCGGCCCATCAGTCGGCGGGCCTCCTCCAGCAGCGGCGGCTCGCGGTCGTACAGGTCGTCGCGGTCCACGACCTCCAGCTTCGCCGTCTCCTCGTTCGCGTTCTCCAGGATCGCCAGCCCGCCGAGGAACGGCGTCTTCTCCAGGATCACCTTCCCCGACTCCGGCAGCATGTCGCGCAGCCCGCGGGTCCCGAAGCTGTGCACCTGGTCCGCCCCGTGCCGCTTCCCCAGCCCGATCACCAGCATCTTCAGGACGCCGCTCTCGAACCGGCCGCGGAAGTCGGTGTGCGGCTTCACCCGCGACACCGTCACCACCCCGTCCGCGGCCAGCGCGTTCCGGTCCCACCACACCGGCTGGCCCCACGAGTTGGTGCCGATCGCGGTCGCATCCATGTCGGTGACGACGCGAACCCCGAGGTGCGCCTCGTCGATGTCGTAGCTGGCGAGGAGTTCGCGCTGGCCGTGCGGGGTCGCCCCGCCGTGCGACCCCATCGCGGCGACGACGAACGGGTCCGCCCCCAACTCCTTGAGGGCGTCGATCGTCGCCTTCGCGATCGTCAGGTATTTCTTGATGCCGCGGCTCCCGCACCCGACCGCGATTCGCATCCCGGGCTTGATGCGCGTGGCGGTTTTCGACGCGAGCCACTGGCGGCGGACCTCGCCGGCGACATCGGCGACGGTCGGCTGCGGGGCGGTCTGGCGGACGAGCTGGACGTGCGGGATGTCCACGGGAGCCTCGGGAATGAATGGGCGTTTAGCCGCGACGCGGAGTCCTCGGAGCGGAGCGCGGGCGCATGACTCGCGCTCCGCTCCGAGGACTCCGCGTCGCGGCTAAACGGGGTGAGCGGATCTACTCCGGGATCAGCTTCAGCGTCACCTTCTGGCCCTTCCGGAGGACCACCACCTCGACCGCGGTCCCGGCCTTCTGCCCGCCCATCGCGGTCATGTACCCGCCGATGTTCTTCACCGGCTTCCCGCCGATCTCGACGATCACGTCCCCGTCCTTCACCCCGCCCTTCTCCGCCGCCCCGCCCGGCGACACGCCCTCGACCAGCACACCGCCGTCCGGGTCCTCGTAGTTCCCCGGCCGGATCCCGAGCCGCGGTCCGGCCGGCCGGGCGGTCGAGGCCCGCGGGTCCGTCGGGTCGCTCCACGGGTCGCGCGTCGCCTGGTACTTCGGCTTGTCCCGGGTCGTCAGGTCGTCGAGCAGCACCTGCACGAAGTCGGTCACCTTCTTCATCCCCGGGACGTTGATCTTCTCCGGCACGTCCGTCGGCCGGTGGTACTCGCCGTGCGTCCCGGTGTACAGGAACAGGACCGGCACCTTCTTCCGGTAGAACGAGTCGTGGTCGCTCGGGCCGGTCCCGGCGGCCAGCTTGTTCAGCCTGAAGTCGGCCGACTTCGCGGCGCGGTCGACCAGGTCGTTGAACCCCGGCGCGGTCCCGGTCCCGTACACCACCAACCGGTCCTTCTTCCCCCAGATCCCGAGCCAGTCGGCCGGGACGGCCGTCACCCGCCCGATCATGTCCATGTTGACCATCGCGGCCGTCGCGTCGAGCGGGAACAGCGGCTCCTTGCAGTAGTGGATCGACCCGTACAGCCCGCGCTCCTCGCCGGAGAACGCGACGAACACCAGGCGGCGGCCCTGCCGGTCCCTCACCGCCCCGTACCGGCGGGCCAGCTCCATCAGCCCGGCGGTGCCGCTCGCGTTGTCGTCCGCCCCGTAGTGGACCTTGCCCCGCGCCGCCGCCCCGCCGAGGCTGCCGAAGTTCCCGTACCCGATGTGGTCGTAGTGCGCCCCGATCACCACCGTCTCGCCGGCCAGCGGCCCGTTCCCCTCCAGCACCCCGACCACGTTCTTGCACTTGTACTCCGTCTTCTCCGTCGTCACCCGGGCGTCCGCCTTCACCCCGGCCAATTCGAACGACCGCGGTTTCAGGTCGCCGTCGATCGCGGCCTCGAGTTCCTTCAGTGACTTCGACGGCCCGGCGGCGAACAGGGCGTCGACCACCTCCCGCTTGGCGAACAGCACCGGGATCGGGGCCGGGGTGGTGCCGACGGCGTGGTTGGCGAACTGCGGGATCGGGTCGCGGGTGCCGGCCGACTCGGAGTCGTTGACGACCACGAGCGCCGCCGCCTTGTGCGCGACCGCGTTGTCGATCTTCGCCTGGAACGGGGCGAACGCGCTCTCGTCCGGGGACGGGGCGGTGGTGTCGAACCGCTTCTCCCCCTTGACCCCGGCCCGCGGCGTCTTCCGCAGGATCACCACCACCTTCCCTGAAACGTCGAGCCCGTCGTAGTCGTCATACTTGAGGGCGGGGGCGGTGATCCCGTACCCGGCGAACACCACCCCGCCGGCCGCCTTCGCCGTCGGGCTGAACCCCATCGGGTTGTAGTCGGTGCCGAGCTTCAGCTCCTTCGGGGCGCCGGGGCCGGTCAGCGCGAACGAGGTCGGCTGGCCGAGCTTCGCCGACGCGGTCACGGTGAACGGCTGGAAGTACGAGCCGTCCTTGCCGGCCGGCTTCAGCCCGGCCTCCTTGAACGCCGCCGCGACGTGGTCGGCCGCCTTCTCGATCCCCTTGGTGTCGATCCCGCGGCCCTCGCACTCCGGCCCGGCGAGGAAGAACACGTCCTTCCGCATCCGCTCCAGGACCGGGTCGTCGAACGGCTTCTGGGCGGCGGCCGGCACCGCCAGGGCGAGGAGGAGGCAGGCCGGGATCAGGCGCGGGACCATGCGGGAACCTTGTGGGGTGGGCGGGCTCGGGGGCGGGGCACGGAACGGTTATTATGCCGCGCCGGCGCAACCCGGGACAAGGGCCCGCGCTTCTCGGCGAACCGCGACCGTCAGGGAGCGGGTGATGTCACCCGCTCCCTGACGGTCGCGGTTCGCCCGGAGGGCCGCGGAAAAACTTCCCGAAGAAATTCCCGAACCGCGCGAACCTGGGTGTAAGGGCTGTCGTCTGAGAGGTGTCACCGGCCGGGGGTTCGCCCCCGGCCGGTGTCAACCCGGGTGGCGACGCGGCCGGTTGCGGTTCGGTTCGGGCGGTGATACAATCACCCGTCCGTGACCGGCAGGAGCCGCCCGCGTCCCGATGTTGTTTCCGTAACCCGTTTCACCCCCAACCGTTCGAGATGACCTCCTAACTTCACCCTCGGGTGCGACTCTCCAGCGAGAGCAACCACCCTCACCGTCCGTCGGAGGTGCTGCGATGGCCACGACCCTGAAGACCCTGGTGCGGAAGACCGTGACGGTGACCAGCGCGAAGCTGGCCACCCCGGCCGATCGCATCGGTCTGGGGCTCGTCGCGTTCGACGCCTACCCGGCGGACCCCCTGTCCCCCAATCCGGCGCCAGTCCAGGCCCGGGTTCGGCGGGGGATGTCCGCGGCGCAGCTGCGCGAGCAGATGCGGGCGGGCGAACCCGACGGGCCCCCGGCCGGTACGGCCGCCGGATGTCCCAGTGCCCCTGGTCTCACGGCTGGCCGGTCGGTCGCGTGCCGCATCCCCCCGTTCGCGGGGTGGCGGCTACGGACGACAGACCGGACCGACTGCCCCCGCGACACCCGCCACGACGACCGCCTCGGCCGCGACTGCCAATCGCCCGACCGGTCCGGTGGCAAATGGGTCGCGACACGGGCCTTCGGTCCGGTGGCGTCAGCCGGGAAGTGAGGTGAACCCTGGCTTAACCGAACCCTGAACGCGCGGATCGTCAGCAGGCGCCCGGCACCCCCGGGCGCGGAGCAGCAACCCGTGTCAGCGTTTCGTTAGGCGAAGGTTCACGACCAGGAATCGATCAACCACGCTGGTCCCTGACCTCTGTCGGTTGGCGTCGCCGGGTAACACGGTGCGCCGGTGCCCACGGGCAGACGAAGCTCCTCTCGGCTTCAGTCGCCCCGGGATCACCGCCGTCGCATGTGCCGCCGGGCGCCACACCGCCCCCGCGTCAGGACACGCCGCACGGCTCGCGTCACGAGCCGCCCCGAAGCCTGTCTCTTGAGGGACGGGCGCCTGAGGGGTGGCGACGCCGGGTCGCCGGTCATTGGGAGACGTCGGCCCCCCTCCACTGATCCGGGGCGGGCCGCCTCCCGGCCGGGCGAGCGGGCCAGCCAGCCGCACACGGGATCGGGACAGGAACCCACCATCATGAGCTGGAGCGAGATCACCGTTCTGGTCGAGAAGGCGAAGGCCGGCGACCGGGCGGCGTACGGGGAGCTGGTCGTCCGGTTCCAGAGCAGCGTCTACGCGATGGCGCTGGGCCGGGTCCGGGACCCGCTGGAGGCGCAGGAGCTGGCGCAGGACGTGTTCGTCCACGCCATGCGGAAGCTGCCGCAGCTGCGGGACCCGCGGTGCTTCGCCGGGTGGCTGCGGCGGATCACCGCCCGGATGGCGATCAACCGGCTGACCCGGCGGGGCCCGCTGTTCGGGGCCGACCCGGAGCTGCTGGACGCGGTCGCCGCCCACGGGCGGAGCCCGGACGCGGCGCTGGAGGTGGGCGAGGCGGTCGAGCAGCTGAAGGCGGGGCTGGCCCTGCTGAAGCCGCTGGACCGGGCGACCCTGGAGGCGTTCTACATCCGGGGCCGGAGCCTGAAGCAGATCGCCCGGGAGTTCGAGGTCCCGACCGGGACCGTGAAGCGGCGGCTGCACGTCGCCCGGCAGCGGCTGCGGGAGGTGCTGGAGGGGATCGACCCGGGCCTGGCGGAGCGGTTCGCCGGGCTGTCGGGCGAGCTGGCGGCGGTGTGACAACCCCCGAGCCCCGGGCGGACCGGGGCTCGCGACCCACGACCGATCCCGTGAACGCGAACGCCGGCGGGGCGACCCGCCGGCGTTCGTCTTTTCATGTTTCCGGGAGGGCCCCGGCCAGAATCCGGCCGGCGGCCGTCCGTTACCAGTGGACCCCGTCCGGAAGCCCCGAGCCCGCCCGATGCGGGCGATACCCCCGAGTCCCGAGTGCCGACACCCGTCGCCGCGTCCCCGCCCCCGGTCGTGCCGCCCCGCGCCCCCCTCGTCGCCCGCCTGGCGACCCTCGCCGCGGTCGTGGTGCCCATGCTCGGGCTGGCGGCCGCCCCGCTCCTGCTCTGGGGGTGGGGGTTCGGGTGGGTCGAGTTCGGGCTCCTGGTCGGGATGTACGCCCTGACCGCCCTGGGCGTGACCGTCGGGTTCCACCGGCACTTCACCCACCGGAGCTTCGAGACCAACCCGGTGGTCCGGTTCGTCCTGGCCGCGCTCGGGTCGATGGCGGTGCAGGGGTCGGTGCTGAAGTGGGTGGCGCTGCACCGCCGGCACCACCAGCACAGCGACACCCCGGACGACCCGCACTCCCCGCACCACCGGGGGCGTGGGCTGTGGGGCGTCGTCCGCGGGTTCTGGCACTCCCACATCGGGTGGGCCTTCCGGGCGGACCCGCCGGGGCTGGACCGGTACGTGACGGACCTGCGGCGGAGCGCGGCCGTCCGGGCGGCGAGCGCCCTGTTCCCGGTCTGGATCGTCCTGGGGCTGGCGGTCCCGGCGGTCCTGGGCGGGCTGCTGACCGGGAGCTGGGCCGGGGTGCTGCTCGGGTTCGTCTGGGGCGGCCTGGTCCGCATCTTCCTGGTGCACCACGTGACGTGGAGCGTGAACTCGGTCTGCCACCTGTGGGGCCGGCGGCCGTACCCGGACAAGGACCACAGCCGGAACAACTTCCTGTTCGGGGTGCTGGCGATGGGGGAGGGGTGGCACAACAACCACCACGCCTTCCCGACCTCGGCCCGGCACGGGCTGAAGTGGTGGCAGGTGGACGCCAGCTACTACGTCATCCGGCTGCTCGCCCTCGTCGGGCTGGCGTGGGAGGTGCGCGGCGCCCGGGGGGCGGGGGGTGCGGCGCCCGCCGCCGCCGCCCCGGCCTGAATCCGCGGCCCGGGGGTATCGGCGGGCCGCGCGCCGGGTTACGATGGGTTGGTCGATCGATCCGATCCCGATGCCTCCCCCTTCCCAAGACCCGGTCTTCGGATCCGGCAGTCATCCCGCGGGTCCGCCCGAGACTTCCTGCCGCCGGCGCCCTCGGGGTGTCGGCCGGGGTCCCCCGGCCGCGCGCGGCGGGCGGGGGGTGTTCCCAGCCCTTCCACTGGAGACGGTGCGATGAGTACGACGCAGGTCGGCGACCGGGTCCGTGCCCACTACACGAAGCGGCTCGCGAACGGGGTGGTCCGTTCGTCGCGCGCCCGGGGCGGGGCGCCGCTGGAGGTGACCGTCGGCTCCCCGCACCCCCGGCTGGCGGGGCTCGGGTCCCGGCTGGTGGGGGTGGCCGAGGGGCAGACGGTGACGGCCCACGTGCCGGCCGAGGAGGCGTTCGGGGCGCACGACCCGGCCCGGGTCCGGCGGGTCGACCGGGCCCGGTTCGCGCGGGACGAGCCGCTGGTGGTCGGCGGGCAGGCGCGGATGCGGCTGGGCGGGGGCCGGACCCGCCCGGTCCGGGTGGTGGAGGTACTCGACCGGGTGGTGGTGGTGGACACCAACCACCCGTGGTGCGGGCAGTCGGTCGAGCTGGAGGTGGAGCTGGTCGCCATCCTCGCCCCGGCCGGCGGGGCGTGAGGCCGACGCCGGGGCGCGACGGGGGCGCCGGCGGGACCCGCCGGCGTTCCGCCCTGCCGCCCGCCGGGGTAGGATGTCGGCAAGGGGGACCGCACCGATGCCGCTCCGCGACCACTTCCGCCCGCCGCTGCTGAACAACCCGAACGCCGAGAGCATCAACGCGACTTGGGCGACGATGCTGCTCCAGCGGCTGAACGCGACCACCCTCACGGACGGGTACCGGGCCGAGCAGGAGGTGTACGCCGGCCCGCGGGTGACGATCGACCTCGGCACCCTCGAGCGGCAGCCGACCAACGGCCACCCGGCGGCCGGCGGGGGCGGCGTAGCGGTCGCGACCCGACGGTACGCCCCGCCGGCGGTGCTCGCCGGGGATGTCTCGTTCGCCGACGCCGCCCTGTTCGAGATCCGCGTCCTGACCGACGACGGGCGGGTCGCCGCCGCGATCGAACTGGTCAGCCGGTCGAACAAGGACCGGCCCGACTCTCGACGGGCGTTCGCGGTGCGCTGCGCGAGTTACCTCCAGGCCGGCGTCTCGGTGGCCTTCGTCGATCCGGTCACCGGCCGGCGGGCCGATCTGCACTCCGAACTGGTCCGCCTTCTCGACCTGCCAGAATCCCTCCATTGGGCGTCACCGGACGGGATCGCGGCCGTGTCCTACCGGATGGCGGTGGGTGGCGAAACGGGTCGGCTGGAAGTCTGGCCCGTGGGGTTGGCGATCGGAAGCCCGCTCCCCGAAGTGCCACTCTGGCTGGCGCCCGACGTGGCCGTACCGCTCGACCTGGAGGCGACCTACGAGGCCGCCTGGGCCTGCCACCGCCGGTGAGGACGTCACCCCGATGGGTCGACGGACCCCAACCGGATCGCGGCCGTCGGGCAGACGAGTTCGCACGCCGCGCACGACACGCAGTCCAGCGGCCGCGGCAGCCACGGGAGTCGGCCCGCCACCGCCAGGCACGCCGTCGGGCAGACCGCCACGCAGTCCCCGCACCCCGTGCAGCGGGCCGCGTCCAGCACCGGCAGCTCCACCTCCCCGCTCATCCGTCCCCGTCCTCGTCGGCCAGGTCGATCACCCCGCCCGCCGCCTCACCGCCCGTCGTCCGCCGCACCGCCGCCGCCATCAGCCCGCTCACCACGTCCTCCAACACCGGCCGGGTCAGCGGCGGGAACAGCACGCACCGCGCCCCGAGGTCGAGCACCGCCGCCGCCCACGCCGCCCGCCCCGCGTCCGGCAGCTTCGCGTCCGCCACCCCCACCGCCGGCACGTCCGGGGCCAGCCGGCGGGCGTCGGCGATCAGCCCGAGCGGGCCGGCCGCGTCGCCCCCCGGGTCGAACTGCACCAGCAGCACCGCCGGCCCGCCCGCCCGCACCAGTGACAACGCGCTGTCAGTCGTCCGCGGCGCCCGGACCAGCCACCGGCTCTCGGCGGCCAGGTCGCGCAGCTGCTTCGCGACCCACCCGTCCGACTCCAGCACGACCACCCGCGGGTGCTTCACGCGGTCCCTCCGGTCGCTGACGCCCCCGGCTCGCCGGGCTTCACGATCCCCAGCGCCTCCAGGCGCCGGCCGAGCCGCGCCCGGAACACCCCGAGCAACTCCGCCGCCCGCGTCTGGTTGTCGCCCGCCCGCCGCAGCGCCAGCCCGATCAGCCGGCGCTCCACCGCCTCCAGGATCGGGTCGAGGGTGATCGGCCGCGGGGCGACCGCCGGCGGGACGATCCCGGCCCGCACCCGGAACTCCCGCGGCAGGTGCTCGACCTTCACCGCCCCGCCGCCCGCGGCGGCCGTCGCCCCGCGGAGCACGTCGGCCAGCTCGCGCAGGTTCCCGGGCCACGGCTGGGCCGCGAGCAGGTCGAGCGCCGCCGGGTCGAGCACCAGCCCCGGAAACCACCGGGCGACGAACCGCGGCAGGTCGGCGAACCGGTCGCGCAGCGGCGGCACCGGCAGCTCGAGCACCGACAGGTTCGTGTGGAAGACCGGGACCAGCTTCCCGGCGGCGACCGCCGCGGCGGCCGTGGTCGTCGACCCGCACACCAGCCGCGGGCCGTTCTCGGCGAACAGGTCGGCGAGCCGCTGCTGCAGGTCGCGCGGCAGCGCCGCCGGGTCCTTCAGGTAGACCGTGCCGACGTGCCCGGTGTCCGCGACCCCGCCGTGCCCGAACAGCAGGCTCTCGACCAGGTACGGCTGAAGCCCGGCGCAGTCGACGGCGACGAACGCCCGGTCGCGGCTCGCCCCGGCGTGGTGGATCACCCGGGCCGCCGTCTCCTTCCCGGACCCGGGCTCGCCGACCAGCCACACCGGGACGCCGGGCGAGTTCGCGGCGTGCCGGAGCAGTCCGACGAACCGCCGCGTCGCGGGGGACGGGCCGGCGAACAGGTCGGGGGTGTAGTGGGTGGCGTGCCTGGCCCGCAGCGCGGCGACGGCCGGGGGGACGGCGCGGGCGGCGGCCGGGGCCGGTTCGCCGACGACCGCGATGAAGCCGACCATGGCGTCGGCGCCGGCGAGCGGGACGAAGGTGATGTCCCACCACGGCGGGCCGGCGCGGGCGGTCGGCGGCGGGCGGCGGGCGGTGTCGGGCCGGCCGGCGCGGGCCTCGGGCGTCGGGGCGAGGGCGGCCGCGAGCGGGGTGCCGTGCCGGCGGCCGGAGCAGACCATCCCGGCCGCGTCGTCCAGTTTCACCCCGGTCAGTTCTTCCCACGCGGCGTTGGCGAACCGAAGCCGGCGGCCTTTCCCGAGCACGAACACCGGCGTGGTCGACTGCTGGAAGAACGCCCGCCAGGCGAACGACTCGGACCCGGGCGGCCGACCCGGGCGGTTCGGCGGGGTGTCGGGCATCGTCGGGACCCCTCGCGGCGCGGACCGGTTCATCGTACCCGAACTTGCCCTTTTTTTCCCCGCCCCGGCGGGCTTATAGTCTCCCCGCGGCGCCCCGCGCCGTCGCCACAGCAGGATGCCGGCCGCGGAAGGATGCGCATGGCGACCGCCCCGAGCCCGAACGACCTGACCCGGCAGCAGCTCGACGAGCTCGACGCGCTGCTCCAGCGGATGCTGTCGCTCCCGGCCGCCCCGCCCGGCGGGTTCCCGCCGCCGGGGCCCGCCCCGATCGTCCTCCCCCCGGTCCCGGTCGCCCGCCCGGCGTACATCCCGCCGCCGCCGGCCCCGGCCCCGGTCGTCGTGCCGCCCGTCCTCGCCCCGGCCCGCCGTCCGGACCCGCCCGCCCCGGTGGTCCCCGCCCCGCGGCTGCTCCCCGTGCCGGAGCCGGAACCCGAGCCGGCCCGCGAGCCGGAGCCCCGCGCCTCCTGGTACGAGCCGCCCACGGCGGACGAGCGGCCGGCGGCCGTCCGGCCCGCGCCGGAGCCCGAGGCCGAGCCGATCCCCGAGGCGGAGCCGGAAGCCGAGCCGCTCGCCGAGGCGCTCCCCGACCCGGAACCGGAGCGGCGACCGGCCCCTACCCCGCGCCCGCAGCCGCGCCCGGCCCCCGTGCCGGCCGCCACGGTCGTTCCCCAGTCCCCCGTCCCCGACCCCCCGTCCGCGAACCCGCTGGTCCTGTTCAACCGGGGGCTGAACGGCGTGCTCGGGGCGCTCGGGCTGCCGGGGCGGGTCGCCCGGTCCGGGTTCGTGAAGAACCTGTTCGGCCTCGCCGGGCTGGGGTTGCTCGCGTACACCGGGGCGAAGGTGGCCGAGGCCCACGGGTGGGTTCTGCTGCCGTTCCCCCTCCCTTGGCCCCGCTGAGCGGCCGTCCGTATAATCCCCGGATCGCGAAATCCCAGGCGGCGGTCGGCGAAGTACCCGACGTGCCGGTTCGCTGTTCCTCCGGGTGGACCCCCCGCCGATGGCACCCCCCGAGCCGCCGCCCCTCCCGCCGGTCAAACTCGACTTCCCCGCCGCCCTCCTCAGCTACCTGGTCCCCGGCCTCGGGCAGGTGTACCAGGGGCGGGTCGGGAAGGGGCTGCTGTTCTTCGCCGGGCTGTACCTGTTGTTCTTCTACGGGATGGCGATGGGGCAGTGGCGGAACGTCTGGCTCCCGGACCCGGCCGAGCTGCCGGACATGGAGGTCCGCGGGGTGCGGCTCGGCGGGTGGGTGAAGGCGGTGGCGTACCGCCCGCAGTTCCTCGCCCAGTTCTGGATCGGGACGGCGGCGTGGCCGGCGGTCACCCAGTACGCCCTGTACGACCGGGGGAAGGACGAGGGGCCGGTGTTCGGGACGTTCCAGCGGGCCCCGACCGAGGCCGAGCTGAACGACCTGCAGCGGCGCGGGTCGAAGCGGTGGGACCTGGGGTGGGTGTACACCGTGATCGCCGGGGTGCTGAACCTGCTGGTGATCTACGACGCCCTCGCCGGGCCGATGTTCCGTGACCCGCCGAAGGAGGCCGAGGCCCCGGACGACGGCCCCGCCGCGGCCCCGCCGCCCGCCGACCCGCCGGTGCCGCCCGACTTCGTCCCGCTGCCCGCCAGCCCGGAAGGGAGGACGCCGTGACCGCCGCCCTCCTGGCCGTCGGCATCTACTGGGACCTGCCGGTCCTGCTGGTGGTCGTCAGCCTCGTGTACGCCGCCACCCGCCACGACCGGTGGGACAAGATCGTGTCCGAGGCACTCGGGTGGGGCCTGCGGATCACCCTGTTCCTGTCCGCCATCGGCCTGGTCCTGTACCTCCTGTCGACGTACCTGTAACCGGCGAGATCGCCGCCGCGGCCGGCCGATACCGCGAACGCGATCTCAGCCGTGAGCCAGCAGAATCCTGGCCCGCGGCCGGCTACGGACATTCTCGCGCGGACTCGTAGAACCTATATTCCTCACCATTCCACCCGTCCGGTGACGAGAAAAAGAAACGGACCAACAGCGCCCCCACAATACCGACATGAATAACCGACCCCCTCCAGTCCCGACGGCGAAGGAACGCTGGGAGGCGATCGGCGTCGCCGCGACGGTTTCTGCGCCGGCGTACCACTTGTTCCTCGGAGACGTGCGGTCGGTCCTTGCCGCTCTCCCGCCCTCCTCGATCGATACCTGCCTGACCTCCCCACCATACTGGAGCGTTCGGGACTACGGCCACCCGGACCAGATGGGTCTGGAGGACGAACTGAACGAGTACGTCAGCGGAATGGTGCGGGTGTTCCAAGAGGTCCGCAGGGTACTGACCGACCGCGGTACGGCGTGGCTGAATATCGGCGACTGCTACTACCACGGGGCAGGGACGGTTGACGGCAAGCCGCCGGCGACCGGGTGGAAGCGGAACAAGCAGTTGTGCCTCGTCCCTTTCCGGCTGGCGATCGCGCTCCAAGAAGACGGTTGGTGGGTCCGAAACGCGGTCGTCTGGCACAAGCCTAACGCCATGCCGGCGAGCGTCCGGGACCGGCTGACGAACGCTTGGGAGCCGGTGTTCCTGTTGGCCAAGGCCGAGCGGTACCACTTCGACTTGGATGCCGTCCGGGTCCCCCACCAGACCGACGACGGGAACGAGCGGCGACGGGCCGAGCGGGGTCGCGCGGACGGGAAGGCGAAAGGTAACGATGACCTCCGGCGGTGGCTGAACTCCCCCCGCCACCGGGCGACGATCGACGGGCTGCGGGAAGTCCGACGGCGACCGAACGTTCCGGACTGCGTGGAGCTGGCCGCCTACCTCCGGAAGGCGGCCGGGCGGAAGGGTGTGGACATCTATTGGGTCGCCGAGCAACTCGGGCTGCCGTACGAGCGGACCCGGCACTACTTTCGGACCGACCGGATGGGATCCCGGCTCCCCCCGGAGGATGTGTGGGAGCGGCTGAAAGAGTTGCTGGACTTGGATACCGAATACGACGACGCCATGTCCGTCGAGGTCGGGGACAACGTGTTCCGGAACCACCCGAACGGCCGAAACCCGGGGGACGTGCAATCCGTCACTCTGTCCGGGTCATCCCAGGAACACTTCGCCACGATGCCGATGGGGCTGGCCGACTGGGCCCTCAAGGCCACCCTCCCGGCCGGTGGTATCTGTCTCGATCCGTTCATGGGGAGCGGCACGACCGGGATCGCGGCCCTCCGGGCCGGCGGCCGGTTTGTCGGGGTCGATGTCCGGGAAGACTTCCTGACTCACTTCGTCCGCTGGGCCCGGTCGGGCGGACGGCGGGAGCGGAACGGCAAGCCTGGCCCGCCGCAGCCGGCCCTGTTCGACGCCGGGTGAGTTCCGGCCCTACCGCCCGATGAACTCGAACGGCGAATCCACCGCCGCCTGACCCGGTGGGGCGTCCCGCCAAGTCGGGACTGTGTACCCGCCCGGGCCGCCGTACCGCAGCACCTGTAGCCGCCACGGGCACATCGCCCGGAGCCGCCCGAGGTAGACGCGGATGCGGGGCTCCTCGCCCCGGGCCGGCGAGTGTTTCCCCTGACCGAAGAACGTAACACCCGGGTCGGGGTTGTACCGCGGTTTGAGCCGCTGGTGAGGGAGCTGGATGAGGTAGATCGCGCTCGAAGTGCGGTACGGCGGCGCCGCCGCCCCGGCGACGGCCGAGTAGTGGAACAAGATGAAGGCCGAGGTCGAAACGGCGACCAGATCGGCCCCGGAGTGGGCCCGGATCGGCAGATGCGGCGGGACGCCGGCCGTCAACCGGCCGACAGTCCCGGACTTGGTGGCGAACTCGGCATCCATCGGGAGCTGGGACTGTTGCAGCGTGATCCGGTTGTGTTCCGTCGAGGCCTTGGCGTCGACGAGTAGTGCCTGTGGGAGTAAGCCTTCCGGTGTCGGCATCCACCGGACCCGCTTGTAATCGATGAACCCGGCGAACCGCTTGTTGATCGGATAGCACTCGGCGACTTCGAGGGCGTACTGGACGATGTCTTCGGCCAGGACGATCACCTCGGTTTCGCTCGGAGCCGGTGTGTGCTCGAAGATGTCCTTCGCCTCGCGGGAATACTCCTGCACCGCCTGGACGACCATACGGAGCGTCTGCTTTTCCAGCCGCTCCAGTTGGTCCAGATCGAGTAGCCGGTAGTCCTGAATCATTGGGCGCACTCCTTGCCTGTGCGGCTCACCCCCGCTTCCGCTCGACGTACTTCTTCGGCTCCGGCTCGGCCACGATCCGCAGCAACTCGGCCACGATGTCGTCGCTCGTCTTCCCCTCCGCCTGCGCCTGGAAGTTCGCGCTCACCCGGTGCCGCAGGACCGGCGCCGCCGCCTTCTTCACGTCGTCCACCGCCACGCTCGGCCGGCCGTCCATCGCGGCGAACGCCTGGCCGGCCTGCGCCAGGAAGATCCCGGCCCGCGGCCCCGCCCCCCAGTCCACCAGCCGCTTGATCATGTCCGGGGCGGACGGGTCCCTCGGCCGGGTCGCCCGGACCAGCTTGACGATGAAGTCGGTCACGAACCCCGGCACCTCGATCTTCTTCACCAGCTTCTGCCACGCGGTGATCCGCTCCCCGGTCAGCACCCGGGTCAGCTCCGGCTTGTCCCCCTTGGTCGACATCGACACGATCAGCTTCTCGTCCTCGGCCTGCGGGTAGTCGACCTTGACGTTGAACATGAACCGGTCGAGCTGGGCCTCCGGCAGGGGGTACGTCCCCTCCTGCTCGATCGGGTTCTGGGTGGCGATGACGAAGAACGGCTCCGGCAGCTTCATCGTCTCCTGCCCGGCGGTCACCTGCCGCTCCTGCATCGCCTCCAGGAGCGCCGCCTGGGTCTTCGGCGGGGTGCGGTTGATCTCGTCGGCCAGCACCACGTTGGCGAAGATCGGCCCGCGGACGAACCGGAACTCCCGCCGCCCGTCGGCCGTCTCGTCCAGAATGGTGGTGCCGGTGATGTCGGACGGCATCAGGTCCGGGGTGAACTGGACCCGCTTGAAGGTGACGTTCAGGATCTGGGCGACGGAGCTGACCATGAGGGTCTTGGCCAGCCCGGGGACGCCGACCAGCAGGCAGTGGCCGCGGGTGAACACGGCGGCGAGCACCTGCTCGATCACCTCGGCCTGGCCGACCACGACGCGGCGGAGCTGGTCGAGCATGGCCGCCCGGTCGGCGGCGAACTGGTTCAGGTACTCGGTGAACTTGTCGGTGGACACCGGCGGCCCTCGGGTGCGGGGAGCGGTACGCCCATTTTACCGACCGCCCGGCCCGGCGTAGCGGAACGCCCGTCCGCCAGTTACCCTGACCGCACCGCCCCCCCGCCGGAGCCCACCCGTGCGCGTCACCTGCCCGGCCTGCCAGGCCCCGTTCCGCGTCCCGGACGAGCCGGCGGACGCCCCGCCGCGGTGCCCGAACTGCGAGGCCGAGTACGTCCCGCCGCGGGTCCCGTGGTGGAACCCGGCCGCGGAACCCGACCCGATCCCTGCGCCCCGGAGCCGGGCGCTGACGATCGCCGGGTGGCTCCACTTCCTGCCCGCGGCCGGGGGGTTCTGCGTAGCGTTCGCGGCGGCGGACGTGGTCGCCCGGTTCGGGGCCGAGCCCGGGTTCGGGTACGCCGGGGTGGCGGTCGGGCTGGTTCTGGCGGTCGCCTGGCTGCTGTCCGGGATCGGGGTGCTGATGCGGGCCGGGTTCGCCCGGTGGACCGCCCTCGGGCTGTCGGCGCTGTGGGCGGTCGGGGGGCTGATGGGGGCCGGGACCAACCCGGTCGGGGCGGCGGTCACGCTGCTGGCGGTCGGGTTCGTGTGGGCCGCGGTCATCACCTGCTGGAACGAGTTCGGCTAGGGTCGCCGCTTGCGGCGTTGCGGGCCCCGTCCGCAACGCCGCGAGCGGCGGCCGGTCACCCCGCCCTCACCCGGAAGGGCAGCGGCCTCCCGCCCAGCCCGGCGAACAGGTTCTCGACCGACACCTCGGCCATCCGCCGCCGGGTCTCGACGCTCGCGCTGCCGAGGTGCGGGGTGATGATGACGTTGTCCAGCTTCAAGAGCGGGTGGTCGCGCGGCAGCGGCTCCGGGTCGGTCACGTCCAGGGCGGCGGCGTGCAGCCGGCCGGCGGCCAGCGCCTCGGACAGGGCGTTGGCGTCGACCACCGCCCCGCGGGCCACGTTCACCAGCACCGCCGTCGGCTTCATCAGCGCCAACTCCGCCCGCCCGATCAGCCCGCGCGTCTGGTCCGTCAGCGGGACCGTCAGCACGACGTAGTCCGAGGCCGCCAGCAGTTCGTCCCGCCCGACGTACCTGGCCCCGACCGCGACCTCGGCCTCGTCGCTCCGGGTCCGGTTGTGGTACAGGACCTTCATCCCGAACCCGCGCGCCCGGAGGCCGACCTGCCGGCCGATCCGGCCCATCCCGAGGATGCCGAGGGTCGAGCCGTGGACCTCCCGGCCGAGCATGAACGACGGGTCGAACCGGAGGAAGTGCGGGCCGCGGGCGTACCGGTCGCCCTCGACGACGCGCCGGCCGGCGGCCAGGAGCAGGGCGAACGCCAAGTCGGCGGTCGCCCCGTCGAGGATGCCGGGGGTGTTCCCGACCGGGATGCCGCGGGCGGCGGCCGCCCGCAGGTCGACGTGGTCGACCCCGACGCCGAAGTTGCTGACGACCCGCACCCCGGGGTGGCGGTCGAGGAGGGCCGCGTCGACCGTCGGGTGGCCGTAGGTGTAGATGGCGTCGACGGGGCCGGGTGAACTCCACGGGACGAGGTCGGCCCGGCCGGCGACGGCGGCGGTGACCGCGTCGGACACCGGGAGGTCGGCGAGGACGCGGGGGCGGCCGGCGGAAGGCATGGCGGCGGACCGGGATGAGGATTTTGCGGAAAGTGCGGTTGACAGCCCGCGGCGTGCCGCTCAGTATAGTGCCTAAGTTCTGCCTCTTCTCTGTTCCGGCCCCACCGTTCGGAGGCGCAAGCCGAAGGACGGTGGGGTTTTTTCGTCGGCACACCGCTCCCGCCAAGAATCAGCCACGGATGGACACGGATGAAACACGGATCAGAGTAAAACTCTGGTTCTGATCCGTGTTTCATCCGTGTCCATCCGTGGCTCTGTCTTTCTTCCGTCGAACTCGCCCTTGTGCCGCCCGCCCGGATCGCCGATAACCCGGCGACGTTCGCGGACGTGCTCCGTGGTGAAGGACCGCCATGCGCTCGGAGAGCCGACCCGACATCCTCGCCCGGGCCGTGGCCGGGGCCGTCGCCCGGGTCGCCCGCCGCCCCCGGGCGGTCCTCGCCGCCGCCCTCGCCCTCACCGCCGCGTCCGTCGCCGTCGCCTGCTTCCGGCTCGGGTACCACACCCAGCGGAACGATCTGCTGGCCGCCGACAAGCCGTGCCAGCAGCGGTGGCAGAAGTACCTCGACGCGTTCGGGGACGACGACGACCTGGTGGTCGTGGCCGAGGGCGCCGACCCGGCCCGGATGGCGGCCGCCCTCGACGCCGTCGCCGACGGCCTGCAGCGACGGCCCGACCTGTTCGACCGCGTCTTCCACAAGGTGGACCTCGGCCCGCTCCGCGACCGGGCGATCCTGCACCTCCCCGCGGACGAACTCGACGCGGTCGCGGCCCGGGTCGGGCGGATGGAGCCGCTCCTCGGCCCACTCGGTCCGGTGGCCTGGCGGATGCTGTCGGTCCAGTCGCTGGTCGGGAACGCGACCGCCGACCCCGACCTACAGGCGCAGCTCCCGGCGGTCCTCGCGGCGGCGGCCGCGACCGTCCGCGACCCGGCGGCGTACCGCAACCCGTGGGCGGTGTCGGCCGGCGGGCGGGAGGCGCTGGCCGCCCCGCGGTACTTCTTCACCCCGGACGGGTCGCTCGCCCTCTTGACGTGCCGGCCGCGGACGGCGGCCGGCACGTTCACGCCAGCGAAGGAGGCGAACGCGGCGGCGCGGGCGGTGCTGGCCGAGGTCGGCCCGCGGTTCCCCGGGGTGGCCCTCGGGCTGACCGGGCTGCCGGTCCTCGAGACCGACGAGATGGAGCTGTCGGAGGCGGACTCGGTCCGGGCGTCGTGGCTGGCCCTGCTCGGGGTCGCGGCCCTGTACGCGGTCGTCTACCGCGGGCCGCGGTATCCGCTCCTCACGGTCGGCACCCTGGTCGTCGGGACGCTCTGGGCGCTCGGGTGGGCGACGGTCACGGTCGGGCACCTGAACATCCTGTCGGCGGCGTTCGCGGTGATGCTGATCGGGCTCGGTGACTACGGGGTGTTGTGGGTCGCCCGGTACGACGACGCCCGGGGGCGCGGCCTGGCGGTGGACGACGCGCTGCAGGAAACGGCGCTGCGGGCCGGGCCGAGCATCCTGACCGTGGCGGCGACGACCGGGCTGGCGTTCTTCGCGGTGACGCTGGCCGACTTCAAGGCGGTCGCTGAACTCGGGTGGATCGCCGGGAGCGGGGTGCTGCTGTGCGCCGCGAGCTGCGTCCTGCTGATGCCGGCGCTGCTCGTCCTGACCGACCGCCGCGAGTCGGTCGCGGTGCCCGCCACCGTCCCGTTCCCGTCGGCGTTCCTTCCCGGACTGTCGCACCGCCCGCGCCTGGTGTTGGCGGCCGGCGCGGTGCTGATCGCGGCCGGGGCGGTGTTCGCCGGCGGGCTGCGGTACGACCACAACCTGTTGAACCTCCAGCCGCGCGGCCTCGACTCGGTCGTGTGGGAGCACAAGCTGATCGACCGGGCGGCCGGGGCGACGTGGGACGCCCTGAGCGTCGCCAGGACCCGCGACGAAGCCCTCGACCTGAAGCGGCGGTACGAGGCGTTGCCGGAGGTCGGGCGGGTGGTCGAGGTGGCGTCGCTGGTGCCGTCGGACCAGGACCGGAAGTTGCCCGTCGTCCGCGCGATCCACGACCGGCTCGCGAAGTTGCCGCCGGCGGACGCCCTTCCCGCCCCGGCCGGGTCGGACCCGGCGGCGGTGCGCGACCTGGCGGCGACGGTGGCGGCGCGGGCCGGCCCCGGCACCCCGCTCGCCGACGCGGCCGACGCCCTCCGTGCGGCGCTCGACGAAGTCCCGGACGCGGCCGACCGGCTCCGCCACTTCGACCGCCGGCTGGCCGCCGACCTCGCTGCCGAGTTGGACCACCTGCGGGCGGTGTCGCACCCGGTCCCGATCACCGAAGGCGACGTGCCGGCGGAGCTGCGGGAGCGGTACCGGGGGGCGAACGGCGAGTACCTGGTGCGGGCGTTCGCCCGGGACAGCCTGTGGGACTACGCCGCCCTCGGGCGGTTCACGGCCGCGGCCGCCGGGGTCGACCCGGAGGCGACCGGGAAGGCGTTCCGGACGCGGGAGGGGCTGCGGCAGATGAAGGCCGGGTTCGAGCGGGCGGCGCTGTACGCCCTGGCCGCGATCGTGGCGGTGCTGCTGCTCGACCTGCAACGGGTCGGGGACCTGGCCCTGGCGCTGCTGCCGCTGGCGGCCGGGGTGGTGCTGACGCTCGGGGCGATGGGGGTGTGCGGGGTACCGCTGAACCCGGCGAACATGATCGCGTTGCCGCTGGTCGTCGGGGTGGGGGTGGACAACGGGGTGCACGTGCTACACGACCACCGCGGGCGGGACCGGCGGCGGGCGTACCGGCTCGGGTCGGCGACCGGGCGCGGGGTGCTGGTCGCGGCGCTGACGACGGTGCTGGGGTTCGGGACGCTGATGACCGCCCGCCACCAGGGGATGGCGAGTCTGGGGCTGGCGCTGACCCTCGGGGTGGCGTTCTGCATGGCCGCGGCGCTGGTGCTGCTGCCGGCGGTGTTGCACCTGCTCGACCGTCGGCGGCTCCGCCGCGCGGCGGCCGCCCCGGTCACCGCGCCGCGGGAGCTGGCGGCCGCGGCGTGACGGATCACGGCCCGGCCGGCCTGGCCCGGGCCATCTCCTCCTTCAGCCGGGCGAGTTCGGCCTCCGCGAGGGCCGCCCGCCGCTCGGCCTCGGTCAGCTTCCCCTGGGCGTCCTGGAGCGCCTGCTGGCTCGCCGCGAGCTGATCCTTGACCGCCGTCAGTTGGCGGAGCAGGTCGCCGGGGAGCGGCAGCAGCTCGCCGCGGAACCAGTACCGCGCCCACCCGTCGAGCAGGGCCGTCTCCAGCTCGAGCTCCGGGATCGCGTACCGCCCGGCCTCGTTCGGGTACACCGTCCGGTACTTCCCGTCCCGGAGGTGGAACAGGGTCAGTTCGTCCGCGTCCGGGTAGAAGACGAGGTAGTACGGGACCTTCAGGTCCTGCTCGTACTTGTTGTAGCTCACCACGTAGTCCTTCCGCTCGCTGTGCTTCGACACGTACTCGAGCACCAAGAGCGGGCCGACCGGCTGGAGCGGGGTGGCGAAGTTGGTGAACGCCCGGATCGGCTCCGGGTGGACGACCACCATGTTGTCCGGGACGACCTGGCCGGGCTTGTCCGGGTCCTCCCCGGACCGCGGGTACTGCACCAGCAGCTCGTTGAAGCACTGCACGTCCGGCCGCAGCGCGTGGATCAGGTCGAAGCTCTCCAGGGTGATCTTCCGCTGGGTCGACTGCGGGGTGGCTTCCATGAAGTGCTCCGGCGGCAGCGACCGCAGATACCGGTCGGCGGCGTAGTCGTACAGGAGCTTGGTACGGCCCCGGTCGAACGTCGTGTCCGTGCTCATCGGTCACCTCGGGAACGGCGTGCGCCGGAAGTGTACCGCCCGGCGGGCGGGCGGGGAATGCGAGCCGGTCACCCGTACCGCAGGGCGTCGATCGGGTGGACCCGGGCGGCCCGGCGGGCCGGGTAGTACGCCGCCGCGGTCGTCACCAGCACCGCGAACCCGACCGCCCCGACCCACAGCCACGGCGGGAACGCGAACACCGTCGGGGTGGTCAGCACCTCCGCCCCCATCTGCTGCTGCATGACCCCCCGCACCCAGGCGTCGGCCGGGACCGCCAGCCCCAGCGCCAGCCCGAACCCGACCGCCCCGCCGACCAGCCCGACGAACGCCCCCTCCGCCAGGAACATCCCGAGCACCTGGCCGCGCGTCGCCCCGACCGCCCGCAGCACCCCGATCTCCCGCGTCCGCTCCACCACCGTCGTCACCAGCGTGTTCGTGATCCCCACCCCGGCCACGAACAGCGCGATCAGGGCGAACAGGTTCAGCCCCATCGCGATCAGCGTCACCTCCCGCTTCGCCCCGGCGAACCACTTCGCCGCCGACACCGACCGGTACCCCATCGCCTCGATCGCCGCGGCCGTTCCCGACAGGTCTCCGCCCGGCCGGACCCGCACGTCCGCCCCGAACACCTCCCCGTTCCGCGCCCACGGCAACCGGGCGAACAACTCGACCCCGGACGGCGGGAGGAACAAGTGCGCCTGGGTCAGCTCCCACGCGGCCAGCGGGCCGGCCTCCTTCCGGTCCGCCCGGGTCAGCACCCGCACCACCCCGCACACCCGGTACTCGCCCGCCGCCGTCGCCCCCGAATCCCACGGCCGGTCGTCGGCCGGGTCCGGCTTCGCCGTTAGCAGCCGGTCGAGTTCGGCCCGCTCCGCCGGGGTGAGGTCGAAGACGGCGAGCTTCGCGGGGAGTGCGGCCGCGACCTTCTCCAGGGCGGCCCCCTGGGCGGCGGTCAGCTCGTCCCCGGGGAGCCGGCCGGTGAGCGCCCGGGCCAGCGCCAGGGGCGGGGCGTGCTTGACCCCGCCGACCTCCACCCGGACGACCAGGCCGAGCACCCGTTCCAGCTCCGCGTCGTCCCCGCGGCCGAGGTCGTACAGGGCGAGTTCGGACAGCACCACCTCGTCCGCGGCCTCCGGGAGCCGGCCGGAGAGGAGCCGGGGGCGGATGTCGGCGAGCGGCCCGCTGACGGCGGTCACCGGGTTCGGCTTGCCGGCCGCGCCGGCGGTGACCCGGGCGTCGGCGGTGCGGAACGTCCGCACCTCGACCACCTCCGGGAGGGCGGCGATGGCGGCGAGCTTGTCGGGGGTGAGCGGGACCGGCGGCCGCCGCCGGCGGGCCGAGACGTACCGGTCGACCAGGGCCTCGCGGAGGCGGTCGCGGCGGTCGGCCGACACGTCCCCGCGGACGGCGACCTTGTCGGGCGGCACGTCGGCCGGGTCGACCGGCGGCTCGTCGACGTACACGTTGACCCGCCAGAACTCGGGCCGGCTCTGGAACTCGTGGTCGACGAACGCTCGGAGGCCGAGGCCAAGGGCCAGGCTGAATGCCAGGGCGCAGGTGCCGACCGTCACCCCGACCAGGGTAAGGGCGGTCCGGACCTTCTGCCGCCACAGCCCGCCGAGGGCGAACCGGGTCAACTCGCGGGCGGTCATGGGGCGCCTCCGGGGGTGATGAACAGATACGGACGGCGGCCCGGCCCGACCGTTCCACGGCCCCCGTGGGTGCCGCCCCGGTGGGATTCCGAGGGTGGGGGATTGCGACCGCCCACCGGCCCGGGTAGGCTTCGCGTGAGCCCAACCAGGATCAACTCGGGCGCGTGACTCGGTCCGGCCGGTCGGCCGCGACGACGACCCGAACACCACCCGTTCCGAAGGAGCCGACCATGTCGTTGCGCTGCCGTTGGTCTCTCGCCGCCGCAACCGCCGCGGCCCTCACCGGGGTCGGGCTGACCGGGTCGGCCGCCGACGAAGAGTTCCCGGCGCTGGTCAAGCGCCTCCAGGGAGAGAAGCCGAAGTTCGCGGACCGGCAGCAGAAGCTGCTGGCCGAGCGGTACGACCTCGCCGACCGGGCGGCCAAGGGCGCGACCATGTCGCGCGGCAAGCCGGTCCAGGGCGGGGTGCGGGTCAAGCTGCCCGCGGGGACGACGTGGGAGTCGCTGGCCGCCATGACCCCGGACCAGGTCCGGGAGAAGGGGGCGTGGCCGGCCGGGTTCCTGCCGCTGCCGCACCCGCACCACGAGGCCGGCGGCATGATCTTCCCGCGGTTCGCCATCGACGACACGAAGAAGCAGACCGACCGCGATGTCTCCCGGTTCGACCTCGACCACGACTTCGACGCCCACAAGCACCTCCTGCCCGAGTTCCCGGCCGCGATCTTCCTGACCACCCGCCCGGACCTGGGCGACGTGTCGAAGGGGCAGCTGGTCACGTCCGACAACTTCGAGCGGCTGTTCAAGCACATCCTGAACCCGAAGCAGTTGGAGGGGCTGCGGCTGCTGGTGACGCCGTTCCCGCAGCAGCAGTTCAACGCGACGGAGGACCGCCGCAGCCTGAAGGCGTCGCTCGGGGTGGCGTGCTTCGACTGCCACGCGAACGGGCACACGAACGCGGCCACCCACACGGTCGGGGACATCCGGCCGAACGAGCACCGGCACCGGATCGACACCCCGTCGCTGCGGGGGGTGAACGTGCAGCGGCTGTTCGGGTCGCAGCGGGCGCTGAAGACGGTGGAGGACTTCACCGAGTTCGAGCAGCGGGCGGCGTACTTCGACGGGATCCCGGCGGACGCGGCCCGGAAGGGGACGAACGTGCTGGACCGGGGGAGCCAGGTCCACTTCATGGGCGAGTTCCAGGCGCTGCTGGACTTCCCGCCGGCCCCGAAGCTGGACGTGTTCGGCAAGCTGGACCCGGCGAAGGCGACCGACAGCGAGAAGCGCGGCCAGGACGTGTTCTTCGGGAAGGGGCGGTGCGCGACGTGTCACATCCCGCCGTACTACACCGACAACCAGATGCACAACCTGAAGGTGGAGCGGTTCTTCAAGGAGGTGACGGTGAACGGTCGGAAGGCGTCGGCGGACGGGCCGATCAAGACGTTCCCGCTGCGGGGGATCAAGGACTCGCCGCCGTACCTGCACGACGACCGGTGCCTGACGCTGGACGACACGGTGGAGTTCTTCAACCTGGTGCTGGGGCTGAAGCTGACGGCGGAGGAGAAGGCGGACCTCGTGGCGTTCCTGCTCGCCCTGTAGCCGCCGGCGCCGGACCGACCGCCGCCGGCTGCGGCGGGTCCCGGCCTGCCGCCCACGAGACCGGGTGCCGACCGGGTGAGGGTCGAGTCGGCCTCGGTTACGCGCGGCGGGTGGGGCGGGCTTGTCAGGGTCACGGCCCGTCGCCTGAAGTGCGCTGGCGGGTACTTGCGTCCGACGTTCGGGTTGGTTACCAGCGCGCGTGAGGTTGACCGGCGGATCGAGTCCGCGTGAGGGGTGCCTACCGGCACCCCTCACGCGCAGCACGTATCAAGCTAACCACAAGTTCGGCGGCGAAGCGATCGTGGTCCCGCGTTCGAGGAGTGCCAATGCCTCATCAGCACCTCTGGCGATGGTGTGGAAGGTGTCAGGGGCTCGTGTACGCTGGCCATCCTAACCAGGGCGTGTGCCCCGTAGGAGGGGAACACAATCACATCGTCAGCTTCAACTACGAGATGCTTCACGACGAGCCGTTTGCTTTCGGGCAACCGGACTGGCGGTGGTGTCGGAAGTGTCAAGGACTGGCTTACGCCGGCGATGCGTCGGACACCCCCGTACCGGGCCCTTGTCCCGCTGGCGGTCTGCATGACCACACTGGGAGTTTCGATTACATCCTCGCCCACGACCAAGCCCCGGGCTCCGGCGAGGCGAATTGGCGGTGGTGCAGGAAGTGCCAAGGGCTGGCCTTCGCGGGCAACGGCGGACCTGGCGCGTGTCCAGCCGGGGACCAGCACGACCACTCCACGAGCTTCGACTACATCTTATTCCCCGGACCGATCAGCGCGTTCCGGCTCGAGATCACGAATAACGGCCGCCCGGGACAGGCGACGGACGGCGGGGCTGTCGAGGTGACCAACCGATCGGGACAGGCCGCCGTTCTGGTCGCGGGCACACTGGCGGTCTACGTCGCCCCGGAATCGCCCATGTGGGTCGAGCCGATCGTCCCAAGTCTACCCGCGTCCGTAACAGTGTGGAAGGACCGCCGGGACGGTACGTCCACCCAAGTCGATCAAATCGACCTCACCATTGGCGACGCCACGGAGGGCGGCTACGAGTTGATGACGGACGGGCGAGTGGACATACCGGGTGGGCGCGAGCGGGGCCGCCGAACCAGGTAGCGTGGTGTCAACGGGTGATTCTTGAGGCCCCGTTCGGGTCGAACGGGGAGCGGTTCTTGAGTACCCCGTAGGCGAGCATCACCTGCTTCCGCATGCAGGCCCCGCTGGCCTGCATCTTCGGCTTCCCGGCCGTGACCAGGCGGGCGAAGAACCCCCGGAGGACCGGGTTGAACCGGAGCGCGGTGAGGGTCGGCGGTTGTACGGCAGGCCATCCCCATCCGACACGCCGTCCGACCGTCCTGGGAACGGCCGCCGGAGATGAGGCGGAGTTTATCCCGATCTCATCGCCGGCTTACCCCCGGCGGGTACAAGTACCCACCACCTCACCACGTCGGTTCGCCGGCCCGGACACGAGAGGGCACCATGCTCACGCGGCACGCGGGGATCGCCGGGCTGTTCGCGGCACCGATCGTCCTGCTCGCCCTCGGCCTCCCCGGCCGGACCGAGCCGCAGGACAAGCCGCCGAAGGACGCCAAGGCCGACAAGGACGGCCCGTGGACCGAGTCGTTCCCGGTCGAGCCGGGCGAGCTCGGGCCGACCGGCCGCAACCCGTACTTCATCCTCGAACCCGGCTACGTCCTCGTCCTCCGCAAGGGGAACGAGGAACTCACCGTCACCGTCCTCGACGAGACCAAGAAGGTCGACGGGGTCGAGACCCGCGTCGTCGAGGAGCGGGAGACGAAGAACGGCAAGCTGGTCGAGGTGTCGCGGAACTTCTTCGCCATCAGCAAGCGGACCAACAGCGTCTACTACTTCGGCGAGGAGGTCGACATCTACGACCCGACCGGGACCAAGGTCGTCGCCCACGACGGGGCCTGGCTGTCCGGCGTCAAGGGGGCGAAGTTCGGGCTGATGATGCCCGGCACCCCGCTCGTCGGCGGCCGGTACTACAACGAGATCGCCCCCGACGTGGCCCTCGACCGGTCCGTCATCGTCAGCGTCACCGAGACGGTCGAGACGATCGCCGGCACGTTCAAGAACTGCGTCAAGGTCGAGGAGACGACCCCGCTCGAGCCGGACGCCAAGGAGTACAAGTACTACGCCCCCGGGGTCGGGCTGGTGAACGACGACAAGGCGGAGCTGGTGAAGTACGGGAAGGTCGAGCAACCCAAGAAGAAGGAGTGACCCGTGAGCGCGCCTCTCTCGCCCCGCAAGTGCCTGGCCCTGTTCCTGGCCGTGCCGGTCGCGGCCGGCCTCGCCGCCGCCGGCGTCCGCGTGAAGCTGGAAGACGTGCCGAAGCCGGCCGTCAAGGCCGTCCAGGACCGGTTCCCGAAGGCCACCATCCGGTACGCCGACCGGGAGACCGACGGCACCTACGAGCTGGCGATCAAGGACGGCGAGAAGCTCCTCGACGTCGGCGTCACCGCCGAGGGCAAGCTGCTGAACGTCAAGGAGGAGGTCGCCGCGGACAAGCTGCCGAAGGCCGTCACGGACGGGCTGGAGAAGAAGCACGCGGGGGCGAAGGTCGTCGAGGCCGAGAAGGTGATCGTGATCGACGGGAAGAAGGAGAAGACCACCTACGAGCTGAAGGTGAAGGCCGACGGGAAGACGTTCGAGGTGGTGGTCGGCGAGGACGGCAAGGTCGTCGAGTGAGCGGAGAGTCCGGGCGAACCGCGACCGTCAGGGAGCGGGTGTCGGGGTGCGACACCCGCTCCCTGACGGTCGCGGTTCGCCCGGCACCCGGCCGCCCGCCGGGTCATTTCTTCGGCATCAGCCCGAGCAGCTTGTCCAGCGCGACCTTCACCTCGCGGGTGCCGGCCGCCTTCAGCACCGCCGCGTTCGCCTTCGCCAGCAAGTCGCCCTCCAGGTCCGGGGCGACCGCCTTCACCGTCCGCAGCACCAGGTCGCCGACCGTCCGGGCCGCCTCCCCGTCCAGCCCGGCGGTGTGGTCCACCACCACGTCGTCGTAGAAGATCTTGGCGTCCGTCGCCTTGATCGTCAGCACCACGTCCGGGAACAGCGACCCCGGCTTCGGCTCCGGCCGGGAGGTCACCTCCGCCTTCAGCACCAGCCCGGCCTTGCAGTGCGCCCGCGTCTCCCCGGCGTACAGCCGGTTCCCGAGCCGCCACAGCTGGTTCTCCATCCGGATGTCCACCCGCTCGGCCGCGATCGCCACCGTCACGTTCACCTTGTCCGGGGCGGGGTGGGTCAGCTCGGTGACCGCGATGGCCACCTTGTCCGGGTCCGGGATGCGGACGGTGACCCGCCGCCACAGCCCGTGGTTGACCACCTCCGGGACCGGCTCGGTCCAGTTGCGGAACCCGAGCCGCTCGCGCTGGTAGACGGTCACCCGGTTGCCCCAGTTGTGGCCGGCGGTGGTGAGCGGGTCGGGGATCTTCTTGCCGAACTGCTCGCGGAGGAACTTCGCCAGCGCCTCCGCCTCGGCCGGGTCGGTCTTCAGCGCTTCGGCCTTGGCCGCCGGCGGCGGGAGCTGCGGGAGTTGCTTGGGGTCGGCCGCGCCGGCGAAGGCGGCGACCCCGGCGGCGAGTGCGAGCGCGGCGGCACGGGTCACGGCGGGTCCTCCTTGCGGAACGTGCGGGTCGCACCGGCTTGCGCGGGCGGTCAGTCCTTGATCCCGGCGGCCTTGCGGAGGGCCTGGGTGTCCACCTTGGGCGGGAGGTCGGCGACCGCCTCGCCGCCGTTGCGGGTGATCAGCGCCCGGATCAACTTCTCGTCCGTCCCGCTCTTGACGAACCGGACGGTGCCGTCGGCGAACGCGGCGTAGAACCCGTCCGGGAACAGCCCGCCGAGCTTCGGAAGCGGCTTGGCCGGGTCATAGACCAGTTCGTCCGGCTTCGGCCACGGCACCGCCTCCCCGGCCTCGACGACCAGGATGGTCTTGTCCGGCCCGTCGGGGAAGTCGTTCTTTGCAACCCGCGCGCCCGGCTCGAACGCCGCCCCGTTGCCGACGAACACCCGGTAGAAGGTGTGCCACGGCTCCGCGGCCTTTCCGGGCGCCTCGCACGTGTACGGGCGCAGCGGCAGGTCCTTCAGCCCGGGCCGGTCCCAGCCCGCCCCGGCGGCCGGCGGGTACTTGTCCCCGCACAGCCCGAAGTACACCTCCCGCTCCCGGCCCGGCTGGGTGTCGTGGCTCACCCGCGGCAGGACGTGCGCCCGCCAGCTGAGCCCGGGGGGCAACTTGGGGCCCCCGACCGGCGGGGCCTCGATCCCCCGCTGCTCGAACTCCGCCCCGTCGGCCGGCGGGTACAGGTCGCCGTTGCTGTCGGCCACCGACTCCAGCCCGAGGGCGATGATCTGCAAGTCGAGTGCCACCCGGAGGCGGGCCTTGGCCTCCTCCTTGGTCAGCCCCGCGCCGGTGACGGCCGGGTCGCCCTTCGGCCCGCACCCGGGCGCGCCGACGAGCAGCACCAGCACCCCGACCGACCCGAGTCGTACCTTCTTCACGTCGGGCCCCCGCGAAGGATCACGCCGCCTGGTTGAGCGTCCGGATGATGTACTCCCGCACGTCGGCGACGGCGACGCCGGTGGCCACCCGGGCGTTCGGCCCGCCGGCCGGGGTCGGGCGGGCGTCGACCACCGTCATGCCGCGGGTCAGCTCGCCCCTCGTCTCCACGTCCACCAGGTGCGGCTCGCTCGACACCGCCCCGGGCACCGCCACCGCCGCCACCCCGAGCACGTCCTTCAGGTGGAACCCCTCGATCCCGTACAGGTTCGAGCTCGCCCGGATCCCGAACGGCACGATCTTCCTCAGGAACTGGCAGGTCCGCGAGTCCGGGTTCGGCAGCTCCAGGAGGTCGGTCGGGGAGAAGATCAACTTGCGGGTCACGTCGAGCGGGATCAGCAGCGGGTGCAGTTCGGCATGGAACACGCGATCGGCGGCGTCCGGGTCGAGGTGGACGTGGAACTCGGCCACCGGGCCGGCGTTCCCCGGCTCCCGCCAGCACCCGCCGACGATCACCGTCTGGTCGAGCACCGCCGGCAGGGCCGGGTCGCGGTCGAGGGCGGCGGCCAGGGTGGTGAGCGGGCCGAGGTTGACGACCGTCACCTGCCGCGGGTGCTCGTGGGCGAGTTCGCACAGCACCTTGTCGGCCGGGTGGAGGGTGTGGCGGGTGGCCGACGGGAAGGTGACGCCGCCGAGCCCGCCGGGGCCGTGGAGGGCCTGGCCGTCGGCGTCGTACCGGGCCGGCAGCGCGGCGGCGAGCTTCGGCCACTTCGGCGGGTCGAGGACGTCGATCAGGGTGTGGGCGTTGGCGGTGGCCTGCTCGGCCGGGACGTTCCCGGGGGTGGGGAGGAGGCCGACCACGTCGAGGTTCGGGTCGCTCAGGGCCAGGGCGACGGCGAACGCCGTGTCGATCCCCGGGTCGGCGACGATGATGACCTTGCGCGGCATGGCTCCCAGCTGGTCGTGTCGGGCGACCGCCGCATTCTACCCGAGATCCCCCGGCGGCGGCACCCGCGAACCGCCCGCGAACCGTCGTCCGGCGGCGGCGTTCCGAGGCCCGCGAGTCCGTCAGAAGGGGGCCGGCGGCGGGTGCCGGGCCGGGGTGCGTCCGATAACACGGTGAGGTCGCCCGTTCGCCCGCAACCTGACGGGGATCCTTGATGCGGTTTCGCTGTGTGCTCGCCGCCCTCGCCCTGACGACCGTCGCGGCCGGGTCGGAGGCCGGCCCGCTCCGCCGCTCCCGGCCGGTCTACCAACCCTCCTACCAGCCGGCCCAGCCGGCACCCGCCTTCGCGCCGCCCGCGGTCTCGCCCGCCGGCGGGTTCGTCACCGCCCCGCCCGTCGTGCCCGCCGAGTTCGTGAGTTACTCCCCGGCGCCGGCCTACACCGACGCCGGCGGGCCGGCCAGCGACGGGCTGGACGAGGTGAACGCCAGGCGCGCCGCCCGCGGGCTGCGGCCGTTCGTCCGCGACGAGGGGCTGGCGCAGGCCGCGCGGGCGTGTGCGGAGTTCCGCGCGGCCAACGGGCTGTTCGGCCACACCGCGAACGACTTCGCGTTCGTGCCGCCGGGGACGTTCGCCAGCTCCGCCGGGTGCGCCGCGTACCCGGCCGGGTACGGCTGGATGAGCTGCTGCGTGTACGACAACCACACCTACGCCGGCGCGGCGTGGGTGACCGGCCGTGACGGCCGGCGCTACATGCACCTGTTCGTCCGGTAGCCCTTGGGGTCGAGGCGGACCGGGGTCAGGCGGCGCGGGTCAGCCCCTCCAGCACCGCCCGCCGCTTGCCGGCCGCCAGCGCCGCCTCGACCCGCTCGACCCCGTCTCGCAACGTCTGGACCGCCTCCGCCTACAGGGCCGCGGCCGTGTTCGCCGGGCGGCCGCGCTGACCGGGTCCGTTGCTTCACCACAGCCGGGTGACGCCGTAGAGGTCGAAGGCGGCGTCCGCGCCGACGACCGGGATGCCTTCGACCAGCGCCTGGGCGATCAGGAGGCGGTCGAACGGATCCTTATGGTGGTCGGGCAAACCCGCCTGGCGGTCCGCGTACTCGACGGTGACGGGAATGATGTCGAGCTTCAGGTCGGCGATCGCCCGCTCCATCCACTGCCGGTACGGCAGCGACAGGATGAGCTTCCCCAGCCCGAACTTGATCGCCAGTTCCCACACGGTCGCGGCGCTCAACAGGCGGTTGTTGGCCGGCTCCCGGATCGCCGCCGACGCCGCGGTGCTCAACTTGGCCGGGTCGTCGGCCGCCCACAACAGGGTGTGCGTGTCGAGCAGCAGTCTCACCGCAGGTACTCTTCGAAGCCGTCGGGGATCGCGTCGAAGTCCGCCGCGACTGCCAGAACCGTCCCCTTCAGCGTCCCGAGGCGCGGGGCCTCGCGGGGCGGGGTCGCCCGGATGGCGGCCACCGGCGTGCCGCCGCGGGTCAGCACGACCTCTTCGCCCGGCGCCAACCGGTCGATGATCTCGGCCAGCCGAGTCTGAGCCTCCTCCACGGTGACCGTCGCCATCGCGCTACCCCCTGACGAGTTGTTCCAGCACCGCCCGCGGCTTCCCGGCGTCCAGCGCCGCCTCGGCCCGCTCGACCCCCTCCCGCAGGGTGCCGACCGCCTCCGCCGCCCACAGCGCCGCGGCCGCGTTCGCCAGCACGATCCGTCGGGCCGGGCCGTCCTTCCCGTCGAGCACCCCGCGGACGGTCGCCGCGCTCTCCGCCGGGCTCGCCGCCTGAATCTCCCGCGGCGACACCGCCCCCAGCCCGAACTCGGCCGGGTGCCACTCCCGGCTGTCGTACTCCCGGCCGCGGACCACCCGGACCATCGTCGGGGCGGACAGGCTGACCTCGTCCAGCCCGTCGGCGCTGCACACCAGCACCGCCTGGCGGGTGCCCAGCGCCGCGATCGCCCCGGCCAGCGGGTCGAGCAGCTCCGGCTTCCCGACCCCGAGCAACTGGTACGGGGCGCCGGCCGGGTTGGCGAGCGGGCCGAGCAGGTTGAACAGGGTCCGCACCCCGAGCTTGCGGCGGAGCACGGCGACGTGGGCCATCCCGCGGTGGAACTGCGGGGCGAAGCAGAACGCGAACCCGGCCCGGTCCAGGCACCGCTGGGCCCACTCCGGCCCTGCCTCGATCGGCACCCCCAGCTCCCGCAGCACGTCGGCGCTGCCGGTCTTCCCGGACACCGCCCGGTTCCCGTGCTTCACCACCGGCACCCCGGCCCCGGCCGCCACCAGGGCGGCCGCGGTCGAGATGTTGAACGTCCCGCTGTCGTCCCCGCCGGTCCCGCAGGTGTCGAGGACCGGGCCGGACACCGGGACGAGCCGGACCATCTGCTCGCGCAGGACCAGGGCGGCGGCGGCGACTTCGTCGCCGGTCTCCCCCTTCATCCGGAGGGCGGTGAGGAAGGCGGCCCCGCGGGCGTCGTCCACCCGCCCGGCGACGAGGTCGCGGACCGCCTCGGTCACCCGCCCCGGGGGCAGGTCCCGGCCGGCGAGGAGCTGCGGGAACAGCTCGGGGAACCAGGTCGGCGGCGTCAGGTCCACGCGGCACCGCACGGGATGGTCGGGAGGGGGTCCCGTCGAATCCTATCCGAACGGCAGGGAAAGTGGCAATTTCACTCTTTCTTTCCGGGCGGGCGTATCTTATACTCCCATACATCGGTGGACAGATGTGGCAATCTGGGCGGGTCCGGCCGACTCTGCCGGCCCGCCCGCCGCACCGCCCCTACCCCCGCCGGAGCACGTCACCATGGGCGAGCACCCGCCGCTGACCGACAAGCAGGAGAAGATCTACAACTTCATCCGCCGGCACATCGAGACCAAGGGGTTCCCGCCGGCCATCCGGGACATCTGCGACGAGTTCGGCATCTCGTCCCCGAACGGGGTGATGTGCCACCTGAAGGCGCTGCAGAAGAAGGGGTACATCAACCGGGTGGAGAAGCGGGACAACCAGCAGCGGGCGCAGGCCCGCGGGATCACCATCCCGGGGGTGTCGGCCGGCGGGTTCAGCCTGCCACTGCGGGGCGTGGTGGCGGCCGGCCGGGCGATCGAGGCGGAGGAGCAGGACGAGCGGCTGGAGCTGCGGGAGCTGTTCAGCGGGGACGACGTGTTCGCGGTCAAGGTCCGCGGCGACTCGATGATCGACGGCCAGATCGCGAACGGGGACTACGTGGTGATCCGCAAGGCGGAGACGTGCGAGAACGGGGAGAAGGTCGTCGCGATGGTCGAGAAGGCGATGACCCTGAAGAAGTACTACCGGCGGAAGAACGAGATCCAGCTCCACCCGATGAACAGCGCGATGGAGCCGATCGTGGTCGACCCGAGCCGGCAGGACGTGCACATCCTCGGGGTGCTGGCCGGCGTCATCCGGAAGTGCTGACCCGGGGCGGGGGGCACGACGCCCTACTTCCGCCCCTTCTTGCCCGGCTTCTTCGCCGGGGCCCGCTTCTCGAACAACTTCGCCACCGGCACCGCGAACCCCGGCAGCACGTCCCCGCCGTCGAGCGTGTCCGCCGCGGTCAGCGTCTTCATCCGCTTCGCGCTCGCCCGCGGGTACACGTCCACCTCCCGCCGCTCCGGGTCCACGTACCACACCAGCCTCACCTTCGCCTTCGCGTACTCCCGCAGCCTCACGTCCATCTCCCCGACCGAGTTGCCCGGGCTCAGCACCTCGACCGCCAGGTCCGGCGGGTACTCCAGGAACGCCCCGGCCGGGTTCTCGATCTCGTCCGGGTCGTCGACGCTGTCCCACCGGATGAACGACACGTCGGGTTGCCGAACCAAGTCCGGGCCCAGCCGGATGGGTCCCCTTGCACCCGCCGCCAGCCCGACGTTGTGTTCGACGAGGAACGTGCCGATCGCCGTAGCGAGTCGGGCGCCGACCGTCGCCCGACCCCAGCCACAAACCTTGAGGACGAGCACCCCATCGACCAGTTCGACCGGCCACCCACGGGTGATGCCGCCGTCGAGCAGGTCTCGCGCCGTCGCGGTGCCGGGGGCGGGGAGCGAAAGGATGCGGGCCTCGGGTACGTGACCCAGCCGGGCCTGCACGTCGGCAAGGGTGCGGAACTTCGGCTTCGGCCGCGAGGCGGGGGCCGGCATGCGGGGTCTCCGTGCGGGACCGAATTGTGCCGCGACCGGCGCGCGGACGCAACCTCAGCGCAGGCCCGTAACGCTGGGGTAACGTTCCGCCGACCCGTGGTTGAACCCCGGCGGCCGCCGGCCTACGTTGGGGGCGCCATCCCGGAGGCCGACCATGACCCCGCTCACCGCCGTACTCCTCCTCGCCGCCGTGCCCGCCCGCCTGCCCGACGGCAAGGCCCCCGACGCCGTCACCTTCGCCTTCGGCCACCCGTTCGGGCCGCGCGGTACGCTCACCGTCACCTCCGCCGGGAAGGTCGGCTACCGCGAGGTGCTGAACCCGCCGATGGGCGCGGCGGACCGGGTCCACGCCGCGGAGTGGGACATCCCGAAGGCCGAGGCGGCGGCCCTGCTCGCCGGGCTGGTCGGCGACGGCCTGCTCGACCTCCCGGCCCGCGTCCGCCACACCCCCGACACCAGGTTCACCGTCGCGTCCGGCCGGTGGCGGATGTACCTGCACGCCGACCCGGTGCCGGAGAAGTTGATGGCGCGCCTCCTGCCGCTCCTTGAGAAGGCGCACCCCGCCCGGTGGAAGCCGAAGCCCGCCCCGGCCGCGGACGAGCCGGCCGTGACGGCGTTCGAGTGGACGCTCGTCGAGAAGCCGGGCGGGCCGGAGGTGCTGTTCCGCCTCGCCCGGCACGGGACGGCGAGTTACTTCCGCAAGCGGGCGGCGAACGACCCGGAGGGGGCCGGGAACGACGTGTCCGAGGTGTGGTCGGTCGGCGCGAAGGAGGCGGCGGCCCTGCTCGACGCCCTGGCCGCCGCCGGGGCGCTCGACCTGGCGGACGGCGACGGCCGGTACCCGAGCCACCACGTCCAGGCGTTCGCCGGGAAGTGGACGCTGGAGTCGCACCCGAAGGAAATGCCCGACGCGGTCCTGAAGCTGCTCCGCCCGCTGTTTGAGCACGCCGACCCGGCGCACTGGAAGAAGCCGTGACCGGCGTCACGGCCCGGCCGGCGGGAACCGGACCTCGACCGCGGCGGTCCGCACCACCCCCGACCACACCGGCGGCCGCGCCCGCCCCGCCGGGTCGATCCGGTCCTCGGCCACCTTCACCTTCTCCCGCATCCCGGTCGGCAGCTCTAGCCGCCCCGACGTGACCAGCACCGACAACCGGCCGGTCCCTTCCACCTCGCACGCCTCCCGCCACCCGGCCGGCAGCCGGGCCTCGACCGTCAGCGGCGTCACCCACTCCTCGGCCCCCAACTGCCCCAGCGCCTTCTGCTGCTTCTCCAGCGCCACCGCCACCCGGTCCTCGCCCGGGACATCGAGCTGAAGGTGCAGTTCGGGCAGGGCGGCGAACCGCACCCGCTCGAACTTCGGCCCGGCCCGCAGCGTCACCACCGCCCGGTCGCCCTCCCGGTACGGCCGCCACTCGAGCGCCGCCTCCACCACCCCGTCGGCCGACGGGATCGCGCGGACATCCGGGGCGTACACCCCGGCGTGCCCGACCCCCAGGGCGGCCGCCACGTCCCCGGCGTACACCTGTTCCAGGCCGACCTCCCGCCACACCACCGGCCGGCCGGCCGCCCCGGGCCGCTCGTCCCCGTCGCCGGCCGGCGACAGGCGGAAGTAGTGGGAGGTGACGGGCCTCGCCGCGGGCCGGGCCGGGAGGTCGGACCTGGTCACGGTGAACCGCACCGGGGCCGACCGGAACCGGTCGTACGACCAGTCCACCTCGTACTCGCCGGGCCGCAGCGGCTTGCCGGCGACACGGGCCAGGTCCGCCCGGGCCACGTAGTACCCGTCCCCGGGGACGTCCACCAGCGACCCGCCGCCGCAGTTCGTCGCGTGGCTGATCCCCTCCAGCACCGACTCCCCGGTCGCCCGGTCGCGGACGTCGAACCCGCACCCGCCGCCGTGGAACATGGGGTACGGTTCGGAGAAGTCGGGGCGGGAGTGGAGGCCGAGCACCGCCGGCCGGTTGTTCCGCAGCACCAGGTACGCGGGGATCGGCTCCGCCTCCCTGAACGCCGCCCACGGCATGTGGACGGCCACGTCGTACCGGTTCGCCGGCCGCGGGGCGGCGCCGGGCTTCTCCACCTCCTTCGGCTCGTCGACCTCCCGCCGCCGCTCGCGCCGGTCCCGGTCGGGGACCGGCCGGGAGTCGAACCGGACCTTCTCCAGGTCGGCGCGGGAGAGCAGACCGTTCGACCCGAACTCGGGCCGCACGTCCCGCGGGACCGGGGCCGCGATGGCGGCCGGAAGCAGGGCGGCGAACACCAGCGGCGGCAGGCGGGACATGGGCGGCTCCGGACGCGGGTCACTTCCCCGTCAGTTCTTTGACGAGCGGGGCGGCCGGGTACAACTTCCGCAGCGCCTCCAGGACCGCCCTCGAGTGGACCGCGATGTGCCGGGCCTGGACGTCCGTGTACACGAAGTTCCGCACCAGGCCGTGCCGGTTCCGGTCGAAGTTCACCCCGACCAGCTCGCCGGCCCGGTTCAGCACCGGACTGCCGCTGTTCCCGCCGATCGTGTCGGCGGTCGAGACGAAGTTGAACGGGGTGGCGGGGTCGAGCTTGTCCTTGCCGTCGAGCCACCGCTTCGGGAGGTCGAACGGCTCCCGCCCGCCGAGCGCCGCGTGCTTCTCGAACGCCTGCCCGAAGGTGGTGTGGAACGGCAGCTTCTCGTCCCTCCCGACCTCGTACCCCTTCACCGTCCCGAACGCCAGCCGGAGGGTGAACGTCGCGTCCGGGGCGACGGACTTCCCGAGCGTCAGGAACCGGGCCTCGGCGATCGCGGCGTACGCCCGCCGCTCCGGTTCCTCGACCTCCGTCTCATACCGCGTGCGCAACTTCCGCGCCTCCGCGTCCACCGCCTTCGCGAGCAGGATCATCGGGTCCTTGCTCTCGTCGACCGCCTTCTTCCCGCCGTCCACGAGCCGCTTCCGCTCGGCCGGGTCGGACAGTTTCGTGCGGGACACCAGGCCCTCGGCTCGCTGTGCGGGGTTCGCGCCGCCGAACACGTCCCGCCCGAGGACGACGTCCATGACCGGGTGCTCGCCACCCAAGTTCTCCGCGAGGAACGTGAGCGAGGCCGTCAGCTTCGCCTTCTCGAGTTCCGGGTAGATCGGGGCCGGGCTGAACAGCGAGAACTTGAGCGAGTCGAGGTTCGAGTCGCGGTACTCGCGGAGCCGGTCGGCCGACGGCTTCGGCAGCTCGTCGGCCAGCCGCACGATGTGCCGGGCGGTCGAGAAGAGCGGCGAGAAGAACGCGTGGCCGGCCTCGAGCAAAGCGTGTTCCTTCTCGAACGCGGCGTACTTCTTCTGGATCGCGGCGACTTCCTCGATCGCCCCGAACAGCGCCCACCCGGCTTTCTGCCTCGGGTTCTTGTCCGTGAAGTGCGGGCGGGTTTCGAACGGCTCGTTGAGCGGGGCGTTCGCCTTGAGAACGAGGTCGATCTCGGCCTCGCGCTTCGCCCACATGACGGCCGGGTCGAGCAGCCCCTGCAACTGTCCGGAGAACGCCTTCCGGGCGTTGGCCACGCTGTGCAGGTCGGTCGCCGCCTGCCGCCGCTTCTCCGGGTGCTGCTCGCTGTACTGCAGCAGGGCTGCTTCGAGCGTGCGGAGGCGGGCCAGGGTGTACGGCAGGGTGAAGTCGCGGCGGTGCTTCAGCCGGGCCAGCGTCTCCAGCCGCTGGGTGGTGCCGGGGTGGCCGGTGACGAACACCAGGTCGTTCTCCTTCGGCCCGGCCTCGCTCCACCTGAAGAAGTGCGGCGTCCTCGCCGGCTTGCCGTCCTCGTAGGCGCGGAAGAACGCCACGTCCAGGTTCATCCGCGGGTACTCGAAGTTGTCCACGTCCCCGCCGAACCCGGCGACCGCCTTCTCCGGCGAGAACACCAGCCGGACGTCGGTGTACTTCTTGTACCGGTACAGGTGGTACAGCCCGCCGTTGTACAGCGTCACCACGTCGGACCGCAGCCCGGTCTTGTCGAGCGACTCCTTCTCGATCTTCGACATCACCGCCCGCCGGGCCGCGAACGCCTCCGCCGGCTTCATGTCCGGCTTCACCGCCGCGTTCACCTCGGCCGTCACGTCCGCGATCTCCTGGAGGACGTTGATCTCCAGGTCCGGGCACTTCAGCTCGCCGTCCCGGGTGACGGCGTAGAACCCGTCGGCGTACAGGTCCAGCCCGGGCGTGCTCAGCTTCTGGACGGAGTCGGCGGCGACGTGGTGGTTGGTGACGAACAGCCCGTCCGGGGAGACGAACCCGCCGCTCCCGCCGCCCCCGCCGCTGATCAGCCGGACCGACGCGAGCATGGCGTTCTTCAGCCAGGCGTCGGTCAGGTCGAACCCGTACTTCGCCCTGAGCTGCTCCCGGGGCGGGTCGTTGGGCAGCCACATCCCCTCGTCCGAGACCGCCGTCATCGCCGTGACCCCGAGGACCAGGAGCGCGAGCGCCGCGTGGGTGCGTTTCATGGGAGTGGGCCGGGAGGTGAAGTGGGGCGAGCGGAGCGGTACGGCCGGCGGGCCGTGAGCGTGAGCGACCGGAGGGGGCTGCCTCCGGTCGCTCACGCTCACGGCCCGCCTCGGGCTCACCCGCGGTTCTTCAGAACCATCACCCGGACGATGTCCATCGCCTCGTCGCCGGGGACCTCGAGCCGGTTCTGGAGCTTCTCCAGCAGCTTCTTCTCGTCGTCCTCGACCACCCCGTCGGCCAGGACGATGTCGCAGGCGTTGGCGAAGGCGGTGGTCCTGAGCTCCTCGGGCAGGATCGGGACGCACTTCTCGACCAGCAGGTCCGGCCCGCCCTTCTTGAGGATCTTGAGCAGGGTGTCCATCATCTTGTTGAACTTGTCGGGGGTGTAGTTGGAGAACAACTTCATCCGCCCGATCGCGGTCCACAGGCCCTGGGCCTCCTCCTCGGCGATGTGCCCGTCGGCCGCCGCGGCGGCCAGCAGGATGCCGGCGTACGCCTCCTGCTTGCTCACCGACTTGTCGCCGCCGCCGCCGAACAGGCTGTCGAAGAGGCCCACGGGGTTCTCCTGGTCTGGTGACGTGAGGGTGACCGACCGCCCCACTGTACCCCGGGCGGCGCCGCGGTCAAGCTACTGCCGGGCCGCCGCGGAGGGCGGCCCCTACCGAACGTGCCGGTAGGGGCCGCCCTCCGCGGCGGCCCGGGCCCGCCCGTCACGCCGACTGGAGGCGGTCGTTCCACTCGTCGAGCAGCTTGCCGATCCCGCGGAAGTTGTAGTCCAGGTTGGCCAGCTCGTGCCCGAGGTCGATGGCCCGGGGGAGGTCGCCGTTCTCGGCGCACCCGCTGGCGAGCTGGAACAGGAGTTCCTTCTTCCCGCCCTCCTCGCCCGGCGGCAGGGCCTGCAGCGCCTCCTCGAAGTTCCGCTGGGCGAGCCGCCAGTTGCTCCGCTTCTTGAAGCACGCCCCCAGGTACAGGGCCGCCTTCCACTTCAGCTTCTCGTCCCGCCGGGCCAGCTGCAGCTCGGCGATCGCCTCGTCCACGAGGTCGGCCTTCAGGAGCCGGGTGCCGAGGTCGATCCGGTGCTGCGGCTCGCCCGGGAACCGGTCCGCCTTCACCCGGTACACCTCGATCTCCCGGCTGTTCACCTCCCGCAGGAGCTGGGCCCGGAGCTGGACCAGGTCCTTCTCGGACAGCTCCTCGTCCCCGTCCCCGTCCGGCCCCTTCTCCCGCACCCGGCGGAGCCGGGCCTCGGCCTGCTCCAGGTTCTTCCGGACCGGGGCGAGGTCGAGGTCCATCAGCTCGAGCTGGAGCTGGAACGCGTTGCCGGTCGGGCCGAGGCCCTGCTGGAGGACGGCCCGGGCCCGGTCCGGGAGGTTGTGCCGGCGGTACACGGCGGCGAGCTGGACGTACAGGGCCGGCTCGGTCGGGGCGGCCTCGATCCGCTTCCGCAAGGGGTCCACGTCCCGGGCCAGCTTGTCCTGCTTCTCGACCGCCCGGGCCTCGATCCGGTCCAGGGCCGGGGACTCGTCGCTCCCGGCGGCCGCGGTCTGCTCGTACTTCCCGCGGGCGATGGTGTCCCGGGCGGCGAGGTCCTTGGCCTTGTGGGCCGCCTCCACGTCGTGCGGGTGGGTCTCCCGGACCAGCTGCCACAGGGCCATCGCCTTCTGGAAGTCGCCGCGCTTCTCGAACACCCGGGCCAGGGCCCGGTTCAGGGTCGCGTCCCGCGGGTACTTCTGCCGGGCCTGGTCGAGGGTGAACACCGCCAGGTCGACCAGCCCGAGGGCCTCGAACGCGGCCGCCATGTCGAGCTGGGTGCCGAGGTCCCACGGGTTGCGGCAGAGCACCTGCTCGGCGTGCTCGAGCACCCGGAGGTAGTCCCCGGACCGCTTGGCCGCCTTCACCCGGGCCTTGAACCGCGGGGTGGTGAGGAACGCCAGCCGGCTCCCCCGGAGGTTGTTCCCGAACTTGTCCTTCTGCGTCTTCCGCAGCGTCTGGCGGTAGAAGAAGTTCCCGGGGTCGAGCTTGCAGCAGGTCAGGAGCAGGGTGATGGCGTAGTCGTACTGGGTGTGGACCGCGGCCTCCCGGGCCTTGGCGAAGCTGTCCAGGGCGATCCGCCGCTGGTCGGGGGTCGGGGTCGGGACGGTCACCGGCGCGTCGGGCATGGCGCGACTCCCGGCCGGGAGTCCCGGCCCGCGGACGACGTAGGATGAGGAAGTGCCGGGGTGGCCCCGGCCGCGTCACCGACAAAGTCTACCCGGACCCGCGGCCGTCTGCCGCAACCGAGTGAGATGATTACCGAGATCGTCCCGACCGACCCGACCCGGCCCGACCCGGGGGCGATCGCCCGGGCGGCCGACCTGCTCCGGGCCGGCCGGCTGGTCGCGTTCCCGACCGAGACGGTATACGGCCTGGGCGCGGACGCCCTCGACCCGGCGGCGGTCCGCGGGATCTTCGAGGCGAAGGGTCGGCCGGGCACGAACCCTGTCATTGTACACGTCGCCGACCCCCGGCAAGCGGGGGCCGTCGCGGCGGCCTGGCCGGAGGCGGCGGCCCGGCTGGCCGACCGGTTCTGGCCCGGCCCGCTGACCCTGGTGGTGCCGCGCGGCCCGGCGGTGCCGGATGAGGTGACGGCCGGCGGGCCGACGGTCGCGGTCCGGTGCCCGGCCCACCAGGTGGCGCGGGAGCTGATCCGGGCGGCCGGGCGCCCGGTGGCGGCCCCGAGCGCGAACCGGAGTACGGAGCTGTCGCCGACGCGGGCCGAGCACGTGCTGAAGAGCCTCGGCGGGCGGATCGACCTGATCCTCGACGGCGGCCCGTGCCCCGGCGGGATCGAGTCGACGGTGGTGGACGTGACCGGGCCGGCGGTGCGGCTGTTGCGTCCGGGTCCGGTGACGGTGCCGATGGTCGAGTGGGTTGTCGGCCGGGTGGAAGTGGGGCCGGCGGCAGGCGGCGTGGCGCGGTCGCCCGGGCAGATGGCGAAGCACTACAGCCCGCGGACGCCGGTGGTGCTGGCGTACTCCCAGGAGGAAGCCGACCGGCTGCTGGACCAGTTCCTGAACAGCGGGCTGCTGCCGCTTTCGCTGAACTTCCGTGGCCCGGCCCTGTGTGGCGGCGTGCCCGAGTCGTTGAAGCTGGGGCTGGACTCGTCACCGGAGAAGGCGGCGGCGGACCTGTACGCGTGGCTGCATGCGTTCGACGACGGGAAGGCCGACCGGATCGTGGTGGAGATGCCGCCGGACACACCGGAGTGGGCGGCGGTGCGGGACCGGCTGACGCGGTCCGCCGCCTCGTAGGGTGCGTCGAGGCCCGCTTCGGGCCGACGACGCACCGGGCGGCGCAGGTGCGTCGTCGGCCCGAAGCGGGCCTCGACGCACCCTACGGAAGACGGAGCGGGGCGGGGCCGCCGGCACCCCGCCCCGCTCACGTCAGACCAGGTCGGCCAGCTTCTTCAGCTCGGCCTCGATCTCGGCCAACTCGGCGTCGGCCGCCGCCCGCTCCTTCCGCAGCGCCTCCAGCTTCGCCACCGCCGCCTCGTGGGCGTCGATCTTCGCCTCGAAGGCGCGCTCGGCGTCGGCCATCGCGTGCTCGGTGTAGCACGCCTCCTTCTCCGCCCGGGTGACCTCGTCCGGCAGCTTCCGGTACCGGGTCTGGAGGCCGATCTGGTCGACGATCAGCTGGGCCCGGGTCGCCCGGGCCTTCGCCCGCTCGACGACCGGGCTGACCGGCCCGCCGGCCGGCTCGGCCGGCGGGGTCGCGGCCGCCCCGCGGGTGGCGGCGGCGGCCAGCGCCTGCCGCAGCGACTTCCCCTTGGCCGCGTGGACCGCGACCGCCAGCAGGAAGGTGGCCAGGGCCAGGGCGACCGGGACCGGGTTGGCCTCGACTCCGGCCCACACCCGGGCCAGGCCGGCCCCGGCGGCCGCCGCGTACTGCTCGAACTCGGCCGGGTGGGTCCGGTACCCGACCCCGGCCGCGGCCGCCAGGACGACGGCCGCCAGCGCGACGCGCTTCAGCATGTTGGAAGTCCTTTCGTGGGGTCCCGCCGCGCGCACCGCCTCCGGGCCACGGCCGCCCGGGTGGGGGCGGCCGGAAATCGGGGGAGTCTCGCTCTCGGGTGGTGGGCCGTCGACGTTGACGGTTGCGAAGTGGACAGCGGTTCCGGCGGGCGGGTTCGCGCGGCCGGCGGGGCCGCGGGAAAAGAGACCGGGGGCTACCGCCCCCGGGGTCTGCCGGTCACGACTTCTTCGGCGGCGGGGCGGGCTTCACCGGCGGCGGCTTGGCCCCCTTCTTCGGCTTCTTCTTCTCCCGGCCCTGCGCGTTGTTGCCCTTGGCCATGTCGGCTCCTCGGCGGGGGGTGGGTCAGGAGCGGACGCGGTAGGTGATCCGCCCCTTGGTCAGGTCGTACGGGGAGATCTCCAGCTTGACCCGGTCCCCGGGGATGATCTTGATGTAGTGCTTCCGCATCTTCCCCCCGATGCGGGCGATCACCTCCCCGCCGATGTCCAGCTCGACGCGGAACTGGGTGTTGGCCAGGGCCTGCTTGACCTTGCCCTCGACCTCGATCGCTTCTTCCTTGGCTTTCTGCATGCGTTGCCTCTGTGGGTGTGGGCGGGCCAACTCATTATATAGCACCCGCCGCCGCCGGCCGCGACGGCAACCCGGCCTAGAAGTCCAGCGCCAGGCGGGTGCCGAAGGCGTGCACCGCCCCCTTCACCGCCGGGTTCGCCGACTCGTCCCGGTAGGCGTAGTCGTAGTTCGCCTGGACCCGCACGTTCGGGTTCCAGTACCAGTTCACCCCGAGGGTCACCGACCGGACCCGGCCGCCGAACACCCCGTCGCGGGTCAGGTCCAGCCCGGACACCCGGGCGGCCAGCTCGACCGCCCCCGGGCCGCACTCTCGGAAGCTGAAGTTCCGCTTCGGGATCACCCGGTTGAACGTCGCCGTCTCGGTGTTCCAGGTCCGGCTCTCCCCGGTCAGGAACACCAGCCCCTCGGCGTAGAACCCCTGGAACGGGATCGAGCCCAGCTCCCGGCCGCCGACCCGCACGCCGTCGGCGACGCTCGCCAGGTACTCGCCCTGGAGCGTCACCGGCCCGCACACGGCCGCCGCCTCGAGGTTGAACAGGGTCTGCGAGTCGGCGCTCAGCAGCCCGGTGTCGACGACCGGGTTGGTGAGCGGGAGCGGGGACGAGCGGAGGTTGCTCCGGGCCCGCACCCGGACCTGCCCGCCGACCGGGTCCCGGTAGCTGAACGCCCCGCCGACGTGCACCAACACCTTGTCGTCCGGGCGGTACACCGGCAGCCCGGTCAGCCGCCCGGTCAGGGCGTACTCCCCGTCCCCGGACCCGAACCCGAACGTGTTGCTCATGTTCTTGTACGCCCCGAACCCGGTGAACACCCGGTCGTCGAGCCAGGTCCGGAACACGCTGACCCCCGGCGTCCGGCCGTTGTTGAACGCCGACGGCTGGGTCGCGTCGAACAGGTACGACCGCTCGATGAACTCGAGGAGCCGGCCGCTGTTCAGGTGCTCCAGGCTGAACCACTCCTTCTGGTTGCCGACCCGGACGTTGCCGACGAGCGGCACGTCCTTGACGGTCACCCAGACGTCGAGCGGGGCGGGGGTGAAGAAGATGTTGGCCGGGGTCGGGGCGGCGCCGGCCGGGCCGATCCCGTTGGCGAACTCGAACTCGAGCTTGAAGTCGTAGTCCCGGGCGATGGTCCCCTCGGAGATCAGCCGGAGCCGGCGGGGGGTGGCCCCGTCCTCGAACCGGCCGAGCCCACCGGGGAACAGTTGCAGGGCGGCGGGGGCGGAGTACCAGACGGCGTCGTACTGGGCGACCCCGCCGAGGTGGACGACGTAGTCCTTGTCCTTGGTGCGGAAGAACAGCCCGTTGTCCCAGGTGATGTCGAACTTCGGCGCGGCCGGGGCGGCGGCCGGGGCCTCGGGCGGCGGCGGGTCGGCCGGCGGCTGGCCGCCGGCCCGGGCGGCCCAGGCGCAGACGGCGGCCCACACGCAGACGAACCGGATCACGGACGGCCCCCCGGAGTCGAACCCCCGGGCGGGTTATTCCGTCGGCGGCCGGCGGGATCAAGCCCGGTTGCGACCCGCCCTACCCGGACCGCGGGACCGGGTCGTGGTTCCGCGGCACGTGCCAGGTCGCCTCGCCGCCCCGGCCGCCTCACGCCCGGGGTCTCATCCGGCCTTCACTCACCCCCCTATCACCCCCGGCTCACCCGGCTGTCACCGCCGCCGGGGTAAGTTCGGGGGCGTGCCGGCCGTGAGCCGCCCGCCGGGAGGGTCGACATGCGACACGTCGTGACCGCCGCCGGGGTGATACTGGCCGCGACCGCCGCCCACGACCTGTGGGGCGCCGACCCCGGCGGGGCGGCCACGGCCGCCGCCCGGCGCGAGATGGACGACCGGTGGGAGGCGAGCCGGCGGCGGGCCGACGTGACCGCCGGGCTGGCCGCCGCCCTGGTCGACGGCCGGGCGACCCCGGCCGGCGCGGTCGGGCGGGTGGCCGGGATGGGCCGGGCCGACCCGGGCTGGTTCGCCGGGGTCCGGGCGTCCTTCCAGGACTGCGGGCTGGTCCGCCCGGGGGCATCCGACCGGGAGGTGGCCGCCCGGTACCTGCTGGTGCACCTCGAGGTGGTCGAGGAAACGGCGGCCCACCGGGGGGACGTGGCCCGGGCCGGGGCGGCGGCCACCTGCCTCGCGGCCCTGTCCGCAGAGGCCGGCCCGACGGCCCGGTAGGGTGCCAAGCCGCTCGGGCTCACCACGCGAAGACCGACCCGGCGGCGCCCGCCCGGCCGATGCCGGAGCCCGCCGGGGGCTGGGGCTCACGCCCGCGGGTCGGGGGAACCCGTCCCACCGTCACCCGCCGGTCGCCGCCCACGGGCCCGCCCGCGGGCGTAGGCGCCGGCGACCCCGGCCCCGGTGGCGAGCAGCAGGGCGGTGGCCGGCTCGGGCACGGCGGCCGTGCCGGGGGCGACGGACCCGAACCCGTCCAGCTCGATGACGCGGGGGCCCCGGGCCGGCGGGGTCCGGTCCCCGAACTGCTCGAACTCCGCCCGGAACTCCTGGGCCGTCAGCGGGGCCAGGGCCGCGGCGACGAGGAGGAAGTCGGGCCCCGCCTGGGTGTACGGGTTGGTCGGGAAGAACTCGAACACCGACCCGAAGTCCCCGGTGGCCGGGTCCCGGGCCAGGAGGGTGAACCGCCTGAACCCGCGCTCGTTCGCGTCGAACGGCGCCCCGTCGTGGATGGCGAACAGGTTGAACCCGGTCACCAGGACCGGCACCGGGGTCCGCCACTCGACGAAGTGGACGAACCCGGCCGGCCGGTCGTCCCGGAACAGGACGTTCCCCGCCTCCACGGTGCCCTCGGCCGCGCCGAGCAGGTTCCGGGCGGAGGACGTGGGCACCACCCCGCTCTGGGCGGTCACCACCACCCCTTGGCTGATGTCCCAGATGTCGGTGGAGATCGGCCCGGCGGCGGCCGGTGTGGCGGCGGCGAGCAAGGCGGCGGGCAGAACCATCGAGCGGCACATGGGCGTCTCTCCCGGGCGGTTACGGGGGGACGCCGGCGTGCGGCCCCCGGGGTACGGGTGCCGTCCGCGGCCGAACAAATCGCGGAAAACGGGAAAAAGATCCGACGGGGGCGTACGCCCGTCCGCTCACTCCACGCCGCACCGGCGCCCGCTGCCCGACCCTCGGCCCCCGAGACGACAGGCTCGAACGTTACCCGCCCTGCCCGGACTGCGGGACCGGGCCGAGGCTCCGCCACACGTACCACGTCGCCACGCTCCGGTACGGCCGCCACGCCGCCGCGACCTCCTCCAGTTCGGCCGCCCCCGGCAGCTCCTTCAGCCCGTACAGGTTCCTGACCCCCGCCCGCAGCCCGTAGTCGCCGACCGGGAGCACGTCCGGCCTGGCCAGCCCGAAGATCAGGAACATGTCAGCGCTCCACGGGCCGATCCCCTTGATCGCGGTCAGCCCGGCCCGGACCGCGTCGTCGTCCCGGTCGGCGATGCCGGGCAGCAGGTCCGGGTGCGCGGCGACGTGGTCGACGACCGCCCGCAGCGTCCGCTGCTTCGGCCCGGACACCCCGCACGCCCGCAGCTCCGCCTCGGTCATCTTCGCCAGCCGGGCCATCGGCACGCCCGGCCCGCCCGTCGCGGCCGACACCCGGTCGAAAATCGACCGGGCCGCCTTGGTCGAGATCTGTTGGTAGACGACGCACCGGACCAGGATGGTGAACGGGTCGGCCGGCTCCGCGACGAGGGTGCACGGGCCGACCCCGGCGATGAGCGTCTTCATCACCGGGCACTTCCGGCCCAGGTGCCGGCGGGCCTTCTGGTAGAACGTGGTGGACATGCGGTCATCATACCACCCGGCGGCCTGGCGGCGACCCCGGGTTGTCGCGGCCGGCACGTCCCGGTTCAACAGGGGTGTCCCGCCGCGGGGGTCGCCATGCCGGACTGGTTCTACCGCACCGTGTCCCGCCCGCTCCTGTACCGCCTCGGCCCGCGCCGCGCCCGGGCCCTCGCCCTCGGGTTCATGGGGCGGCTCGCCCGGCTCCCGCTCGGCGGCCGGGTCATCGACCTGCTCGGGCACATGCGCGCCGACCCCCGCCTCGCGGTCGCCGCCCTCGGGGTCGAGTTCCCGTCGCCGGTCGGGCTCGGGCCGGGGCTCGACGTGACCGCGGCCGCCCTGCCGGCGCTCGCCCGGTTCGGCGTCGGGTTCCTCACCGTCGGGCCGATCGCGGCGGACGACCCGCCGCACCCGCCCGGGGTCGAGCGGGACGACGGCCGGGAGGCGATCGGGTTCACCGGCGGGCCGCCGCTCGGGCTGCGGACCGCCCTGCCCCGGCTGGCGGAGGCGGTCCGGCTCGGGGTGCCGTTGGTCGTCCGGGTCGCCCCGCGCGACGCGGCCGAGGCCCGGGACCTGGCGGCCGCGGTCGCCCCGTTCGCCCGGGTGGTCGCGGCGGACGCGGAGGTGCCGGCGGTCGTGGCCGCCGCGGGCGGGGTCCCGGTGCTGGTCGCGGTCGCCGCCGACCTGCCCGCCGAGAAGGCCGGCCCGGCGGTCGCGGCCGGGCTTGCCGGCGGCGCGGCCGGCGTGCTCGTGACCGGGGAGGTGACCCGGGCGGCGGGCGGGGTCGAGATCGGCGGCCCGGCCCGCGGGCCGGCGCTGGCCCTGGTCCGCGGCCTGCGCGAGCGGTTCGGGCCCGACCTCCCCGTGATCGCCGGCGGCGGGGTCCACGAGGCGGACGACGCCCTCGCGCTGCGGGGCGCCGGGGCCGACCTCGTCGCGGTGGACAGCGGCCTCGTGTTCAACGGCCCCGGCCTGGTGAAGCGGGCGAACGACGCGGTGCTGTACCGGAAGGTGGCGGGCGCCCGGCCGCCGGCCCCGCCGCGGCCGGCCGAGATGACGTGGTTCTGGACGGCCCTGATGGGCGTCGGGATGCTGATCGGGAGCGTGCTCGCCCTGGTGATCGCGGCCACCCGGGTGGTGCTCCCCTACGACGAGGCGTTCCTCGGCATGACCCGCGACCAGCTCGCCGCGGTGAACCCGCGGCTGCTCGCGTTCATGGCCCACGACCGCGTCTCGCTGGCCGGGACGATGGTCTCCGTCGGGGTGCTGTACGTCGGGCTGTCGGTCGGCGGGGTCCGCCGCGGGGTCCACTGGGCGATGGTGGCGGTGTTCGCGTCGGCGTTCGCCGGGTTCGCCAGCTTCTTCCTGTTCCTCGGGTTCGGCTACCTGGACGTGCTCCACGCGTTCGTCACCGCCTGCCTGCTGCAACTGCTGCTGCTCGGCGTCCACGCGAAGCTCGGCCCGTACGCCCCCGACGCGCCGCAGCTCCGCACCGACCGGGCGTGGCGGCGGGCGCAGTGGGGGCAGCTCCTGCTCGTCCTGCACGGGGCGGCGGTGGTTGCCGCCGGGCTGGTCATCTCGGCCGTCGGCGTCACCTCGGTGTTCGTCCACGAGGACCTGGAGTTCATGGGGACGACGGCCGAGGCGCTGGCGGCCGCGAGCCCGCGGCTGGTGCCGCTGGTGGCCCACGACCGGGCGACGTTCGGCGGGATGCTGGTGGCGACCGGGCTGGCGCTGGTGCTCGCCGCCCTGTGGGGGTTCCGGGCCGGGAACGGCTGGCTGTGGTGGGCGTTCCTGGCGGCGGTGGCGGCCGGGTACGTGCCGGCGATCGGGGTCCACTTCGTGGTCGGGTACGACGACTGGTTCCACCTGCTGCCGGCCGGGGCCGGGTTCGCGGCGGCGCTGCTCGGGCTGGGGCTGAGCCGGGCGTACCTGTGCCGGCCGGCGGCCGCGCTGCGGGCGGAGTGGGGCTTCAGATCGGCCCCGGGCGAGCCGGGAGCGTGAGCGACCGGAGGTTTCGCGACTCGGGGGGCGTCCCTCCGGTCGCTCACGCTCCCGGCTCGCCCGGGGCCGTCACTTCAGCCACTTCTCCAGCCACGCCAGCATCTCCTTCCGCATCTCCGGCGTGTACGTGTGCCACACCTCCGGGTACCGGACGCTCCGGAACCGGTCCGCCGCCCCGGCCGCCCGGTACACCCCGCCGGCCCCCTCCTCGATCACCTTGATCCCGTCTGCCGGGCTGCCGGCGTCGAGTTCGCCCGTCAGGAACAGCACCGGCCGCGGGGCGATCAAGGACACCACCGCCTCGGTGTCGAAGTGCTTCAGGATGCCGTTCGCGAAGTAGTAGTGGCCGTGCGCCCGCAGTTGGCCGTGCCGCAGCAGGTTCTCGTACCGCGTCAGGCACGCCACCCCGACCACCGCCGACACCCGGTCGTCGACCGCCGCCAGCCACCAGCTCCGCGTGCTCCCCATGCTCATCCCGGTCGCCCCGATCTTCTTCGCGTCCACCTCCGGCCGGGTGACCAGGTAGTCGAGGGCGACCTGGTCGTCGCGGACGAACATCCCCCACAGCGTCCGGCCGAACCACAGGTGGTACTTCGCCAGGCTGTCGGCCTGCTCGCGGGTCGTCTCCCGCGGCCCGGCCGGCCCCTGCCCCGCCCGGTCCCCGTACCACGCCGCGTCCGGGGCGAACACCACCCACCCGCGCTTGACGAGCGTCAACCCCAGCGGCTCCTCCCCGCCGTTCGTGTTCGGCTGCAGCAACTGGTGGTGGTCGTAGCTCGACGAGTGCAACCACAGGACGGTCGGGGCCGGCCCCTTCAACCCGTCGGGGACGAGCAGGAGGGCGGACATCACCCCGTCCACGCCGTTGTCGATCCGGAGCCGCTCCAGGGTGAACCCGTTGTGGACCTCCGCCGACACGAGCCGGGCCGCCGGCTTCGCCGGCCGCGGCGGCAGGTCGCCGAGCGACGCCACCACCTTGGCCTTCACGTCCGCCCGGCGCTTCTCCCACCCGTCCTTCGACCCCGGGACCGCGAATTCCGGCACCTTCAGGTTCCGGAACACGTCCGGCACCAGCTTGTCGTTCGCCGCCTCGGCCGCCTGGTACGCCTTCACCGCCTCCGGCCCGGACGCCGGCGCCTTCAGCACCGTCGGGGTGCGGAGCCGCAGCTGCCGCCGGACCACGTCGGTCACGGCGTCGGCGAGCCGCTCGTTCCCGGCCGGGGTGTAGTGGGTGCCGTCCTTGCCGAGCAGCTCGCCCGGGCCGCCGTCGCGGACGATCCGGTTCAGGTCGTCGACCGGCACGCCGAGGTCCGCCATCACCTTCACCGCCGCCGCGTTGTACGCCTGCACGTCCTTGTCGAACCGGTCGAAGTCGGCCTTCCGCCCGGCGTGCCGGTCGTCGAGGATCGGCGTCGTGCTGGCGAACACGACGTGCGGGGGGACGGCCTTCAGCTGGCCGACGATCGCCTTCAGGTTCGCCGCGTACTCCTCGACCGGCACCTGGTGCTTCCCGGCCTTCTTGCCGAACTTCAGGTCGTGCAGCCCGCAGTTGAAGTGGACGACCAGCGGCCCCGCCTTGTCGAACGGCGGCTTCCGGTCCTTGACCCAGCCGTCGAGCTGCTTGAGGGTGGCCGCCGTGTCGCCGCCGTTCTCCGGGAAGCCGAACACGTCGGCGGCGCCGTCGAGCCTCTTGGCGACGAGCGGGGCGTACCCGAGGCGGATCGAGTCGCCCACCAGGAGGACGCGCGGCCGGGCGGGGGCGGGGTCCGCCTTCGGTGGCTGGGCGAGGGCGGAGGGCGGCAGGAGGAGGAACGCGGGGAGAAGGTGTCGCATGGCGGCTCCGCGGTCGGGGTGGGTAGACTATCGGAACCCGGCCCGAATTGTCCGTCCGAG